>NZ_JASTTH010000001.1:0-1021247 GCF_032248595.1 Streptomyces winkii | reverse complement strand
CGAGAATGTCCAAGATCCCGGCCACCGGAATCAGCACATCATCCTCAGCGACCTGCGGCTCCGCATCCTCACGCCCACCACGACGCCCCCGACGATCCCGATAACGACCCCGACGACCACGCCGGCCGCCCTCGAAGTCGTCGTCGTCACGCCGGCCGCCGCCCTGGCTCTGGTTCTGGCCGCCGCCCTGGTTCTGGCCGCCGCCGTCGCCGCCCTTGCCACGGCCGCGCTGGCGGTCGCGCTTGGAGGGGCGGTCCTGCTGCTGCCGGCCGCCGCCATCGCCGCGGCCGTCTCCGCCACGGCCGTCGCCGCGGTCGCCGCGGGAGCCGTCGCCCTTGGACTGCTGTCCGCCGTCGCCGCGGCCCTCGGTCTTCCCCTCGGCGGTGTCCACGGCGGCCTCGGCCTTGCCGCCACCGCCCTCGCCGCGCTCACGGCGGCCGCGGCGGTCGCCGCCGCCGGCCTTCTCCTCGTTCGCGGGCTGTCCCGGAATGTCGATCTGGGCGTCCTGCTCGTCGTCCGCGCCCGGCTCACCCGTGCGCGCCCGGGACGTGGCACGGCGCTTCGGCTTCGCGGCGGACTGGTCCTCGCCTTCCCCGGCGGAGGCCCCGTCCTTGCCGGCCGGCGCGTCGGCGCCGGAGGCCGAACCCCCGCCCGCCTGCCGCTCCTTGATGGTCTCGATCAGCTGGCTCTTGCGCATACGCGCGGTGCCCTTGATGCCGAGACCGGAGGCAACTTGCTGAAGCTCGGCGAGCACCATGCCCTCAAGCCCGGTGCCGGAGCGCCGACGCTTGGGCGCAGCACCCGAGGCAGGCGCGGCAGAAGCGTCCGTGGCAGGCGCGTCGGCTTTCTCCACAGGGGCACCCCCGGTGGAGGTGCCACCCGAGCCATCGGACTCAGGAGGAGCGGCGTTCACGCCCATCAGATCGGTGGTGTCGCTCACAAAGGGTCCTTCCCTGGAGCGGACGTCGGCCTGTCTGGCTCGGCGACCGGTCGTGCTGTCCGGCGATGGTCCTGTACGCGCGGACCTGGCCGAAACGGTGGTTCCCGCCTGGATGTGTGGCGGGGAGATCAATTCATGGTTCGACGTGCGAGGAGAATGTGCGTCCTCCACGTCGGCTCCGGAGCGTGCTCGGGACTGCTTCGCAACGCGAAGCAGCGTGGGAGGCTCCTGGAGGAAGAGGCGATCCTGGGCCTCTGCCCTGAGGGATCACTCAAGCACTGCACTCTACGGACCACCACAGAGTTTCACGTGTGGACCGCGAGACTGCGAGCACTGACTTGAGGTTAACACTACCGGACCCAACAAACATTCCCCCTCTCCTCGATCATCGGCCCCTCCGAGGCCTTCGCGTGCTGTTCAGGCCGTACACGTCACTGGGATGCGCCGCGGTCCGTACCGTCCGCCTTCAGCGGCAGGACGCTCGCTCCCGCGGTGTCGAGGCTCAGCCTGTTCGCCGTCCACTGCTCACCTGCGAGCTTCGCGACCTTGTCGGCGGCTCCGTGGCCCTCGGGCAGCGCGAGCACCGTGGGTCCCGCACCCGAGACAACAGCTGGGACGCCGTCCGCCCGCAGCCGGTTCACCAATTCCACGCTCTCCTTCATCGCCGGCGCCCGGTACTCCTGGTGCAGCCGGTCCTCGGTTGCCGGCAGCAGCAGATCGGGGCGCCTGGTCAGCGCCTCCACGAGCAGCGCGGCACGTCCGGTGTTGAACGCCGCGTCCACATGCGGAACATGACGGGGCAACAGACCGCGCGCCGTCTCCGTCGACAGCGGCACGGGAGGCACGAAGACCACCGGCACGACGGATTCCGCGGGCTCCATCCTGATCGCGCGCGCGGCTCCCGCGTCCATCCAGGCCAGCGTGAAGCCGCCCAGCAGACAGGCCGCGACGTTGTCGGGGTGGCCCTCGATCTCGGTGGCCAGCTCCAGCATCGCCGAGTCGTGGAGCTTGGCCTCGCCGCCCGTGGTGACCGCGCGTGCCGCCACGATCCCCGCGCAGATCGCCGCGGAGGAGGAGCCGAGGCCACGCCCGTGCGGGATGCGGTTGGCGCAGACGACCTCCAGACCGCGCGGCTGGCCGCCGAGCAGGTCGAACGCCGTACGCAGGGAGCGCACGAGCAGATGGTCCTCGTCGCGCGGCAGGGTCTCGGCGCCCTCCCCCGCGATGTCGACGTGCAGGCCGGAGTCGGCGACCCGTACGACGACGTCGTCGTACAGGCCCAGCGCGAGGCCCAGGGCGTCGTAGCCGGGGCCGAGGTTGGCGCTGGTGGCGGGAACGCGCACGCGGACAGCTGCGGCGCGGAACGCGGGACCGGCCATCTCCCGATGACTCTCCTTGGATTGTTGACGCGATTTCCCATGGACCGCGGCGGCGGCGCCGGAGGGGTCACGGCCCCTGTGCGCCCCGGGCGCGGCGGACCGGGTGGGGCTTCCCTGGCAGGACGAGGGGATGCCCCGGAATACGTACGGGGAGTGGGATGAACGCAAGCTTATCGAAGGAAGGTTCAGTGGCGACACAGGGCGCACGGGAGGCGCACGATGCGTGTCGCAAGCGGCTACGCGCTCCCTTGCCCCGGGTCTCCGACCGGGAACCTCTCCCCGCTTCCGCCTTCGTTCCCCTCTTGTTCCGTCTTCGCTCTCGCAGTTCTCTGCGCCGGGTGACGCTCCGGTGTCACGGGATGGCTTCCCGCCGCCGGTCCGGGCGAACCGTCAGGCCAGGCCGAGGTGTTCCGCCGCGGCGTCCGCGTCGACGGGCACCGTGACGGGACGCGGCGCGCCGGCCACCGCCCAGTCGGGATCCTTGAGGCCGTTGCCGGTGACCGTGCACACCACGCGCTGCCCCGGCTCCAGCCTGCCCTGCTCCGCGGCCTGGAGCAGGCCCGCGACCGACGCGGACGAGGCCGGCTCGACGAACACGCCCTCCCGGGACGACAACAGCTTGTAGGCGCGCAGGATCTGACGGTCCGTCACAGCGTCGATGAAGCCGCCCGACTCGTCCCGCGCGCGCTCCGCGAACCCCCATGACGCCGGGTTGCCGATGCGGATGGCGGTGGCGATCGTGCTCGGGTCCTTCACGGGCTCACCGCGCACGATGGGAGCGGCTCCGGAGGCCTGGAAGCCCCACATGCGCGGCGCACGCGTCGCGGGCCCGTCCGCGAGGTACTCGCTGTAACCGCGCCAGTACGCGGTGATGTTGCCCGCGTTGCCCACCGGCAGTACGTGTACGTCCGGGGCGTCCCCGAGCATGTCGACGATCTCGAAGGCGGCCGTCTTCTGCCCCTCGATGCGGTCGGGATTGACCGAATTGACCAGCGCCACCGGGTACTTCTCCGACAGGCCGCGGGCGAGGGTGAGGCAGTCGTCGAAATTCCCGTCCACCTGAAGGATCTTGGCGCCGTGCACCAGCGCCTGCCCCATCTTGCCCAGCGCGATCTTGCCCTGCGGCACCAGGACGGCGCAGACCATTCCGGCACGCACGGCATACGCGGCCGCTGACGCCGAAGTGTTGCCCGTGGACGCGCAGATGACGGCCTGCGCTCCGTCCTCCTTGGCCCGCGTGATCGCCATCGTCATGCCGCGGTCCTTGAAGGAGCCGGTCGGGTTGGCGCCCTCGACCTTCAAGTGGACGTCGCAGCCGGTGAGTTCGGAGAGCAGCTGCGCCGGTACGAGCGGAGTGCCGCCTTCTCGCAGGGTGACGGGAGCCGTCGCGTCGCCGACGGGCAGCCGGTCGCGGTACTCCTCGATGACGCCGCGCCACTGGCGGGAGGTGGCGGGTGCTGCGGTTTCCATGGTGGTCACTGTCCTCGATTCCCCTGTGGCCGGGCCCTGCTGGCGGTCCCGTTCATTCGCCCTCGACGCGCATGATGCTGGCGACTCCGCGCACGGTGTCGAGGCCGCGCAGCGCCTCGACCGTCGCGCTCAGCGCCGCGTCGGGCGCGCTGTGCGTGACGACGACGAGCCATGCGTCGCCGTCCTTGCCCTGCTGGCGGACGGTGTCGATGGAGACGCCGTGCTCCGCGAACGTGGTGGCGACCTGGGCGAGGACGCCGGGCTTGTCCGCCACGTCGAGGCTGATGTGGTAGCGAGTGACGACCTCGCCCATCGGCGAGACCGGAAGCTGCGCGTACGCCGATTCGCCGGGCCCCCGGGCCCCGTTGAGCTTGTTGCGGCACGCGGCGACGAGGTCACCGAGCACGGCCGAGGCCGTGGGCGCGCCGCCCGCACCCGGCCCGTAGAACATCAACTGGCCCGCGGCGTCCGCCTCGACGAAGACGGCGTTGTACGCCTCGCGGACGTTGGCGAGGGGATGGCTGAGCGGGATCATCGCCGGGTGCACGCGTGCGGTGACCGAGCGGCCGTCGGCGGCCCGTTCGCAGATGGCGAGCAGCTTCACCGTGCAGCCCATGCGTTTCGCCGAGGCGATGTCGGCCGCGGTGATCTCGGTGAGCCCCTCGCGGTGCACGTCGTCCAGGCGTACGCGGGTGTGGAAGGCGATCCCGGCGAGGATCGCGGCCTTGGCGGCGGCGTCGAAGCCCTCGACGTCGGCGGTCGGGTCGGCCTCGGCATAGCCGAGCGCGGTGGCCTCGTCGAGGGCCTCGCCGTAGCCGGCGCCGGTGGAGGCCATCCGGTCGAGGATGAAGTTCGTCGTGCCGTTGACGATGCCGAGGACGCGGTTGACCTTGTCGCCTGCCAGCGACTCGCGCAGGGGCCGCACGAGCGGGATCGCGGCGGCGACCGCGGCCTCGTAGTACAGGTCGTTGCCGTGTTTCTCGGCCGCCTCGTGGAGCGCGGGGCCGTCCTCCGCGAGGAGGGCCTTGTTGGCCGTCACGACGCTCGCGCCGTGCTCGAACGCGGTGGTGATGAGCCTGCGGGCGGGCTCGACGCCGCCGATGACCTCGACGACGACGTCGACGTCCTCGCGGCGGACGAGCGCGGCGGCGTCCGTGGTCACCAGCGCCGGATCGACGCCCTCGCGTACGCGGTCGGGACGGCGCACCGCGACGCCGGCCAGCTCCACCGGAGCGCCGATGCGAGCTGCGAGATCGTCCGCGTGCGTCGTCATGATGCGTGCCACCTCTGAGCCGACGACCCCACAGCCCAGCAGCGCCACCTTCAGCGGACGCGTACGCATCATCCGACCTCGCCTCTCGTCATTTCCAGTGCTGTCAGTCTCACGTACCGGTACGGAGATTCCACGCTCGTTCCAATATGTGGGACGAATGTCTCGCTAACCGACATCCAGTCGCAGGAGATCCTCCTCCGTCTCCCGCCGGATGATCACCCGCGCCTCTCCGTCCCGTACGGCGACGACCGGCGGCCGCAGCGCGTGGTTGTAGTTGTTCGCCATGGAGCGGCAGTACGCGCCCGTCGCCGGCACGGCGAGCAGATCCCCCGGAGCCAGGTCCGCCGGAAGGAACGCGTCCCGCACGACGATGTCGCCGCTCTCGCAGTGCTTGCCGACGACGCGGGAGAGCATGGGCTCGGCGGCGGAGGTCCGGGAGACGAGCGAGACGCTGTACTCGGCGTCGTAGAGCGCGGTGCGGACGTTGTCGGACATGCCGCCGTCCACGCTCACGTACGTACGCAGGCCCTGGAGCTCCTTGACCGTGCCCGTCTCGTACACCGTGCAGGCCGAGGGCCCGACCACGGCCCGGCCCGGCTCCACGGACAGCCGCGGCACGGCGAGGCCCGCGCCGCGGCACTCGCGCCCGACGATCTCGCGGAGCGAGGCGGCGATGTCGTGCGGCTCGCTCGGGTCGTCCTCGGGGGTGTAGGCGATGCCGAGGCCGCCGCCGAGGTCGATCTCGGGCAGCTCCAGGCCGTGCTCGTCCCGGATGTCGGCGAGCAGGCCGACGACGCGGTGCGCCGCGACCTCGAAGCCCGAGGTGTCGAAGATCTGCGAGCCGATGTGCGAGTGGATGCCGATCAGCTCCAGGCTGTCGAGCTTCAGCACGCGCCGTACGGCCTCGGCGGCCTGGTCCCCGGCGAGCGCGAGCCCGAACTTCTGGTCCTCGTGCGCCGTCGCGATGAACTCGTGCGTGTGCGCCTCGACGCCGACCGTGACGCGGATCTGGACGGGCTGGCGCCGGCCGAGCCGCTCGGCGATGTGCGCGACGCGGACGATCTCCTGGAAGGAGTCCAGCACGATGCGCCCGACGCCCGCCTCGACGGCCTGACCGATCTCCGCGGACGACTTGTTGTTGCCGTGCAGCGCGATCCGCTCGGGCGGCATGCCCGCGGCGAGCGCGATGGCGAGCTCGCCGCCGGAGCAGACGTCGAGGTTGAGCCCCTCCTCGGTCAGCCAGCGCACGACGGCGCGGGAGAGGAAGGCCTTGCCCGCGTAGAAGACGTCGGCGTCCTCACCGAAGGCGTCGCGCCACGCGCGGCAGCGGGCACGGAAGTCGGCCTCGTCGAGTACGAAGAGAGGGGTGCCGAACTCCTCGGCCAGATCCTTCACGTCGAGGCCGCCGACGGTGACGGAGCCGGCGGTGGTGCGGGCGGCGGTCTTCGGCCAGACGCGGGGGTCGAGCACGTTGAGGTCGGCGGGTGGCGCGGTGTAGTGCCCCTCCGGGAGCACATCGGCGTACCGGGGCCCTGCGGGGTGCGCGGAGCGGCTCATGCGGCGGCCTCGCTCTCACTGGAGCGGTTCGTCGGACGGTTCGTGTTCACGCTGATCGTGGTCCTTCGCGGTGTTCGAAGCCTGAGGTGTGTAAGAGGTCTGAGGGGTCTGAGTGTCTGTACGGGCCGGTCGGGCTCGAGACCTGGAGGGCTGGGCTCGGGGGCTCGCTCCGGTCTCAGAGGTGCGCGGGTGCGCTGACGCCGAGCTGGGTCAGGCCGCCTGCCAGCACCGTCCCCGTGGCCTCGACGAGGGCCAGGCGGGCACGGTGGGCGGCCCCGGGTTTCTCGTCACCGCTGGGCAGGGGCGGGCACTGGTCGTGGAAGTCGAAGAAGGCGTCGCCCACCGCGACGAGGTGCCGGGCATGGCGCGCCGGATCCGGCTGCTCGCTGACCCGCCGGTGATCGGCGAGCAGCGCGAGCAGCGCAGCGCCGCTCGGCCCGTACGCGGATCCTCCGCCCGTCGGGTCCCCGGCCTCGGCCGCTGCTTGCGGTTCGCCTCGAAAGCCGAGGTCACGGGCGTTCCGCGAGAGCGCACAGGTACGAGCGTGCGCGTACTGCACGCGGAAGAGGGTGCTCGCCTGCGCCGTCCGTACGGCCAGCGCCGCCGGGGTGTCTCCGGTGACCGCGCTCCAGCGGGCGATGTCGGTGGCGGGGGTGTCTGTGGTGGCGGGGGTGTCTGTGGCCGGGACGTCGTTTGCTGGGGTGCCGGTGGCCGGGGTGCCGGTGGTTGTGGCATCCGGGCTCGCGTCCTCACGGTGCCGCCGGGACAGCTCCGCCACGAGCTCGGCCCGCGCCCGGTCGTCGAGGGTGACGTTGAGGAAGCCGCCTCCGGTGATCTCCACGGAGCCGATCCCGTCCTGCCGCTCAAGGCGCGCACGCAGCACCTTCGCCACGTCGTACGCCGCCATGCCCGTGGCTGCCGCCAACCCGAAGGCGACGCTCACGGCGTAGTCCCCGGTCCCGCGCCGCGGCGGCGACTCGACGGTCACGCGCTGTGCCAGCCGTGCGCCTCCCCGTACCTCCCCCAGCTCACCGTCTTGCGCGGCACGGCGTACTGCTTGCAGCACGGTGCGGGAGAGCTGGGCGGGTGTCACAGAGCAAGCGTATGGGAGAGGGGCGGGTGCGACGCGAACGGGATTCCACACCGGACGGGCGCGGAGCGGCATCCGGGGGCGCGTACGCGGTCCGCGGGCATCGCGAGGCCGCGTCTGGGGCTGTGGCCGAGTGCAGAGCGGGCGTGCGGGGAGTACGGGGAGTACGGGGTGAATCGTCACTGCCCGGTTATTCGTCACTACCCGGTGATTCGTCCTTGCC
Source organism: Streptomyces winkii (assembly GCF_032248595.1). Taxonomy (NCBI): domain Bacteria; kingdom Bacillati; phylum Actinomycetota; class Actinomycetes; order Kitasatosporales; family Streptomycetaceae; genus Streptomyces; species Streptomyces winkii. Next base: position 1,013,315 of record NZ_JASTTH010000001.1, on the reverse strand, counting down.
CGGTCAGCGACGAGCGGGCCACCTGGCCGGCTCCTGTTCGTCCGCATCGCCTGGCCGCGGCTCCCCGTCCTCTGGAAGACCCGCCAACTGCCGCACCATGCGCACCAGTTCGGACGGCTCGAAGGGCTTCGCCAACAGCGCGTCCACGGGCGGCCCCTGCCCGTCCTCCCCGTCGATCTGCGTGTGCCCGCTGACGAGCGCGACCGGGATGTGGCGCGTACGGGGATCCGAGCGCAGGCGCTCGGCGGTCCTGAGACCGTCGAGGCGCGGCATCGCGACGTCGAGCGTCACGAGATCCGGCCGCACATCCTGCACGACGTCCAGGCACTCGACGCCGTCGGCAGCGGTTACCACCTCGAAGCCTTCCAGCTCGAGATTGACCTTGATCAGCTCCCGGATGACCTTGTCGTCGTCCACGACAAGGACCCGGCCGGACATACCTGGCACACAATGAGCCTAGGCACACCCCTCCCCCGGCGTCCGGCTTTTGCCCTTTTCCACCCCTGCGAGACACCGCCTCCGCACACTCGTCCACGGTCCCCTCACGCCGGAAACCTGGTTCCGGTGCACCACGACCAAGCTGGTACTGTTCCTCCTGTCGCCGCCACTGGCGCGACGAGCCCCCGTAGCTCAGGGGATAGAGCAACGGCCTCCGGAGCCGTGTGCGCAGGTTCGAATCCTGCCGGGGGTACTTCAGATTAAGGGTCCTGACCAGCAGAAATGCGGGTCAGAGTCTATTGTGCTCATGCCAAAAGGCAAACGGTTCTTGGACCGTTTGCCTTTTGGGGACGCGCGTAAGTCGCGGCCGACAGTGACGTTTCCTTGTGGGCATCCGACCAGCTCAGAGCACTCAATGGCGCCCAGCACATAGCAGCCACCCCTTGAACGGCCGCGAGGATTACAGTTCTGCTGCACGGAGAGCCATCAGTGGCTTCACCAGCGCATCTTCGTCGACGCTAGGGAAACGCGCACGGTTTGGCGGGTCACTGCTCAGGCGAAGCGGCATCCGTTTCATCGTCCGGAGAAGGCGGATCGTAGGCACGCAGGAGGTGCTCGATGCGCTGGTTTGTGATGGATTGCCGGTCATACAGGCACTTCGCGTAGCGCGTGAGGAGAACGTCGATGCTGTTGCCGGCGCGCTGGGCTACCTCAGCCGGGTCTGCTCCTGAGCACAGCCAGGTGGACAGGGCCGAGTGCCGCAGATCGTAAGGCTTCGCGGCGAGCGGAGACGCCACGAGTTGCGGCGGTAGTGCGAGCGCGCGGGCTTCGCTCCAGACTCTGTAGTACGAGGTGGAGCCGATGATGTCGCCGCGCTCGGTGAAGAACAGGCGGCCGTCCTCAGCGACCCCGAAGGTGTTGATGCTCTCGCGCCACAGGGCGACGAGGTGCGGGGGAAGGGGCACAACCCTGGTCTCGCCTGCCGGGCGGTTCTTCAGCCCCCGTTCGTCGTGGCGGCGCCCGTTGTCGGTCCACTTCTTGCCCACCTGCGGCAGGGCCCGGTTGACGACCAGCCGGCCCCAACCGTTGGTGGGCAGCACGCAGTCGGTGACTACGACCCCGGCTGCCTCTTCCGGACGCAGTCCGGCGTAGTACATGCCGGCGAAGAAGCCGACGAGCCGCCGCCCACGGGCCCGGTGATAGGTGCCGACGTAGGAGACGGCGGTGATCAGTGTTCGCGCCTGCTGAGGGTTGACGACAACACGAGGGTCGACCGTGGTCACCTGCCGCGAGGTCCCGGCCCGGATGTTGTCGAGCGGATGACTACCCAACTCCCCCTGTTCGACGGCGTAGTACAAAGCGCTCACCAGCACCTTCCGTTTACGCCGCCAGGTTTCCCGGGCCGCGGCCGTGCCGTCGCGTTTGCGGCGGAGTGCATCAAGCACGCCGCGGGCCACCGCAGGGTCGTGCAGGTCGATCAACGGCCGGGACGCCTTGGCTACCCAGTCCAGTACCAACCGTGCCTGTGCGGGGACTTCGCCTTCCTGGGGCCCCGGTACGACGAAAGCCCATCCCTGCAGCGAACGGTGCAGAAGCGACTCCTCGGGGCGACCCGGCAGGTCAAGCAACATCGCCCGGGTGATGGCCGCCAGCGCCTCGCTGTTCTCCCGCCGCGTGTGCGCTGCCCGCCCCAACCAGTGCGCCTGTGCGTAATTCACCGCGAACGCATACCAACTCAGCTGCGACGGCCCACGCGAACCGTATGCACCAGCCCGGCCCGGAGCCAGCCCCGCACGCAACGCACGCACCAACTCCGCCCCGAACTCCCCCGCCAAATCCGCCGCAAGACCGGCCCGCCCCGCATGGCCGCCGCTGCTGCTGCGCATCTGGCCGTGACATCGGCCCGCCCCCTCACCGAAACCCTGCCTACTGCTCCAGCCCCCACGTCTGTCCATCTCGGCCTCCTCACGGATCACGTTCCGATGAAACAGCCTCCTCACTCCAGGGCGTGCGGCACAGACACGTGCACAGATGCCGCCGTCGCCGCGCTGCGGGACGCACAGGGACGGTCGATCTTCTGCCGGGCTTGCGCGGTCTAGTCGCCGGACACACGGCTGAGTTCGACCCGCGTACGAACGCTCGGTACGCCCGGTCGTCGGCACCCGTCCAATACGGGCGGGTGTTCACCGCCGCCCGACGTGACAGCGAGGGGCATCCCCCTACTACGGCTGGCACTGGGCGAGCGGGCCGGCGCCGCGGCCCATGACCAGAAACCCGGCGTTGCCTCACAGGGGCAGGAACGGTGTGAGCCGGCGCTCCGGAAAGGGCAGCGCGGGCTCCGCAAGGGCGGCCGGGGCGTCAGCCGCCCGTGTGTGCTATCACGGAACTCACCTCCCGTCCCTCGTCGCGGGGCGCCGGAGCGTTGTCGGTCGGCCTGGTGGCCTCAAGGTCATCGCTGCTCCGTGGCCGGGCCCTGCTCCGCGTCGATCGAGCGGTCACGGGTTTCCGGCATGGTGACCCAGAAGAGGCCGGCCACCAGCATCACGACGCTGACGTACACCGCGATCAGATCGGGATGCCCTGCATCGATGAAGGCTGCGCTGACCAACGGCGCCGTGTCGCCCAATCCCGCGTTGACCAGGGAGTACGGAATGCCGATTCCCGTAACCCGGACGTCGGCCGGGATCAGCTCGGTGAACGTCGCAGCGATGGCCGGGCTGCGGCAGGTCGTCTTCGATACGGTCGTACGTGAGTTCGGAGGCACCTTCTCGACCGAGCACGGCGTCGGCCGCAAGAACCTCGACGCCTACGAACGCTACGTACCCCCCGGTACAAGCGCTGAAGGGCGTCCTCAAGAGACACATGGACCCGAACCACCTGCTGGACTGATCCAGATTGCCGTTGGCGCCTCGGCGCCCCTCCTGAGTCACCGGGAACAGACTCACCGGCCACTCGCATCAGGTCAACGCCCGCTTCGAGCGGCCGAATCCAGAAAACCGCTACCCGCTCGTGGGAAAGCTCGCCGCCGACAACATCCCTGTCGCGGTTGCGTGCCAGGTGCTCAGGCTCCCGCCAGCACTACTACCGCTGGGCTCAGTCAGCCTGCGACGCACGCCGAGTCGGCTGAGCCACCGTGCCAGCCAGGTGTTACGCAGCGGCACCGTCGGCCAATGCCACATCTACAGCTGCGAGGAAATGCTCTGCTGCTGCGATCCCGCTTGCGCACGGCGGAACGCGGCTCGACCTCAGTAACGCCGCACCCGCCGTCACGTAAGTCGCTGACCCATCCCTCGTCAGGTTGGCTGGGCGCTGTTGGTGCCCTCCTGCCCTGCGCGCACCCTGTGAACGAGCTCCCGGCACTTGGTCCGGTTCTTGAAGAGACTTGTCAAGTAACTGTTCGGGTAGACCGCCTCCACACTCGAGATGAGGCCTTCCAAGGCGCTCTGTGTCAGGGATGGGACTTGCTCCACTTCCAGAGAATCGGCGGTGTCCTTCGCTCACATGGCGACGGTCGGGATCGGTGCCTCGATACAGGGGAAGTTGAACAACTCACCCATGAGACTGGTAGCGCTCCCGGAGGGTTGCACTGCGACGGGAAGCTCTGGCGCTCAGCTCTGGTCGGCCCTGAGGCGCCCGAACCGCGCAACGCCATGCCAGCCGGATGGACGGTGGCTTCGGCGAGCAGTGGTGTCGCCTGCGGCCCCGTACCCCGCCGCGCCCAACCCGGGCGGGGAAGCTCTTGGTTGGTGAGCGAGTCGGCGACCTGCCGGGACTGCACCGCGCGGTGTGTGGGTGTGGGTGCGCCACTGGGGGCTGCCAGCCACGGCCGCCCGGCGATCACCCCTTCACGGCGGTCGCGGTACTGGTAGACGGCGACCCGAAGGGTGGAACGTGGAGGCACACGACTCGTCCACAGATCTTCCAACTCTTCGTAGACGGTGACGATATGGCCCTCCATGGGCAGCCTCAGCGCCAGGGTCCACCGCCGGAGCCGCGCCGGCGTCGCCGTCTCCAGGCGATCGCCGGCGCCACCGGTCCGGGCGTGCCAGGACCCTTCGTCGCCTGTCCCGCCGACGGCCACCTGGCACTACCCGGCCCTTGGCCTTACGCCAGCGAGAGGATCGCGTCCCGTGCGCTCAACCGTTGCCGGACCTGCTTTGGTTCGAGCTCTCCCGGTGTGGTCCCGTTCGCGGCCGCGAGCGCGGCCCGCACCGGTCGGGCCCGCGTCGGTGTCGGCGTCGACTTGGGGTTCTACGTCAGGTCGGGGAGCAATCGGCGAATGCTGGACTCGGTCAGGCCGTCCGTCGCCTCGGCAAGGCGTTTTGCCACTGTCTCGGCCTCCTCGGACAGCAGGCGGGCCAGCCGTGTACGGCGCTTGCTGTCCATGCGCGACGCTATGGCGGCGATGCTCAGTGACGCGACCGCTCTGCCGTCTTTGCCGATCACCGGGACGCCGATGGCGCGCATTCCCGGGATCAGCATTTGGTCGTTGAAGGTGTGGTCGCGGCGTCTGCTCTCACCGACCAGCCGGAGCAGGGTTTCTGCGTCGAAGCTCGCGTAGTTTTCCAATCGCGAAGAGTTCGCCTCGATGATGCGTTCTATTTCCTCGCCCGGCAGCCACGCGAGCAGTGCGAGGCTCCCCGCGCCGACGCCGAGCGGGCGGCGGTCGCCAACACGGAGGGTGAGCGTCTTGATCGGAAACGCCCCGGTGGCACGATCCACGCAGATCGCCTCGGTCGCATTGCGTACAGACAGGTACACCGTGTCTTCCGACTCCGTCGTCAGGCGCAGTATCGAGTCGTTCGCAAGATCGATGAGCCCATACCGATTCACTGCCGCGAAGCCCAGCGCGAAGAGTCCGAATCCCAGATGGAAACGCCCAGTCACTTCGTCCTGCGCGACGAGCCCGTCCTGGGCCATCGTGTTGAGAATCCGGTGCGCGGTCGCCTTTCGCAGGTCGGTGTCGGCGGCGATGTCGATCAGCCTTCGACCGTCGCGGTCGGCGTGTGACAGCGAGGCGAGAATCGCCATCGCACGCTCAACACTCTGGACTGACTCCATCGAGCATCCCTCGCAATTTGTGTGCCTGCTTGCCGAACCTGAGCGACCCTCCGCCCGGCGGGGCTTGGCCAGTATGCCGCTTCGCCTTCCCTGACCCGGCCACTCCCCCGACCTCTCCCCCAGCCTCTCCTCCGGCGACGACCCGAGGCGTCCGCGAGCACTGCTTCGACTCGACACCTTGACACGATTTCGAAACTCAGTACCGTCATGCGGAACCACATGGCTCGATGGGCGGCACGGCACCGACCGGCGCTGCCGCAGCGAGGGGACGGAACCAATGACGGCCGAGTACACGGCGACACCACCCGAGGAAGACCTTGACCTGGAGCGAAGGACCTTCAGGAGGCTGGGGCTGCGCCTCTTCCCCTTGCTCGTTCTGACCCTGTTCGTGAACTTCATGGACCGGGCGAACCTGGGGGTCGTGGCATCACCGATGTCGGACGATCTCGGCCTGAGCGGCAGCGCGTTCGGGCTCGCAGCCGGCCTGTTCTACCTCGGTTACCTGCTCTGCGAAGTGCCCAGCAACGTGGCGCTCAACAAGTTCGGGGCCCGCATCTGGATCGCGCGGATCATGATCACCTGGGGGCTGCTGACCATATGCCTGATGTTCGTCTCGGGCCCGGTCTCGCTCAACATCCTCAGGTTCCTGCTCGGCGCCGCCGAGGCCGGTCTGTTCCCGGGGATCATCCTGTATCTCACGTACTGGTGTCCCGGCCGCCTCTTCGCCCGTGCGTACTCGACCTTCCAGGTCGCCGTGCCGGTGGGCCTGGCCCTCACGAGCCTGATCACGTCCGCGATCCTGCTGATGCACGACGTCCTGGGACTGGCGGGCTGGAGGTGGGTCTTCCTCATCGAGGGCCTGCCGGCCGTCCTGCTCGGGATCCTCGTCTTCCTGGTGCTGCCCAACGGCCCGAAGGACGCGAAGTGGCTGCGCCCGGACGAGCGGGAGTACCTGCTGCGGCACGCGCAGGCCGCGCGGTCTGGCGACACCCACCGGCGCGGCGCACTCGCCGAGGTCATGCGCTCCAAGCTGACGTGGATCTACGCGGTGCTCTACTTCTGCATGATCATCGGGTTCTGGACGATCACGTACTGGCTTCCGACCGTCGTCCAGGAGCACTTCGAGGTCAGCGCGGTCAGCTCGGGCCTCATCTCAGCGGTGCCGTGGGCGTTCACCGCCGTCGCCATGGTGGCGGTCGGCATCTCCTCGACACGTACCAACGACGTCCGCTGGCACATGATCGGCTGCCTGGTCGTCGGCGGCCTGGCGCTGCTCGGCAGCACGCTCGTGGACTCGCCGATACTCGCCTTGGTCCTGTTGTGCCTGGCTGCGGGCGGCACACAAGCGGCCAGCCCGCTGTTCTGGGCACGAACCTCAACGGTCTTCGCGGGCGCCCTCGCCGCCGTGGCCATCGCGTTCGTCAACTCACTGGGCAACGTGAGCGGTCTCGTCGGACCGTACGTACTCGGCCTGCTGAGCGACCTCACCGGCGACACCCGGCTCGGGCTCGTGGTGATGAGCATCTTCATCCTGGTCGCGGCACTGCTGACCTCCGTGATCGTCCGCGCGCCGGCAACCCCGGGGAAGGAGCAGTGAGCGGCGAGCCGCCGTACGCCGACGACCTGACCATCGTCGACAGCGCCACGCAACTCGGCAGGTGCCACGGCTCAACGGTGGCGGTCGTCGGCTCCCACGGAGGGCGCTACCCGGCAATGCTGGCCGCCCGGTTCGAGGTGCGGGCGATCGTGTTCAACGACGCGGGCGTCGGCCGGGACCGAGCGGGCGTCAGCGGCCTCGACCATCTCGAAGAACTCGACGTGCCGGCGGCGGCCGTAAGCCACGAGACCGCCCGTATCGGAGACGGCCGCGACACGTTCCGACGCGGAAGGATCTCGTACGCCAACTCACCTGCCCGCGCGCTGGGATGCACGACCGGCATGCGGTGCGAGGAAGCGGTGCGTCTCCTCGCCGGGGCGTCCACCGCACCGGTCCTGGCACCGCAGCCGGAAGAGGCCCGCCATCTGTTGCGTGACGGCCGCCCACGCGTCTGGGCACTGGACTCCGCATCGCTGGCCGGCGCCGCCGACGAAGGAGACGTGCTGGTCACGGGATCCCACGGCGGACTGCTCGGAGGGGCACCGAGGACCGCACTGCGCACGGCGGCCATCGCGGCCGTCTTCAACGACGCCGGGATCGGCCGGGACAGAGCCGGGCTGAGCCGGCTGCCGGCACTGGACGCGCGCGGCATAGCCGCGGTCACGGTCTCCGCCACCTCCGCGCGAGTGGGAGACGGGCGCTCCACCTACGACGACGGCGTGCTGTCGGCACGGAACGAGGCCGCCGCCCGCCTCGGCGCCCGCGCGGGCATGCCCACACCCAAGTTCGTCGACCTCGTACTGGCGTCACTACAGGATCAACACACTGGGACAGGAGTGCCGGATGAACGCGACGGCTGAGAACAGGGACCACACAACTCACATGCCGTCCTCGGACGACCAAGCCATGTCCGGCGGGCGGGCGCTGGCGGAGATGCTCCGGATCAACGGCGCCGGCCCCATATTCGGCATGGCCGGCTTCCAACTGCTCCCGTACTACGAAGGCATTCGCCGGCTGGGGATGGAACACCACCTGGTCAACGACGAACGGGTCGGGGCGTTCGCAGCCGACGCCTACGCCCGGCTGACAGGCAGGCCCGGCATCTGCGACGGCACCCTCGGCCCCGGGGCGACCAACCTCGTCACCGCACTCGTGGAGTCGCTCAACGCGGGCGTCCCCTTGATCGCGCTGACAGGCAACACCCACCGGGGCCACTCCTGGAAGAACATGACCCAAGAGGCCCGCCAGGTCGAGATCCTGCGGCCGGCCGTCAAGGAACTGATCCGCGTCGAGGCCGTCGAGCGCATTCCCGAACTGGTCCGCAGGGCCTTCTCCGTCGCGACATCCGGACGCCCGGGCCCCGTCGTCCTCGACGTCCCGGAAGACGTCGCGCACGCCGAGCACGCATTCGCCGCCGACGAGTTCTTCGCCGACGCCGCCACCGCACGCGTACCGGCCCGGCGGCCCCGCCCCGACGCATCCGACGTGGAACGGGCGGCGGCGCTCCTGGCCCGCTCCCGCCGCCCCCTCATCCTGGCCGGTGGCGGCGTACACCTCTCGGGCGCACACGACGCCCTCCTGCACCTCGCCGAAGAGACAGGGACCCCGGTCGCGCACACGCTGAGCGGCAAGGGCGCGATCCCGTGCGTGCACGACCTGTCCGCGGGTCTGTTCGGACGGTACAGCCGGTACGCGAACGAACTCATCGAGTCCTCGGACTGCCTGCTCGTGGTCGGATGCAAGCTCGGGGAGATCGCCACCAAGCGCTACACCCTGCCCCGCCCGGGCACGCCCCTCATCCATCTCGACTTGGTCGCCGAGGAGATCGGCCGCTGGGCGCCCGCCGACGTCGGGCTCTGGGGAGACGCGCGTGCCGGGCTGACGGACCTCGCCGCGGCACTCGGCTCCGCCACGCCCCCGGACGAACGGACGGCCTACCGGCGCGAGATGCGCGAACGCCGCTCGGCGTGGGAAGCGGAGGCACGCGCTCGCTACGAGAGCGAGGAGGTCCCAGTCAACATGGGGCGGCTCGTCGGCGAACTCAACCAGGCGATGCCGGAAGACGGCGTACTCATCGCAGACGGCGGCTTCGCCAGCCACTGGGCCGGACTCCTCTACGACACCAAGCGGGCGGGACGGGGATTCGTGGCCGACCGCGGGTTCGCCTCCATCGGCTACGGCCTGCCGGGCGCGCTCGGCACGGCGCTGGCCGTCCGTACCGACCGTGGCAGCGCTCCCCCCGTGGTGAGCATCACCGGCGACAGCGGCCTCAACATGACGGTCGGAGACCTGGAGACCGCCCGCCGCGCGGGCGCCGCCTTCACCCTCGTCGTCGTCAACAACGCCGCGTCCGGCTACATCAAGGCACTCCAGCACGCCGTGTACGGCGAGAACAGCTACCAGTCCGCCAGCCTGATCGAGACGAACTACGCGGAACTCGCGAAGCACTTCGGATGCCACGGACACCGCGTCGAGCACCCGGACGACCTGGGTCCGGCCCTCAAGCAGGCGATCGCGACCCACGACGCACCGACGGTCGTCGACGTCGTCGTGACCCGGGACCCCGCCCAGATGCTGCCCGGCGTGGACAGCCGCACGCTCCAGGTCCGGCCCGGAGACCGGCCGGTCTGAAAGCCCACAGCCGCCGACACCCCAGAACGGAGCCAGACGATGACTACTCGTTTCGACCGCCTCCTGAACGGACCGATCCGCCAACTCCTCGACGACGCCGACGCATTGATCGTCAGCGAACCGCAGAACGTCTTCCTGGTCTCGGACGTCGTACCGCCCACGCTGCGCCTGCTGCCGGAGCGTCTCCTGATGCCCGTGTTCCACACGTCCGCCGAACCGTTCTGGGTCATCGCGGACATCACCGAAGACGTGATCCGGCGTCAGAGCCGCCATATCAGCGAGCAGGTCGTGTACGTCGAATACCGCGAGTCGCCGATCGAGGCCCTGGTCGACGCCCTGAAACAGCGCGGGCTCCCGCATCAGCGGATTCTCGTCGAAAAGAACCATCTGAGCGCCGGATATCACGAGGAACTCGCGGGCTCCCTGCCCGGCGTGACGATCGACGACGCGACACCCGCACTGCACGAGATGCGCTCCGTCAAGTCGCCTGAAGAGCAGCAGCAATTGCAGCGCCGCGCCAACGCCACCCTGCGTGCACTGGCCGCGTGTTACGCCGAGACACGCATCGGCGACACCGAAAAGGAAATACGCCAACTCGCCATCCAGAAGCTGTTCGCCGAAGGATTCGACACACTCGAGTTCGTCACGCTCGCCCGTGGCCGCGGCGACCTCCTCAACGGCGTCGCGGGCGACACTCCGCTTCAGCGCGGCGACATGCTCCGCGTCGACATGGGCGGCACCCTGGGCGGCTGGCGCTCCGACATCCACCGCACAGCGGTGGCCGGAACCCCGCCGCCTCGTCTGAGGGATGCCTGGCGCAGAAACCGCGAGGTCCACTACGCGGCCATGGACACCATGCGGGCCGGGCGCCCGGTGCGTGAGACCTACGCGACGTGCGTCCGCGAGTACGAACGCCGCGGCATGCGCTGCGACATGCCGTTCGTCGGCCACTCCCTCGGAGTGGGACAGCACGAGTTCCCGGTACTCACCCCGTTCGCCCCGGAGGAATACAAGAGCGGCATGGTCGTCATGCTCGAACCCATGGGAATCGACCCCGACAACGGCGGTTTCTCGATCGAGGACATGATCCTCGTCACTGACGGCGACCCCGTGGTCCTCTCGGACGCCGTGGAAACCGAAGAAATGATCGTGATCGGCGAATAGTCCCGCTCGGCCGGCCGTCCGGGCCGCCACCCCTCATAGCGAACGAAACCCCTCCCGTCATGAATTCAGAAGACCCAGAACGAGGTGCTCTCATGGACGCCAACGAACGAATCGCCTACGTCGGTGGGGAGTTTGTCCCGGAGGCGAAAGCAACGGTATCGATCCTGGACCACGCGGTGCTCTACGGTGACGGGGTCTTCGAGACCGTGGTCGCGTGGAACGGCCGGATCTTCAAGCTGGACGCCCATGTCCGGCGGTTCCTGCGGTCGTGCGCGGCCGTGGCCCTGGACTGCCCCGTCACCCAGGAACGGCTGACGGACCTGATCGTGGAGACCGTACGCCGGAACGGCCTGGACAACGCCTACATCAAGTGGATCCTGACCCGCGGCTCGAACGGCACACCCCTGATGGACCCCACCGGGTGCGTGCCGAACCTCATCATCATGGCGCGCCCGTACATCGACCGGTCGTCGGCCTCAGGGCTCCGAGTGAAGACCGTCGCCGTACGCCGCCCGCCGGGGCATGTCCTCGACGCGCATGTGAAGAGCCTCAACTACCTCAACCTGGTCATGGCCAAGATCGAGGCCAAGGCCGCCGCCGTCGACCAGGCACTCATCCTCGACGTGCACGGCCGCCTCTGCGAAGCGCCGGGGTTCAACGTCTTCGTCTCCGCCGACGGGGTGCTGAAGACGCCGCGCAACGACGTGCTCCGCGGCATCACCCGCGAGACGACCATGGAACTGGCCACCGAGAGAGGACTCCGGGTCGAGGAGACCGAGCTGGAACTGTACGACGCGTACACCGCCGACGAGCTGTTCCTCACCAGCACGGCAGGCGGTCTCATCCCCGTCGTCGAGGTGGACGGACGCACGGTCGGCGACGGCAAGCCCGGACCGGTGCTGTCGGCTCTCCAGGACGACTACCGCAAGGCACTGGCGTCCACCCGCTGGAGCACACCGGTCGCGTAGCAACTCCATCATCCGGCCGGCCGACCGTGTCGGTGCACGAGGGTTCGGCAGAACCTCCCCGGGCAGTGACGTCGTAGCACCGCGAGCTCAACAGACCGCACAACCTCACGAGTTGGCGTGATGCTGGAGAGACGTGCTGACGATGTGCTCGGCGATGGCGAGTGCCGAAGTCGCTCCCGGTGACGGCGCGTTGCGCACATGCACCATGTGCTCGGTCCCCGAAATGACGAAGTCGTCGACCAGGGCGCCGCGGCCGTCCATCGCCTGTGCGCGGATGCCCCGCGGCCCGCGCGTGACGTCGTGGTGAGCGAGGGCCGGAACGTACTTCCGCGCCTCGGCGACGAAGCGCCGCGAGCTGAGGGCGGTACGCGCCTCGCGGACGGCCGCCGGGAGATTGCGGGCTGCGAACCGCCAGAATCCGGCGAACCCGAGGGCTTCCCGCACGTCTCGGGGAACGAACCGCCGGCCTTCGTAGACCTCCCGTCCGGATGACAGAAAGGCGTTGGGGCCCAACAGAACTGCGCCGTCGATCCGCTTGGTGAGGTGGACACCCAGGAACGGGTAGCGGGGGTCGGGCACCGGATAGATGAGCCCGTTGACCAGATGGCTTTTACTCGCGTGCATCAGGAAGTAATCGCCGTAGAAGGGCACGATCCGCGGCTCGTCGGGTTCCCCTGCCGTACGTGCCAGGCGGTCGGAGTGGAGACCGGCGCAGGCGATCACGAGATCGAACTCCTCGGTCAGTGAGCCTGCCGTGAGGCGGACCGCTCGTTTGTGCCGCTCCAGGGCCGTGACCTCTTCGCCAAGCCGTACGGAGCCACCGGCCGCGCGGAGATCCTCCGACAGCGCGGCCGTGAGCGCCGCGTAGTCGACGATCGCGGTGTGCGGCGAGTGCAGTGCACGGATTCCCTGCGCGTGCGGCTCGAGTTGGGTGATCTCGTCACGGTCGATCAAGCGAACGCCTGGGACACCGTTGGCTACGGCTCGGCTGTGGATGTCGTCGAGGCGGGATGCTTGTTTCTCGTCGAGTGCGACGACGATCTTGCCGCACTCCTCGTAGGGGATCCGGTGCTCCCGCACAGCCTCTCGCAGCAGGCCGACTCCCCTCCTGCAGAGGGTGGCCTTGAGGCTCCCCGGCTCGTAATAGAGACCGGCGTGCACGACACCGCTGTTGTGTCCCGTCTGGTGGGCGGCCAGCCGGTCCTCCTTCTCGAACAGGGTGACCTCGAACCCATCGGCCTCCCGGGCGAGTTGGCGGGCGACCGACACTCCGACGATGCCGCCACCGACGACGGCTGCACGCTTCTTCGTGTGGCTCACCGGCCTCCCACCTCCACCACTCCGTCCACGCGTCGGGGCAGAGACCAGGGGTTCCCCGACTGCACCGGCGGGGGCAGCGCGGCATCGGGTGCCCCCTGGTAGGTGACGGGCCGGGTGAACCGGTCGAGGGCGGCCGCGCCGATCGAGGTCGACGCGGGCACCGTGGTTGCCGGCCAGGGCCCGCCGTGCTGCTGTCCCCATGCGGTGGCGACGCCGGTCGGCCATCCGTCGACCACGACCCGGCCGACCAGAGGCGTGACGGCTTCGAGCAGAGGGCCGACGTCGGAGTCCCGCTCACCGCCCGACATCACGCAGGCGGCCAGGGCTCCCTGAAGGCCGGTCACCACTGTGAGCAGTTGTGGCATGTCGTCGTACTCGACCACCAGCGCGACCGGTCCGAAGCACTCCGCGAGGAGGCGACTGCCTGGCCGCACGGCGCCGATCGGTGCGGCCAGCAGGGTCGACGCGACCGACCAGCCGTGCGCGGGGCCCGCCACCTGTGAGACGACGATCGCCCCGGCCTCGACCAGCTCGGTCACGCCGGTAGTTGCCGAGGCGGCGATGTTCTCGGTCAGGCACCACGCTCGGGGTGCGCAACTCCCGAGCGCACGCGCCGCGTCGGCAGCGAATTCCGACCCGGACGGCGCGAAGAGCAGACCGGGCTTCGTACAGAACTGGCCGGCGCCGCCGGTGAACGACTCGACGAAGCCAGCGGCGACTTCAGCCTTGCGCGCGGCGCCGGCCGGGGTGAGGACCACCGGGTTCACGGTTCCCATCTCGGCGAACACGGGGATCACCACCTCACGCTCGTTGGCGAGCCGCCAGAGGTGCTGGCCACCCTGCTGCGAGCCGGTGAAGGCCACCGCGGATATATGTTCCGACCGCACCAGGTCGGCGCCGCACTCGAAACCGGTGACGAGCGCGAAGGTACCGTCCGGCGCCCCGACCCGCTCCAGGACGCGTGCGGCGAGGTCGGCGAGCCGTGCGCTGAGCCCCGGGTGTGCCGGATGGCCTTTCACCACGACAGGGCACCCGGCCGCGAGCGCGGAGGCGGTGTCGTTGCCCAATACTCCAAAGGCAAAAGGGAAGTTGCTGGCGCCGAAAACCGCGACGGGGCCGAGCGGAATACGTGTGCGGGCCAGGCTGGGCGCGGCTGCTGTCGCACGGTCGATCGTCGCCCCGAGGTAGGAGCCCTCGCACGCGACCTGGGCGTAGAAGCGCAACTGCTCTGCGGTGCGCGCCAGTTCTCCGGCGAGCCGAGTCTCACCCAGCGCCGTCTCCTGGTCGGCGGTGGCGATCAGATCAGTGGCCGTGTCCGGCTCCTCCAGCGCGTCCGCGATCTCACGCAGCCAACGGGCCCGGGAGTTCGGGCTCAACGAGCCGACGGCGCGAGCGGCAGCGCTCGCCGCAGCGAGAGCCTTTTCCACCCGCTCCGGGGGCGTCACCGCAACTGTGCAGGTCACGCTTCCGGTTCGTGGATTCCTGCCTTGCTCGATTGATGGGAGCAAGGCTCTTGTGATGTCCTTCATGCTGTCGTAACGTACAGCCGCACTGAACACCTGTCCAGTGAGAGAGGAGCCAGGAACCCGATGTCCGCCGAGATCACCATCGACCGTGACGGCAGTCCCCACCAGGTCGGCGCGCGCCTCCAGGCATTCCGGGAGGCACGCCGCCTGTCCGTCCGAAAGACCGCGCTCGCCGCCGGAGTCAGCGCCAGCTTCGTGAGCCAGCTGGAGCGCGGTAAGTGCAATGCGAGCGTCGCCGTGCTGCAACGGCTGTGCGACGTGCTCGACATACACGTGTCGGATCTCTTCGCCTCCGCTGACGCGGGCGTCAGGCCAGTGCGGATGGCGACACGCGAGCCGCTCGTCACACGCGAGGGCATCACGAAGTACCTGATCACACCGTCCAGTTACAGCCCGCTCGCGCTCTACGACGCCACGTTCGACCCGACGGCCAACACCGGCGATCCGTACTCGCACGCCGGGCTGATCGAGACGGTCGTCGTCCTCGACCACGAGGTCACCATCCAGCTTGGAGACGACCCCCACATCCTCAAGGCCGGCGACAGCATCTCCTACACATCGGAGACACCTCACCGGATCTCCAATCACACCAACGAGCGCTCACGCGTCCACTGGCTGTGCGCGCCCGTCCTCGCTGCCGGCGAACGCGCCGAATCATCCAGTAACCCGGCGCCGCGCGCCCCTTGATCACGCCCGCCCCCCTGTACATCCGAGAGGGAACACATGCCATGAGCACCGACGAGGCCCACCAGACGCGACCGGTAGCACCCGCGCCGGCGAAGACCCAACAGACCGATCCCACGCCCTCCCGCGAAGCGTCGCGCGTGCTCTCCGCCACGAGCATCGGCAACTTCCTGGAGTGGTACGACTTCGCCGTCTACGGCTTCCTGGCGCCTCAGATCGGCGCGGCGTTCTTCGCCAGCGGTGACCAGGTCACGGACCTGCTCGCCACCTTCGCCATCCTGGGAGTCGCGTTCGTCTCCCGTCCCTTCGGCGGCGTCCTCTTCGGTCACTTCGGCGACAAGCTGGGGCGACGGGGAACGCTCTCCGCGATCATCCTGCTGATGACGGTGGCGACCGCCGCCGTCGGGCTGCTGCCGACGCAGGCTTCGATAGGTCTGTGGGCGCCGGTGCTGCTGGTGGTCTGCCGACTCGCGCAGGGCCTCTCCGCGGGGGCCGAGTTCAACGGCGCTTCCACGTTCGTCGTCGAGCACTCGCCCCACAACCGCCGTGGCCTCTACGCGAGTTCGATCATCTCCACTGTCGGGCTTGGCATCGCCTGCGCCGCCGGCGTCGGCGTGCTCCTCAACGCGGTACTCAGCCCGGAGGCGATGCAGGGCTGGGGTTGGCGGGTTCCGTTCCTGATCTCGCTGCCGCTGGGGCTCTCGGGCCTCTACATGAGGCTGAGGCTGAGCGAGACCAAGGCCTTCAAGCGTGCCGAGGAGTCGAAGCAGATCAGCCGGGCGCCCGTCCTCGAGGCGCTGCGCACCCGCCCGAAGGCCGTGCTGATCCTCTTCTGGGCCGCCGCGGCGCAGGGCGTCAACTACTACATGATGCTCTCCTACATCCCGAACCACCTTCAGGTGAACTCAGGGATGTCCGGCACCGCCGCACTCGGCACGGCGGCGATCGCCGAGCTGGTGCTGGCCGCCTTCGCCCCGGTCGTCGGCATCTACCTGTACAGGGTCGGCCCGCCGCGCATGCTGCTCGCCGGCATGGTCGGCTTCCTCCTGATGAACATCCCGGCGTTCATGCTCTTCGAGTACGGCACCTGGACGACCGCACTCCTCGGTCAGTCGCTGCTCGCCCTGTGCGAAGGCCTGCTCGTGGTCGCCTACACGCTCGTCCAGGTCGAGCTGTTCCCCGCCAGGATCCGCTTCAGCGGGTCGGCACTCGCCTACGGGCTTGCCTACGTGGTGTTCGCCGGCACCGCCGCCTTCGTCGCCACGTTCCTCGCCGACAAGTTCGAGACGCCCTACGCGGCGCCCGTGTACGCCATGACCGTGACGCTGATCGCGATCGCCGTCGTCGCGTCGTGGCTCCCCCGGGAGTACCGCGCCGCGAAGCGCCTGGAGGACGCGCTGCTCACCGCTTCGGAGGAAGTCCGATGACGATGCAGCGGTCGTCCGACGCCGTGGACAGGACCACAGTTCGAGCCGCCCGTGCCTTCGACGGGAGCAGGCAGCTCCCCGAAGCGGTCGTCACCGTTGAGGGCGGACTGATCGTGAACGTCGAGAGCGGCCCGAGTGCGGCTCAGCCGCAGGTCGACATCGACCTCGGCGACTGCACGCTGCTTCCGGGTCTCATCGACACCCATACGCACCTCGTGTGGGATGCCTCCGCCGCTCCCCAGGACCGGGTGGCGCTGGAATCGCCGGAACGGACCGTGCTCCGCGCCGTCGCCCACGCCATGCAGCATCTTCGAGCGGGAGAGACGACCGTCCGCGATCTGGGGGCGACCGGTGCCCTTTCCGTGCCGCTCGCCCAGGCCATCGCGGAGGGGGACGTGACGGGGCCGCGCGTGGTCCCCTGCGGCCGGGCGATCGCCATGACCGGTGGTCACGGCTGGTACCTGTGCCACGAGGCCGACGGACCGGACGCGGTGCGCGCCGCCGTCCGTTCAGAGATCAAGCACGGCGCCCGGGCGATCAAGCTCATAGCGTCCGGCGGGGTGTACGGGGAGAACGAGCGCCCCGAGGAGCCCCAACTCTCGCGCGCCGAGGTGGAGGTGGCGGTCGAGGAGGCTCACAAGGCGGGCTGCCGCGTGGCGGCGCACGCGTACTCGCCCGCGGTGATCGGCATGCTGCTCGACGTGGGCGTCGACAGCATCGAGCACGGCTCGCTGCTGGACGCACCCACCGCGCGGCGGATGCGGGAACAAGGCGTCGCGCTGGTCCCGACGTTGTGTGTCTTCGACGCGATACACAGCGCCTACGCGGACCAGCCCGACTCGCCCATCACCACCAAGGCCGCGGAGATCCGGACGAAGTCGCTCGAGGCCTGCCGCGTGGCCGCCGAGCACGGCGTCACGATCGCCGTGGGCACCGACTCCGGCGCCCCGGGAAACCCTCACGGGGCCGTTGCGCAGGAGATGCGGCTCATGGTTGAGGCAGGTCTTTCACCGGCCGAGGCCCTGCGCGCGGCGACGGGAGCCGCAGCCGAAGTGATCGGACTCGGCGGCAGAGTCGGCCAGTTGACCGAGGGACACGCCGCCGACCTCGTGGCCGTGCGGGGCAACCCCATGGCGGAGATCCAAGCCGTCCGCGACGTGGCGCTGGTGATGCTGGACGGGCGGATCATCGACGGTGCGTGACGCTCGGAGGACGATCAAGTCCCGGGAAGGGGCGTAGAGATGGACGCAGACGTCGCTGTGATCGGCGTCGGAACGATCGGCAGCATGGCCATGTGGCGGCTCGCCGAGCGCGGCGTGGAGGCCATCGGCTTCGAACGGTACGCGCCGGGACACGACCGGGGTGCGGCCGGCGGGAACACCCGGCTGTTCCGGCTCGCCTACATGGAGGGCGCCCAGTACGTGCCGCTTCTGAAGCAGTCCCTCGGGCTGTGGCGCGAGTTGTCCCGGCAGTCGGCAACCAACCTGCTGGTCCAGTGCGGCGGCCTGAACATCGGCCGCCTCCGGGACACTTCGATGCGGCAGGTCGCCGAGTCGGCGAGCAGCCACAACCTGGAACTCCAGACCCTGGGACGGGCGGAGATGGCTGACAGGTATCCCCAACATGTCCTGGCTGAGGACGAGTCGGCCTACTTCGATCCTGAGGCGGGATTCCTCAGGAGCGAGCAGTCGGTGGTGGTGGCGGCAGCCCGCGCTGAGTCTCTGGGTGCACGGATCCTCCGCTACCACCGGGTGGAACGTATCGAGCCGGGGCATGACGGCGTCGTCATCGAGGCCGAGGGGTCGACGTGGAAGGTGCGGACGGCGATCCTCGCCCTCGGCTCGTGGGCTCCCTCGTGGTTGCCGTCGGCCCTGGCACGCAGCGTGCGCCCCAAGCGGGTTCTGCTGTCCTGGTTCGCTCCGAGGCACATTCAGGACTTCGAGCCTGAAGTGTTCCCTGTCTTCACCCGCCAGAGCGGGAGCGACTTCCTCTACGGTGCCCCCACCGCGGACCACGCATCAGTGAAGGTGTGCGGGCTCCGGCCGTCGGACATCGACGACCCGGACCGTTTCGAACGCCGGCACGGGCCCGACGAACTCGCGAGCATGATCGAGCTGTTGCGGTCGCACATCACGGGGCTTCATCCGGATCCGGTTCGCTCGGCGAGCTTCACCGACCTGTACTCCAGCGACGGTCACGGAATCACCGGACACCACCCGCAGACCCCGAACATCGTGCTCGCCGGCGCCTACTCCGGACGCGGCTTCAAGTTCGCCCCCGCCGTCGGGGACGCGGTCGCACGCCTCGCCGTCGGTGAGGCCGTTCCCGAGATCGCGTTCATGGCACCGGAGCGTTTCGCCTCGACCGGGGGCCACCGGTGATCGGCAGCGGCGCGCCCGATGTGACGGGTGAGATCGCCCGGTTCGTCTCCGAGACACGTTTCGAGAACCTTGATTTCGACACCGTCGAACACCTGAAGCGGCTGATCCTGGACGGCGTTGCCAACTCCATGGGCGGCCTGCACACGGCAGCCTCCCGCATCCAGAGCGGCGTCCTCTCCGACCTCGGCGCCGAACCGGCCGCGCGCATCCTCGGATCGGGCGAACAAGCCTCCCTGCTGACCGCGGCCTACGTCAACGCGGCCTGCGCAAACGCGCTCGACTTCGACGACACCTACAAGACCTTCCTCCACCCCGGGGCCACAGCCATCGCGCCGTCGCTCGCCGTGGCGGAGAAGCTCTCAGCCCACGGGCGCGACGTCATCGCCGCGGTCGCGGTCGGATACGAGGTGCCGATCCGGGTCGCCGAAGCAGCCTTCCCGAGTCCGGAACGACTGCGTCAAGTCTGGGGGTTCGCCCCCTGGCAGACCCTTGGCGCCGCAGCCGCGACCGCCAACCTGCTCCGGCTCGACACGGAGACCACCCGACATGCCCTCGGCGCGGCCGCATTCAACGCTCCCGTCCCCAGCGTCCGCAAGATCGGCCTTGAGCCGGAGGACCGGCCGCTCTCGTGGACGAAGAACAACTACGGATGGGCCGCGATGGGCGGAGTGCTCGGATCGCTGCTCGCCCGCGACGGCTTCCGGAGCAGCCGCACCGTGCTGGACGGCGATCACGGATTCTGGATGATGGCGGGCTCGGACCGGTACGACACCGAGCTTCTGACCGCCGGCCTCGGCAGGGAATTCCGCCTCCGGGCAACCCAGGTCAAGCCCTACGCGTCGTGCCGCTGGACCCATTCCGCCCTCGACTGCATCCGGCAGATGCGGCGTCGCGCCGACCTGCCCGCGTTCTCGGAGATCGAGCGAATCGAGGTGCACACCTTCCGCGAGCTGGCGTCGAACTTCACGAACCCAACCCCGGAGGACATCGTCGACGCCCAGTTCAGCCTGCCGTACCTGCTCGCCCTGGAACTCGCAGAACGGTCGCCGTCACGAGGACTGACCGAGCCCGACCTCACCGACCCCACGGTCCTCGATACGGCCGCCCGCATCACCGTCCATCACGACAAGGGGATGGACGCCTCGTTCCACTCCGGGCACATGCCATCGCGCGTCGTGTGCCACCTCCGCGCAGGCGAGGTCGTCGAGACGACGGTGACCGATCCGGTATGGGGCAGCCCCGGGCATCCGTTCACCGACGACGACCTGTTGGCCAAGTGCACTGCCCTCGTCGAACGTGCCTGGGACCCTGCCGCGACCCGAAAGCTCATCGACGGAATCCTGCGTCTCGACCGCGTCGCCGACCTCACCACAATCCTCCCAGGCTGACCCGGCCATGCTCAGTTCGCGGAAAGATCGCCGGGAGGGGCGTCGGTACGGACTGCGGTCCGTCCTCGTGCCGAGTCTCTGACCGCAGTACGGCCACCGCCCGGAAACACTTTCGCGCGAGCCGCCGTCCGGATGATGAGGTGCACGGCTGGTCCTGATTCTCCTGTTCATGATGGCGGCCGATACCTCCGAGGTCTTCGTCGGCCCGATCGGGCTGTCCCTGGCGGTCGTCGCCGTGCGCGCGTGCGCGATCTTCAAGGGAGTCTTCCGTTACGGGGAGCGGCTCGCCGGTCATGACGCCGCGTTGAGAGTCCTGGCCGATCTGCGGACAAGGGTGTTCGACGCCGTCGCTGAGCGAAGGGAAACGGTCCGGGACGGGGACGTGCTGACCCGCATGGTCTCCGACGTCGACGGGGTGCAGGACCTGCTCCTGCGCTGTGCACTGCCCGCGCTCGCCGCGCCCGCAACCGGCGCGGCGGCCCTCGGCCTGGTGAGCGCGGTGCATCCACCGGCGGGCGCCGTGCTGGCGACGGGCCTGACCGTCGCCGGCCTGCTGGTGCCCGGCGCCGTGTACCTCACGAGCAGAAGGACCGGGGCACTCATCGCCGAGGCACGCACGAAGCTCACACTCGCCGGCCTGGACGTGCTCGAGGGTGCCGAGGACCTGGCCGCGTTCGGCGCCACCGCTCGAGCCATGGGCACGGCCGCCGAAGCAGCGGAGCGCCTGGCCCGCCTCGAACGCCGCGCCGCAGCGATCACCGGCACAGCCACGGCGGTCAGCATCATCGTCCAAGCGGCAACCGCTCTCGCCATGCTCCTCGCCGCCCGCGCCGAGGGCACTGTAACCACAGCGATGCTGACCCTGACAGCCCTGGTCGCCGTAGAGACCGCCCTGCCGCTGACCGCCGCGGCACACCACCTCTCCGCAGCGTCCCCCGCCGCACGCCGAGTCGCGGCGCTCCTTGCCCCTCCACCCCCACGCCGCCCGGCCGGGACCCCGCAGGACGCTGCGTGCCCGGGCCGGGCGGACGGTCGGCTGGCGATGCCGTCGGGGCCGCTCGGCATCGCGCTCCTCGGGGTGCGTGCCGACTACGGGGGCCGGCCGGCGCTGTGCGGTGTCGACCTGCACATCGAACGCGGGCGTCGGGTGGCTGTGGTGGGTGCCAGCGGAGCGGGAAAAAGCTCGTTGCTGGCGGCGCTCTGCGGTGAGCTGCCGATCTCGGGTGCGCTCACCCTCGCCGGAGCCGACTGGGGGCGCTATGACCCGGTGGATGTGCGGCGTGCCGTCCGGGGTCTCACCCAGGACGCGCACATCTTCACCGCAACGATCCGCGCCAACCTGCTGCTGGCCCGCCCCGACGCCACGGACGCGGACCTGGAGGCCGCCGCACGCCGCGCCCACCTCCTTGCCTTCGTCGACTCCCTCCCGTCCCGTTGGGATACCGAGATCAGCCCGACCACGCTCTCCGGCGGCCAGCGCCAGCGCGTCCTGCTGGCCCGTGCGTTCCTGGCAGACCCGCAGATCCTGCTCCTCGACGAACCCACCGAGGGACTCGACGCCCAGACGGCAGACGCCATCACCAGCGGCCTCCTGTCCTCCCCGACAGGGGGAACCCTCGTCCTTGTCACCCACCGCCTCACCGTCCTCGACGATGCCGACGAGATCCTCGTCATGGACTCCGGCCGCATCGTCCAACGCGGCCCCCACACCCACCTGTCCGCAGCCCCCGGCCCGTACCGCGACCTCCTCGACGCCGAACAGCTCACGACCCGTCACCTGGAACTCGCGCCCTCGACGTCATCGGCGACAGCCTCCAACTCCTGCGCTCCTCGCCGCCGGTGTCCATGACCCCGGCGGGACGAGGCCGGGCCGACTGCATACCGACGGTGGCTTTGCGGGTCGTGGGCTGTTTGTGGGCCAGCCCGGCTGACAGGTCGTCACCTAGTACTCCAGTGAGAGTTCGTGTCCTGGGCTGGTTGGTTTCGTTGTGCTGGGCATGGTGGGGGCGGATGAAGCCGGCTTGTAGGCCGCGGAGTTGGAGACGGCGTTCGGGCGGGTTGCGGGTCGGTGTTCGCGGGTGGACCTGCGGTGGCGGATGCGGGAGTACGTCCGCAGCCTGATGGGTCCTGTGCAGCGGAAGAATGGCTGGCAACTGGCCGAATACGCAGGTCATCACGGGCCGGCTGGCTTCCAGCACCTACTCAACGGCGCACGTTGGGATGCCGACGGAGTCCGTGATGATCTACAGCATTACGTCGCCGACCGGCTCGGCTGCGAGGACGGCGTACTGGTGGTGGATGACACCGGCTTCCTGAAGAAGGGGACCACCTCGGCCGGTGTCCAGCGGCAGTATTCCGGCACGGCCGGCCGCACCGAAAACTGCCAGATCGGGGTGTTCGCCGCCTACGCGACCAGCCGTGGACGGGCCCTGGTGGACCGGGAGTTGTATCTCCCGAAGTCCTGGACCACGGACCCGGGCCGGTGTCAGGCGGCGCGTATCCCCAGCTCCCGCGGGTTTGCCACGAAGGGTGAGCTGGCTCGCGCGATGATCCTGCGAGTTCTGCTGGCCTCACCCCTGCCCATCGCTTGGGTGACCGGCGATTGTGCTTATGGCCAAGAAGGGCGCATGCGCCGCACGTTGGAGGAAGCCGGGGTCAGCTACGTGCTGGCGGTTCCCAAGTCCCAGCAGCTGCCCGCCCCCTTCACCCGCATCGACCGGGCCTTCGCCGACGCTCCAAAGCAGGCATGGGAGCGTCGCTCGTGCGGGGACGGTGCCAAGGGACCACGGGCCTATGACTGGGCCGCGGCCCGCCTGCCGGTCATCGACGTCTTCGACGGCGATGACCCCACCCACCGGCGGTGGATTCTGGCCAGCCGCAGCCTCACCCACCCGCAGGAGATCGCGTACTTCCTGGCCTACGCACCCCACGAGACGACGGTCGGCGACCTTGTCCGCGTTGCCGGCACACGCTGGGCGATCGAAGAAGCCTTCCAGGCCGCCAAGAACGAATGCGGCCTGGACCAGTACGAAGTCCGCCGCTACGTGGGCTGGTATCGGCACATCACCCTGGCCATGCTCGTCCACGCCACCCTTGCCGCCCTCACCGCTCAGACCAACGAAAAGGGGGCTGCAGAAACGACACCACCAGCACTGTCCCCCTCACCGTGGCAGAGGTCCGACGGCTCATGGACGCTCTGCTTCCCCGCCCAAAACCCCACCACGACCCCACCCAACACGCCCTGAACTGGTCCCACTGGCGAAGACACCACCAAGCCACCGCCCGACACTGCCACTATCAAAGAAGAACCAGCCCAGGACACGAACTCTCACTGGAGTACTAGCTGCGTGGTATTGGTGGCGGGCGCTAAGGATTATCTCCATCACTTTCCTCGCAGCGCCCACTTCTTGCGGGACACCTCGCAGGGGCTCACTGCTCAACTACGGAACGCGCCACTCGAAACGAGCACCCTTCTCGTCGAGGGCCATGTGTAGGTACAGCACGCAAATCCACTGAAATCTTGCAGGTTCTGAGCTGTGGGCTATTTGTGGGACCGGGAGGCTGACACTCCATCACCTAACACTCTGACCTGCGAAAACTCCTGGGACTCGGACGGCCTCCGGAGCCGTGTGCGCAGGTTCGAATCCTGCCGGGGGTACTCCTTCTGAAGTGCCCAAACGCCCTGTGACCAGCGTGGATGCTGGAAGCGGGGCGTTGTTGCGTGTGCAGGCGGATGCGGCTCCGAGTCGATCGCGCAGCGCGTCCAGTCGAGCTGTCCGCGGCCGCCCAGATCGTCCAGGATCACGCGGTGGAGCTTGGCCCACACCCGAGCCTTCACGGTCACCATCGCCGAACACCGGCCCAGCAGCAGCCTCCTCTACCTTGTGGGCCGCGTCCCCTTCGTCCTCCCACTGCGCACCCTCACCCGCGCAAGCGCGAACTCCCCGCTCCACAGGACTTCCTGAGCGCGGTCAACTGCCCACACAACCCTTTGGTATTCCGGAAGGCCCGCCAGCACGGTGGCAACATCCAAGCCCTGGCCACGCCCACTGGATTTCCAGCATGGGTCAGCGATGTCGGACCCGGCTCAGTACACGACGTGACCGCCGCCCGCGAACACGTTCTGGGCGCCTTGTACTGGGCCGCCTCTCAACTCGCCCTGCCCACCCCGGCCGACAACGGCTACGACGAAGCCGGAATCGGCGTGTTCACACCGGTCAAGCTGCCAGCAGACGGTCAGGTGCTCGACGTGGACACGCGAACCTACAACACCCTACTCCGCAGCCTGCGATGTCTCGGCGAAGCGGATTCGCCCTGCTCACCGGCCGCTGGCGCGCCCTGCGACACGTCACCCCCCCCCCGCAAGATCAGCCACACCGTCGAAGCCGCACTTGTACTCACCCATTTCGAACACGGCATGACCAACTGAAAGTTGGTGAGATCACCTCACTTGCGTCAGCTCAGGCTTTCCGCCACCGACAGGTAATCGGTGTAGATCTGCGGTGAGCCGGAGAACGAAGCCAGCTGCTTCCATTCCTCGTACATCTGCTTCGTGTCCCGATAGGCCTTGGCGAATGCGGCAGCCTCTGCAGTCGCGATGTCCGCATCAGGATAGAACGCATGGAGTGCCGCGAGGCTGGCAATCTCCATAAGCACTACATACTGATCCAGCCGGTTTCCGCGCTCGCCTTTCAGCAGGCGGAATTTCCAGTCGGGATAGTCCTCGATGCGATGATGATTTTCAGCGATGAAGCTTTCGAAGGTCTCTGCCCGGACGTCGGGGCGCAGCGCGAGATTGTGGATGCCGATCACGCGGGCGAGAGGTTCTTCTCCTGGGCCGCGCTCCTGATAACGCGGCCCATCGGCGACGGTGCTTTTCTTGTTTTCCGCCAGCAAGCGGTAGTC
Organism: Streptomyces winkii; assembly: GCF_032248595.1. NCBI lineage: Bacteria > Bacillati > Actinomycetota > Actinomycetes > Kitasatosporales > Streptomycetaceae > Streptomyces > Streptomyces winkii. The sequence continues at coordinate 987,825 of NZ_JASTTH010000001.1, read as the reverse complement.
GGTATAGATCGTGGGCAATTCGCTGAATGTGCCGTATTTCCTCCATTCGCGGACAAGCTTCCGGGCCTCGGGACGATCGTTCCAGAACTGGCGTGCCAATTCTGTTTGATTGCCGTCAGCCGCCAGGTAGCGGTCGCGCTGCCCGGCGTCATCGATCTCGAACAGCATCATGTATTGGCCGGCTCGTTCGCCACGCAGGCCGCGCAGCAGCGTCCAGCGCCATCCGGGGTAGCAGGGGATGTGCACGCCTTTATGGCGAACAAAGACTTCGAATTGCTCCGGCGTCACGCCGGCCTCGGTATCGATAGCGATGTAGTACAGACTGAAGACTGGTGCGTCTGACGTGTCATGGCGTGGCATTCAATGCTCCATGGGTCTCGACTGCTATTGGGTGAATCTGCTGGTCTAAGTCACATTTGGTTGTTCCGAAGTTCGACAACAAGTCAAGCGCTCGTCGAGCTGTAACGGCGTTCCTGCCCTCCCGATTCGGCGCGTTCCCCCTCCCCTTGGGCGTGGTTTCACCAGCCACGGCCGTGAGGTTCTGCCCACGCCTCGGGCGGGCCAAAACGCCTAGCCGTCGGCTCCTTCCTCTCCCAGACCTTGCATGATCCGGTCGTTCATCTCGGCCTCTTGGCCGTCGATGCACTTGGCGTAGATCTTGAGCAGGACCTCTACCGAGTGGCCTGCTGGTCGGGCGAACCTCCGGAGCAGGGACACCGGAGTTGCTGGGAGAGGCAGGCGTGCCGCAGGTCGTAGGGCTTGGCCGCCAGCACCGATGACACCTGTTCCGGCATGAGGGCCAGCTCCCGCGCCTGCCGCCAGACCCTGTAGTACGACGATGAGGCGACGACGTTTCCTCGCTCGCCGGCGAAGATCCGGGCGTGGCCGCCCGCCCGAACGCCTCCCCCGCCCAGGTCCGTGACGCTCTCCTGAACAACACCACGAGCGGCAAGGTCCAGGACCCGAGGCCCGGTTCGCCGAACAAGCTCCTCCACAGCCTGTTCTGATCCGACGTGGGTGTGGAGTCGCCCTCCTCCGCACCAGACCGTGCCGCCAACGGTGAGCACCGCGGCGGCACTTCGCCTCCCGGCCTGCCCCACCGGCTCAGTACCGCAGAGGACCGCGAGCACGTACCCTCCGGTGGCGCTCGGCATGCCAACCGGTTCAGAGGGCGTCCACGGCGCTCACCTTCCAGCCCCCTGCCGTGGGCACCATCGTCATCCGGACCCGGTTGAGGTCCACTCGCGGGCTCTTGGCCTGGGTGTTCTTGGTGATCTGGTTCATGAAGAGCAGGACGACGACCCGGTCCTGGGAGGCCGAGACCACCGAGGCGGCCGGGGTGCCGCCGGAGCGGGGTTCGGCAACCGTGGCGGTGACCTCGCCCTTGTACTTCTTCGCGGTCGGGCCGACCACCTTCTCGGTCGTCTTCGCGTACTCCTGGCGGAAGCCGCCTGTGAGGTGGGTGCGGGCCTTCGCGAAGTCGCGGCCCAGGTGCTGGTAGCGGTAGCTGAGGATGTCGGGGGCGGCCTTGCGGGCGGCGGCCAGGGCCTGGGCCCGTGCTTCCCGCGTGCCCTCGCCGGACTGCTGTAGCCAGCCGAACACCGCCGCCGAGACCAGGCTCACGACGACGAGTGCGGCGAGCAATACCATGCGCGCGCCGTGCCCGCGCCGCTCCGGCCCCGCCGCGCGCTCTCCGGTCCCCTCGGCCTGCCGCACCTTCGGTGACGGTTCCGCGCGCGGTGCCTTCGCCTCGGCGGTCACCGTGGGCGGCTCGTCGCTCTCCTCGGCCCGCGCACGTTCGGCCCGCTTGGTGGCCGCTCGGGCGGCGGCCGCGACAGCGCGGTTGCGGCTCGCGCCGGATCCGGTACGAGTACGGACTGGTGACTTCACCATGGGTCCTCCTCTCCTTTCTGCGCGTCAGGCCACGAACTCGACGTTCGAAGTGAGCCAGCGTCCGTGCTCATGCGCGAGGTCGAGTTGCAGGCGGTAGTTGCGCGTCTCCCCCCGGGGGTTGGAGATGTTCTTCACCGTGCTGTCGGCGACGACCAGCACCCGCGCCGTCTTCTCGTCGGCCCGGACGACGCCCGCCTCCAGGACCTGCCCCTTCGAGACCGACTTGTTCTGGGTGACGAGCTTCGTCAACTCCTCGGTCTGCGCGGAGAATTGCTTCTTGAACCGGCCCGTGGCGCCGTTGAGGACGTTCCTGCTGTCCGCCTTGTAGGTCTTGTAGTGCAGCGACGTGAAGTTCACCGCTGTCTGCCGTGCGGCGGAGAGGACGTCCTGCCGGCGCTGCTCCTCCTGGTGCTGTCCGTAGACCTGGTGGGCGAAGTAGCCGGAGAGCGCGAGCAGCGCTACCGCCGCGGCGACAAGCGTCGCGGTGATCGTCCGCCCGGTGCCGTCCAGGCGGCTGACGAGACGGGTGGCCGTGCGGCCCGCGGTGCGGGTCATGCCATGGGTCCAACGAGCAGCCATTGCCAGGAGTCCTTTCCGAACGTGCTCTGTCCCCCGCCTGAGGAGCCGATGCGAACGGTTCGTCCGTCAGGCCCGAGGACCGTTCCGCTCTCCGGGTCGTAGGGGCTGACCTGTGCCGCGGTCTGATCGCCCGTAGCGCCGTCGGTTCCGCCCGACCCGGAGGGCCGGGGAGAGTTCTGTGCCCCGCGGACGTTGGTGCCGCTGCCGCGTGGCGCCGTGCAGCGGGCGTAGGTGTTGGCGGGCCGCTCGCCGGTGTCGGAGGGGTCACGGCGCTTCGTGCTCTCGTAGCCCTGCCGGCACGCGGGCGGGTCGTCGGCGTTGACGACCAGCCCGAAGTGCGTGGTGCCGTCACCGGGGACGACGGTCTTGCTGCCGGCGACGGTGAGCGGGAACGCGACGAGCATCTGCTCCATCCCGGGCAGCCGGGCCGAGGTGATCTGGCCGCCGCTGATGAGGTTGCCGATCAGCAGGGGCAGGGCCGACTCGTTGGCTTTGATCAGGGAGTCGATCCGCGGTGCGGCCTTCTGTCCGTTCTCCAGCAGATTGCGGAGGTCCCCGTCCCCGGACTTGACGTCGCCGCTGAGGAGAGCCAGGTCGCGGGAGAAGGACTTGATCGCCGACCCCTTGTCCACCTGCGTCTTGAGCACGGTCTCGGAGTTCTCGATCAGCGAGATCGTCTGCGGCAGTGAAGCGGTCGCGGACTTGACCAGCTTGTCGCCCGAGTCGACCGTACGGCCCAGGTTCGGTCCCGTTCCGGCGAAGGCCTTGCCCAACTCGGCGACTGTGACGCGGAGGTCCTTCTTGCCGACGGAGCCGGTGAGCCGGTCCAGGCTGAGGATCAGGTCCGTCGTGGGGAGCGGCACCCGTGTGTCCCGCCGCGCGATGGTGCTGCCGTCCTTCAGATAGGGGCCGCTCCGGGTGCGGGGCTGGAGGTCGACGTGCTGCTCGCCGACCGCCGAGCGGTTGGCCACCACGGCGAGGGAGTCGGACGGGATGCGCGGGCCGTCGTCGAGCCTCATCTCGACCGAGACACCGTCCGGTCCGGACAGTCTCAGCGCTCCCACGCGGCCCACGGGGACCCCCCGGTAGGTGACCTCGGCGCCCTTGAAGATCCCGCCCGAGTCGGCGAACCGGGCCCGCACGGTGTAGCCGCGGTCCGTGAAGCGGTCGGCCAGCCCGGCGTACTCGGCTCCGACGTACGAGACACCGACGGCTGTGACGGTGGCGAACGCGATGAGCTGGACCCTGACGGTACGGGTGAGCATCACGGGTACATCCCCCCTGTCATGAGCCGCACGAGAGAGGCGGACACCCCGTTCCCGTACTGGGGTTGCCCGTCGTGCTCCCGGTAGGAGACGGGGTCGCCGGTGCACAGCGGCGGGCACAGAGCTCCGCCCCCGCCGCCGCTCCCTCCGTCTCCGCCGCCGTCCCCGGGCAGGTTCGGCACGTCGGGCACGTCGGGCACAGCGGGCACGTCGGGGGAGTCAGGGAGATCCGGCAGCTTCGGGGTTCCGGGGCCGGGCTTCTTCGGTTTCTTCCCGTCGGCGAGATTGCCGTAGACGCTGTCGAAGTCGAGGTCGGCCGTCATCTTCATGTTGACGTAGTCGCCCTTGACCGCGTCCGCGGCGTTGCGTGGGAAGGGGTAAGTGGTCAGCAGTTCCAGGGAGTCGGGCAGGTCGCTGCCCGCCTTGTTCAACTGCCGGAGAATCGGCGCCAGATGCCGCAGGTTCGCGACCGTGTCGTCGCGGGACGCGTTGACGACCCGGGTTCCGGTCTTCCCCAGTTTCGACAGGGAGGTCAGCATCTTCGTGAGCTTGCGCCGCTCGTCGGCCAGTACCTTCAGGGCCGGCGGCAGGGTGTCCAGGGCGGTGCCGACCGTCTTGCGCTCCCGCTTCATCCGTGCGGAGAGCCTGTCGATCCCCTTCAGCGCACGCACGATCTCGTCGCGCTGCTTGTCGAGGCCGCCCACGAATTCGTCGAGCTGCTTGAGGAGGGACTTGACACGGTCCTCCCGGCCGCCGAGGGCGTGGTTCAACTCCGTGGTGATGATCTTGAGTTGGGCCACGCCGCCGCCGTTCAGCAGCGCCGAGAGGGCGGAGAGGACCTCTTCGATCTCGGCACTGGAGCCGCTTCTGGACAGCGGGATCACCGCTCCGTCCCGGAGCCTGCCGTGCGGGCGCTTCACTCCCCCGGGCTTGGACAACGCCACGTACTTCTCGCCGAGGATGCTCGTCTGGCGCACCGAGGCGACGGCGTTGCCCGGCAGCTTCACGTGATCGGCCACCCGCAACCGGGCCCGCGCGTGCCAGCCGTCCAGCTGGATCTTCTCGACGGTGCCGACCGTGACGTTGTTGACCTTCACGGTGGACTGCGGCACGAGATCGAGCACGTCCCGGAACTCGACGGTGACGCGATAGGCACCGTCACCGGCAGCGGCACCACCGGGCAGCGGCACGTCGTAGAGCCCGCTGAACGTGCAGCCCGACAGCAGCGATCCGGTGAGGCCCCAGACCACGGCAGTCTTGACGGCTCGCTGCCCCGCGTTCTGCGGCGCACTGTGCGCTGTGCTGTTCACGGCGTTCATGCGCGGCCCTCCAGGATTCCGCCGAGGGACCGGTCCATGCGGGGCTTCTCCACCTTCGGGGCACCGGCCGAAGGCAGCTCGGGAAGCGAGTCGAAGAGGTCCTTCAGAGCCCCGCAGTCGGTCTTCGGGTCGGACGTCTTCAGCAGGGAGCACAGCACGGCGCCCGGATCCTGCGCCTGTTCGGCGTTGTTCCGGGTGTCGAGCGTGCCTGAGGACGGGTTGTACGCCTCCTTCAGGTTGGACAGTGCGGTGGGAGAGGCGTCCATCAGCTCCTCAAGGGCGCTGCGCTGCTTGACCAGTACGCGGGTCACCTTGCTCAGGCCCCGCACGTTGGAGCTGAGGGACTTCTTGTTCTCCCTGATGAAGCCGGACACGTCCCGCAGGGCGATCGCCAGGTACCGCACCGCGGCGACCAGGTCCTTCCGCTCCCCGGCGAGGGTTTTCGACGCCTTGGCCAGGTTGTCGTTGAAGGACCGTACGCTGCCGTCGTCGGCGGCGAGGGCGGCCGTGAAGACCTGGAGGTTCCGGATCGAGCCGAACATGTCGCTTCGTCCGTCGGAGAGCGTCGTCAGGGCCTTCGACAGGTCGTGGACCGTGCGGTTGACCTGCTTGCCCTGGCCGTCGAGGTTGTCGGCGCTGACGCCGAGGAGCCGGGAGAGCGAGCCGTCCTTGTTGGCCCCCTTGGGGCCCAGAGCCTCGGACGTCATGTGGAGGCTGTCGTAGACGCGGTCCAGCTCCACCGGCTCGGCGGTGCGCTTCTGGGGGATGACCGCGCCGTCGGGCATCACCGGGCCCTTCCGGTAGACGGGCAGGAGCTGCACGTAACGGTCGCTGACGACCGAGGAGTTGATGATCGCCGCCTCGGCGCCGGCGGGGATCTTGCGGTCGGCGGGGAGTTCGAGGAGTACGCGGACCCGCTTGCCCTGCGGGGTGACGTCCTTGACCTCGCCCACCTTGACTCCCAGTACGCGCACGTCTGAGCCGGGGTAGATGCCGACGGTGCGGGCGAAGTAGGCGGTGACCTTCTTGGTGTCGTTCCCGGGCCATGCCACGATCACCGCCGCGGCGACCACCGCCAGCGCGACGGCGAGCGCGAGCGCGGAGCGCGGGTTGCCGCGCAGGCGGTGCAGGGAGCCGAGCGCGGCAGGCAGAGGCTTCATCGTGATCCTCCCGGCTTCACGTCGGGGCCGCCGCGGGGACTCCCGGGCACGGCCACCAGGTTCTGCACGTACGAGTCGAACCAGGGCCCGTTCCCGAGGGTGTTGGCGAAGACGCGTGAGTACGGGCCGAGCAGTTCGGCGCTGCGGTCGAGGCTCTTCTGGTTGCGTTCGAGCATCCGCACCACGGTGTGCAGGCGGTTCAGGGCGGGGCCTATCTGCGCACGGTTGTCCTTCACCAGGCCGGAGAGCTGCACGCTCATCCGCACCGCGTTCTTCAGCAGCGAGTGGATGACCTTCCGCCGTGCGTCGATCTCCTTGAACAACTTGTCGCCGTCGTCGATCAGTTCGGTGAAGTCCCCGGACCGCTTGGCCAGAACGCCGCTGACGCCCTTGGAGTGCCGGAGCAGTTCACGCAGCTTCGCGTCGCGTGAGGAGACCGTTCGCGACAGCTTCGCCAGGCCCTTGATGGAGGCCCTGACCTCCTCCGGCGAGTCCTTGAAGGTGGCGGAGAGGGTGTCCATGGACTTGGCGAGCCGCTTCTTGTCGACCTTCTCCGTGGTGGTCGTCAGATCGCTGAACGCCTCCACCACGTCGTAGGCGGGGGTGGTACGGGAACGCGGGATGGTGCTGCCCTCCTCCAACTGCCCCGGGCCGTCCGGCTCCAGCGCGAGGAACTTCGCGCCGAGGATCGTCTTGACGCGGATGGCGGCGCCGGTGCGCTTGCCCAGCGCGGGGTCGCCCCTGAGGCGGAAGGACACCCGGACGTGGTCGCCGTCGAGGGCCACCTCGTCGACCTTGCCGGCCTTCACCCCCGCGATGCGGACCTCGTCGCCCGGCTTGAGACCGCCCGCCTCGGAGAAGGAGGCGCTGTAGTGGTCGCCGCTGCCGATCAGCGGCAGGTCGTCGATGTTGAACGCGGCCGCGGTGAGCAGCGCGAGGGTGGTGAGGCCCGCGATTCCGATCTTTACGGGGCTGCGGTCACGGAAGAGGGTCATCCGCCGCACCTCCCCTGGTCGACGTGGTACTCGGGAGTGATCACCTTGGCGGTCTTCGGCAGCACGACCCTGCCGTCGAAATCGCACAGGTAGAAGTTGAACCAGGAGCCGTACGTGGCGGTGCCGGTCAGCTTGTTGAGCTTGCCGGGCAGCCGCTGGATCACGCCCTCGACGGTCTTCTCGTGCCCGTTCAGCGTGTTGGAGAGTTTCGACAGCTCCCCGATGTCCGTCTTCAGCGCCGGGCGGCCGTCCTCCAGGAGTCCGGCGGTGGCGCCGGTCAGATCGTTGATGTCGGACAGTGAGTCGCCGATCGGCTTGCGGTCGGCAGACAGCCCGGAGATGAGCCGCCTGAGCTGGGTGAGCAGGGAGGAGAAGCGTGCGCTGCGCTTGTCCAGCGTGGCCAGCACGGTGTTGAGGTTCGTGATGACCGAGCCGATCAGTTTGTCGCGTTGAGCGAGCGTCGTCGTGAGCGAGGCGGTGTGCGCGAGCAGGCTGCCCACGGTGCCGCCCTCGCCCTGCAGCGTCTTGATGATCTCCGTTGCCAGCTGGTTGACGTCGCGCGGACTCAGCGCGGCGAAGAGGGGTTTGAAGCCGTTGAGGAGCACGTTGAGGTCGAGCGCGGGCTGCGTTCGGGAGAGCGGGATGTGCCCGCCGTCCGGCAGCCGCGATCCGTTCCCCGCACCTTCCGTGAGGGCGACGTACCGCTGGCCGACCAGGCTGCGGTAGCGGATGGTGGCCCCCGTGCTCCGCAACAGCGGACGCTTGTCGGTGACGGTGAACTCGACCTCGGCCAGCTTGCGGTGCGCGATCCGGATGTCCTCGACCTCGCCCACCCGTACTCCGGCCACGCGGATGTCGTCACCCACCTCAAGGCTCGTGACGTCGCTGAAGGTGGCGGTGTAGGTCTTCTCGGGCTCGAAGTCGAAGTTGACGATGGTGGCCGCGAGCAGCGCCGTCGCCGCCACCGTCACCACGGTGAAGAGGCCGAACTTGGTCAGGGGCCCGGTGATCGTGCGGGCGCTCATGCGACGTTCACCTTGGTCCCACGCGCCATCGGCCCGAACAGCAGGGTGGCCACCGGCGGCACGTCGTCTGCGGACTCGCCCATGACCGGTGCCACGAGCGGCCCGATGAGCCGCTGTTCGGATGCGGTCCCCGACACGGGGCCGAGTCCGCCCGCAGCGGCGGACCCCGACCGCTTGCTCGAAGTCCCATCCGCGAACGGGTAGTTGGGCGCCGGCACCGGCGGGTTCGGCAACCCGGCGCAGTAGGGACCGGTACGGGCCTCGTTGCGCGGTTCCTCACCGGGCTTGTAGCCGGGGCGCGGCCGTACGAACTCGAGCGTGATCCGCATCTTGCCGCCCCTGAACGCGGCGTCGGAGCGCCTGCTCTGGTCCACCAGGCCGTTCAGCAGGCACGGGTACTGGGGGGAGTACTCGTCCAGGAGGGCCAGCGTGGGGCGGGACACCCGCCCCAGAGTGATGAGACGGTCCTCGTTCTTGTCGAGGAAGCCGTCGAGGGTGTCGGACGTGGTCGTGGTCCCGGTCAGGAACGCCCGCAGGGTCTGCTTCTTCTCCACCACCGTCCGGCTGGTGGTGACGGTGTTGCGCAGTACGCGCAGCAAATCGGGCGCCGCGTCCGCATAGATCTCCGTCGTGTCGGCGAGGCGGGATATGTCCCGCTGGAGCGCCGGCATGTGCGGGTTGAGCTCGCGCAAGTAGGCCTCCAGCCTGGCGAAGTTGGAGCCGATCTTCTCTCCCCGCCCCTCAAGTGCCGTGGAGAAGGCGGAGAGTGTGGCGTTGAGGTCTCCGGGACGCACGGCCCGCAGGAGCGGCAGTAGGTCGTCCATCAGCTTCTGGAGCTCGATTCCCGCCCTGGTGCGGTCCTGGGTGATGACGTCGCCGTCCTCGATGTGCCGGTTCGAGGAACTGCCCGTGGTGATCAGGTCGACGTACTTCTCGCCGAAGAGCGTCTTGGGCAACAGCCGGGCGCGCACGTCCGACGGGATGTGCCTGGTCTGTCCGGGCTCCAGGGCGATGTCCAGCGTCGCCTTCCTCCCGTCGGCCCGCACACCGCGGACCTCGCCGACGATCAGGCCGCGCAGTTTGACGTCCGAGCGCCGCTGCAGTTGGTTGCCGAGGGAGTCGGCCTCCAGCGTGATCCGCACGACCGACGTGAACGCCTGCTGGTAGACGGCGACGGTCAGCGACAGCAGCAGGGTGAGCACAGTGAGGAAGACGACTCCGTACAGCCGCAGCCGGGCGGCGGCCGACAGTCGTCCGTGTATCGCGGCGGGCATCGGCATCGGCGGCTACCCCGCAATCCGAACGGTCGTGCTGGCGCCCCAGATCGCCAGGCTGAGGAAGAAGTCGATGACGTTGACGGCGACGATGGACGTACGCACCCCTCGGCCGACGGCGACACCGACTCCGGCCGGTCCGCCCTTGGCGTGGTAGCCGTAGTAGCAGTGCACCAGGATGATCACGACGGCGAAGACGATCACTTTCCCGAAGGACCAGAGCACGTCGACCGGCGACAGGTACTGCTGGAAGTAGTGGTCGTACGTGCCGGCGGACTGCCCGTAGTAGAGCGTGGTGATGGTCCGCGAGGCGAAGTACGAGGAGAGCAGCCCGAGTACGTACAGCGGGATCACCGCCACGAACCCGGCGATCATCCGCGTCGTCGCCAGGAACGGCAGCGACGGGACGGCCATCACCTCGAGGGCGTCGACCTCCTCGTTGATCCGCATCGCACCGAGCTGTGCGGTGAACCCGGCGCCCACCGTGGCGGACAGTGCGAGGCCGGAGACCAGCGGCGCGATCTCGCGGGTGTTGAAGTAGGCGGAGAGGAAGGCCACGAAGTTGGAGGTGCCGAGCTGGTTGAGCGCGGTGTACCCCTGCAGGCCCACCTCGGTGCCCGTGAAGAACGTCAGGAACGCGATCACGCCGACGGTTCCGCCGACGACCGCCAGCGCTCCTCGGCCGAAGCTCACCTCGGCCAGCAGGCGCAGCACCTCCTTCCGGTACCGGCGCAGGGTCCGGTGGCTCCAGGCCAGCGAGCGCCCGTAGAAGACCAGTTGGGTGCCCAGCTCCTCCAGGGAGCGGAGCGGCCGGGCGAGAAGGCTCTTGTCCGACGGCGCCATCCCCTACCCCCTCTGCGGAACGATCTGGAAGTAGACGGCGGTCATCACGAAGTTCGTGACGAACAGCAGCATGAAAGTGATCACCACCGACTGGTTGACGGCGTCACCGACGCCCTTTGGGCCGCCCTTGGCGTTGAGCCCCTTGTACGAGGCGACGATCGCGGCGATCGCTCCGAACACCAGCGCCTTGATCTCGCCCGCCCACAGGTCCGGGAGCTGCGCGAGCGTGGTGAAGGATGCGAGGTACGCGCCCGGAGTGCCGTCCTGGAGGATGACGTTGAAGAAGTAGCCTCCGGCCACGCCGACCACCGAGACGAGTCCGTTGAGCAGGGCGGCGACCACCATCGCCGCCAGCGTCCGCGGGACGACCAGCCGGTGCACCGGATCGATTCCCAGCACCTCCATGGCGTCGATCTCGTCCCGGATCTTGCGGGCCCCGAAGTCCGCGCAGATGGCGGTGCCTCCGGCCCCGGCGATGAGCAGGGCGGTGACGATCGGGGACGCCTCCCTGAGCACCGCCAGCACGGACGCGGCGCCCGCGAACGACTCGGCGCCCAACTGCCGCGTCAGGCTTGCGATCTGCAGCGCGATCACGGCACCGAAGGGGATCGAGACCAGGGCGGTCGGCAGGATCGTGACGCTGGCGATGAACCAGGCCTGCTGGATGAACTCCCGCAGCTGGAACGGGCGTCGGGGCAGGGCGCGCAGGGTGTCCAGGGCGAGGGCGAACAGGTCGCCCGAGTGCCTGACCGCCGTGGTCGGGGAGATCTTCATGTGGTGCCGTCCGGCTTCCGGTCCGCCTCCGGGGCGTCCTTTTCGGCGGACTCCCCGGCGGTCTCCTTGGCGCTCTTCCGGGCGGCTCTCCAGCGCGCGAACAGGCCCGGTCTGCGGTCTTCCTCTCCTTCCGGCTGACCGGCCGGCTCCGTTCCGGTCTCCCGGTCCCGCTCCGTGGCGGCCTCCAGCTGCGGCGCTGTGCCGGTGCCAAGTTCCGTGCTCGTCCCGCGGTTCGAGCCCGGCTCACGGCCTTCTTCGCTCTTGCGGCGCCTGCCGGCCCCGGGACCCACCCTGGCCGCACGGACTCTCTCGAGCTCCGCGATCGTCTCCCACCGTCGCGGCCGTTCGATGCCCGCACTGGGCAGCAGGCGGGGTACGTATGCCGCGGCAAGCGCGGCTCTCTGGTCGCTGAGCAGGCCGCCTCCGTCTCCGGCCTTCAGCTCGGCCAGTTCCTGCTCGACCTGCGCGGCGTCCTTCTCCTCCGCCATCCCGATCGGGCCCCGCATCCGGCCGCCCAGGAACTGGCCGACCACGGGTTCGTCGCTGTGCAGCAGCAGGGCACGCGGGCCGAACATCACCAGCTCGCGGCGGAAGAGCAGGCCGATGTTGTCCGGCACCTGACGGGCCGAGGCGATGTCGTGGGTGACGATCAGGAACGTGGCGTCGATCTGCGCATTGAGGTCCACGATCAGCTGGTTGAGGTACGCGACGCGCACGGGGTCGAGGCCCGAGTCGGGCTCGTCGAAGAGGATGATCTCCGGATCGAGCACCAACGCCCGTGCCAGCCCGGCCCGTTTGCGCATGCCGCCGGATATCTCACCTGGAAGCTTGTCCTCGTCCCCGATGAGGCCGACCATGTCCATCTTCTCGGACACGATCCTCTTGATCTCGCTCTCCGGCTTACGTGTGTGCTCCCGCAGCGGGAAGGCGATGTTGTCGTAGAGGTTCATCGAGCCGAAGAGCGCACCGTCCTGGAAGAGGACGCCGAAGAGCTTTCGCACCTCGTACAGTTCGTGCCGGCTCAGCCGCGTGACGTCCTGGCCCGCGACGTGGATCGAGCCCCGGTCCGGCCGGAGCAGCCCCACGAGCGTCTTGAGGAAGACGGACTTGCCCGTGCCCGACGGTCCGAGCATGACCGAGATCTCCCCGGCGGGCAGCGTCAGCGAGACGTCCTGCCAGATGACCTGTCTGCCGAAAGACTTGGTCAGCCCCGACACACTGATCTCCACCCCCATCCAGCCCACCTTTCAGCCCGTAGACCAACCGTCCTGCCACGAGTTCTACGGCGGGGGGTACGACGTCCGTCGCGACCGGCGGAGAATTTTTCTCTAGGTGTGCGGGGATTTCCGGCCGGCCGGTGCGCGCCGGGCGCGCAGGCCCGGTCAGGGGCGCGGGGGCGCGAGCCGGATGGCTAAGGGAGGTCCCAGTTCGACGACTCCAGCCGTGGTGCGGACGGGGCTGAGGGCTCCACCGGAGTGCGCACCGACGACGTTCCGGGAGCCGTCCGCTTCGGTACGTCCGCCCTCGGCGCCGGGACCGGGGCGGTACGGGGGCGCGCCGGCGTGGACGCCCGTGGTTCGGCGGGGACCTTCGCCTCCGCCGCGTCCGTCCCCTGCGCCGCCGTCGACGGGACGGAGGCGTCCTGCCCCGGCACCGAGGCGTGCGGGATCTCAGGCGGGACTCCGACGTCCCCTATGAACCAGGCCGGTGACGTGTCCGCTCGCAGTACGCCGACCGACACCGGCCCGGGACCGGGAAGCGCGAACACGCCGGCCACCGGCAGCCCCGTGCCCGGCTGCGCCCACCCGGCACCGGCGGCTCCGCTCCCGCGCGATCCCGGCTCCACGGCGTCGGCGGACCTTCCCGATCCGTCCGGGTGCTCCGCCGGCGGCGTCACGGGGCGCGTGGTCGCGGGCCGTGGCCCTTCGGCCTCCCTCGGGGTGTCACCGGGCGGGAGGAGCCCCAGCATCGTCAGCGTCGCGGCGGTGGACGCCACACCTGTGGCCATCGCGCCGCCCCCCGTACGGGCCCGGCCCGTCAGCCAGTGCCAGCCCCCGAACGCGAGCGCACCGGCGAGCAGTCGGCGCATCGTCCGTCTACCACGGGCGAGCAACGACTCGACCGTGCGGTAGCTCAGTCCCATCTCCTCGGCCACTTGAGCGACGTCCAGGTTCGAGGACTTCAGCCACAGCGCGTGTGCCTGCCTCGGGGGCAGTTCGCTGCTGCGCTGCGCCAGCCAGTTCGCCTCCAAGCGGTCGCAGACCGCTTCCTCCACCGGGGACTGGGAGGACACGGCGGAGAAGAGGCCCTGCACGTCTGTCTCGCGGCTCACCTGCCGGCACCGGTCAACGCACAGCCGCGTGGTGACCGTCGTCAGCCACGCACCCACCCGGCTCTCGTCGAGGTCCGGTCTCTCCCAGGCCCGCACCATGGCCTCGTGCACGGCATCCTCCGCGTCCTCCACGCATACGGACCGGCGCCGAGCCACCTTGAGCAACTGCTCACGTTCGCTCCAGATGCGCTGCCAGCGTGCATCGGAACCGTCGACCGAGCCTTCGCACGACCCGGTTTCCCTCTCCATCGTCATCTGAGTCCCTGCGCCATCGGGGGTCGGGGTCGGGTGCGGGAGGTGGGCGGCCCGACCATACCCTTCAGTAGCATCGCTGGGGAGGGGGTGTGAGCGGCGAGGATTCCTTCAGGGAACCGGACGTCGAGTCACCGGCCGCCACCGCTTGACCGGACCGGTCCCGTGGAGCGCTTCTGCGGCGCTGAGGATGGTGTGGCGGTTCGGCCCGGGACTGTGGCGTGGGAGCCGTGCTGATACGTCAGGTGTTTCCGGATCCCGTGTTCGCAGTTGCCGCACGGACACCAAGGGGGCCGGGTGGCTGCTGCGGGGACGGCTGTCCGTCCCGTAGCCGCAGCCGCTTCAGGGCCACGGCGTTGAGGGCGACGATGACGCTGGAGCCGGACATGGAGAGCGCGGCGATCTCCGGGCGGAGTACCAGGCCGAAGGCGGGCTCGAATACGCCGGCCGCGATTGGGAGGGCGATGGTGTTGTAGCCGATGGCCCATCCGAGGTTCTGGCGCATTTTCACCAGGGTTCCACGGCCGATACGCAGGGCAGTCGGGACACCGCCCGGGTCGGAGCGCATCAGCACGACATCGGCGGTCTCGATGGCGACGTCCGTGCCCGCACCGATGGCGATCCCGAGATCGGCCTGGGCCAGCGCCGGTGCGTCGTTGACGCCGTCGCCGACCATGGCGACCTTGCTGCCGCCGCGCTGCAACTCGGCGATCCTGGCTGCTTTGTCGCCGGGAAGGACTTCGGCGATCACGGTGTCGATGCCCATTTGGCGCGCGATCCACTCGGCGGTGGCCTGGTTGTCGCCGGTGAGCATCGCTACTTCGACGCCGAGGTCGTGCAGCTCGCGGACGGCGGCTGCCGAGGTTTCCCGCGGCGCGTCCGCGATGCCGATCAGGCCTGCCGCGCGGCCGTCGATACAGACGATGACGACCGTACGGCCGGTACCGGCCATCTCCTCGCGGCGTCGGGCCAGTTGGCCGAGGTCGGCACCTTCGCGCTCGGCCAGGCGCCGGTTGCCCACTGCCACCCGGTGGCCGTCGACGAGCGCGACCGCCCCGTGACCAGGCACATTCTCGAACTGCTGCGGGCTGACGGCTTCCACGGCGTGGTCCGCTGCGTGACGGACGACGGCTTGGGCCAGCGGGTGCTCGGACTCACGCTCCACCGCCCCAGCCAGCCGCAGCAGTTCCTCCTCGTCCGTCCCCGGCCCCACGAAGACGTCGGTGACTTCCGGTTCGCCCTTGGTCAGCGTGCCCGTCTTGTCCATGACCACGGTCTGGATGCCGGCCGCGGTCTCCAGGGCGTCCGCGTTCTTGAACAGCACGCCGCGCTTGGCTCCGAGACCGGTACCCACCATGATCGCCGTCGGGGTGGCCAACCCCAGGGCATCGGGGCAGGTGATGACCACCACGGTGATGGCGAAGAGCATCGCCGCGCTGAAGGTGCGGTCGGTGGCCAGCAGCCAGATGCCAAGGGTCCCCACCCCGCCGATCAGCGCGACGAACACGAGCCAGAAGGCGGCCCGGTCGGCCAGCCGCTGGCCTGGCGCCTTGGAGTTCTGGGCCTGCTGGACGAGTTCGACGATCTGGGCCAGCGCGGTGTCGGAGCCGATCTTGGTTGCTCGTACCCGCAGCGTGCCATTGGCGTTGAGGGTCGCACCGACCACCTCCGAGCCCGGCGCCTTGTGCACCGGCAGGCTCTCGCCCGTCACCATCGACTCGTCGACGTCGCTCTCGCCCTCCTCCACGGTGCCGTCGACGGCGATCTTGGCTCCGGGGCGGACAAGTAGCAGATCCCCGACCACGACCTCGGCGGTGGGAACCTCCACCGGTTCGCCCTCCCGTACAACCAGTGCCTTGGGAGGAGCGAGATCGAGCAGTGTACGAATGGCGTCGTTGGCGCCGCCCCGGGCCCGCATCTCGAACCAGTGCCCCAGCAGCACGAACGAGGCCAGAACAGTGGCCGCCTCGTAGAAGACCTCACCGCCGCCGCTCAGGGTGATGATCAGGGAGTACAGCCAGCCCGAACCGACGGCGACCGCGACGAGCACCATCATGTCCAAGGTGCGGGCGCGCAGGGCCCGTACGGCTCCGACGAAGAAGATCGTGCACGAGTAGAAGATCACGGGCAGGCTGAGCAGCAGCGCCCACTCGTCTTTCCGCAGTCCGAACGGGACCGGCGCGTCCAGGCCGAAGATGGCCTCTCCGATCGGCGACCAGATCAGCACGGGCACGGAGAACAGCACCGCTACGAGGAAGCGGTTGCGCATGTCAGCCACCATGGTCGCCATCGACATCTCACCGTGGCCTTCGTGCTCTGTCGCCTCACGCGACGGAGGCGCGTGCTTCGAAGGCGCCGGGTGTTCGTGCTCCGCCAGCTCGCCCGCGGGCCTCTCGGCAGGCCGACGGCCGGGATCGAGCAGCGGGTCGCAGATGTGGGACGGGACGGACTGGCCCGCGCAGTGGTAACCGCAGTCCGACACCCAGCGGCGCAGATCGGTCACGGAAGTGAGCTGCGGGTCGAAGTCGACAGTGGCCGTCTGTGCGACCGGGTTCGTCTCGACCGCCAGAACACCGGGACGACGCTCCAGCACGGTGGTCACAGTGCTCTGCTGCGAGGCGCGCAGCATGCCGCGGACGTCCAGTACGACCCGCTGCCCGTGCTCGTTCACTCCGGATGTGTGGTGCGTGCGACCGCGGTCGTCGTCCTCCGGGTGAGGCATGCGTGGCTCCTTTTCCGCTCGGTCTCCAGCGGCCCTGCCGCGGCACTCGAAGCTCGCTGGAAGCGCGCTTGAGGCTCGGCCCGTTCGACCCGATCTGCCACGGGCTGCTTCCGGAGCGCTGGCGGGCCGGCGGACCCTCGAAGACCTGGCCGTCTTTGCCCGCGGGAACCACGCCTGGGGTGGGTCGTCACGCAGCAGTCTGCCGAGGTGCCGTGCGCATCGCACTCCCGTGAAGGTCATGGGAGTGGGTCTGAGAACGGCCCGGAAGCCCGGCCGAACCCACGACGCGCAGATCGACCGTCGCTGCGGTGAGCGTCCGCAGCTACAGAGGGCCGTGGGCTCCGGCGACCCGGCTGTTATTTCACGTCGTTTGTCATTTGCGAAACGTTCAACGGGGGCGTGAGAGCTCGCTGCTGAGGACCCGTTAGGATCACGGCATGGTTACGGCTTGGCCGCCACCTCGCATACGGCGGACCCCCACACATGCGGGCGCGTCACGTCTGCTGTGGCTGGCCATGCTGCTCTTCTCCCTGGTGATCGCACACGGGTTGAGTGCCGGCAGCGCCGAGGGCCATGGGCAGGCGAGCGCGGCCGTAGCCTCTCCGGCAGCAACCACGCATGGACACGGCGCTGCCGCTGCGGAGTCGTCACCGCAACTCGACGCACAAGAGGACACCCACGGCCACGGCCATGATTCGGGTCATGCCGGCGAAGACTGTGTCTCGGGCCAGCCCCAGCAGGAACCGGCCTTGGACGCTCCTTGCCTCGCGCCGTTCGCTTGGGACTCGGATCGCACCGGTGCCGCCGCGAAGGGCTCTGTGCCGGGCCCGGGAGCGGCCGTGAACCCGGCGACGTCGAAGTGTTCCGTGGTGCAGCAGGTCTAGGATCCGACTCCCCCCATATCGTCACTCACGGCTACGCCTGAACACCATGAGTGCTTGATCGTGGGGATCGCCAGCGGGCGCAACCGTCCGAGCGGGCTTCGTCAGTCCCGGCCCGGCTCCGACTTCTCACGGCGCGCCTGTATCCACCTGCTTGTCTCGTCCTGTTCGTCGCCCTCCCGCGGTAGCGGGTGACGGCGGCTGCTGGAGGGCCGATGAGGCTTCACCCCCTACCCCCCGACCGTGCCTGCGCGGCGATGGCGCGCCAGGATTCCCTGCCGCGGCTGATTCCGCTGGTGATGGGCTTCGTGCTGGCCACGCTGCTCATGTGCTGCTGCGTGTCACATGGTCAGCTCGGTGATGCGCACCATCGCGCGCCCAAGACGTCTGCCGCTGTCGCATTGACCGTCACCGCGGGAAGTGACGCCCCGGACGATGAGCATCACGGGGCGGATTGCGTTCCCAGCGCGATCTCCCGGCCCATCCAGCCGCTGGATACGACGCCGGCGACAGCGATGACCGCCACGACACTCAGCGTGGCGTTCTTCACCGCGCTCCCGCGGTCGCCGTCGGCGATCCAGGGAGCAGATCGGCCGATACCTCGGTCGGGCCGGTCACTGCTCGCAGACGTCTGCCTCTGGCGCATCTAGACCTCGCCTCGCAGCCGGCCTCCTGGCTGCCGCGTGCCAGACCCGCAGCGGGGATCGCCCATCCCCGCTTCCCGGTGACGGCGCGCGAGATGAATCCGCATACCCGCACTGCGCCTTCATCGAATGAGAGCGAAACAGATGCAGTCACTGACCACTACTGCCGTCACCCCCACGCGCCCGGCCCTGGGCGCGCTCGTAGGCAACACCCCCGTCTTGTGGGTGTCGGAACCACTGGCCCCCGCCGGTCATCGTGGTTTCTGGGCGAAACTGGAGGGCTTCAATCCCGGGGGGATCAAGGACCGCCCGGCGCTGCACATGGTCGAACGGGCCCGTGCCCGCGGCGAACTGCTTCCCGGCGGCCGAATCGTCGAATCCACCAGTGGCACCCTCGGACTGGGGCTTGCCCTGGCCGGTCTGGTGCACGGGCATCCCGTCACCCTGGTCACCGACCCCGGCCTCGAGTCGTCGATGACCCGGCTCCTGACGGCCTACGGCGCCCGTGTCGACGTCGTCGCCGAACCCCATCCCGCCGGCGGCTGGCAGCAGGCCCGCCGAGACCGGGTCGCCCAAGTTCTGGACGAACACCCCGGATCGTGGTGCCCCGACCAGTACCACAACCCCGACAACACCAGCGCCTACCTCCCGCTGGCTCTCGAACTCGCCTCTCAGCTGGACCACATCGATGTCCTGGTGTGCAGCGTGGGCACGGGCGGCCACTCGGCCGGCATTTCGCATGTGCTGCGCCAGTTCTATCCGCAGCTTCGGCTCGTCGGCGTCGACACCATCGGCTCGACCATCTTCGGCCAGCCGGCCCGCCCGAGGGTCATGCGGGGCCTGGGCTCCAGCATCTATCCCCGCAACATCGCCTACGAGCAGTTCAGCGAGGTGCACTGGGTCGCCCCATCCGAGGCGGTGTGGACCTGCCGACAGCTGGCGTCCTCGCACTACGCCACCGGTGGATGGAGCGTCGGCGCCGTCGCCCTCGTCGCCGGCTGGCTTGCCCGCACTCTGCCTGCGGGCACGCGCATCGCGGCCGTCTTCCCCGACGGCCCTCAGCGCTACCTGGAGACCGTCTACGACGACGCCTACTGCACAGCACGCGGACTGCTCGACGCGCCACCCGCAGTCGCACCGGAGGTGGTTGGCCGTCCCGATGAAAAGGAGATCCACCGCTGGACCCGGTGCACCACCGTGAGCGACCCGCTCACCTTCCGTGCTCCGGCCTGCGACGTCCCCGGGGAGGCACGGTGAAGAGCACGCTCACGCAACTGCGTTCGTACGAGCGCAGTGTGCAGCTGTTGATGGTGAATCAGTTCACCATCAACTTCGGCTTCTACATGCTGATGCCCTACCTCGCACAGCACCTCTCCGGAACCCTGGGACTGGCCGGCTGGCTGGTCGGACTCGTCCTCGGAGTACGCAACTTCAGCCAGCAGGGCATGTTCCTGGTCGGAGGGACGCTGGCCGACCGGCTCGGCTACAAGCCGATGATCGTGGCCGGCTGCGCGCTGCGCACCGCCGGTTTCGCCACGCTCGGGCTCGTCGATTCACTGCCCGCGCTTCTCGCCGCCTCCGCAGCGACAGGCCTGGCCGGGGCCCTGTTCAATCCCGCGGTACGGGCCTATCTGGCGGCGGATACCGGGGAGCGCCGGGTAGAGGCCTTCGCGCTGTTCAACGTCTTCTACCAGGCGGGGATCCTGCTCGGCCCGGTGGTCGGCATGCTGCTGACGGGCGTCAACTTCCGCCTCACCTGCCTGGTTTCGGCCGGCATCTTCGCGGTGCTCAGCGTCGTGCAGATCCGTGCGCTGCCCGCACGGCGGGCGAAGGAGCCCGGGAGCAGCCGGTCCGGGGGCCAGGACGGCGTGTTCTCACAGTGGCGCGGGATCCTCTCCAACCGCCCGTTCCTGCTGTTCTCCGTGGCGATGATCGGCGCGTACGTCCTGTCCTTCCAGGTGTATCTCGCCCTCCCGTTGGAAGTTCGGCGGCTGGCGGGAGAAGGCGCCTTCGGCACCTCGGGCGTCGCGCTGCTCTTCGCCGTCTCCGGGCTGAGCACGATCCTCGGTCAGACGAAGCTGACGGCGTGGTGCAAGGCCCGGATGGAGCCCGGACAAGCACTCGCCTGGGGACTCGCGCTGATGGGGCTGGCGTTCGTGCCGCTGCTGCTGGCCATGGCCGTGCCCGTACCGGACGGAGGCGTGGGACTGTGGCTGGTGGCGGCGCTGCCGCCCACACTGGCCGCGCTGCTGTTGGCCCTTGGACAGATGACGGCCTACCCCTTCGAGATGGACACCATCGTGCGGCTCTCAGGTGACCGGCTCGTGGCCACCCATTACGGGCTGTACAACACGATCTGCGGCATCGGCATCACCCTCGGAAACCTGCTGACCGGCGCGTCACTGGACGCAGCACGCGCGGCCGGTGTTCCCGCGTTGCCATGGATCTGTCTGTGCGCACTCGGCACCGTCTGCGCCGCCTCTCTCTACGGGCTGCATCGCTCCGGCCGGCTGGCAACCCCGGCGACACGACCCGAGCCGGAGCCGGCGACCGCCTGACAGGTGATCGCCTTCGTGGCCGCCCTGGCGTGAAGCGACGGCGCGAGGGGCCGCATCCGTGCGGATGCGGCCCCTCACCCCCGTAAGCGACCTCGCTACTGGTCGAGCAGTCCCTTCATCTTCTTGATCTCCGCGGTCTGCGAAGTGCTGATGTCCTGAGCCATGTCCTTGGCGGGTTCGAACGCCCCGTCGGACTTCTCGGTACGGGCCATCTCCACGGCGCCCTCGTGATGTTCGACCATCATCTTCAGGAACGCGGTGTCGAACTCCTTGCCGGAGGACTTCTTCAGCTTCTCCATGTCCTCGGGCGTCATCATGCCGGGCATGCCGTGCTTTGAGTGGTCCATCCCGGGCATGGCCTTCGGGACCTCCTTGCCCCAGGATTTCAGCCAGCCGGACATCTTCTTGATCTCCGGGTCCTGGGCCTTCTCGATGTCCTCGGAGAGTTTCTTCACCTCCGGGGAGGACGCGCGGTCGGCGGCCAGCTCGGCCATCTCCACCGCCTGCCGGTGATGCGGGATCATGCCCACGGCGAAGGACTCGTCCGCGCCGTTGTGCTTGCCCTTGGCGGCCGGCGCCGATGACTTGTCGTCGTGGCCGGATCCGTGGCCTTCGGTGTCGTTGTCGCCGCCACAGGCGGTGAGGATCAGTGCGGCAGTGGCGGCGGCAGCCGCCGCTGCGACGGCGCGCGTATGTGAACGATGTGCAGTCATGCTGATATTGCTCCTGCGTCGAAGTGGTGTGCGTGTCCGGGGCACCCTCGGGCCGTAGCCAAGGGCGGTGCGAGCGCCTGGCCCGCGGCAGCGTGCTGCGGGTACCGGGCGCCGGGGGACGCGCTATATACGCAGGAGTTGGAGGTTCGCGAGTGAGGGCGGTGCCCGTTCCACGGCGGTGGCGGCGTCACAGCCGCTCGCCTGGAACGAAGCGGGGCTTGCGCAGTCGGCCACGTTCAAGGTCGCCGCGGTCAAGGTGGGTGCGCTGCTGATGCCGCTCGCCGCGCACGTGGGATCGGCGTGGCCGACGTGGCCGCGGTCCTTTGTCCCGGAGCCGTGGTGACAGGCGGCTTCTGACACATGTGCCACCCGCGACCCGACGCTCGCCGCCTCCCCGTTGTGGCTACTGGCCATCGGCATGGCGCGAGCGTGCTGGCCTACCGGCGCAGGCCCGAGGCCGTGCATGGCGACCAGCCCCATCAGCACGGGCAGGAGCAGCAACACGCACGCACGCGCAGCCCCCAGAGGGAGAGCGATGCGCGGTGTGCCGGTCATGCGGCCCATCCTAGGGTTCACGCCCAGCCCATGAGTCGGGAGTCCAGCGCCGCTGACGCACGGGAAGTCCACTGCGTGCGGCGCCGCCTGTCTCCGGGCGACCGTCTTCCACGATCAGGCCGCCGGCGGGGCCCCCGCGGCGGGCAGTGCGCTGCCGTGCCCCTCAGTGGTAGGCGTGCACAACTGCGTGCCCTTTGCCGCGGCCGATCATCCACTTGTTCACGGGTGTGGTGATCAGGAAGGCGATCGCGAAGCCCCCCAGCAGTGCGGACCAGAACAGGCCGTCGGACAGCTGGGCATCCATCGCTCCCGGTGTCACGGCGATGATGGAGTTGTCCACCAGTTCCATGACGGCGATGGACACGGTGTCGGCGGCGAGGGCGACGCGGATCGCGGCCTTGAGACCGAGACCCGCCCTGCGCACCGCGTACAGCGTGAAGGAATAGCCGAAGACGAAGGCCAGCGCGATCGCCAGGATCATCGTGGGGATGTTGTTCCAGAGCAACGCTGTGCCGACGGCCATGCCCAGGATCTCGCCTATGGCGCAGCCCGTCAGGCAGTGCAGCGTCGCCTTGGCCGCGGTGCCCCATGGCGCGCGGGCCGGCGGCTGTCCGATCTCGCCGGCCGCGCCGACGTGGTGGGAAGTGTGATCCATGACGTGCTCCCTTCCGATGGAACCGGGTCTTCCTAGAACGCCCGTCCTCGAACTGGCCGGTCTGGTGGGGACGTTGGTCCTGCGGTCAGCGGGCGCAGTTCCCCCGCCTCGTCCGCCTCGGCGCCGAGTTCGTCGGAGGCGGTCGCGCTGTCGGTCGGTACGGGCGCGGGCAGGGCGGCCGTGTAGCCCGTCGCTTCGACCGTGGCGATCAGGTCTTCCACGGCGACGCTCTCGCCATAGGTGACCTTGCCTTCTCCGTCGCGTAGTTGACGGTGGCCTCCACACCGTCCATGCGGTTGAGCTTCTTCTCGATGCGGGCCGCGCACGAGGCGCAGGTCATCCCGCCGATGGCGAGTTCGACCTCGGCGGCTTCAGAGACCGTAGTTGTCATCACTGCTCCTCGGGCTGGACGGATGGCGCCGGAGCGAGGCATGTGCAACGGACCCCGGCGGCCTGCGGTCAGGCGGTGGCTGCTCGGCCGGTGAGCTCGTATCCGGCGTCGTCGACGGCTTCGGCGATCAGCGCGTCGTCGGGTTCACCGCCGGTGGTCACGGTGACGCGGCCCGCCTCCACATCGACGGACACCGACCGCACCGTCTCCAAGCCGCCGACGGCCTCTGTGACCGCGGCGCGGCAGTGGGCGCAGGTCATGCCGGACACGTTGTAGACGGTGGTGGTGCCGTCTGTGTGGCAGCTGCCGTCCGGGGTGCAGCAGGACGCCATGGGATCTCCTCGGTCAGAGGGACGAGTGACTATACCCCTCGGGGGTATATTGTATACGTTCTCACATATACCCCCACCCCCTATCGATGAGCAAGCCGGTAACCGAGGAGCCGCCATGAACACCGGAGCGAGAATCACCGCCTTCACCGCTGCCCTCGCGGTCACGTTCGGCACCGCCTACTTCGTCGGAGGGGGCGTGGAGCCGATCGCCTCCCGCGCCGAGCCGACGGCAGCGCACGCCGGGCATCAGGAAGGCGGCTCGGATCCGACGGACAGCGAGAAATCGGGGCGCCCGGCCGGCGGGCTACAGATCTCCGAGAGCGGATACACCCTCGATCTCGAAACCCCCCGCGTCGAAGCCCAGCGCCGCGGCTCTTCGCCGACTTCACCCCTGCCAGGAAGGGGACCGGAAACCTCACTCTCGGCGCGGACCTGTCCGCCTCCGGCGACTACGAACCGCGCCCGCTGCCACGCCCGGCACGCACCGCCACCGTCGACGGGTACACCGTGGACCTCAAGGGCGGGCTGCGCCGCGGAGCCGCACAGGAGCTGGGGTTCTCGGTCAGCAAGGACGGCAAGGAGGTCACCGGCCTTCAGCCCTACCTTGGCGCGTACGGACACCTGGTGGCCCTGCGCTCGGGCGACCTGGCGTATCTGCACGTGCACCCCAACGGGGAACCGGGCGACGGCAGTACGAAGTCAGGCCCCGCTGTGTCGTTTACGGCGACCGCCCCCAGCGACGGTGCCTACCGGCTCTTCCTGGACTTCAAGCACGAAGGGAAAGTGCGCACCGCCGCATTCACCGTCGCCGCGGGCGGCGACTCCACGACGGCTGTGCACGGCGAGGGTCCCACCGGCAGCGAACACGACCACTGACCCGGGCCGGGCGCAAGCGGCAACGATGTGACACGGACTCAGCACACCCTGGGCCTCATCTGGCCGCTGCTGGGCGGTGGTTGCGACGGGCGCACAACCCGACCGTCGCCGCGGCCTGTTCGCGACTGCGCCGGTCGGGCACACCCCGTCAGGGCCCACCGCCCGGTGTGCGCGTCATGCCTGGAGCCACCATGGGCTCGAGTACGCCACTCCCCAGTCGTTGCACGGGTGGCCGGAGGGGCCCGGGGAAGGGTTTGCTTGGGACGGGTCAGAGACGCGCAGGACGGTCCAGTTGCCGTCGGCCGCGTTGAGGGGGACGGTGAACTTCGTCAGCTGATTGGAGTGGGTCTCGATGACGTCCGCGACTGTCGGCGCGTCCGAACCCGGGCGCAGGACCTGGATGTTGAGGGGCTTGCCCTCCCATTCGGGGCCGCGGTCCAGGTCGACGGTGAACTGGACGTCGCCCGAGTCCAGGCCGATCGTGCCGCCCATCTGGACGCCGTTCGCCACGGCGTCGAGTCGCAGCCCCGAGACGCGCGTTGCGAAGAACCGCCGGGCACGCATCGCCTCGAAGACGCCGGCGCGGGTGTTCTCGGTGACCCACAGCCCGCTGCGTCCCTTGCCTTCGGGGAAGCCCCAGTCCGTGCCGTGCTCGTCGGTGACGCCCGTCAGTCCCGTACGCCAGCCCTTGTTGAGACAGGCGACGAGCGGCGAGCGGCCGGTGCTCGACCAGCCGTCGAAGAGATAGTCGTCGCCGCGGTTGAACATCTCCAGGCCGACCATCTTCTCCAACACGGCTGCGGAGAAGCTGAAGTTGTCGAACATCCCGGACTCGCGCCCCGGGTGGTTGAAGCTGGCCACGGCGTCGCGGTCCTCCAGCCAGCCGTAGAGCGAGCCCGGACTGCCCGCGCCGCCGAGGTCGACCCAGTCGTCGGTGAACCAGACGTTGGCGTGGCCGTGCAGCGGGTGGGACCACTCGAAGCCGCGGATGGCGGTGTAGGTCCCGGGATCGTCGGCGGCGTCGGCGAGCTGCCCCGTCCGGTCCCACTCCGCTGAGCTGAGGCCCTCGATCGACAGCAGTGTGGCGTGGTCGGTGAGAGCGGCGACGTCCAGCCCCGCGTCACGCATCGAGGCGAAGGCGAGTTCGGGGTCGCCGTCGCCGTCGGACATGGCGGTGTGGTTGTGCATGTCCGCGTGTACGAGCGTGGTGCCTTGCCTGAGGCGGGAGCCCCGCGCGGCTCCGGTGCGCTTGACCGGAACGTCGGACGATCTGGCGGTACGGGTACTGACCGCGCTCGCGGTCCCCGGTGCCGAGGCGAGTATGAGGAGCCCGCTCGCCCCGGCGAGCATGGACCGTCGGCTGGGTCTGTGATGGTGGTCGCGTGTCGTCATGTGGGGATTCTGAGCGCACACCGCCTTACCGGTCAGCACCCCGCGCACGACGGATGGCTGAACTCTTCCCGAGAGATTGCCTATTCGGACAGTTCCTCAGTACGCGATTCGGTGTACGGAACCCAATTCGCCCAGTGCACACGGCTGTTGACGTGGTCGGCCGCGCATCGAAAGTCGAGGGGGATGCCGGGCTGGTCGGCTGAGTGGGCCTCAGCTCCGCCGCCCGGGGCAGGGGACTTTGCGGAACCTTGGGGTGGGCGCGGGCGTTGGCCCCGTAGGCATGCGAGCGGCATGCGCGAACGGTGCTGAGACGAACATCGAGGTGACGCAAGTGCCAATGTGGGACCGGCTCAAGGATCAGGCCAAGACTCTGCAGCAGTCCCAGAGTGGACGGACCGGCGGGCGAAGCAGCAGTACGGGGAGTGGAGGCGGTTCGAAGGCCCAGCTGGTCGGCGCGCTGAAGACGCAGCTCGCATCGCTGAAGACCGAGCTGAAGAGCGGTGCGTACCGGGACGCGAGCATGGCGATGTGTGCGCTGGTCGCGGCCGCGGACGGGCATGTGGACCCCGCCGAGCGGCAGAATGTCGAGTCGATGATCCTCCGTAACGAGGTGCTGCAGAACTTCCCGCCGGAGCAGTTGCGGCAGCGCTTCAACAAGCACGTGGACCAACTGACGCAGAACTTCCACCAGGGCAAGGCCGACGCGATGCAGGAGATCGCCAAGGCCGGCAAGAAGCCGGCCGAGGCAAGGGCAGTGATCCAGACCGGCATCGTCATCGCGGGTGCCGACGGCGACTTCTCCCCTGCCGAGCAGACGGTCATCCGGGAAGCCTGCACGGCACTGCAAGTGCCGCCGGCCGAGTTCCAGCTCTGACGTTCCCGGCCGGGCCAGGAGCGGTCAGGTCGCCTGATCGCAGTCCACCGCCGTGACGCCCGCGGACCGTGCGGCCGGCTCGGAGCGCAAGGGTCTCCGTCCGGAGACCCCTGTCAACCGCGGCCGGCCTGGACGCCGCGGGTCCGGTCGTCGAGGTCGAGGCCGCCGCGGCCTCCGCGGGACGGGGTGGCCGAACGGGGGATGCCGGTCCGTGCGCCGTTTGACGCCGAGGCTCCCGGACAACGGGTGGACGAAGCGGCCCACGACCCCCGGAGGCATCGGTGCGTCTGCTCCTCGTCCATCCCAGTGCCCTGATGTATTCGGAGATCTTCCTTCGACTCGAACCTCTCGGCCTGGAGCGCGTCGCCGGCGCCGCCCGGGAGGCCGGTCACGACGTGCGCGTCATCGACCTCCAGGTCTCCAGGCACTCCGACCTGGAGCGGGCGATGGCCACGTTCGAACCACAGGCGGTCGGCTTCTCCCTGAACTATCTGGCGAACGTCCCCGAGGCCATCGAGCTCGCGCACCGCGCCAAGCAGATCGTGCCCGGCGCGCACGTCTTCTTCGGCGGTCACAGCGTCTCCTTCGTCGCGGAGGAGGTGCTCGAACAGGCGGAAGGCGCGGTCGACTCCGTGATCCGCGGTGAGGGCGAACCGGCCGTCGGCCCGCTGCTGGAGGGGCTGGCGCAGGGCGGTGTCGAGGGTGTCCCCGGCATCGTCACCGCCGACGGCCGCGGACCGGGCCCGCGGATGCTGCACAGCATCGACACCCCCCGCCCGGCCCGCGATCTGCTCGCCCACCGCCGCCGCTACTTCATCGGCGAGCTCGACCCCTGCGCGTCCATCGAGTTCACGCGGGGCTGCCCCTGGGACTGCTCCTTCTGCTCCGCCTGGACCTTCTACGGGCGCAGCTACCGCAAGGCGTCTCCCGAGGCCGCGGGTGAGGAGATGGCGAGCATCCGGGAGAGCAGCGTCTTCATCGTCGACGACGTGGCCTTCATCCGCCCCGAGCACGGCGACGCCATCGCCGCCGAGATCGAGCGCCGCCGCATCCGCAAGCGCTACTACCTGGAGACCCGTGCGGACGTCCTGCTGCGCCACCCGGAGATCTTCGAGCGGTGGACGCGGCTGGGGCTGAAGTACATGTTCCTCGGGATGGAGGCGATCGACGCCGAAGGGCTGGACCTGTACCGCAAGCGCGTCAGCCCCGACGACAACTTCAGGGCGCTCGAACTCGCCCGGAAGATGGGCATCAACGTGGCCATCAACCTGATCGTCGACCCCGGATGGGACGAGGAGAGATTCCGCGTCATCCGAGAGTTCGCGATGTCGGTGCCCGAGATCGTGCACCTCACGGTCATGACGCCGTACCCCGGCACCGAGGTGTGGCACACCGAGTCGCGACGGCTGACGACCCGGGACTACCGGCTCTTCGACATCCAGCACGCCGTCGTGCCCACGGCCCTTCCGCTCGACGTCTTCTACCGCGAACTCGTGCGCACGCAAGCCGTCATCAACCGCAAGCACCTCGGCCTGCGCACCGCGTTCGGCGCGCTGCGCGTGCTGGGCGGCAATCTGCTGCGCGGCCAGACGAACTTCGCGCGCATGCTGTGGCGCTTCAACTCGGTCTACAACCCCGAGCGCCAGCTCACGGACCACTTCCGGCCCGTCGACTACGAACTGCCGCTGCCGGAACGGCTCGACGTCGGCGACCGGCGCAAGCTCTACATCCACGACCGCAAGGCCGCTCACGGAAGGGACGCCGCTCCTGCCGAGTGACCTGGCGGCACGATGAACCGCGCCGCCCGGCGACCGGCTTCGTGCCGCGAGGTTCAGCCGCTTCCGGCTACCCACCGTCGAGTTCCGCCACGAGGCGCTTCGGAGCCCGCAGCCGGAACGACTCCTCGATCAGCTCGGCCGCCTCGGCACGGTCGACGCCTTCGAGGCGTACGAGGAGGATCGGCGAGCCGTCGTAGTGGGAGGTCGTGAAGAACTTGCCTGGCTCGGATCCGATCAGCGCGAGCTTCTCCTCGACCGAGCCCACCCACACGACGAGCGCCTCGGGCTCATCCCGCACCCACGCGAACCCCCGAGGCTTCGTCCGCCAGGACGGCTGCCCGCCGTAGGACGCCTGCTCGTAGGCGCCCGGCAGGCCGGAGGCGATCTCACGGATGTCATCGATGGTGACCATCTCCGTAGCCTCCCCTACCGGGCCTCCCTGCGGATTCGCAGGTGTCCGTGTGGTCCGATCGGCGCCCTATAACAGATGGTTCATGGGCGTACGAGAGTAATGTCCGGTGCCGTGACCAACGGCCGGGCCACCCCCCAGGACCCCGCTCCCGACAGCAGATCCCCTCTCAGCCCCCGGCGCCGCACCGTCGCCGTGGCCACCGCGGCATCCGCGGTCCTGCTGCCGCTCAGCAACGGTCTCCTCGGCGCACAGTCGGACGAAGGCCCCGCCTTCCTGCACGGTGTCGCCTCCGGTGACCCGCTGCCCGAAGGCGTTCTGCTGTGGACCCGGGTCACACCCTCCCGAGAGGCCGTACCCGGTTCCGGAAAGGGAGCTCCGGTCCATGTGACCTGGGAGGTCGCGGAGGACGAGGAGTTCGCCACCGTCGTCGCACGGGGTACGGAGAAGGCCCATGCCTCCGCCGATCACACGGTCAAGGCCGATGTCCGCGGGCTGCGCCCCGACACCAGCTACTGGTTCCGCTTCAGCGCCGGCCCGGTCCGCTCGCGCGCCGGCCGCACGCGTACGACCAGCGCCGAGGACGCCGCGGTCCGCAACCTCCGCTTCGGCGTGGTCTCGTGCTCGCACTACGAGGCCGGCTACTTCGCCGCCTACCGGCACCTGGCCGCCCGTACCGACTTGCACGCCGTTCTCCATCTCGGCGACTACATCTACGAGTGCGGCACGGGCGAGTACACCGTGGCGGGGAAGATCGTCCGCAAGGTCCAGCCCGAGCAGGAGACCGTCACGCTTGCCGACTATCGCGTCCGGCACGCCCACTACAAGCTCGACCCCGATCTTCAGGCCCTGCACGCCGCGCACCCCGTCATCGCCATGTGGGACGACCACGAGTTCGCCAACAACGCCTGGTCCGGCGGCGCCGAGAACCACACGCCCGCGGACGGAGGAACCTGGGCAGGACGCGTACGGGCCGCGAAGCAGGCGTACTTCGAGTGGATGCCGGTGCGCCCCTCCGCCGAAGGCACCACGTACCGCCGCATCGGCTTCGGCCGGCTCGCCGACCTGCACATGCTCGACCTGCGTTCCTTCCGCGACCGGCAGCCGCCGCGCGTGCTCGGCCGCCGCGTCGGCGACGACCCCGGCCGCACCATCACGGGGCGCGCGCAGCTGGACTGGCTGAAGGCCGGACTGTCCAGGTCCACGGCCCGGTGGCGGATGGTCGGCACCTCCGTGATGATCGCGCCCCTCGCCTTCGACACCGTGCCCGCCGATACGCGCAGGTCCCTGGCGAAGCTGCTGGGCTCGGGACTCACTCTCGACCAGTGGGACGGGTACACGGACGACCGCCGGGAGCTGCTGACCCACCTCCGCGACGACCGGATCGACAACACGGTGTTCCTCGCCGGCGACATCCACATGGCTTTCGCGAACGACGTGCCGTTACGGGCGGCCCTCTCACCTCAGGCGGCACCGGTGGCGACGGAGTTCGTCGTCACGTCCGTCACCTCCCCGAACCTCGACGACATCTCGCTGGTCCCCTCCGTCGAGGTCTCCTTGAGGGCGAATGCCGCGATCCGGCGCGGCAACCCCCATGTGCGGTGGCTCGACACGGACGGCCACGGATACGGAGTCCTCGACGTCGACGCCGAGCGAGTTCAGATGGACTACTTCGTCCTGTCCGACAAGGCGGACCGCGACGCCACCGCCGAGGTCCGGTGCTCGTACCGCACGCGGTCCGGCACGCAGCGGCTGGAGAAGGCGGACACACCGGTGCGTCCGTAGCACGGGCCCTCTCTCACTCGGGCATGGGCTCGGCGTAGTGGCGGAACCCGGTGCGCTCGATGTGGATGGCGTACAGGCGCTCCGCCAGGACGTCCGGGCTGGAGTGCTCGGCGTCCGGGCGGATCGCACCGGGGACGATCAGCTGGGCGGCGTGGATGTTCTCCGCGGCGAGCGCGTCGTGGAGCATCGCCGCATAGGCGCTCTCGGCGGCGAAGGCGATGGAGGTGCCGGCCCGCTCGGGGTGCGGGCGCACGGCGCTGCCGCCGTTGACGAAGAGCAGGGTGCCGCGGCCCAGCGCCCGCATCCCGGGCAGGACGGCGTTCACACAGGTGAGGGCACCCTTGAGGGAGAAGGCCAGCGGATCGTCCAGGTCGGCCGCGCCGGTGTCGAGGACCGGCTTCATGAAGTCGGCGCGGACCGCGGGGCTGTACTGGAGGATCTCCACGGAGCCCAGCTCCCCGGCCGCCGTTGCCAGGGCCGTCGTCAGGGAAGCGGGGTCGAGGACGTCGGCGGCGTAACCGCGGACCCGGACGCCGTCCCGTTCCAGCTCGGCCGTCAGGGGTCCGAGGTGGTCGGTGCTGCGGGAGAGGAGCGCGACGCCGTGGCCGGCGGTGCCGAAGCGGCGGGCGGCGGCAAGGCCCAGGCCGGGGCCCGCGCCGATGAGAGCGAACGTGGTCACGGTGAATCCTTCACGGGTGTGCCAGGGGGCAGGGCTGGAGAAGGGTCCGATCGGCGACCCGGGTTCCGATCGGGCAACTCGGGTTCCACTATTGCCCGCGGGCTCGACCCGCGGGTTCGCGCAGTCATCATTGGCTGCGAGTTGGTTGTCCACGACGGCGGGCGTATAACTGCCTGACCGGTGTGGTGGGAGGGACGGAAGGTGAAGCGAGCAACCATCGGCGACGTGGCCGCGGTGGCCGGGGTGTCGGTCGCGACGGTTTCGCGGGTCCTCAACGGCGGCGCCGTCAAGGAGGCGACCGCCGCCAAGGTGTGGGCTGCCGTCGACCGGCTCGACTACTCGCCGAACGCGCTCACCAAGAGCATCTTCGCCGGGCGCTCCAGCACGATCGGGGTGGTCATCGACGATCTCACCAGCCCGTTCTACCTCGGCCTCATGCGGGGGATCGACGAGGTGGCCGACGCCAACGACAGCCTGGTGATGTTCGCCAGCACCTTCCGCCATGCCGGCAGCGGCGACGCCCAGATCCGGACCATGAACGAGCAGAGGGTGCGCGGTCTGATCGTCACCACCGTCGAGACCACCGACGACAGGACGCGCAGGATGGCCACGGGCGGGACGCCGTGTGTCGTCGTCGCGCGGTCGGTGCAGGACCCGCCGCCCCGGCTGCACTCGGTGGCCCTGGACAATCTCGCTGCCGGACGGCTGATGGCGGAGCACCTGATCGCGTGCGGGAGGCGCTCGGTCGGCGTCATCACGTCCGGGGGGCGGCCGTCGCAGCACGGACGCACCGAGGGGCTCCGCCAGGGGCTCGCCGAGGCCGGGCTCGAACTGCCCCCGGACGCCGTGACATCGGTGGAGGGCAACGAGCAAGTCAGCGATGCCGTGAGGTCGTTGCTGGAACACCGCGCGTCCGTGGACGCGATCGTCTGCCTCACCGGGCGGCGTACGGTCGCCGTCCACTCCGCGCTGATGAGCCGTGGGCTGGCGATCCCTGACGACATCGGGTTCCTGACGATGGACGACTTCGCCTGGGGCCCGGCTCTCGGCGTCACGGTCATCGGCCAACCGTCCCACCGGATGGGGCAGATGGCGGCCGAGCTCATCGTCGAGAACCCGGGCGAGGCGGTTCAGCTCACCTTCGAACCGGAGCTGATCGCCCGCACGTCCTGCGGCGAGGCCGGGTAGCCGGACGGCTCGTACGTACTGCCCGACGGCGCACCGCTCAACGCACACTCCTCAACGCACACTGCTCAACGGCGCATCGCCTCGGTCAGCTTGGAGAGCTTCAGCGAGCCGTCCGCGTCGATCACCGACTCCCGGAGGGCTCGCGCCGGGTCCGCGCCCAGCAGGGGGGATACGAGCCGGTCGAACTTCGCCCGTACCTCGCTCTCGGTGAGGCCGAAGGGATGCGGGCGGGCGGAGTCCGCCTTGGGCACCGGGCCGTGCTGGACCTGTCCGTCGTCGAAGGTCACGGTGACGGCCCGACGGCGGGTGCGCGAGACCGTCACCTCGCGGGCCAGCGCCGAGGTCGAGGCGATGAGGTCCGGGCGTACCCATGCCGGGCCCGGCTCGACCCCGCCGGCCAGCAGGGCGCTCAGCGTACGGATGCCGAAGGCGACGTCGGCGGGCCCGTCGATCCGCGGCTCGGCGAACTTCTGGAGATCCAGCGGGCCGTCGATCCGGATGTGCCGGACGGTACGCCCCTCGGGGGCGCGTCGCAGGACGGATTCGAGTGCGGTCAGATACTGCTGCACGTGCCAGCACGCGGGGAACCGCTTGAAACCGGCGCGTATGATGGCGGGTTCGACCGTCTCCGCCAGGGTCTCGTCCCAGCGCCAGCGGTCGCTGCCCGCCATCAGCCAGAACCCCGCCGGTCCGTCCAGGACGTCGGGCAGCCCGACCGCGCCGGAATCGGCGAGGTCGACAGCCAGTACGGCCGAGGCGGCGCTCCATCCCAGGTTGTTCTTCACGGTGGGCACCGGCCGCTCGTACCACTTGGCGACGTACGGGACGCAGGACTGCGTCCCCGCCAACCCCACGACGCGGCCGAGCCGTTGGGCGGAGGCGTCGGTGACCGCCGCTGCCGCGAGGGAGGCCGCGATGGCGTCGAAGACCCCCACGGCGCGCACCTTGCCAGCCCGGCTGTCAGACGGCCGCGCCGCCCGCCCGAGCAGCCAGTGCGCCTCGTATCCGACGACGACGCCCTTCAGCAGGTCGTCGAGAGTCGCCTCCGCCCGCTCACCGGCGGCGAGCGCCGCGGCCACGACGGGGGCGCCGGGGTGCCCGGCCAGCGTGTCGTCGTAGTCGAGCGCGTTGGCGGACTCCCCGTTGAGATACGCGGCGCAGAAGGCCGGGCGCAGCAGACCGTCCGCCGTCGTCGCCTCCGGCGTGCCGCCGAACGGTGCCATGGCGAGGAAGTTCGGCTGTACGTGGTCGAGTTGCGCGCCGGTGAGGGAGCAGGCGAGGTGGTCGAGGACGCAGTGCCGTGCGCGCGTTCGCACTTCGCGGGGCAGCGGTGCGTTTGCCGACTCCCGGCAGCGTTCGATCAGTTGACGAGTCGCCTGGTCGGTCGCCCGGTCGGTGATCACGCCGTCACCGCCGGGGTCGCGGGGGCCGCCAGGGCAGCGAACGCGTCCCGTGCGAGCGCCGTCTCCCCGCCGACGACGACGAGTTGCACGTCGGCAGGGCTCTTCGCCGCCGAGACCACGACGTCGGCGAACTGGCCGGGCTTGAGGAGCCCGCGGTCGGCGCCCACCCGGGGAAGCGCTTTGCCGACGTTGCCGGTGGCCATGGCGACGGCCCGCTCCAGCGGCGCGAGGCCGACGCGGGCGACGGCGTCGACCATCTCGAACATGCCGTCCCAGTGCCCGGCGGCGTAGTCCGTCGCCATGATGTCGACCAGGTCCTCCTGGAGCAGCGCGATGAGGTGTTCCGGAGTCGAGTGCAGCTCCTTGCGCCCCCACGCGTCGAAGGTGTCGATCTCGACGAAGCCGCCGTGTTCCCTGATCCAGCGCGCGTTCTCAACTGCCTCTTCGGCGCTGAAGGTTCCGTGGTTCGTATGGCCGCCGATGAAGAGCTCCCCGGCGATGCTCGCGGCCTGGCGGGCGGCCTCGTCCGAGGGTGCGGAGTTGTGCACCAGCGTGGGCACGCCGAGTTCGACGGCGAGATGGGCCGACGCCACCAGCCCGTCGAGCGCGACCTGGAAGCTCGGAAGCACCGACTCCTCGATCAGCGTGACCGTCTTGTCGACGGCGATGAGGCCCGACAGCCCCTGCTGCTCGAGCAGTTCGGCGACCTCGGCGCGGTCGGGGCTGCCCGGCCGGATGTGCCGTCCGAGTACGGCGTACTTGAGCGCCTTCGCCTGCGCGGGAGTGATCTTCACGCCCGTCGCCTGCTCGACGGCGGCCGGAATGTACATGTAGTCCTGACCGCCTCCGCCGAGCGTCATGCCGGCACCGACCTCGCCGATGACCACGGCGCCCGTATCGGTCATCTGGCGTGCGGTCATGGCGCGGTGTAGGTCGGTGAGCCCGGCGCCGTCCGCGGCGTCCGCCGCGGCGAACATCGGGTCGAAGTGCACCGTGCTGCTCTCGACCCGCACCGGCTGGCGCCCCCGTACCAGCGCGGTCTCGTCGGGCACCTTGAAGCCGTCGAGGTCGACGACCGTCGTGTGCCCCTGGCCGAGGTGCCGCCGCAGATTGCCCAGGGCCTCCTCCACGGAGACGCCGGGCGTGCCGCTCGCGAACCGCGGGCCCGGAGCGACGGCGTGGACGTGCGGGTCGATGGCCCCCGGCATGAGCAGCCGGCCGCCGGTGTCGACGACCACATCGCCGACACCGCCGGTGTAGTCGGCCGGGCCGACGGCGGCGATGCGGCTGCCTTCGATGACGACCGAGCCGGTGAAGGGCGCGGTGCGGCCGTCGCCGTTGACGATGAGGCCGTTGTTGAGGATGAGCATGGAGTGCCTTCCGCGGGTCGTTGTCGGTAGCCCGTGACGGGGCGTTGTCAGCAGCGCTCGACGGTCGTCGCCGGCAGCGCTTGAGCGGTCGTCGTCAGTAGCGCTTGAGGCGGGGATCGAGTCGATCGCGGATCTGCTCGCCGACGATGTTGACGAGTACGAGGGTGATCAGCAGCGCCGCGCCCGGCGATGTGGAGATCCACCATTGACTGGCGAGCAGGGCCTGTCCGGCGCTGGTCATGCCGCCCCACGACGGCGTCGGCGGCTGGACTCCGAGGCCGATGAAGGACAGCGAGGCCTCCATATACATCATCATTCCGACGTCGAGGCTGGCGTAGACGATGACGGAGGGCAGGACGTTGGGAAGCACGTGTTTCCACAGGATCCTGGCGTGGCTCGCGCCGAGGAGCCGTGCCCCGTTGACGTAGTCGAGGTTCCGGATCAGCAGCACCTGCCCGACCACGAGGCGGGTGTAGAGGATCCAGCCGGTGATTCCGAGGACCACGACGACGTTGGTGAACCCGGGGCCGATGGCGGCGATGATGCCGAGCGCGAGGATCAGGCTGGGCAGCGCCATCTGCACGTCGCCGAGGCGCAGGACGGCCGTACGCAGGGGGCCGCCGAAGTACCCGGCCGCAAGGCCGATCGCGACGCCGGCCACCATCCGCACGAGGACCGCGAGCAGCCCCACCACGATCGAGACCCTGGCGCCGTACACGATGCGGCTCAGCAGGTCGCGGCCGAGTTCGTCGGTGCCGAGCGGATACTTCCAGGTGCCGCCGTCGAACACGGGCGGCAGCAGCCGGTCGGAGAGGGCCTGCGTCGCGGGGTCGTGCGGCGCCAGCCAGGGCGCGAAGACCGCCACGACGACGATCAGCGCGAGACCCGCGACCGGAACGAAGACCAGCCATCGGCGCATGCGTGCCCGTGCCCCGCTCATGCGACTGCCTTGTCTCGCGTACGGACGTCGAGCACGCCGTACAGCGCCTCGACGATGAGGTTGGTCAGCAGCACGAGCGTTCCGACGACGAGGATGTACGCCAGTACCACGGGCATGTCGTGGCCGGTGATGCTCTGGACCGCCTGCCGGTTCGCGCCCGGCCAGCCGAAGACCGTCTCGGTGATGACGGTCCCGCCGTAGAGCTCGCCGATCTGGAGGCCGATGACGGTGATCACCGGGATCGCGGCGTTCTTCAGGGCGTGCACCAGCACCACCCGGCGGCTCGACAGGCCCTTGGCGCGCGCCGTGCGGACGAACTCGGAGTCGAGGACTTCGACCATGCTGGAGCGCAACAGGCGGGCGTAGGTGCCGACTTGGAAGGCGCCCAGTGCGACGGCCGGCATCACCAGGTACTCCGGTCCCCCGCCCCCGGACTCCGGCAGCCACCGCAGGTTCACCGCGAAGAAGAGGATCATCACGATCCCCAGCCAGAACGTGGGCAGGGACTGCGTGAAGACCGCCGAGGAGATCACCAGCCGGTCGAAGCGGGACCCGCGCCGTACGGCGGCGAGGATTCCCGCAGGGATCGCGACGAGGAACGCCACAACGAGTGACGCGACGATCAGCGTGAGCGTCGCGGGCATGCTGTCGAGGACGACGCCGAGCGCCGGAACCCCCTGGCGGTAGGAGAACCCCAGATCCCCCTGGACCGCGCGCCCCAGCCACTCCAGATACTGGAGGGGAAGCGGCCGGTCGAAGCCGTGCTCGTGGCGGAAGGTCTCGATCTCCTGGGGGGTGGCGTCCGGCGACGACAGCTGCGCCGCCGGATCACCTCCGAGATTGAGCAGGGCGAAGACGACCACCGTCAGCCCGAGCAGCACCAGAACGCTGTGAGCGAGGCGTCGTATGACCTTTGGCAACATGATCGTCTTCAGCTCTTTCCGGCGTTCCACAGCCAGAGCTTCTGGTCGCTCCGGGGCGTGAAGCTGACGCCGTCGGCCATGGCGTACGTGTCGACGGTCGAGTAGAGGAAGACGACCGGTGCCGCGTCGTGCAGCTTCCGCATCAGCTCGCCGTAGGTCGCCTGGCGCGCCTTCGGGTCGGCCTCTCCCCTGGCCTTGGATATGAGCCGGTCGGTCTCGGGCGAGTGGTAGTAGAGCCCGCGCCTCTTGGAGTCGAAGGTGAGGCCCATGCAGAAGTCGGAGTCGAGGGTGAGGCTCGAACATCCCTGCACGAAAAGGGTGTTGGCGCCCATCTTGTTCTTCAGGAAGGTGTTGCTGAAGTAGTTGAGATCGGACTTGAGCCTGACCTTGATTCCGACCGCTTTGAGCTGGTCGCCGACGGCCTGCCAGACGAGGTTCTGCACCGGCTTGTCGTTGTAGAGCGTCAGGCTCAGGCCGCTGCCGTAACCGGCCTGCTTCAGCAGCTTCTTGGCCTTCGCCGGGTCGTACGGATAGGGGTCGACGTCCGGGTCGTAGCCGAATACCGGCTTGCTGGCGGGCTGACCGCTGCGCTCGGCACCGCCCTTGAGCAGGTCGTCGACGAGCTTCTCCTTGTCGATGGCGTAGTTGAGGGCCAGGCGGACGCGCCGGTCGCGGGCGGCACCCTTGGTGGTGTTCATCTGGACCCACAGGTTGCGTACGCCGGGGACGGAGGTGACCTTGAAGTCCGGCTTGGACTTCAGAGACCGGGCGTGGTCCGCCGAGATGTAGGGCACCATGTCGGTCTTGCCGCTCTCCAGCGAGGCGAGCGCCGTGGCGGGTTCGCTCACGAAGCGCCACACCACCCGGCTGACCTTCGGCTTGCCCTTCCAGTAGCGGCAGTTGGCGTCCATCGTGAGGTGGTCGCCCTTGACCCACTCGACGAACTTGAAGGGGCCGGTGCCGACCGGACGCGTCGCGAACTTCGCGTTGCCCGCGGTCTGTACGGCCTTCTTCGGGGTGATGAACAGCAGCGAGGCAAGGGCCTTGGTGAAGCTGGTGTCGGGAGCCTTGAGCTTGAACGTCACGGCGTGGTCGCCGTCGGCGGTGACCGACGCGATGTTGCTCACGTACGACGTCTGCTTCGAGGCGAGCTTCTTGTCGTTGCTGATGCGGTCGAAGGTGTTGACGACGTCGGCCGATGTGAAGGGGTCGCCGTCGTGGAACGTCACGCCCCGCCGCAGCTGCATCTTGTAGGTCGTCGGGTCGGGCTGGGTGTACTTCGTGGCCAGGTCGGGCACCGGCTTGCGGTTCGCGTCCATCGTGAACAGGCCGTCGTACAGGTTCGCGCTGATCTGGGCCGGCACGACCAGGGTGTCGTAGTTGCCGTCCAGACTCGTCGGCTCCTCGGGCAGATTGACGGTGAGGGTCTTGCCGTTGCCGCACTCGGCGCGCTCGGCGGAGGAGCCGCCGAACGAGCACGCACTCAGCGAACCGGCGGCCAGCACTGCCACGCCCAGCGCGGCGGTGAGGGACCGGCGCCGGTCGGGACCGGTGCGGCAGTGGCCCGGAATGCGGGCCGCACGTGGTGGTGGAGAGACGTTCACGGTGTATCGCTCCTCGGGGTGCGATGGGAGATGAGTGGAGACGCCGAGCGGGCCCTGGCGCCGTAATCGCCGGAAGTCAGCCCGCTTTTCGCTGCTCGAACCCGTACTGGCTGGCAGCCACGAGCCGACGGGTGTAGGAGTTCTGCGGGCGGAAGATCACGTCCTCCGTCGGCCCCTGCTCGACGATCCGGCCGCGGTGCATCACGACCGTGTGGTCGGCGAGGTGGCGGACAACGCCGAGGTCGTGGCCGATGAAGATGATCGGGAGCCCCGATCGCCGCCGCTCCGCCTCCAGCACGTTCAGGACGTGGGCGCGGATGGAGACGTCCAGCGACGAGACCGCCTCGTCGCACACGAGCAGGGCGGGGTCGACCGCGAGGGCGCGGGCGATGGCGATGCGCTGCCGCTGGCCGCCGGAGAACTGGTGCGGGTAGCGGTGCCGCAGCTCCGGATCGATGCCGACCCGGGTCAGCAGCTCGGCCACCCGTTCCGTGCGCTCGGCCTTGGTCCGTACGGCGCGGTTGATGTCGAGCCCCTCGGCCACGAGGTCGACGACCCGCATGCGCGGATTGAGCGAGGCGTACGGATCCTGGAAGACCATCTGGATGGCACGCGGCGGCTGGTACCGGCCGCGGCCCGGGGACGGGAACACCCGTGTCCCGTCGAAGGTGATCGTGCCTTCGCTGGGGCGTTCCAGGCCGACGAGCGCGCGTGCCAGGGTCGTCTTGCCCGAGCCCGACTCGCCGACCACGCCGAGTATCCGGCCTCTGCCGACCGAGAGGCTCACGCCCGCCACGGCCTCGACGGCGGCGGTCCTGCGGCCGAAGCGTCCGGTCGAGCCGTACCGCACGCTCAGGTCGCGTACGTCGAGCAGGGCCTCGGTGCCGACGTCCGGCCTCTCCGGCCCCTCCGGCCCGTCCGGCACCGACGCGAGTGCGGGCGGCACGGGTGCGCGCGGCACCGCGTCGTCAGACCGCTCGGGCCCGGCAGCCGGAACCAGCGGCACGGCGCCCTCAGGAGCCGCCTCGTCCGCCACGAGCAGCTCCGCGACCGCCTCCGCGTACTCGGGCCCACCGGAGTTCTCGGCGCGCATGGCGTCGAAGATGCGCTCGTCGACGCCGGCGAACCGTTCGACCCGCGGCCCCAGCAGCTCGGGCGTCGATGCCAGCAGCGCCTTCGTGTACGGATGACTGGGAGTCTCGACGATCTGCGCGGTCGGGCCCTTCTCGATGACCCGGCCGCCGTGCATGACGAGGATCCGGTCCGCCAGGCTGCTGACCAGGTTCAGATCGTGGCTGATGAAGATCATGGCTGCGCCCGTACGGTCCCGTACGTCCCGCAGCAGATCGATGACCTGCGCCTGGATGACGACGTCCAGAGCGGTGGTCGGTTCGTCGGCGACGATGACCGACGGCTCGCAGCAGACCGCCATGGCGATCATCACCCGCTGGCGCATGCCGCCGGACAGCTCGTGCGGGTACTGCCGGACCCGGCGCTCCGGGTCCGGCAGCCCCACGGCCTCGAAGAGTTCGGCCGCACGCCGGCGTCCCCGGCCGCGCGGTGTGCCCTTGTGCGCGCGGAGGATCTCGGCGACCTGGTCGCCGCATGTCATCAGCGGGTTGAGGGCGGCCTGGGGGTCCTGAAACACGTAGCCGATGTCCCGCCCCCGGATGTGCTGGAGACTCGCGGATCTGCGCCCGAGAAGTTCTTCGCCCCGGAACTGGACAGAGCCCGTCGTCTGTGCCTGTGATGGCCCCAGTCCGCACAGGGCGAGCGAGCCGATGGATTTGCCAGAGCCGCTCTCGCCCACCACTCCGAGAATCTCGCCCGCCGCCAGCTCGTAACTGAGGTTCGCGACCGGCGTCGAGAGGCCCTGCTGTGTCCGGATCTCGACGGTCAGGTCACGCACTGTCAGCACCGGCTCAGCCCGCTGTGAAGCCGAACTCCGTTCAACGGTGAGCCCGCCTGAGACGTCCATGGACGTCGGCTGTCGTTGCATGCGGGTCATCATGGCGACGCCAGGTCAGGAGACGTCAAGACTTGGGTGTAACTAGTTTCATTCAGCCCTCAAACGTTACTTCCGCGTTACCCGAGACGGGGTAAATCTTGACACTTGGGCCCAAGCCAGCACCTCACAACTGAGCTGACCTCTTGCCGAGTTGCACCGAGGTGATGTAACTAGTTACATCACTGGGCGAGACAACCTCCCCGGTGATCGTCCCTTCCTGGACCCGCCTTCTGCGCGTTCGGGGACCAGTCCCAGGAGGCTGAAAACTGATGAAGGCAGTAATCGTCGGCGGCGGCATACTCGGCACAGCACTCGCCTACCGCCTCACGACCGAGGGAGCGGAGGTCGAGCTGTTCGAGGCCGGACGGCTCGGCGGGGGGACGTCGGCGGTGGGTGCCGGCTGGCTGAACTCCGGCGGCAAGGAGCCCTTCGAGTACCACGCGCTCAACGTCGACGGCATGGCCGAATACGCCACGCTGGCCCGGGAGTTCGGGCACGCGCCGTGGTATCACGCGAGCGGCAACCTCAAGTGGACCGCCCCGGACAAGGACGAGCAGGTGCGAGCGGACGTCGAGCGCCTGCGCTCGTGGGGCTACCCGGTGGAGCTTCTCTCGCCCCGGCGGATCACCGAGATCGAGCCCTACCTCAAGGTGCCGGACGACGTCACGCAGGTCGTCTACTACCCGTGGGAGGGCCTGGCCGACCTCACGCAGCTCACCGGTGTGCTGGCGCACGGCGCCGCCGCGAACGGGGCGGCGATCCACACGAATACGAGGGTGGCGTCCCTGGTCACCGAGGGCGAACGGATCACGGGCGTAACGCTCGTGGACGGTACGACGGTCGACGGCGACGTGGTGGCGATCTGCACCGGGCGCTGGTCCGACGAGCTCGTCAAGACGGCGGGCGTCGACTTTCCCATGGCTCCGAGCCTCGGCTTCAACATCTACACGGGGCCGGCGCCCGTCGTGCTCAACGCGATGGTGCACACCCCGGACGTCAACTTCCGGCCCGACGGCTCCGGTCGGGTCATGGCGCGTACGAGCGAGTTCGACGACGCCGTGCCCATCGACGGGGTCGTCGACCCCGTCCCGGACATCGGCAAGGAGATCCTCGCCCGGGCGGTCAGGTATCTGCCCGGTCTCGAAGGGGTCGCCATCGAGGGAGCCCGCGTCGCCTACCGCTCGATCCCCGGCGACGACCACCCGGTCGTCGGCGAGGTGCCCGGGCGGCCCGGTCTCTATCTGCTCGTCACGCACAGCGCCGGAACGATGGGGCCGCTGCTCGGCAGGCTCGCGGCGCTGGAGATCGCTAACGACGAACGCGACTCACGGCTGGCGACGTTCCGCCCGGAGCGGATCGTCACGGTCTGACGACCTTGGCCGCCGTCAGACCCCGCGGCATGCCGAAACGATCTGCGGACGCGGCGCCGCGGAAGTACGCACCGCATCACGGAAACGCCTTCGACCGGCGGCCCCCACGCGCTGGGGGCCGCCCGACGCGCTGACGGACCGCGAGGCACGCCGACCGGTACTCCTGCGCTGATGCCGAAACCGGCCGTCAGACCCGGGGGCGGCGGTACCTCGTGTCGTTGTCGTGCGACGGCACCAGCGAGATGAGCGCCGCGCTGGTGTCCCGCAGCTCTTCGGGGACGAGCTCCACGCCGCCGATGCCGCGAGCGCGGTCCAGTCTGTCGCGCATGCTCGCCGGGACACCCAGCTCCTTGCCCAGCCGGACCGTCTCGACGATGTCGCGCAGGAACAGCATGTGCTCGTCGATGCGGGCGTGCTCGGCACCGGCGGCGCGGAGCTCCGCGACGAGCGCGCCGTGCAACTCGGGGTGGGGGTGGTGGCGTTGCTTAGCGCCGAAGAGGCCCGCGATCCCTCCGGACGTGGGGATCAGTGCGCCGCGGCCGGCGAGGGCGTCCCGGTGCAGCGAGAACGCCCCATGGCGGTGCCGTAACCACGGCAGGAGCTTGCAACGGCCGTTGCCGGAAGCGGAACAGCGCCGCCGCAGTTCGGACAGCGACTCGTCCGCCCAGGCCAGGCCCGTGGGACCGGTGTCGAGCAGCTCGATCTCGACGCCGTGCGTCCGGTAGATGTCGAAGCCGAGCTTGCGAAACTTCCGGGTACGGAGCAACAGCTTGCGGCGCAGCGCGAGTTCGCCCACCTCGGCCGCCGCGCACCCGATCGCGGCGCGGGCGGTGCCGTGCACCTTGCCGGAGGGCAGGTGCGAGAGCAGGACGAACTCCTCCGGCAGGGACAACTGCCGCGGTGCAGGCACGGCCATGTGGCGCTCTCTTCCCGATCCTTCGTTTCCGGCGGTCAGTCGGTGTCTTCCAGCTCGAATCGGGACCCGGCCCTCTCCCATCTCCGGGCAGTGGTCTCCGCGGCTCTGCTGCGCCCGCCGCCGGGTGGACGTCAACTCCCCGCGCGGCCGGGATCGTTCGGCGAATCGTCGGTTACGGCGTCCGGTAGCGACTGCCCGCGTAGCTGCGCAGCGCCGATTCGAGGCCCTGCGCACGTGCCTTCGCCTTCTTCTTGAACGGCGAGGGGACGGCGCACTTCACCGTGCCCTCGCCGGAACGCAGCGGGCCGGGCACCTGGGTCTGCGCCCCTTCGGCCAGGGTCGCCGTCACGGCGAGCCCTCGGCCGTTCTTCTCCCGGGTCAGCGCGACGGACGTGATGTCCCGCCAGGGCACCGTGAGTGTGTGGCGGCCGCGCTGAGCGGAGAGGCCGTCCCCGTCCACGCGCAGCGCCCTCGACAGCAGGAGCGGCAGCGAGACCTTCAGTCCGTACAGCACGGACAGCAGCGTGACGGCGAGCACGTACAGCGACATGACCTGAAGGACGTCGGAGTTGGCCGCCACGTTCAACAGGATGGCGTCGATCACCAACGCGAACCCGATCGGCCGCGCCATGCGGCGCCAGAAGACCTTGGGGCCCCACTCCTCCACCGCGAAGCCGTCGCGGCCCGGCGCTTCCGCCGCCGGCTCTACGGCGCGCCGCTTCCAGAGGCGGCGGGGCGCCCGGGGCCGGGTCGTCTCCGCCGCGCCCCCGTCTGCCTCCGAAGTCCCTTGATCCGGACCGGTGGTGGCCTCGCCGTCCGGGTGCGGACCCGGACCCCTCGTCGTCGGGCCCGTCTCCGCGCCTGTCTGCGCGTCCGTCTGCGCCTCCGCCCCCGCGTCCGTCAGAGCCACGCGCGGATCGGGCACGGGCGCCGGACGCCGGTTCGCGAATCGAGTGACGAGCGCCTCTGCCGCGGGGCGCTCCTCCGGCGTCTTCCGCAGGCAGTCCGTGGCCAACTCCCGCAGCCCGTACGGCAGTCCGCCGAAGTCGGGCGCCTCGTACACGATCCGGAACAGCAAAGCGTGTGAGGGCCCGTCACCGAACGGCCCGGCCCCGGTGGCGGCGTAGACGAGCAGCGAGCCGAGGGAGAAGACGTCCGCGGGCGGGCCAGCCGACCGGCCGAGCGCCTGCTCGGGCGCCATGAAGCCGGGCGTGCCCAGGATGGTCCCGGTCCTCGTCAGGTCGGCCTCGCCGGAGATCTCAAGGGGTTCCAGGGCCTTGG
The DNA here is from genome assembly GCF_032248595.1 of Streptomyces winkii. Taxonomy (NCBI): domain Bacteria; kingdom Bacillati; phylum Actinomycetota; class Actinomycetes; order Kitasatosporales; family Streptomycetaceae; genus Streptomyces; species Streptomyces winkii. Next base: position 943,867 of record NZ_JASTTH010000001.1, on the reverse strand, counting down.
AGACGCCGAAGTCGATGACTCGTGGGCCGTCGTCGAGGAGCAGGATGTTGGAGGGCTTGAGGTCGCGGTGGACGAGGCCGGCCTTGTGGAACGAGGCGAGCGCCTCGGCCAGTCCGCTGCCGAGCCTGCGCACTTCCCGCTCGTCCAACGGGCCGCGGCGCGTGACGCGTTCGGCGAGCGAGGGGCCGTCGACGTACTGGCTCGCGATCCACGGCACGGCGGCGTCCGGGTCCGCGTCGACGACCTGCGCGGCCCAGAAGCCGCCCGCCCGCATCGCGAGCTTGGCCTCGCGCCGGAACCGCTCGCGGAAGCCGGGGGACGACGCGAGGTCCTCCCGGATGAGCTTCACCGCGACGCGCCGCCCCGCGGGAGACTCGCCGAGGAACACCCGGCCCATGCCGCCCGATCCGAGGCGGGACGTCAGCCGGTAGGGGCCGACGGTCCGCGGGTCCCCGGCTCCCAGCGGCTCCATCGGACTCCTCCCTGGCCCCGCCTCGGACCTCGTGTGCTGCGCCGTGCGTCTCTCGCCTGTCTCGCCTGACCGATCTCGCTGTCTGACGACGCATCGGTTCCGCTCATCGGTTCCAGTCGCCCGCTCCGGTCACCCGGACGAACGGGCATCCAACCGGCGGACGTGCGCGGCGAGTTCGCCATCAGTCCCTCGTACTCGACGATGGCCCGCCTAGCTTGCCGAGGGCGCGGGCTCCAGCACGAAGACGGGGATGATGCGGTCGGTCTTCTCCTGGTACTCCGCGTACGGCGGGTACGCGGCGACCGCGCGCTCCCACCACTCGGCCCTCTCGTCTCCGGTGACCTCACGGGCCGTCATGTCCTGGCGCTCGGCGCCGTCCTGGAGCTCCACATGCGGGTCGGACATGAGGTTGAAGTACCAGACCGGGTGTCGCGGGGAGCCGCCCTTGGAGGCAACGACCGCGTACCGCCCCTCGTGCTCCACGCGCATCAGCGGGGTCTTGCGGATCTTGCCGCTTTTCGCGCCGCGCGTCGTGAGAATGACGACGGGCAGGCCCGTGTCCCGGAGCGTCGTCCCGCGCGTGCCGCCCGAACTCTCATACTCCTCTACCTGTTCGCGCACCCACTGCGCCGGACTCGGTTCGTACTCGCCCTCAAGTGGCATCGCGTGCATCCGATCGTCGCGTACGGATTGTGTGGCGCAGTTGAACACAGGCACCGCCCGGAATCATCCTCGACGCGCTGCCGGGGAGGCGATGAGGCGGGCATGCGTCCCGGCCCGTACGGGCGCCTTGACCGACGGCGGCCGCCGGACGGAGTGATGGCAAGATCACGGTACGGGGCCCGACCCCCGCCGGTAGGGTTCGAAGCCCGGCGGGGGCCTCGCGGAGGCGGTCCGGTCGGCCAGGGGCGCTGCTCAGGGCGTGAGGAAGGGTTGGTGTGGCGGGGAAGCTGTACGCCGTCAGTGATCTGCACGTCGCCTATCCGGAGAACCGGGCGATCACCGACGAGTTGGTGCCCGAGTCCGAGGGGGACTGGCTCGTCGTCGCGGGGGACGTGGCCGAGCGGTACGAGGACGTCGAGTGGGCGCTGCGGCTGCTGAGCGGGCGGTTCGCCAAGGTGATCTGGGTGCCCGGGAACCACGAACTGTGGACGCACCCCGCGGACTTGTGCGAGCTGCGCGGCGAGAAGCGCTACGAGCACCTGGTCGAGCTGTGCCGGGGCCTGGGGGTCGTGACGCCCGAGGACCCGTATCCGGTGTGGCGGGGCGAGGGCGGGCCGGTCACCGTGGTGCCGCTGTTCGTGCTCTACGACTACTCGTTCCGGGTGCCCGGTGCGCACACCAAGGAGGAGTCGCTGCGGCTGGCCCATAAGGCGGGCGTCGTGTGCACGGACGAGTATCTGCTGCACCCCGATCCCCATGCCGGGCGGGACGAATGGTGCAGGGCGCGCGTCGCGCGGACCGAGGAGCGGCTGGCCGCCCTCGCGCCGGACGAACGCACCGTGCTCGTCAACCATTTCCCGCTGGTGCGCGCGCCGACGCGGGTGCTGCGCTACCCGGACTTCGCCCAGTGGTGCGGCACCGAGCTGACAGCCGACTGGCACACGCGGTTCAACGCCGTCACCGTCGTGTACGGGCATCTGCACATCCCCAGGGTCACCTGGTACGACGGGGTCCGCTTCGAGGAGGTCTCCGTCGGCTATCCGCGCGAGTGGCGCGGCCGCGAACCGCGCAGACGACTGCGGCAGATCCTTCCCATGCCGTCGCCGGAAGCCCCGCCCGCTCCGGGAGCGCCGGCGGCGGGGCCCGGGGCTCGGGCGCCGCGCTCCAGCGGGAACTCCCGGTGATCCGCGGCCTGTTGCCCGGCGCGGTGCACACCGAGGAGACGTTCGGGAACGGCGACGGCAGCACGTACCACGGCCTCTTCCCTGAGGAGGCGGCCGTCGTGTCGAAGGCCGTGGCCAAGCGGCAGCGCGAGTTCGCGGACGTACGGGCGTGCGCGCGGCGCGCGCTCGGGCGGCTGGGATTGCCGCCCCAGCCGCTGGTGCCCGGGCACCGGGGCGCTCCGCGGTGGCCGGAGGGGGTCGTCGGCAGCATGACGCACTGCGACGGATACCGGGCGGCGGCCGTCACCCGGGCCGCCGACGCGGCCGGCGTCGGCATCGACGCGGAGCCCGACGGGCCGCTGCCGGAGGGCGTGCTGGACGTGATCTCCCTGCCCGGGGAGCGCGAGCATCTGCGGGCGCTGGCGCGGTCGCGTCCCGAAGTGTGCTGGGAGCGCCTGCTGTTCAGCGCGAAGGAGAGCGTCTTCAAGGTCTGGTACCCGCTCGCGGCACGCGAACTCGACTTCTCCGAGGCCGAGATCGCCATCGACGCGGCCCGGGGAACCTTCTCCGCGCAGCTGTTGGTCGAGGGTCCCGACGTGAACGGCGAGCCGCTGCGCGGCATGACCGGGCGCTGGGCGGCGGAGCGGGGGCTGCTCGTGACCGCTGTCTTCCTCGGCGCGCGGCGTACGGACCCGGGCGCGGGGACGGGCGCCGACACGGGGACGGGCACCGACACGGGGACGGAGACGGACACGAGCGCGGGCACGGGCCGCGGCAGGTAGGGCGACGGGACGGCCGAGTCCCCGTCTGCTCCCCTGCTCCCCATCCCCGACGTACGAATGTGCCCCGCTCCTCCCTGACAGAGCGGGGCACATACGCGTACGGCCTACGGCTCGCTCGCTACCCGGCCGGGGTGAGCCACATGGGGATCCGGGCGTAGCCGCGCAGGGCGAGCCCGCTGCGGCGTTCCGGATCGGCCTCGGCCAGCTCGATGTTCGAGAAGCGGCCGAGCAGCGACGTGAAGAGCTTGCGGATCTCCAGCCGGGCCAGTCCCGCTCCGAGGCAGTAGTGGATTCCGCCGCCGAAGCTCATCGCCGCCGACTCGCTCCGGTCGAGCCGCAGCCGGTCGGGGTCGGTGAAGACGCGGGGGTCGCGGTTGGCGGCCCCGATCATCAGGAACAGATACTCGTCGGCGGGCACGGCGGTGCCGTCCGCGAGAACGACCGGCTCCTTGGTGTAGCCGGTGATGAACTGCACCGGGGAGTCGTAGCGGATCAGCTCCTCGACGGCGCCCGGCATCGCCTCGGGATTCTCGCGCAGCCACCGCATCTGGTCCGGGTTCTCCAGCAGCGCGAACATGCCGTTGCCCATGGAGTGAGTCGTGGTCTCGAACCCGGCCATGAAGAGCAGGATCAACATGGTGACGAGCTCCTGCTCGGTGAGCCGGTCACCGGCCTCGGTCGCGTTGGCGAGGGTTGACGTCAGATCGTCGGCGGGCTGGCGCATGCGGTCGGCCCCGAGCTTGCGGAAGTACGCGATGAGTTCGTCCGCGGCGGCGTCGGCCTTCGGCAACTCGTCGCCGACGAAGCCGAGTTCGACCATGGAGGACAGGTCGAGCACGACGTCGTGGAAGCGGTGCCAGTCGGACGCCGGAACGCCGAGCATCCGGCCGATCACCGCCACGGAGAGCGGGAAGGCGAACCCGCTCATCATGTCCACCGGCTCGCCGGACTGCGCCTTCCTGACGGCCGGCTTGATCAGGTCGTCGATCAGCTCCTGGATGGCCGGCTCCAGCGCGGCGACGCTGCGGGGCGTAAAGGCGCCGTTGACGAGGCGGCGCAGCCGGGTGTGGTCCGGCGGGTCGAGCCGGTGCATGGTGCCCTGGAGAAGGGCCTCCGCGGAGTGCTCCGCGGGGTCGGGGCGGCCGGGCTGTATCTGCTCGGGGCCCTTGATGACGCGGGGGTCGCGCAGTGCGGCGCTCGCGACCTCGTAGCCCGTCGCCACCCAGCCGAGTTGTGCGGAGCGGTGTACCTGACCCTGCTCGTGGAGGCGCCCGTACAGCGGGTACGGGTTCTTCTTCCCCGCCGCGGACTGGAAGATCTCCGACACGATCTCGTCGATGCCGTCGGTGAGTTGCGTGCTCATGGTGTCCCCTCATGGCGCCGTGTGCGGCGCCGTTTCCGGTGGTGTTGCGGCTACTGCTGCTCGTGCGGTGTTGCGGGCTCGGGTCCGGGGTTCCGTTCAGGTGCCGGCGGCGACCGTCCGGATCGGTGCGGCGGTGAAGCGGGAGGTCTCGCCCCACGACTCGAAGGCGGCGGCGACGTGTTCGGCGGCGCCCTCCAGGAGCATCAGGCCGATGGCGTCGGCGTGCCGGGCCCGCCACGACTCGCACGCGGTGCCCTTGACCCACTGGTTGAAGGCGCCCAGCGCGGGCCCGGTGTGCACCTGGAAGTTGACCCTGTCGCCGGTCTGGCCGGTGAGGGCCAGCCGGGCGGAGTACGCGAAGTACCAGCGGAAGACCAGCGCCATCTTCGACTTCGGCTGCCGCTCCGCCTTCTCGGTGACGTCGGGCTCGCCCTTCGCGCGGTAGTGGTCGCACACCTCTGTCCAGACCTCGTCGAGGGTGCGGTGGAAGTACGACCTCTCCAGCAACGCCCTTGTCTTCGCGGGGAGTTCGTGGAGCCCGTCGTAGTGCTGGTACAGCGAGTACAGCTTGTCGGCACGGGTGGGGAAGAACACGCCCTTGCGCAGCACCTGGACCCTGGCGCCCATCTCGAACATGTCGCCTGCGGGTGCGTAGCCCGTGTCCTGGATGTCGATCTGCTGGAGCATGTCCTTGACGGCGTCGCTGGTGCCCGACTCGACGGTGCACTGGTTGACGGACCCCGTCAGCACGTAGTCGGCACCCAGCATGAAGGCCGCGGCGACCGCCTCCGGCGTGCCGAGGCCGCCCGCGAGCCCCATGCAGAGCGGCTCCCGGTAGCCGTGCGTGCGCTGGGCCTCGCGGCGCAGCCCGAGCATCGCGGGCAGCATGACGGTGGAGATGCCCCCGTCGGTGTGGCCGCCCGAGTCGGCCTCGACGGTGATGTCGTGGCTCATCGGGACCTGCCGTACGAGACCGGCCTGCTCCTCGGTGATCGCGCCTTCGCGGAGGAGTTCCGCGACCGCCTTCTCCGGTGGTGGAGCCATGAAGGCACGGGCGACCTCGGGGCGGGAGACCTTCGCGAGGACGCGGTGGCCGCACTCCGGCGTTCCGTCCGGCGCGCGCCGCATGCCGCGGGCCCGGTAGAGCACGAGCGCCGGGGTCATCTGGATGAAGGCCGCCGCCTCGACGACGTCCACGCCGTTGCGCAGCAGCATCTCCGCGAAGCGGCGCTCTGCCGCCGGATCGTCGTGGTCGGCGAGGAAGTTGACCCCGAACGGCTCTCCGGCACGCAGCTCGCGCCGCACCTGGGCGATGTTCTCCTCGACCGCGGCGAGCGGCAGGCCGCCGGTGCCGAGGAAGCCGAGCATGCCGCCGCGTGCGAGGCGTACCACCATGGCCGGTGAGGCGATGCCCCGGTACATGCCGCCCGCCGCATAGGAGTACTGGAGCCCGAGCCGCCTGCGGAAGACCGCACTGCCGAGCGTCCCGGCTCCGGTGACCGGGACCTCGGGGGCGGGCCGGGAGGCCGGGGCCGCTGCCGCGGTCGCCGGCGTCTCTGTCCCGACTGCCGTGTCGGTGGCGGACGTTGCACGGGCGGCGGGAGGCGCGAGCGCACCGGACGGCCGTACGGAGGACGCCGGTGGCGGCGCCAGCGAGGGCGGCGGGGCCGGGCGGTGCGCGTCGCGGATCTGCCGGATCAGCTTCGCCACCACGCTGCCGCCGAGTTCGGTGAACTCCCCCACGCCCAGGTCCAGCAGGTGGCGCACGCTCTCGGCCCAGCGCACGGGGCTGGAGATCTGCCGTACGAGCAGATCCGCCGTGCCGCCCCGCGGATAGGCACGTGCGGTGACGTTGGAGATCACGGGTGTCGCCGGGTCGCCGAGCGAGAAGCCGCGCACGTACTCCCCGAACGCCTCCTGCGCGGGCCGCATCAGCGGCGAGTGGAAGGCCCCCGAGACGTTGAGCCGCACACAGCGCACACCGCGCTGGTTCAGGAACGCCTCTACGGCGCCGATGTCGTCCGCGGCTCCGGAGATCACCTGCTGAGCGGGGGCGTTGTCGTTGGCGAGGGTGAGCCCGCCGAAGCCGTTCTGCCCCAGCAGCTGCGTCAACTCCCACGTGTCCAGGCCGAGTACGGCCGCCATGCCGCCGCCCTCCGCCTGCGACATGAGGGCTCCGCGACGCTGCACCAGACGCAGCCCGGTCTCGAAGCCGAAGGCTCCGGCCGCGTGCAGCGCGCAGTACTCCCCCACGCTGTGCCCGGCGAAGTACGCGGCCGAACGCCCCGTCTCCTCCTGCCACTTGAGGTGGGCGAGCGTACCGACGACGAAGAGCGCGGGCTGGGTGTACTCGGTGCTGCGCAGCAGCCGCCGCGGGTCCTCCGCGCACAGCTCGCGCACGGAGTAGCCGAGGACGCCGGAGGCCCGCTCGGTCAACTCGGGGAAGGCGTCGAAGAGTTCACGGCCCATCCCGCGCGCCTGTGCCCCCTGTCCGGGGAATACGACCGCCTCCATCACCGGCCTCCCCGCTCGGCCGCGTACAGCCGGTCGCAGAGGCGCAGCACCTTCTTCAGTGCGGCGGGCTCCGTCATCACCTGTGCGTGCGTCTCCGTGTCGACGTCGACGACGAAGAAGTCGTCGATGCCGTCCGCCCATTCGCGCCAGTACGCGGTGCCGTCCACCGCCGGAAGGCCGGCGTCGGGGTAGAGCACCATGTACTCCTCGAAGGGGCCGAAGAACCGGCCTCCGGCGTTGCGCAGGTAGTAACAGCGCACGTCGTCGCGCCTGGGCAGCGGGTGCACCTGGTGCGTCTCTCCGTGCACCGCTTCGAAGTAGCGCGCCAACTGCCGTACCCGCGAGCGCAGTTGCCCCGGAGTCTTGTGGATGCCGCGGGCGACGGCGGCCTCGACGAGGGCGTCGAGGAAGGCTTCGGGGTCGAGTGAGGTGTCGACCTCGTCCCGGTGCAGGACCGCGGACCCGCCGCCCTGGGCGTCGAGGCTGTTGTTGCCCAGCATCAGATTGACCGCGCGGAAGGCGCTCACCCTGGAGACCACGTCGGCGTCGCGGCTGCCGCCCGTCATCAGGGAGTTGGCGAGGTTGGTCGACGACGCGTCCAGGGTGTCCAGCATCACCAGGGAGTCCACCGTCGCGCCCTGGAGCTGTAGTTGGCGGACCACCTCGTAGGCGAAGAGGCCGCCGAGCGAGAAGCCGCCGATGTCGTAGGGGCCCTCCGGCTGTACGGCCCGGATGATGTCCACGTAGTACGCGGCCATGGCCTCCTGGCCGGTGAGGATCTCCTCGGAGCCCGTCCAGCCCCTGGGCTGGATGCCGTAGAAGGGCCGTTCGCAGCGTTCGGCGACGGGCGCGTACGACTCGACGCCGCCGTTGCCGTGGTGGACCCAGAAGACCGGGCGGCCCTCCCGCACCGCGTTCATGGGGATCAACTCGGGGAATTCCTCAGGCGACTTGGCCACGGGGCGCACGGCGGGTGCCGGCTCCGGGCCGGGACCGGCCACGGGCCGCGCCTCCTCCTTCTCCGGCCTCTCCTCCTTCGGCCTCTCCTCCTTCGGCTCCTTCCTCTGGGCCTTCTCCGGCTCCGGTGCGTGCCCGTGCCCAGGCCGCACGGCGCGTTCGATCTCCGCGATGAGCTCCTGGAGCGTCTCGCAGCCCGCGATGACGTCGAGCGTCAGCGTGGGATCGAACTCCTTGCGTGCCTTGCCGAGGAACTGGGTGAGGAAGATCGAGTCCAGCCCGTACTCGCGCAGCGGCACATCGGGCCGCAGGGACGCCGCGTCGATCTCCAGCAGGTCCGCCATGAGGGCGGTGACGCGCGCGGTGACGCCGGCACCGGACGCCTCCGGTACGGACGCGGCGTCCGCCGCGTACCGCTGCTCGTCTCGTGAACTCGCCGCCGCCCCAGGTGACTTGGACTGCTCGAACCACTCGGGCCGCTTGGGCAGCTTGGGCGTCTCCGGCAGCAACCGGGCACGCATCCGCTCGTGGTCGCCCTCCAGCACCAGGACGGACGGGAGCCCGCAGGCCCAAGCCCGGTACAGCGCGTCGAGCCCGGCCTCCTCCCGCATGGGGCGCATGCCCACGTCCCGGAGCAGGGCCTCGGTCCGCGCGCCGCCGCGCATACCGCCCTCCTCCCACAGCGGCCAGCCGACCGAGAGGGTGCGGCCATGGCGTTCGCCCCGTGCCCGCAGCGCTTCGCGGTGGTGGGCGTAGCCGTCCATGAAGGCGTTGGCGGCGGCGTAGTCGGCCTGGCCGACGTTGCCGAAGGCGGCCATCGAGGAGAAGGCGATCAGGAAGTCCAACTCCACGCGGGCGGCGGCCTCGTCGAGGTTGCGCAGCCCGGCGACCTTCGCGGCGAACACCTTCCGCAGCTCGTCCGCGCTCTTGCGTGCGATGAAGCCGTCGCGCAGCACCCCTGCCGCGTGTACGACGCCGTGCAGCGCGCCGTGTTCGGCGACCACGCCGTCGACGGCGGCAGCCACCGCCCCGGCGTCGGAGACGTCGAGGACGCGGTACTCCGCCGCGGCTCCCAAGGCGCCCAACTCCGCGAGGAGTTCACGCTGCCGTGGGCCTTCCTCGCTGCGGCCGCAGAGAATCAGCGTGGGCCGCTGGACGCGCCGGGCGACGTCCTTGGCGAACAGCGCGGCGAGTCCGCCGGAGCCGCCGGTGAAGAGGTACACCCCTGCGTCGCGCCAGGGGACGCGGGGCGCGGGCGGGGGCGTCTCACGCCAGCGCGAGACCCTCCGGCGTCCGCCGCCGTGACGTACGCCGATCTCGGCCGGGTCGGCGCCGTCTCCGCGCAGCAGGGCGGCCAGTTGGGCCATGTCCACGGAGGCCGCGGTGCGGCCCTCCCCGTCGGACTCGGCGTGGCCCTCGTCTTCGGCCCCGCTGGTGCCCCCGCCGTCGACCTCTATCCACTGGATGAGCAGGCCGGGGTGTTCCTGACGCGCGGTGCGCAGCATGCCGCTCAGGCCGCCGAGCCACGGTGCCCCGGACGGCGTCACCAGCTGGACGAGACGCGTGCCGCCGGCCGGGTCGCCGGCCTCCTCCTGGATCAACTCCAGCAGGCGGCAGGCGTATTCGGTGTAGCGGGCGGCGATGTCGCCCTCCGCCTGCCACAACTCGCAGGCACTGCCCGGCGATTCGCCGGGGGATTCGTTCAGAGAATCACCCGGGGAGGCGGTCAGCGCTTCGGTCAGGGCGGCCACGTCGGCGCCGGGCAGCTCGCACAGTACGACGCGGCGCCCGGCCGGAGTGGCCGCCACGGCCACCGCCTCGGCCTCGCTCCATGCGGGCTCGATCATCAGCACGGGCGGTGCCGCGGGCGGCTGCCGCAGTCCGCCGTCGGGGACGGTACGGGTGCTGAACCCCCGGAAGCGCACGCAGACTTCGCCGGACGTGCCGCACAGATCGATGTCGAGGGTGCGCACGGTGCCACCGGGCCGATCGCCCTCCGAGGGGCGTGCCACGGCCCAGCCCTCGGCCGGGGTGGGGGCGAGGATCTGCACCTCGCGAACGGCGAACGGCAGCGCGGCGACTCCGCTCGCGGCGGGCGTGCCGTCCGTGTCCGGTGTGCCCGGCCCAGCCTCCGCGCCGGCCGCCTCGGACTGTTCGCCGAGCAGTACGCCGAGGGCGGTCTGGAGCGCCGCGTCCAGCATCGCCGGGTTGAGCCTCTGGCCCTCTGCCGCCGCCTCCGGCAGCACCAGACGGGCCAGGGCCGCGTCCGCGCCGTAGTGCAGCGTCTCCATGGCACGCAGCGCCGGGCCGTAGCCGAGGCCCATCGCCTCGAAACGGTCGTAGCACTGGTCGCCCTCGAGCCGGTGCGGGCGGCTCGCGAGCAGGGCGGGGATGTCATGAGGAGGTACGGGCGGCCCCGTCGGGCCGTCGGTGCCGACGCTGTCACCGGGCCGGTCGCGGGTCGGGGCATCGGTGCCGGCCGCGACAGTGCCTCGTGCGTAGATCTCGCGCTCCACGCCCTCGCCCGCGTGGACTTCATACGCGCCGTCCGCGGGGTCCACGGTCACGCCGACGGTGCGCGGCGACGTCACCTGGAGCTGCCGCAGCCACATGACGTCCCGCAGCCGGAGCCGCGCGGCGGGCCCGGCGAGCCCGGCGGTCCCCGCACGTGCGAACGCCTCGTGGACCAGTTCAAGACAGGCGGTGCCGGGCAGTGTGGGCACGCCCTGGACGCGGTGGTCGCGCAGGAAGTACTCGTCCCCGCTCAGGAGCCGGCTGTACGCAGTGTCGGCCGTTTCCGGAGCAGCGGTCGGCGCGGTCTCGGCCCCGGCCACGGCCATGGGAAGCGGCCCTGGTCGAGGCGCCGGCGCCCCCGGCCGTGCGCCGTCGGCGATCCAGTAGCGCTGGAGCCGGAAGGGGTAGGCGGGCAGCGGAATGCGCTGCGGCGGATGCTCGCCCCACAGCCGCCGCCAGTCGAACTCTGCGCCGGCGACCCAGAGTTTCAGCAGCCGGTCGAGCTTGCCCTTGGCCATCCAGTTCCCGATGGCGGCCGTGATGTCCTCGTCGTCCACGAGGTCGTTCCAGATGCTCCGCCGTTCGGCACGGCCGGTGCGTACGCCCTGCGGCGAACCGCCGTCGAGGAACCCCCGCAGCTGGGCGCGCAGTTCGGACACCGACTCCGTGACGCAGGCCAGGCGCTCCTCCATGGCGACGCGGCCGACCTGAAGCGTGTAGGAGATGCGCGGCAGTTCGGCCTCGGAGGCGCCCTCCTTGTCGAGCCAGTCGAGGAGTTGCCGCGCGCGTGCGCGCAGCGTCTCGGGTTCGCGTGCGGAGAGGAGTACGGCGAGGGGGCGGGTGTCGGCGGACGGCGCCGGCCCCGGACGGCCGGCAGGCCGGGATTCGGCCGGAGGACGGTACTCCTCCAGCACCACATGCGCATTCGCACCACCGAAACCGAAGGAACTCACCCCCGCCCGACGCGGCAACTCCCGCCCCTGCGAATCCCGCACCGCCACCCACGGCTCACACTCCCGCACAAGCCGGAACGGAGAACCCTCCAACCGCACATACGGATTCACCGACTCACAATGCAGACTCCCCACCAACATCCGGTGCCGCATCTGCAACAACACCTTCACCACACCCGCAACACCGGACGCCAACTCCAAATGCCCGATATTCGTCTTCACCGAACCCAGACCGATATGAGCCCCCGGACCCTCCGACTCCTCAACCCCCCAATCCGCATACAACCGCGAAAACGCCGCCCGCAACCCGTTCACCTCAACCGGATCACCCAACCCCGTCCCCGTACCATGCGCCTCCACATAACCCACCGACCGCGGATCAACACCCGCACGCTCCCACGCACGCACCACCAAATCCGCCTGAGCACGAGGATTCGGCGCCGTCAAAGAATTCGCACGACCCCCATGATTCACCGCCGACGAACGCACCACCCCATACACATGATCACCATCACGCACCGCCGCCGACAAACCCTTCAACACCAAAATCCCCACCCCCTCACCACGCCCATAACCATCCGCCCCCACCGAAAACGTCTTACACCGACCATCCACACTCAACATCCCAGCCCGGGAGAAGCTGATGTGACCGTCGGGAACGACGATGGTGTTCACTCCGCCGACCACGGCGGTTTCGCATTCCGCGCGGGCGATCGCCGTGACCCCCCGGTGAATTGCCACGAGAGAACTCGAACAGGCCGTCTCGACGGGCTCGCTCGGGCCGTGCACGTCGAGGAAGAAGCTCATCCGGTTCGGGCCGAGCGAGGGGACGCCCCCTGTGGGCGAGACGGTGTCGGACCGTCCGCACCGTTCCGAAAGGGCGCTGTAGCCGGTGTCGTTCGTCCCGACGAAGAGCGCGAGATCGGTTCCGGCGAGGCTGTCCGCCGAATGACCCGCGTCCTCAAGGGCCTTCCAGACGTAGAGCATCAACAGCCGCTGCTGCGGGTCCATATGGACGGCCTCCTTCGGCGCGATGCCGAAGAAGAGCGGGTCGAAGTCGGCGACGCCGTCGATGAATCCGCCGTGTCTGACGTTCGTGCGGCCCGGGTCCTGAACCGGGTCGCCGTCGTACTCGCGCCAGTCCCAGCGGTCCGGCGGCACCTCCCGGATGCAGTCCCGCCCCTCACGCAGGTTCTCCCAGAACTCGTCGATGTCCTCGGCGCCCGGGAAGCGGCCGCTCATGCCGATCACGGCGACGGCGTCTTCCGGGAGGTCTCCGGGAACCTCGGGAGCCCGGGAGACCTCGGGGCTCCCGGTGTCGTACGCCGGGCTCGCGTCTCCCACTCCCCCGGCCGCGGCCGGAGCGGCCGGAGCGGCCGGAGCGGTAAGGAAACGGCCCGCGTGCGGGGCGAGTTGCGCGGGCTCCGGCCCGGCCCCGGACGGCGCCGCCGCCGGATCAGCGACGTCCAAGGGCCGGGCCGGAGGTTCTGCGGAAGCGGCGGCGGTCCCCGCGTCCGCGCCGAGCAGGCGGGCGGCGAGCGAGGACCGGTGCTCCCGGGCGAGATGGGCGCTGAACGCCCGAAGGTCGGGGTGCTCGAAGAGGACGGTGGGCGCGAGCTCCAGCCCCAGTTCGTCGTTCACGAGATTGACGAGCTGGCTCATGACGATCGAGTCCAGCCCGTACTCGTTGAGTTCGACGTCGACGTCCAGGTCCGCGGGGCTCACCTTCAGCAGCTCGCTGACGGCGCGCGTCACCACGTCGCACACGCGCTCGCGGAGCGCCTCGTCACGGGCCTCCTCGTCACGGGCCCGCTCCCGCTGCTCCGGCTCCTCGGGGACCGGCCCCTGGCCCGGCAGTTGTTCCGTCCACTGCCCGCCGGGCGGGGACTGCCCCTGCCGCTGCTGCCAGTCCCGGACCAGCCGCAGGGCCTCCTCCTGGCCGACCCGTCCCGTACGGATGAGTTCGTGCAGCTCGTGAAGTTCGGTAAGTGACGTGATGCGACTGGTCATATGAGGCTCCGCTGGAAATCGTCAGCGCTCAGGGCGCCCTCGCCGATGGCCTGGATGAGTTGCAGCAACCGGGCGTCCGCGTCGGGTGTCCCGGCCGCCCGCTCCCCCGGCGTTCCTTCGCCCGGCCCGCCGTCGCCGTACGTACGCACCTGGAACCCCCTGATCCGCACGCGGACTTCGCCCTCGTCGTCGCAGACGTCGACGTCGAGCCGGCGCACCCCGCCGGGGCGGTCGCCGGCCGCGAAGCGGGCCACGGCCCATCCCGACTCCGGTGTCGCACCGAGGACTTCCAGCCCGTCGAGAGCGAACGGCAGCGCCGTGGCGGACGTGCCGCCGGGTGCGGCGAAGAGCCCGGCGGTCGACTGGAGCGCCGCGTCGAGCAGGCCCGGGTGCAGCACGAACCCGGTTCTCGCAACCGCGGCCGGGGAGAGCCGCAGGCGGGCGACGGCCTGCCGGGAACCGCAGTTCAGGGTCTCGACGGCTCGCAGCGTGGACCCGTACTCCAGGCCCGCGCCGGCGAACCGGGCGTAGCACGCCTCGGCGTCCAGCACCGCCCCGTCGCACTCCGCCAACTGCGCGGCCATATCGAGGCGTTGGGCCCGCTCCCCGGCCGCGTGGCGCCGCAGCCGCCCGGTGGCGTGCACGACGCGTTCGCCGTCCGGGCCCTCCGTGTAGATCTCGAAGGCCGGTTCGCCGTCCGCCCCCACGGACACGGCCGTGTGCGCGTCCACGGCCCGTACGCCCCGCAGGGGGCGGGACCAGACGACCCGGCTCAGCGCCCAGTCGCCCGCCTCCTCGCCTCCGGCCGCCAGTGCGGCCGCGGCCCGCGCCATCTCCAGCGTCGCCGCTCCCGGCAGCACGGGCTCGCCCTGCACCCGGTGGTCGGCGAGGTAGAACTCACGGCCGGTGAAGCGCGAGGTGTAGCGCTGCTCGCGGAGGTCGGAGGTGTTCGTGTGGACGAGTGGATGCAGTCCGCGCGAGACGTGCGGGCCGTGCGCGGGGCTCGTCATGTCGAGCCAGTAGCGGCGGAGTTGGAAGGGGTACGTCGGCAGGGAGATCCGGTGCGGGCGGTTCTCCCCCCACAGCAGGTTCCAGTCGCACTCCGCGCCCGCCGTCCAGGCCCGGAGCACCGGGGCCCAGTGCTCTGCGTCCGCACGTCCCGTGGGCGCGAAGCGGTCGGTGAGGACGGCCGGTGCCGCCGGGACCTCGCCGTCGCGCGGGACGCGGCCGGTGAAGACGGCCGGTGACGCCTCGCCCTGCTCGCCCGCGAGCCACGCCTCCAGCGCCGTCCGCAGCTCGCCGAGGGTCCCGGCGACCACCGCCAGCCGCTCCGCCATGGCCGTACGGCCTGTCTGCGAGGTGTACGACAGGGCGGGGAGGTCGTCCTCGCGGTGGTCGCCGCGGCGCAGGACCTCGACCCAGCGGGCGGCCATGTCACGCAGTACGTCGGGACGGTGGGCGGAGAGGAGTACGGCGAGGGGGCGGGTGTCGGCGGACGGCGCCGGCCCGGGACGGCCGGCAGGCCGGGATTCGGCCGGAGGACGGTACTCCTCCAGCACCACATGCGCATTCGCACCACCGAAACCGAAGGAACTCACCCCCGCCCGACGCGGCAACTCCCGCCCCTGCGAATCCCGCACCGCCACCCACGGCTCACACTCCCGCACAAGCCGGAACGGAGAACCCTCCAACCGCACATACGGATTCACCGAGTCACAATGCAGACTCCCCACCAACATCCGGTGCCGCATCTGCAACAACACCTTCACCACACCCGCAACACCGGACGCCAACTCCAAATGCCCGATATTCGTCTTCACCGAACCCAGACCGATATGAGCCCCCGGACCCTCCGACTCCTCAACCCCCCAATCCGCATACAACCGCGAAAACGCCGCCCGCAACCCGTTCACCTCAACCGGATCACCCAACCCCGTCCCCGTACCATGCGCCTCCACATAACCCACCGACCGCGGATCAACACCCGCACGCTCCCACGCACGCACCACCAAATCCGCCTGAGCACGAGGATTCGGCGCCGTCAAAGAATTCGCACGACCCCCATGATTCACCGCCGACGAACGCACCACCCCATACACATGATCACCATCACGCACCGCCGCCGACAAACCCTTCAACACCAAAATCCCCACCCCCTCACCACGCCCATAACCATCCGCCCCCACCGAAAACGTCTTACACCGACCATCCACACTCAACATCCCAGCCCGGGAAATGCTGATGTGACCGTCGATGCTGACCATCGTGTTGACGCCGCCGGCGATCGCCATTTCGGACTGGCCTTCGCGAATCGCCTGAAGGGCGCGGTGAATTGCGACCAGAGAACTCGAACAGGCGGTGTCGACCGGCTCGCTCGGGCCGTGCAGATCGAGGAAGTGGCTCATCCGGTTCGGGCCCATGCACGGCGCGGCTCCCGTTGCGTCGTACCCCTCGATCACCGGTGAGTAGCGGCTGACCATGCTGCCGTAGCCGGTGTTCGTCGTGCCGACGAAGAGAGCGGTGGCCGTGCCCGCGAGGCTGTCGGGCGCATAGCCCGCGTCCTCCAGCGCCTTCCAGGTGTGGAGCATCAGCAGCCGCTGCTGCGGGTCCATCAACTCCGCTTCCTTGGGCGAGATATCGAAGAACAGCGGGTCGAAGTCGCCGACCCCGTCCATGAATCCGCCGGACGTCACATTGGTGGTGTTGGGCTCCTTCACGGGGTCGCCGTAGTACTCGCGCCAGTCCCAGCGGTCCGGCGGCACCTCCCGGATGCAGTCCCGCCCCTCACGCAGGTTCTCCCAGAACTCGTCGATGTCGTCCGCCATGGGGAACCGGGCGCTGATGCCGATGACGGCCACGGGTTCCTCCGGGGAGCCGCCCTCCGGCTGCCCGGCGGGGCTCGGCTCTGGGGCGGGGAGTGCGGGTCGGGTCTGGACCGGCTCGGGGCGGGGCCGAACGGCCAGGCCGGTCAGACGGTCCGCGTGCCGGTCGAGGAGGTAGCCCGCGACGGATTCCAGCGTCGGGTGCTCGAAGAAGAATGTCGGGTCCAGCATCAGCGAGAACTCGGCGTTGACGGCGGCCGCCAGCTCTGCCAACGACAGCGAGTCCACGCCGTACTTGCTCATCTCCGCCGTGCCGCTGATCTTCTCCGCCGGGACCTTGAGCACCGCCGACGTCATCTCCCGCAGCCGCTTGACGAGCGCGCGGCGCAGCACGTCGCCGTCCGCGTCCGCTTCGGCGTTCGCCGCGGGGGGCGATGCGAGGGCGGGCACGGTCACCGGCTCAGGCGCCGGAGCCGGAGCCGGAGTTGGGGCCGGGGCCGCCGGGGCCGGAGTCGGGGCCCCGGCGCCCGCGAACTGGTCCGCGTACTCCTCCAGCAGATGTCCCGCGACGCCGTCGAGCGTCGAGTGCTCGAAGAGCAGCGTCGGGACGAGCGACAGCCCGTACTCGGCGTTCAGCAGCGCGACGAACTCCGTCAGGGAGATCGAGTCGAAGCCGTACTCGCTCAGCTCCACCCCGCCCTCGATCTCCTCCGCCGGTACGTCCAGCAACCCCGAGAGGTGCGCGGCGAGTTCGCCGACGAGCTCCGCGTGTGTCATGCCTCGGCTCCGTTCGTGGTCGGCGGCGGGCACGTCCGCCTCGGGTTCAGCGGCGGCCCCGGGCTCAGGGGCGGCCTCGGGCCCCGCGGTGGCCTCCGCCTCCGGCGCGGTGAACAGCGCCGATTCGATCCGCGGACGGTCGCCGAAGGCGGTCAGCGCATGCGGCAGATCGCTCGCGCAGAGCTGTGCCAGGGCCTCGAACCCCTCGCGGGCGCGGAGCGGGAGCATTCCGGAGGCGGCGTGGATACGGCGTTCCGTGGCGGCGTCCACGCGCATCCCGCCGTCGGCCCACAGGGGCCAGCCGACCGACAGCGAACGGCCGTGGCGCTCGCCGCGCGCCGCCAGTTCGCGGCGGTGCCCGGCGTAGGCGTCCAGGAAGGCGTTGGCCGCGGCGTAGTCGGCCTGCCCCGGGTTGCCGAGTACGGACATCGAGGAGAAGGCGAGGAAGAAGTCCAACTCCACGGCGGCGGTGGCCTCGTCGAGGTGCACCAGCCCCGCGACCTTCGGCGCGAGGACATCGCGCAGTTGCTCGGTGCTCTTCCGTGCGACGAAGCCGTCCCGCAGCACTCCGGCGCTGTGTACGACGCCGTCGAGCCGTCCGTGCTCCGCCAGCACGCCCTCCACCAGCCGCGTGACGTCGTCGCGCCGTGCGACGTCCAGGCTGTGGTACGACGCCGCCGACGCACCCAAGTCACGCAGCTCCGCGAGGAGTTCGCGCTGTGCCGGGCCCAGCGGTGAGCGCCCGCACAGCACGAGCGCGGCGCCGGGCGCGGTGTGTGCGATCCGGCGCGCGAAGAGCGCTCCGAGGCCGCCCGCTCCGCCGGTGACGAGGTAGACGCCGCCCGGCTTCCACGGTTCGCCGTCGCCGCCTCCGTCCGGGCTCGTGTTCGGGCGGAAGTCGTGCCAGCGCCGCACCAGGCGCTCGCCGCCGATGCGGCGCACGGCCGTCTCGTCGTGGTTCGCGGCCTCCTCGTCGAGGTGTGCGCAGAGCGTCGCGGCGTCGGCCGCGTCAGTCTCGACGAGCTGCGCCGCCAGCCCGGGGTGCTCCGCGCACGCCGTACGCAGCAGGCCCGCGAGCCCGGCGAAGAGCCGTCCCTCGCCGTGCGCGGGAACGGCGATCTGAAGCAGTACGCGCTCCTCGCGGACGGCGGGCAGCAGTTGCTGCACCTTGACGAGCAGCGCCTCGGCCTGCCGGGTGTACCGCTCGGCGAGGTCGGCTCCGCCCGGCAGCTCCGCGCACGGGACTCCCGTACGCCGTGAGACCTCGTCCGCGTCGGCGCCCGACGGGCCACCGCCCAGCAGGATCTCCCTGCGGACCGGCTGGGCCGAGGGGCGTGGGGGCCCGGCCGTGTGCCAGGCCGGACGGGCGAAGACCAGCGTGCCGTCGGCGGGGGCCGCGGGAGTGGGAGCCGTGGTCGCCGCGGCGGCGGACGCCGGTGCCGGGGCCCGGCCGTGGGAGTCCGGCAACTCCGTGGCCGCGCCCGGAAGTTCACGGGTGCTGAACCCGAGCAGCCGCACGCACACCACGCCGTCGTCGTCGCAGATCTCCACGTCCATGCGCCGCACCGGGCCGTCGGCGTCGCCGTCGGCGGGACGGGCCACCGCCCACCCGCTCTCGGGGCTCGCGGCGAGCACGTGCACCTGCTCCACCGCGAACGGCAGCGCGGCCGTCAGCCCGTCGGACTCACCGCCCAGCGCCAGTCCCACGGTCGCCTGCAACGCCGCGTCCAGCAGGGACGGATGGAGCGTCCAGGCCCGCCCGTCCCGTGCCTCCGCGGGCACGCGCAGCCGCCCGACGGCCAGCCGGCGCCCGATATGCAGCCGCTCCAGGCCGCGCATGGAGCGGCCGTACGACATGCCGGTGCCGCCGAGCAGTTCGTAGCACTCCTCGTGGCCGAGGGTGCGCTGATCGCACCGGGCCAGCAGTCCGTCGAGGTCGAGCGGCG
This sequence comes from Streptomyces winkii, assembly GCF_032248595.1. NCBI lineage: Bacteria > Bacillati > Actinomycetota > Actinomycetes > Kitasatosporales > Streptomycetaceae > Streptomyces > Streptomyces winkii. Next base: position 924,931 of record NZ_JASTTH010000001.1, on the reverse strand, counting down.
CGACCGCGCCGTCCGGGCGGCGCTCGATCTGGCCCCTGCCGTGCACCAGGCGCCGTCCGCCGCCGTCCGTCGAAGCGATCTCGAAGCCGAACGCGCCGTCGTCCGCCAACGCGCCGTCGTCCGCCCGCGGTTCGAGCACCGTCTCGACGGAGAGCGGTTCGGTCACACGCGCCGCACGCGCCCATACGACGTTGCGCAGCAGCACCCCTTCGGACGTCAGGCCCTGTGCGATGGCCGCCGCGTGCGCCAGTTCCAGGTAGGCGACACCGGGCAGTACGGGAACTCCGCCGACCCGGTGGTGGTCGAGGAAGAACTCCTTCCCGGTCAGCGCGACTCCGGGCCCGAATCGGGCGGAGGAACCAGGAGCCGCGTCGGGCTCCGTGTCTCCCGGCAGCGGCCCGGTCCAGTAGCGCTCGCCGCCGAACGGGTAACCGGGCAGCGACACGACGCGGAAGCCGCCGTCGGCGTACAGCGGTGCGAAGCGTGCGACCGCGCCCCGTACGTACGACTCCGCGAGCGCGGCGAGGCTTTCGGGCCGGTCACGGTCCGCCATCAGCCGCTCGGCGCGGGCGAGTTCACCCCCACGCTCACCTGCGCCCGCGTCCGTGTTCCCGTCGTGCGGCGGGCCGGTCGTCTCGCCCGACCACACGCCCTCGGCGGTACCGTCGCGCAGCCAGTCGCGCAGGGCCGTCGTCCACTCCTCGCGGTCTGCGGCGACGCAGGCCAGGCGGTGTTCGCTGTGCCGCCGTCCCGTGGCCAGCGTCCAGGCCACGTCCCCGAGGTCGAGGTCCGTGTGCCGCTCGGCGTGGTCCAGCATCCGCTGGGCCTGTGCGCGCAGCGCGGTGCCGTCCTGGCCGGAGAGCACCAGCAGCCACCGCTCGCGCTCCGCGTGCCCCGACTCGGCGGCGGGAGGGGCCTGTTCGATGAGTACGTGCGCGTTGGTGCCGGCTGCGCCGAAGGAGCTGACGCCCGCACGGCGCGGCCCGTCGGCCGGTTCGGGCCACGGCAGCAGTCCGGTGTTGACGTAGAACGGGCTGTCCGCCAGGTCGATGGCCGGGTTGGGACGCGTGAAGTGCAGCGAGGGCGGCAGCTGTTCGCGGTCGAGGGCCAGCAGCACCTTGAGCGCTCCGGCCACCCCCGCGGTGAACTGGGTGTGCCCCACATTGGTCTTGATCGTGCCCAGCGCGCACCCGCCCTTCGGCGCCCCCGCGAAGACGCCGCGCAGCGCCTCGAATTCGATGGGGTCGCCCAGCGGCGTGCCCGTGCCGTGCGCCTCGATGAGCTGGATGCCGGACGGATCGACGCCCGCGCGTTCGTAGACGTCGCGGATCAGGCTCTCCTGGGCCTCGCCGCTGGGCGCCGTGATGCCGTTGGTGGTGCCGTCCTGGTTGACGCCCGAGCCACGGATCACGCCGTAGACGCGGTCGCCGTCGCGCAGCGCGTCCGCCAGCCGCTTCAGCACGACGACCCCGGCGCCCTCGCCGGGCACGAAGCCGTCGGCCGCCGCGTCGAAGGCATGGCAGCGCCCGGTGGCCGAGAGCATCCGGGCCCGGCCCGAGTACTGGTAGAGCCGCGGCGTCGCCTGGATGAACACCCCTCCGGCCAGCGCCATGGACGTCGTGCCCAGCCGCAGGTCCTGGCAGGCGGTGTGGATGGCGACCAGCGAGCTGGAGCACGCCGAGTCGACGGACATCGCCGGGCCGTCCAGATCCAGGAAGTAGGAGATGCGGGAGGCGATGACCGAGGCCATGTTGCCCCACATGGTCTGCGGCGGCCGGTCGGCGCCGATCAGTTCGTGGTAGTCGCCGGGGTAGGCGCCGACGTAGACGCCGCAACCGCGCCCGTCCAGGCGCTCGCCCGCGTAGCCGGCGTCCTCCAGGGCGTGCCAGCACTCCTCCAGATAAATGCGCTGCTGGGGATCTGCGTACGTCGCCTCGTTGCCCGAGACCCCGAAGTAGAGGGCGTCGAACCGGGCGATGTCCTCGACGAAGCTGCCGTGTTCGGCCCGGCCGCCGGTGATCTCCGACAGGTCCCAGCGCCTCACCTCGCCGACGAGGTCGTCGCCTGCCGCGAGATGCGCCCACAGCGCCTCGGCGTCCGGCGACTGCGCGAACCGGGCGGAGAGGCCCACCACTGCGACGGCGTCCTCGGGCGTACGTACGGAGTCGTCAGGCGTACGTGCCGGGGTGCCGTCCGTACGTACCGAGTTGTCGGGCGTACGGACGGTGCCCTCGGCCGCATGCGTGCCGCCGTGCTGCGGAGTGCCGCGCACCCAGTGGCTCCTGCGCTGGAACGGGTACGTGGGCAGCGGCGTACGGCGGACCTCTACGCCCGCGAACAGCGGCCCGAAGTCGACGGATTCACCGTCGAGATAGCGGCTGCGGGCGGACTCCTCCGGACCGGGACTCTGGCTCTCGCCCGGCGTGCCCGTGTCCGTGCCGGTCCGGGTCCCCCGCACCACGCCGGTGTGCGCGTCGCCGCCCGCCAGCCACTCGTCGAGCTGTGCGATCAGCTCCTCGCGGGTGCGGGCCACGAAGGCCGCGCGGTGTGCGAAGTGGGCCCGCCCGTTGGCGAGGGTGTGGCTGACGTCGGCGAGAACCGCGTCGGGCGCGGCCCGCAGATGCTCCGCCAGGTCGCGCACGCGCTCGCGCAGCGGCGCGGGCTGGGGCGCGGAGAGCGGGAAGAGCCACGGCCTGGCGGCGGACTCCGCCACGAGTCCGGGGCGTTCGTCGCGTGCGGGTGCCTCTTCCACGACGACGTGGCTGTTGGTGCCGCTGAAGCCGAACGAGCTGAGAGCAGCCGCCCGCCGCCCCTCGGCGTTGGGCTCCCAGGGGCGCAGTGAGGTGTTCACGTACAGAGGTCCGCCTTCCAGCCGGATCGCGGGGTTGCGGTCGTGGTAGTGCAGGGACGGCGGGATCTGGCGGTGGCGCAGCGAGAGGACGATCTTGTGCAGGCCGGCCACACCCGCGGCGGACGTCGTGTGCCCGAGGTTCGTCTTGATCGATCCCAGGGCGCAGCCGCCCGGGACGTCGCTGCCCTCGAAGACGCGTTGCAGCGCATGGCACTCGATCGGGTCGCCGAGCTGGGTGCCGGTGCCGTGCGCCTCGACCATGCCGATCTCGGCCGGCTCGATCCCGAAGTCGTCGTAGACCCGCCGGATCAGCCGCTCCTGCGACAGGGCGCTGGGCGCGGTGATGCCGTTGGTGGCACCGTCCTGGTTGACGCCCGAGCCGCGGATGACGGCGTGCACGTGGTCGCCGTCGCGCAGCGCGTCCGACAGCCGCCGCAGCACCACGACGCCCACGCCCTCGCCCGGCACGAACCCGTCGGCCGCCGCGTCGAAGGTGTGGCAGCGCCCGGTGGGCGAGAGCATCCCGGCGCGGCTCGCCGAGAGATATGTCGCCGGTGTGGTCTGCACGCTCACGCCGCCCGCGACGGCCATCTCGGTCTCGCCGCTCCACAGGCCCTGGCACGCCAGATGCACGGCGACCAGCGAGCTGGAGCAGGCCGTGTCGACGGCGATGGCCGGGCCCTGGAGGTTCAGGTGGTAGGCGATGCGCGCGGGGACGATCGAGGGCGCGTTGCCCCACACCGCCTGCGCGGGCGGCGCGTCCTCGAAGTGGTCGGAGTAGTCGCCGCCGGTGCAGCCGACGTAGACGCCGCACCGCATGCCGTCGGTCGACGCTCCGGCGTGACCGGCGTCCTCCAGGGCCGCCCACGCCTGTTCGAGGAAGAGCCGCTGCTGGGGGTCGGTGTAGGCCGCCTCGCGGCCCGACAACTTGAAGAACCGCGCGTCGAATTGGTCGATGCCGTCGAGGAAACTGCCGTCGCGGCAGGTCAGTTCGTCCTCGCCGTACGCCGAGAGGTCCCACCTGTCGATCGGTCCTACGAGGTCGTCGCCCGCCGCCAGGTGCCGCCACAGAGCGTCGAGGTCGTCCGAGCCGGCGAAGCGGCCGCTGACGCCCACGATGGCGACGGGTTCGCGGGTGCCGCCGCCGTCGCGGCGGCCGGCGAGGGCGGCCATGTCCTGCGGTGCGAGCGCGGTGTCCTCCGGGGCGGCGGCCCGTCGGGGCGCCGCTGCGGGTACGGGCTCCGTGGCGGGGGCGGGTCCGGTCACGGGCTCAGGTGCCTCCCCGGCCACGGGCTCAACTCCCGGCGCGCGGGCGGGATTCCGCCCGTCCCGCCGCCCGTCCTGCGCCGCTGCGGACGGCACGGGTGCCGCCGGAAGCGTGGGCCGGTGGTCCCGCACGATGTGGTCCGCCAGCTCGTCCACGCTGCGGTGATCGAAGATCACGGTCGTCAGCAGGTCCAGCCCCAGCTCCTGGTTGAGGCGCTGCACGAACCGTGCGCCGACGATCGAGTCGAGCCCGACGTCGGCGAAGGCCCCGCTCCTGTCGATCCGCTCCACCGGCAGCCGCAGCGCGTCCGCCAGCTCCGCCTCGACCACGTCCGCCACCCGGGACAGGCCCGCGCCGCCGGGCGCCGCCGGGTCCGACTCCCCGGTCGCGTCCGCTGTTCCGGGCACGACGGCCGTCTCCCGTACGACGCCGGACTCCGCCGCGCCCTGCCGCGGTTCGCCCGATGCCGCCGCGTCCGCGTCCGCCGCGGGCCCGCGTACCAGTCCGTCGCTGTGGGCGATCACGATCTGCTGGCCCAGCGCGGAGGCGTCCCGCGCCGGGTCGTCGACGCCGGTGAAGCCCTCCTGCACCAGCACCCGGCGCCAGCTCTCCGGGGCCAGCGCCGGACTGCCCGGCACCCGCAGCTCCGCGTCGCCGTAGAGCCACCAGCCGTCCAGCAGACCGAAGGTGAGGTGGTTGACGAGGTAGAAGCCGCTGATCTCGTTCAGCGCCAGCATTCCCCCGCCGCGCAGCAGCGACTTGGCGTGCCGCAGGGCGGTGCGTACGTCGCCCGTCGCGTGCAGGACGTTCGCCGCGATCACCACGTCGTACGCACCGGGCTCGAAGCCCTGCGCGTGCGGCGGCCGGGACACGTCGAGGACCCGGCACGCGAGGTGGTCGCGGGTCGCGCCGAGGGTGTCCTCGGCCTGCTGAAGGAAGGCGACCGACAGATCGGTGAAGCAGTACTCGGCGACGTCCAGACCGGCGCGCTCCAGCCGTTCGAGCACGGGGACCGTCGTTCCGCCGGTGCCGGCGCCGATCTCCAGTACGCGGAGCCGGGCCCCCGGGTCTGCCTGCCGGCGGGCGTGCAGGAAGGCCGCGACCTGTCCTGCCAGGACGGCGTTGAAGTGCGAGGCCACCGCGTTGTCCCGGTAGACGCCCTCCACAAGTGAGAACGATCCGTCGGGGAAGAGCACGTCGGTCGCGGGAACGCGTCCGTGCAGGATGTCCGCGAGGGCGGGCAGCGTACGGCTCAACAGGGCTGTGGGCGCCCGGAGATCGGAGTGACCGGCCGCCCAGCGCTCCGCGTTCCGCTGCCACTCGGCGAGACAGTCGCCGGCGTCCCGCGCGGTGGGGGCGTGGGCGCTCCAGTCGCCGCTCGGGTCGATGAGCGCGTGCTCCCGGAGGGTCCGCAGCGTGGCGGCGAGCCAGCCGCCGAAGCGCTCGTCCACGTTCGCCGCCGCGTCCGTGCCGGGGCCGAAGCCGTCGGCCGGGCGGTGCAGGCCCGCACGCCGCAGTCCGGCCGCCACGACCCGGCACAGCAGGGCGTCGATCTCGCCGGGCACGGGGCCCGCGTGGTGTTCCGCCAGCCCGGCGGGCAGCGCCTCGGGGGCCGCGACGGCGGTCGAAGTCCGGCCGTGCGAAAGCGCGTTGAGGGTCTCCCCGGCGATCACGCCCTCCACGGGCAGCGGACGGCCGAGCCGCATGAAGCCGATCTCGTCGAGGGGACCGGACAGCAGCCCTTCCAGGGCCTCCATGGCGGACGCGGCCTCGATCGGCGCGAGTCCCATGCCGGTCACACCGCGCAGCACCTCGTCGGTGACGTTGCCCCAGTAGCCCCAGTTGACGACCTTCACGGGGCAGCCCAACTCCCGGCCGAGCCGGGGGGCGAGGGCGTCCTCGTAGGCGCAGGCAGCCGCGTAGTGCGCCTGATGGGAGTTGCGTATGAAGCTGACGAGCGACGAGACCAGCAGGACGAAGTCGAGCCGCTGTCCGGCGAAGACGTCGGCCAGGTGGACGGCCGGGTCGGCCTTGGCGGCGAGGGTCGCCTCCAGCTCCGGCTCGCTCATCTCGGCGAGCAGCGTGTGGCTGAAGACCATCGCCAGGTGCACGACGCCGTCGACGCGTCCGTGCCGCCGGATCACCTCGTCCCGTGCTCGGGCGAGCGCGGCCGGATCGGTGGCGTCGGCGGACAGATACTCGGGGGCGCGTCCGCCCGCGGCCTCGGCGACCCGGGCCGCGTGGGCCCGCACTGACTCGTCCTCCGCACGGCGGCCCACCCACACCACGCGTGCGTCGTGACGGCGCAGCAGATGCTCGCTGAGGACGGCGCCGAGGTCGCCCGCGCCGCCGATCAGCACGTAGACGCCGCCGCGGCGGAAGCCGCCGTTCGCAGCGGGCACGGACCGCTCGACGTCGACGGACCGCTCCACGTCCGCGGGCCGCAGCGCGCCGACGGGCAGGAGCCTGCGGCTCAGCCACTGGCCGCCCCGGCGGGCGAGGGGATGCGCGCGGCGGTCGGCGGGCAGCGCGAAGACCTCGGCGGGGACGAAGGGTTCGCCGTCGGTCAGGTCCACCGCGCGGACACTCCAGTACGGCTGCTCCTTGGCCAGCCCTCCGACGAGACCGTGCAGTGCGGCCTGCGCCGGGTCCGCGCCGCCGGCGCGGTCCGGGTCGAACGCGTCGCGCGTCAGCAGCGTCAGGCCGAACCGCCGCTCGTCGCCGACGGTCGCCGACAGCGCCTGGAGCAGCCTGAACAGCCCGCGTACGGCGGTGCGTCGGGCCTCGACGCGCTGCCGCGCACCGTGCTGTGCGGCGGGCGTCGGGACCTGCACGACAACATGGTCGAAGGCGCCCGCGGCGGCCAGCGCCCGGCGGACCTCCGCCACGGAGGGCTCTCCCGCCCCCGCCGCCGAATCCGGCCACGAGGCCGGCTCCGGGTCTCCGTACGCATCCAGCTCCGCGAGGGTCACCACGCCGGACCCGTACGCGTCGAGCGCGGCGCGGGCCTCCGGCTCCAGGCCGACCGCCAGTACGCGCTCCGTGGGCGACGGGAGCGCGGCGTCGCCCTGCGGGCGTACCGGCTCCCAGACCGGATGCAACGTGAGGTCCCCGGCGGGCAGTTCACGCTGCTGCTCGTGCCGCGCCGCCGGTGCCGAGCCGTCCCGGGAGGTGACGCGGGAGGTGACGGCGGACGCGCCGACTCCCTTGGCCGCCAAGGGAGTTGCGGAGCGGGCGGGCGCCGCGGAACCGGCGGGAGTCACGGACGCCTCCGCGAACACGGGCCCGGACGCGGGCTCCGGGAGCCCGTCGTTCCACCAGTACTTCTCCCGCGCGAAGGGGTAGCCGGGCAGGCCGACCTTGCGCGGCCGGGGCCCCTCCTCGTAGGCGCGGGGCCAGTCCACGTCCAGGCCGTCGATCCACGCCTCCGCCAGCGGCGCCAGCCTCCGTCGGCGCATCCAGCGCAGGACGGTCTCCTGGAAGTCCTCGTCGCGGGCGAGGTCTTGGGCCAGTCCGCCCGCTGCCCCGTCCGTACGCATCCGGGCGCCCTGCGGCAGATCCGTACCCCTGGCGCAGGCGTCGAGCGCGTCGACGAGGACGGGCAGCGCGCTCGTCACCACGGCGAAACGGGCGCGCATCGCCTCCCGGCCGACCTGGAGGGTGTAGGCGATGTCCGGCAGATCGGCGTCGCTCCACTCGCCCGAGCGCAGCGCGTCCCGCAGGCGTCCGGCGTACTCGCGCAGCCGCTCGCCGTCCCGCGCGGAGAGCACCGCGACGACCGGCTCGGGGGAGGCGGGGCGCGGCTCCGCCTCGGGCGCCGCACGCTCCTCGACGTACTCCTCGACCAGCACATGGGCGTTCGAGCCGCCCGCGCCGAACGCGGAGACGCCGCCGAGGCGGGGGCGCTGCCCTCGGCGCGGCCACGGCGCCGCCTCCCGCTGGAGCACGAACGGACCGCTGCCGAAGTCGATCTCGGGGTTGGTGCGTTCGGCGTGCAGCGTCGGTACGAACGTGCCGTGGCGCATCTGGAGCAGCAGCTTGGCCAGGCCCGCGGCGCCCGCGGCCGACTCCAGATGCCCGACGTTGGACTTGGCCGAGCCCAGGGAGCAGAAGTTCCGGTCGTCGGTGAACTCGCCGAAGGCGGCGGTCAGTCCGGCGATCTCGACGGGGTCGCCGAGTGCGGTGCCCGTACCGTGCGCCTCGATGCAGCCGATGTCGCGCGGGTCGACGCCGGACCCGCGCCACGCGGCGCGGATCACGGACGCCTGAGCGAGCGGGTTGGGGACCGTGAAGCCGTGTGTGCGGCCGCCGTGGTTCACGGCGCTGCCGCGGATCACGCCGAGCACGCGGTCGCCGTCGGCGACGGCGTCGGCCAGCGGGCGCAGCAGGAGCGCGCCCACGCCCTCGCCCGGCACGTAGCCGTCGCCGCCCGCGCCGAAGCTGCGGCAGCGCCCGTCCGTCGAGGCGAACTGCCCCTCGCCGATCATCAGATACTTGCTCGGGTGCAGCGACAGGTTCACGCCGCCCGCCACCGCGGAGGCGCACTCGCCGCGCCGGATCGCGGCACAGGCGAGATGGACGGCGGTGAGCGCCGAGGCGCACATCGTGTCCACGGCGACGCTCGGCCCGGAGGCGTCCAGGAAGTACGAGAGGCGGTTCGCGATCGAGGCGAGGCTGCCCGGCACCACCACGGGTTCGCCCCGGACGCTCTGCTCGGCGCCGTAGAGCTGGTACTCGGAGTACATCGCGCCCACGAAGACTCCGATGTCGCCGCCGTCCTGCGGCACGCGGTCCCGTGCGGCGGCGCGCAGCGAGGCCCGCGTGTGGCCCGCGTCCTCCAGCGCCGTCCACGCGCACTGGAGGAAGAGCCGCTCCTGCGGGTCCATGGTGGACGCGGCCTTCGGCGAGATGCCGAAGAAGAGGGGGTCGAACTCGTCGACGCCGTCGAGGAATCCGCCCCACTTGCTGTACGTCCTGCCGGGCACGCCGCGGCGCTCGTCGTAGTAACGGCCGTGGTCCCAGCGGTCGTCGGGGATCTCGGTGACGCTGTCCCGTCCCGCGAGGAGGTTCTCCCAGAAGGCGTCCAGGTCGGCGGCCCCGGGGTAGCGGCCGGCCATGCCGACGACGGCGATGGCGGTGTCGGTGCCAGTGGTGCCGTACGCGGGGACGGCAGGTGCCGCGGTGGACGGTGCGGGTGTGAACTCCGCGGCGGAGGGCGCCGGTTGGGCGCCGCCGGGCGCGATGTGCTCGACGGGCTCACGCCCGCCGGGCCCGCCGGGCTCCGGCTCCGTGCCGCTCGGCCGCGTACCTTCGGGCGCCGTACCGGCGTCCGCGTCCGCGCCGACGAGTGCGGCGAGGGCTTCCGGCTGGGTGCGGAGGAAGTGCTCCACGAGGCCGTCGACGGTGCGTACTTCGAAGAAGAGCGTGCTGCCGACGCCGTCGAGCACCTTGCGCACGGCGTCGGTGAGCTGGACGACGAGGATCGAGTCGATGCCGTAGCGCTCGAAGGGCACGTCGGCCCGGATGTCGCCGACGGGGAGCTGGAGCACGTCCGCGACGAGCCCACGGAAGAGATCACGGGCCGCGTCCGTCACGCGCGCCGTGGGGTCCTCGCCGCCTCCGGCGGGTACGGCCGCGCTGACCACGGGGTCCGGGGTCACGGAGCGCGCGGCGACGGCCGCTGCGACGGGGGCAGTTGAGGACCGCGGCTCCTCGGCCCCGGCTCCCGCGCCCGGGACGGCCCCGGCCTCCGGCAGCGTCCCCCGGAACGCGGAGACGCCGCCCGGCCGCGGCTGCCGCACCTCCCCGTCGCTCTCCGCGACGATCACCTGCTGGCCGAGATCGTCGGCCCCCTCGGCGGCGACGAACGCCTCCCGGAAGCCCACCTCCGCCAGCACGCGGCGCCAGCTCTCCGGCGCCAGACCCGGCGATCCGGCGATGCGCGGCGCCGGGTCGTCGTAGAGCCACCAGCCGTCCAGCAGGCCGAAGGTGAGGTGGCTGAAGAGGATGTTGCCGCTCAGCTCGTTCAGCAGCAGCAGTCCGCCGGCGCGGGCCGCGGCCTTCGCGTTGCGCAAGGTGTTGCGGATGTTGCCCGTCGCGTGCAGCACGTTCGTGGCGATCACGACGTCGTGTCCGCCGACCTCGACCGGCTGCCCGTCGAGCGGCTTCTCCGCGTCGAAGAGCTGCGTCTCCAGATACGGCGCGAGCTCGCCGTACTCGCGCCGGGCGTGCAGCAGGAACGCCTTGGAGATGTCCGTGTAGGTGTACTTGTCGATATGCCGCGCCAGCGGCCGCAGCCGCCGGAAGACCACGGAGCTGGTGCCCCCGGTGCCCGCGCCTATCTCCAGGATGCGCAGCCGCGCCGACGGGTCCTGCCGCAACCGGTGTTCGAGATACGCGACGAGGGTGTCGGCGAGGACGTCGTTGAAGTAGTCCGCGACCGGGTTGTTCTTGTAGACGGCCTCCACGAGCCGCAGCGAGGCGTCCGGGAACATCACGTCGGTTGCGCGGCGGCGCCCCGTGAGGATGCCGGTCAGCTCGCGCAGCGTCGTGTCGACCAGTACGGCCTGCGCGCGCTTGGCCTCGTCCGCGAGCCAGCGGTGCCGCTCGCGGTCCCACTCCGCCCACGCGTCCTCGGTGGCGACGGGCCGCGGGTCGACGGCCGCGTACCGGCCCGCACCGTCCTGCCCGTCCGCCCCTTCGCGGCGCAGACGTCCGGCGGCGGTCAGCACGTCGAGGCTGTGCTCCGTCCAGCGCTGGTAGCGCTCCTCGACGCCGCCGACGGAGCGCCACTCGGCGGCGGTGGCCGCGCGCCCGTCGCGGAAGAGACCCAGCGACGTCAGCAGCGCCCAGGTGATCCGCACGAGGGCGTCGTGCATGGACCCCGCGTGGCCGTCGGCCTGCGCCCGAAGCCGCTCGATCTCCGCGCTGCGGTCGGGGCGGGCGGCGCGCAGGGCTCCGGCGAGCGCGGGTGCGGGCGCCGACGAGGCGTTCGGCAGCCGCCGCAGCTCGTCGTCGTCGTAGATGCCGTCGATGCTCCGGCTGTCGGACGCCTTGAGCAGGGCGAGTTGGCGGTACGGGGAGGCCAGCAGCGCGTCGAAGGCGGCCATGCCCTCGTCCGGTTCGATGGAGCCCAGCCCCAGACGGGCCATGCGCTGCCGGTAGCCGTCGGCGGTCACGATGCCGACACCCGCCCAGTAGCCCCAACTCATCACCTTCACGGGGCAGTCGAGGGTGGCGGCGAGATGCTCGGCCCAGGCGTCGGAGAAGGTGCAGCCGGCCGCGTAGTTGGCCTGTCCGGGCGCCTTGAAGAACGACTGCATCGAGGAGAAGAACGCTGCGAACTCCAGCGGCTGCCCGGCGAAGGCCGCCGCCATGTTCACCGCGATCTCGGCCTTGGCGGCGTAGGTGGTACGGAAACCGTCCTCGTCCATCCTGGCCAGGCTCTGGTCGCCGAGGACGATCGCCGTGTGCAGCACGCCGCGCACGGGACCGTGGCGCTGGACGATCTCCGAGACGGCGCGCGAGAGAGCCTCCCGGTCCGTCGCGTCGGCACGTACGTACTCCGGGCGCGGGCCGCAGGACGCGAGGCGGTCCTGGAGCGCGGCGATCGTGGCGTCATGGGGGCGGCGGCCGATCCAGACCACACGGGCGCCGTGACGGCGCATCATGTGTTCGGTCCACACGGTGCCGATGCCGCCCGCGCCGCCGATGGCCACGACGACGCCGGGCTCGCGCAGCACGGTGGGGGCAGCGCCGCCGGCGGAGGCGTGCTCGCCGGGGCGGTCGTCGCCCGGGCCGTCGGTACGGGCGGCTCGCTCGCCCGCGGCGCCAGTCGGGCAGGCGGCGCCGTCCGCCGGGGACACCTCCAGCAGCCGCTGCCGATACCACTCCCCGTGCCGCTGGGCCAGCACCTCGCCGCGCGGGTCCGCGGGAAGCGACAGCACCTCCGGCCACGGGACAGGGGCGTCCCGCTCGACGTCGGCGCCCCTGACGCGCCAGTGCGGATACTCCTTGGCCAGGGTGCCGAGCAGCCCGTGCACCCCTGCGTGGGCCGGTTCGCAGTCCGCGTCGCCGGGCAGCCGGCGGGCCTGGCGCGTCACGGCGGTGAAGCCGAGCTCCCGGGCGTCCGCGCCGTTCGCCAGCAGCGCCTTGACGAGGCGGAAGACGGCGACAGCTCCGTCGGTCCCGGCGGCGTGCGGATCGGTCGCGGAAGCCGCGCCGGGCTCGGCGGGCGCGACCCAGAAGACGTGGTCGACGCCGGAGGGCAGCAGCGCGGCGAGCTGTCCGGCCGTCGCGTCGCCGGTCGTGCCGGTCGCATCCGGCACCGTGACGTCCGCGAAGTGGCGGCGCAGCCCGGCCTGTTCGTCCGGGGTGCCGCCGAGCAGCGCGACGCGGGACCCGGGCGCGGGCCAGCGCGGGGCGGGCGCCTCGGGCTGCGCGTCCCACACCGGGGCCAGCAACTGTGCGCGGGGGACGTCGCCCGCGTCCGCACGGTCGGCGCCCGTACCGTCGGAAGTGCCCGTACCGGCGCCCGTACCGTGACCGACGCTCCGGGAGGCGTAGCCGCGGAGGCTCACGCACAGCCGTCCGCCGTCGTCGTAGAGGTCGATGTCCGTCTTCGTCACACCCCCGGCCCGGCCGGGAGCGTAACCGTCCGACCAGCGCAGATGGGCCCACATGCGGTCGGTGGTGGGGGCCAGTACGTCCACGGCGTCCAGGGCGAACGGCAGCGCGGGCGCGCCTGGGCGCTCGCCGAGGGCGCCGGTCTCGTCGCCGTACAGACCGACGACGGCCTGGATGGCGCTGTCGAGCATCGCCGGATGCAGCCCGAACGTGCTGCTGCCGGTGCCCGACCGCGCTGGCAGCACCAGCCGGGCCAGGACCTCGCCGTCCCCCACGGACAGGGACTCGATCGCGCGCAGCCGTTCGCCGTGCCGGATGCCGACGGCCTCCAGCGCCTCCCGGCACTGCTGCCGAGTCAGCGACCGCCGTGCGCAGCGCTCCCGCAGGGTCGCAAGCGGTACGGACGCGGGCGGCGTGCCCGGTGCCGTCAACCGCCCCTGCGCGTGTACGGACTTGCCGTCGCGGCATACGGAGAAGGCGTCGCCGTCGAGGTCGACGCGCAGCTCGGCGCCGCCCTGGCCGACCGGGAAGGGCGCGGGCCACACGATGTCGCGCAGCCCGACGCGAGCGGCGGCCTCGCCGCCGACTGCACGCCGCACGGCCTCCAGCGTCAGCACGCCGGGCAGCACCGCGCGTCCGGCGACATGGTGATCGGCGAGGAAGAACTCCTCACCCGTGAGCAGTTCGCGGTAGGCGGTGCGGGGCCCGCCGTCGCCCGAACCCGCGCCGGGCGGGGCCGAGCCGGGGAGCGCGCCCGGCGAGACGGGCTGCCGCCCGGCCTGCGGCTGCCCGGTCCGCGGCTGACCCGCCTCCGGCTCTCCAGGCTGCGGACGTACGGTCCGCGGCTGCTCGTTGCGGCCCTCGGAGGCCTCCACCCAGTAGCGCTGCCGCTCGAAGGGGTACGTGGGCAGCGACACCAGTCGGCGCGCTCCGGGCGGGAAGCTCTCGGCGAACGGGCCCTCGGCGCCCCGCACATAGGCCACGGCCAGCTCGGACGGCGCGAGTCCGCCCGCCGAGGAGCCGAGCGGCGTTCCGCCGTCGGCGACCCCGTACAGCACCATGTCGTAGGCGTCGTCGGGCACGATGCCCGGCCCGGCGGGGGCCGTCCCGGTGAGCGCCCCGGCGCCCTCCCCGGTGTCGGCGAGCCAGGCATGCAGACGGGAGGCGAGTTCGGGCAGCCCGTCAGCGACGACGGCCAGCCGGTGCGCGAAGTGGCCGCGCCCGGCGGCGAGGCTGTAGGCCACCGCTCCGGCGGGCAGAGCCGGTTCGCGTTCGATCCTCGCCAGCAGCCGCCGTGCCGCGTCCCGCAGCGCGGCCGGGGTGCGGGCCGAGAGCAGGAAGGCGAACTCACCGCCGGGGACGGTGACTTCACCTCCGGACGCGGGCCGGTGCTCCTCCAGCACCACGTGCGCGTTGGTGCCGCTGGCGCCGAAGGAGCTGACGGCGGCCCTGCGCGGGCCCTCGCCGGGAGCGGGCCACGAGCGTGCCGTGGTGGCGACGGTGAACGGGCTGCCGGACAGCGGCACGCGGCCGTTGGCCTCGGCGAAGTGCAGGGACGGCGGTATGCACCGGTGCTCCAGCGCCAGCAGCGCCTTCACCACGCCCGCGATGCCGGCGGCGAACTGGGTGTGCCCCAGGTTGGTCTTGACGGACCCCAGGACCACGCTGCCGGCCGGTGCGTGCGCGAACACCCGGCTGAGAGCACGGAATTCGATGGGGTCGCCGAGCTGTGTCCCGGTGCCGTGCGCTTCGACGAACTGGACCCCGCCGGGGGCGACTTCGGCGTGCACCTCGCGCAGCAGCGCCTCCTGCGAGGCGGCGCTGGGCGCGGTGATGCCGTTGGTGGTGCCGTCCTGGTTGATGCCGGTGGCGCGGACGACGCCGTAGACGTGGTCGCCGTCGCGCAGCGCGTCGGACAGCCGCTTCAGTACGACGGCTCCCGCGCCCTCACCCGGTACGAAGCCGTCGGCGCGGGCGTCGAAGCTGTGGCAGCGGCCGGTGGCGGAGAGCATCCCGGCGCGGCTCGCGGCCTCGTACAGGCGCGGCGTCGTCTGGAGGAACACCCCTCCCGCGACGGCCATGCCGGCGGCGCCCGTACGCAGGTCGCGGCAGGCGAGGTGGAGGGAGACCAGGGAGCTGGAGCAGGAGGTGTCGGTGGTGAGGGCCGGGCCCTTCAGATCGAGCTGGTAGGCGATGCGGGACGCCACGACCGAGCCCATCGTGCCCCACAGCGCCTGTGCGGGCGCGCCGCCGCCGAGGCTGTCGTAGTAGTCGCCCGCGTAACAGCCCACGTACACGCCGCAGTTGCGGTCGCGCAGCCGCTCTCCGGTGTAGCCGGCGTCCTCCAGGGCGTTCCAGCACTGCTCCAGGAAGATCCGCTGCTGCGGGTCCATGTGGGCGGCCTCGACTCCGGAGATCGCGAAGAAGACGGGGTCGAACCGGTCCATGCCGCGGACGAAACTGCCGTGGCGGCAGGTCACTTCGTCGCTCAGCTCCCAGCGGGTGACCGGCTCGATGAGGTCGTCCCCGGCCAGCAGGTGGTCCCACAGGGCACGGGGGTCCTCGGCGTCGGCGTAGCGGGCGGCCATGCCGACGACGGCGATCGCGTCGTCCTCCGGGGCCCTGACCGCGGCCAGGGCCGGAACCGGAGCCGTGGCCGGGGCGGCGGGGGCCGGGGCGGCCGTGGCCGGGGCGGCGGAAACGGCCGGGACGCCCACCGCGTCACCGACGTTGTCGGTGAGGAACGCCCGGAGGCGTTCGGCGGTCCCGTGGTCGAAGAGATCGGTGGTCTCCAGGCCTGTGCCCAGCGCCTCGTTGAGGGTGTTGACCAGGTGGACGCCGAGGATGGAGTCGAGTCCGTAGTCCGCGAAGGGGCGGCGCGGATCGATCTCCGAGGGCTCCATCTGAAGGGCTTCGGCGAGCGCGTCGAACAGCACCCGCCGGATGTGCTCGCGCGCCTGCTCCCGTGCCCGTACACCGTCCGCGCTCTCCACGGCGGCGTCCACCGACGTCACGTTCGTCGAAGTCGCCTCCGCCGAGGGTGAGTTGAGCGCGGTGGCTGACGGAGCCGTGCCCGTCGCGGGCGCGGCGCCGGGTGCGGGCGCCGCGCCGTGGGCGGCGCCATACGTACCGGCTTCCTGCCGCACGTCCACCGGACCGGGCCAGAAGCGGCGCCCGGCGAACGGGTATCCCGGCAGATGAACGCGGTCGGGCACCCGGCCGTCCGGATAGAGCAGGCTCCACTCCAGCGGCATGCCCTTGGCCCAGAACGCGGCCAGCTCCGCCCACTCGCCCCGCTCGATCCAGCGTTCGACGAGCGCCTGGAGCTCGTCCTTCCCGGCCAGCGCGCTCAGCGCCTCACCGGTCGCGCGCACCAGGCCCCGGTGCCAGGGGCCCTCGCTCTCCGGAGCCGCGACGAAGGCACGCAGCTGGTCGAGCCAGTCGGCGGGCGTGGCCGCGACGCAGCACAGCCGCTCGTTCATCGCCTCACGGCCGGTCTGGAGCGTCGCCGCGACCGACGTCAGATCGACGGCCGGACCGGCTGCCTCGCGGGCGACCAGCCACTCCGCCATCTGCTCGGCACGGGCACACAGATCCTCGGGGGTCCGGGCGGAGAGCGGCAGCAGCACCGGGTTCGCCGTCGCGGCCGCCACGCCGGGTACTGCCGGTGCGGAACGACGCGGCTCCGCGGAGCGTGCGTACTCGGCGACGATCACATGGGCGTTCGCCCCGCCGGCGCCGAACGACGACAGCCCCGCGATCCGCGGACCGTCCTGCCCGGGCCGCGTCCACGGCGCCGCCGAGGTCTGGAGCGCGAAGGGGACGGAGCCGAAGTCGATGTCGGGGTTGGGCTGTTCGGCGTGGAGCGTCGGCGCCAGCTCGCCGTGGCGAAGCTGGAGCACGAGCTTCGTCAGCCCGGCGATGCCCGCCGCGGCCTCCAGGTGGCCGATGTTGGACTTCACCGAACTGAGGGCGCACGGCGGCGTGTCGTCACCGCGACCGCTGAACGCCTGTGTCAGGCCGTCGACTTCGACGGGATCTCCGAGCGCGGTGCCCGTGCCGTGCGCCTCGATGCAGGAGACCTCGTCGGCGGTCACGCCCGCGCGGTCGAGCGCCTCGCGGATCAGCTCCGCCTGCGCCCGGGGGTTGGGCACGGTGTAACCGTTGGTGCGGCCACCGTGGTTGATGGCCGAGCCGAGGATCACCGCGTGCACGGGGTCGCCGTCGGCCTCGGCCCGCGACAGAGGCTTCAGCAGCACCGTTCCGACACCTTCGCCGGGTACGAAGCCGTCGCCGCCCGCGCCGAAGCTGCGGCACCGGCCGCCTCCGGCGAGCATCCGCGAACGGCACAGGTCCACGTAAGTGGAGGGATGCAGATAGAGGTTGACGCCGCCCGCGATGGCCAGCTCGCACGCGCCGTGCCGCAGGTGCTCGCACGCCTCGTGCACCGCCGTGAGCGACGCCGAGCACATGGTGTCCACGGGCATGCTGGGGCCGCGCAGATCGAGCAGATAGGAGACCCGGTTCGCCAGGGAGCCGAACGACGTACGGGGAGCGGCGGGCGGCAGTCCGCCCCCGGTCCTGGCGGGACGGTGCCGGTCGTAGCCGGTCTTGGTGATTCCCGCGAACACCCCCACGCGGGAGGCGTGTTGCTCGGCGAGGCGCTGCCGCGTGTAGCCCGCGTCCTCCAGCACGGACCACGCGCTCTCCACGAACAGCCGCTCCTGCGGGTCCATGTCGGCGGCCTCGCGCGGCGCGACGCCGAAGAACAGCGCGTCGAACTCCGCGAACCGGTCGAGGAACGCGCCCCACTTGCTGTAACTCGCGCCCGTGCGCACCGCGCGCTCGACGTCGGGCTCGAAGAAGCCGTCGAGGGACCAGCGTTCGGCCGGGATCTCGGTGACGCTGTCCCGGCCCGCGCGCAGGTTCTCCCAGAAGGCGTCCAGGGTGGGCGCGCCGGGGTAGCGCCCGTGCAGCCCGATGACGGCGATCGGCTCGTCGGCACCGGTCGTACGGGCGGACGCCGCGGCAGGCAGGGACGCGGGCGCCGGCCCCGGTACGGAGGCTGCCGTACCGGGCGCTGCCGTGCGGGGCGCTGCCGTACGAGGCGCTGCCGTACGTGCGGACCCGGCCGGAGCGGAGGTCGCCGAACGGTCGGCCACCGAAGGGGAGTCCGCGTCGGCGAGCCAGCGGCGGCAGCCCTCCGGATGGTGCTCGGCCAGATGGCCCGCCAGGTCCTGGAGCGTCGGGTACTGGTACAGCAGCGTCTTGGGCAGCGCCCCGAACCACTGCGCGAAGCGGCGGTTGAGGCGGGTGACGGCGAGCGAGTCGATGCCGAAGCCGTCCAGGGGCGCGGCGGCGTCCAGCCGGTCCGCGTCCAACCGCACGGTCTCGGCGACGAGTTGCTTCAGGACGGGCAGTACCCGGGATCGCAGGGAGCGCAGTTCCACAGCCGGTTTCCCCTTCCCGTCCCCCTCCGGGGGCACGGCGTCTGTCTGGTCCCCGCAGGCGGCGGACGGCCGCTCGCCCCCGGCATCGTCCGGGCGCCGGTCCCGGTGCTCGTCCACGTCCTCGTCCGCGGCCTCTTGCGGGACCTCGCCCGGGGTCTCGTCCGCGTCGTCCCTGACCAGGACGTGCGGCGTACCGAGGGCGAGCGCGGTGTGCAGCGCCGTGAGCGCCGTGTCCGTGGCCAGCGGGCGGCCGAACCGCTCTGCGATCTCGGCCAGTTGCTCGTCCGGCACGCTCATCCCGCCGTCCCGCCACAGCGGCCAGCCGACCGAGAGGCTCACGCCCCGGCGCTCGCCCGCGCCGGCCAGCGCGGCCCGGTGGGTCTGGTACGCGTCGAGGAAGCCGTTGGCTGCGGCATAACCGGCCTGTCCGGCGTTGCCGAGGGTCCCGGCGCCGGAGGAGAAGGCGGCCAGGAAGTCCAGCGGCAGATCGCGCGTGGCCTCGTCGAGGTTGACGAGACCGGCCGTCTTGGGCGCCAGTACGCGCTGGGTCTCCTGGTGGGACGCGCGGATCAGATAGCCGTCGCCGAGCACCCCGGCCGCGTGCACGACGCCGTCCAACCTGCCGTGTGTACGCAGGACTTGGCCGACCAGCGCGGCCACCGCGTCCGGGTCGGTGACGTCCACGCGGTGGTATTCGCTCCCCGCGTCCGGCGTACCCGGCACGGACTCCCCCGGTGCGCCGCGGCCGCACAGGACCGTACGGGCGTCGGGCACATGCCTGTGTATGCCGGCGACGAGCAGCCGTCCGATGCCCCCCGCGCCACCGGTGATCAGATAGACGCCGCCGGGCCGCCAGACCGGCTCGGGCGCCTGAGCCGGGACGGACGCGCCCGCGGGCGGGGGCCCCGGCGCGATGGTCCAGTGGCGCACCTGCCGTGCGCTGCCCGTACGCCGAACGTGGTCCGCGGGCTCTCCCGCCTCCTGCTCCAGGACACGGGCCAGCTCCGTCCCGTCCGGCAGCCGGTCGAACTCGATGAGCTGGCCGCGCAGTCGCGGGTCCTCCAGTGCCGCCGTACGCAGCATTCCGAGGAGGCCGGCCCAGCCGTACGGGGTGGCCTCCCGGCACACCAACTGCACCCGGCACGGCCCGGCCTCCGGGCGGCCCAGCAGCCGCTGAAGCTCGGCGAGCAGCCGGGTCGCGGCGTGCTCGTACGCGGCGGCGGGCCCGTCGTCCCGGCTCTCGACCGCGACGACCGAAAGGCGGGGCGACTGCCGCCTCAGCAGGGCGAGTTCCGCTTCCGCGACGTCGCACAGGACGGCCAGCCGACGGACACCGGCCGGTGCCGTCTGCCCGCGCGACGGCTCGTCCCGCCATGCCGGCACACGCACGATGTTTCGACTCACTGTGAGATCCGTTCCAGGTCACGGGGCGGCGCTGGGCCGCTCGTTGCGAGAGAGACAGCAGTTGAAGAGCGATCAGGGGTGGAGCAGGGTCAGGTGCCGCCGGGAGCCGGACGCACACGGCGCCTGCGGCGTCAGACCCGGCCGAGTTCGTCCGGATCGGCGCGTCCGTCGAGCACCGCGTCGAGCACCGCCGCGCGGGCCCCGGCGTCGAAGTCACCCGTTCTGCCGCCGGTTGCGCCTCTGGAGCCGGGCTCGACTCCCGCTCCATGCACGGCAGTCGGCGGTGCCGCCCCGTCCGCCTGCACCCAGTAGCGCCCACGCGCGAACGGGTACGTCGGCAGCCGGACCGTGCGGCGTTCGCCGTCCTGATGCAGCGCCTGCCAGTCGACGAGCGCTCCGTCGCACCACAGCGCGGCGGCCTCGTCGAGCCGTCCCTCACGCAGCGCGCCGGTCACCCGCGGGTCCTGCGCGCGGTCGCGCCGCACCCCGGAGCCGCGTGAGCGCCGGAGAGCGCCGGTGTGCCAGCCGTCCGGCTCCTCGCCCTTGAGGAACCGGTCCAGTACGTCGAGCACGCCCCCGGTGTCCCCGGCGACGAAGGCGAGCCGCGCCTCCATCGCCTCCCTGCCGGTCTGGAGGGTGCGGGCCAGGTCCGCCGTCGCCGGCGCCCGGCCGGCGCCGTGCTCCCGGCGCAGGAAGTCCCGCAGGCGCTCCGCCGAGATCCGCAGCCGCTCGCCGTCGCGTGCCGAGAGCACCACGACCTGCGGCCCGTACGGGGAACTCCCGTACGGAGAACTCCCCTGCGGGGAAGGCGCGTCGGCGAGTGGCGCGGCGACGTGCGGCCCGGCGAGGGGCGGCGCGGCCTCCAGCACGACGTGAGCGTTGGCCCCGCCGAAGCCGAAGCTGCTCACTCCCGCGCGCAGCGGCCATGGCCGCCCGTCCGCGTCGAGCCGCGGCTCCCAGCGGCGCAGCTCGCGCACCACCTCGAACCCGCCGTCCGCCAGCGGCAGTCGGGGATTGAGCCGCTCGCAGTGCAGGCTCGGCGGCAGCTCGCCGTGGCGCATCGCCAGCAGCACCTTGAGGACTCCGGCCAGTCCGGCGGCCGATTCCGCGTGCCCGATGTTCGTCTTCACCGAGCCGAGCGCGATCGCTCCGGTGCCGCTCTCCGTACGTCCCAGCTCCGA
This sequence comes from Streptomyces winkii, assembly GCF_032248595.1. Classification (NCBI taxonomy): domain Bacteria; kingdom Bacillati; phylum Actinomycetota; class Actinomycetes; order Kitasatosporales; family Streptomycetaceae; genus Streptomyces; species Streptomyces winkii. Next base: position 904,153 of record NZ_JASTTH010000001.1, on the reverse strand, counting down.
ACGCAGCGCGCGATAGGCGCTGTCGAGGGCGCCGACCTCGACGGGGTCGCCCAGGCCGGTGCCCGTGCCGTGCGCCTCCACATAGCCGACGCTGTCGGGGTCGGTACCGCGCATGGCGTCGCGGATGAGCGCCGCCTGCGCGCGTGCGTTCGGGGCGGTGAGCGAACCGGCGCGTCCGCCGTGGTTCTCCGCGCTGCCGCGTACGACGCCCCAGACCGTGTCGCCGTCCTCCAGCGCCCGCTCCAGCGGCTTGAGGAGCACCGCGGCGACGCCCTCGGAACGTACGTAGCCGTCCGCGTCGGCGGAGAACGTCTTGCAGCGGCCGTCCGGGCTGAGCATGCCCGCCATATGCGTGGCCGCGAAGATGTCGACGCTCAGCAGCAGATTGACGCCTCCGGCCAGAGCCATGTCACAGCGGCCCGACCGGATGCTCTCCACCGCGCGGTGCAGGGCGACGAGCGAGCTGGAGCAGGCGGTGTCCACCGGCTCGCTCGGACCGTGCACGTCGAGCACGAAGGAGATCCGGTTGGCCAGCATCGAGTGGGCGTTGCCGGTCGCGGTGAAGCCGTCGGGGGCGACGCCGCTGGCGTTGAGCAGATGGTGGTAGTCGCTGCCGGAGACGCCGAACCAGACGCCGGTGTTCTCCGGGAGCCGCGCGGGCGCGTAGCCGCCGTCCTCCAGCGCCGCCCACACGGTCTCCAGCGCCAGCCGGTGCTGCGGGTCCATCAACTCCGCTTCCAGGCGCGAGAGGTTGAAGAACTCCGCGTCGAAGCGGTCGACGTCGTCGACGCGGCCCGCGAACTTCGGGAAGTCCGAGCGGGCGACGACGTCCGTGTAGTGCTGGTCGAACCGGTCGCCGGGGTACTCGCCGACCAGGTCGTCTCCCGCGCGCAGCCGCTGCCAGAAGGCGTCGGCGTCCGGCGCGCCGGGGAACCGGCCCGCGGCTCCGACGATTGCGACGGCCCCCTCGTACGCCATGCGCCCTGTGGACTCCGCCCCGGCGGGGACGGGCCGTACGGCAACGGACAACGACGCGGCGGGCGCGTGGAGTTCGGCCGGGGCCGATACCACCCCGTCCTCCTCAGCAGCGCTTCCGCCTCCGTTTCCGCGTACGGCGCGGGCCGTCTCCTCCGCGTCGTAGCGCTCGCGCAGATGCTCGGCGAGGCTGCGGATGTCGGGGCACTCGAAGAAGACGACCGGGCTCAGGTCCGTGCCGAGCAGTCCGTTGACCTCGTCGGCCAGCTTCGCCAGCGCGATGGACTCGAAGCCGTAGGCGTGGAAGTGGGTGTCGGCGTCGATCTCGTCGAGCTCGAACTTGAGCAGGTCGGCGACGGTCTCCCGCAGTACGGCGACCAGGGCGCCCTCGGCGTCCCCTGCCCGCTCCGGAGCCGGGGCAGGCAGCGGGGAAGGGGCTGGGGAAGAGGCTGGGGAAGGGGCCGGATCAGAGGCCACCGGTATCGGTGCCGCCACCGGAGCGGGCGCGGCCGCGGGAGCCGCGCTCCGCGCGCCCGGCAGCGCCGTCCGTACCACCCGTGCGGCACCGCTCTGAAGCGACCGCGGGAGCGTCCCGGCGGTGAACTCGGCGTCCTCGACGGTGCCCAGCACCCGTCCCTCCCCGTCCAGGAACGTCACGCCGAACGCGGCTTCCCCGTTCGCTCCGGTGCGGTCCAGTACGAGTGCGCGGGTGTCCGCCAGCCGCTCGCCGCGCACGGAGGCGGCGCGTACCGCCGTGGCCCCCGCGTGGCCCGTCGCGTGCTGCACGCCCTGCACCAGCGCCGCCAGCACCCAGGCCGGGACGACGACGTTCTGCTTGTGCGGGTCCTGGCACATCGGCGGTTCGGCGACATGGACGACGAGCCGCCGCTCTCCGGCCTCGGTGACTCCGGTGACGCTGCGCGCGTACGGGCGGGCGTCGACGCCCGCGTCCCCGAGGGAGGCGTAGAAGGTGCCGGCGTCGAGTGTCAGGGGGGCGGCGCGCAGCGCCGCGGCTTCCCCGGGTGCGAAGGACGGGGCGGACCCTGCGGAAGCGACAGTCCCAACGAGCGTGGCACGCCCGGCAGTTGCGCCTGTCCCGGCCTCCGACTCCGGCCGCGCCTCCCTCTCCGTCTCCGTCTCCGTCTCCACCTCCGCCGAGAAGTGCAGCGTGCCCCGCTCGGCATGCCACAGCTCCACGCGGTGCGCTCCGTCGCCGGACGCTGCCAGCCGCCACTCGAATACCTCCGTGGCGTCGCCGGGCGAGGGCAGCTGCGCCCACCGCGCGTCCCGCAGCCGCAGCGGGCCGTCCAGACCGGCCAGGCGTGCGAACACCAGCGCCCCGTCCAGCAGCGCCACCGTGGCGAAGCGGCGCGTACGGCCCACCGTGTAGACATAGTCGAGGAGTTCGTCGCCCGCCGGCTCCAACGCGTAGCGCACGCCGCGCAGATCGGACCGGTTCACGCCGACCCAGGGGTGCGCCCTGCGGGTGAAGGCGATCGGGCGGAGCACGCTGGGGGCGTCGTCGAAGCCGGGGTACCAGCAGCGCACCTTCTCGAAGGGGTACGCGGGCAGTGACAGCTTCGCGGGACGCGTGCCCCGAGGCCACAGCCTGTCCCAGTCGATCTGCGCCCCGGCCGTCCAGTACCCGGCCAGCTCCGCCAAGTCGCCGTCGTGCACGGCCCGTTCGACGGCGGCGGCCTCGACCGCGCGCCGCTGCCTGAGCGTGCTCTCGGTGAAGCGCACGTCATCGGGGAGCGCCGGGTCACGGGACGTCCAGCCGACCGCCGACAGGGTGGCGAGCCGGGCCTCGGCGTCGGCGGTGCTGCGGGCCACGAAGGCCAGCCGGCAGGGCAGCTCGTTCTTGCCGGTCTGGAGGGTGTACGCGAGCGCGTTCAGCGCGGGTGCCTCGTCCGCGATGTGGCGGCGGACGTCCCGCAGCACCGTGCCCAGGGCCTGCGGCGTCATCGCGGAGAACACCAGGAGCTGTGAACTGCCACTGTCCGGTGCCGAGTTCACGGCCCCGTCGAACTCCTCGACGACGACGTGCACGTTGATGCCGCCCGCGCCGATCGAGGTGACGCCCGCGCGGCGCGGGATCTCCTCGCCGTGCACCGACGGGCGCCGCCACTCGGCCCGTTCACGCTGGACCACGAAGGGCGTCGAGCCGAAGTCGATGGCGGGGCTGAGGGTTTCGGAGTGGAGGGACGGTGCGAGCGTGCGGTGCCGCAGCTGAAGCAGCACCTTCGTGATACCGACGAGGCCCGAACCGGACAGCAGATGCGCCACGTTGGACTTCACCGACCCGATGGCGCAGAAGCCGGTGTCCCGGGTGTCCCGTCCGAAGGCAAGGCTGGCGCCCTTGATCTCGATGGGGTCGCCGAGCGACGTGGCCGAGCCGTGGCCCTCCAGATAGCTGACGGTGCGCGCGTCGACGTCCGCGTCGTCCAGCGCCTTCTCGATCGCGCGTGCCTGCTGCTGCGGGCTGGGCACCGTGAAGCCGTTGCGCACACCGGCGTTGGTCATGCCGCTGCCCTTGATCACGCCGTAGACGTGGTCGCCGTCCTCGACCGCGTCGGCCAGCGGCTTGAGCACCAGGCTCCCCACGCCCTCGCCGAGGATCGTGCCGTCCGCACCGAGGCCGTAACTGCGCACCACGTCGGCGGACTTGGTGGTGAAGTGCGCCTGCGAGGTGGCGATGAGGTCGTACGGGTGCAGCATCAGGTTGATGCCGCCGACGACGATCATGCGGCACTCGCCGCCGCGCAGCATGCGCAGCGCCTGGTGCACACACGCCGACGAGGACGAGCACATGGTGTCGACGAACATCGACGGCCCCGTGAACCCGTAGTGGTACGAGAGCATGTTGGCCATCACGCCGATCTCGCTGCCGCTCGTCGCCGTGCCGCGCATCAGCATGTTCTCGAAGCCGTAGTAGGCGTAGCTGTTGTTCATCGAGCCGACGAGCACGCCCACGTCGCCGTCGTAGCGGCGGCGCAGGGTCTCCTTCGAGTAGCCCGCGTCCTCCAGGGCCGTCACGCCCGCCTGGAGGAAGAGGCGCACCTCGGGCGAGAGGAGTTCGGCGTCGCGCTGGGAGATGCTGAAGTAGCGCGGGTCGAAGGCGTCGACGTCGCGCAGGAAGGTGCCGGTGCGGACCGTCGTCTTCCCCTGCACGTCCCGTTCGTCGAAGTACAGGTCGCGGTGGGGCCAGCGCGAGGCGGGCACGGGCTCGAAGCTGTGCCGCCCCTCGCTGAGCAGCTCCCAGAACTCCTCCAGCGTCTCGGCCCCCGGGTAGCGGCCCGCCATGCCGACGACGGCGATGTCGCCCCGGCCGCCGGGCGCGGGTGCGGATGCGGGCTCGGCGGCAACGGCTGCCCCGGACAGGGGAGTTGACGCGGGCGCCCCCGCCGGGGCGGGTGGCTCGGCGCGACCTCCTGCGGCCGGAGGGACCGTTGCCTCGGCGGCTGCGCCCGTCCCGAACTGTGCCGTGACCTCCGGGGAGTTCACGGCCCCGGCAGGCACCCCGCCCGCTTCCGGCTCCTCCGGCTCGTCGGGCGCGAAGAGTTCGAGCAGCCGCGCACGGTGCTCGGCCACGAAGTACCCGGCGACGCCCCGCAGATCCACGTACTCGAAGAAGAGGGTCTTGGGCAGCGAGCCGAAGACGTCCTCCAGCCTGCTCGTCAGCTCCACGATGGAGATCGAGTCGATGCCGTACGTCTCCAGCTTCTCCTCGGCGTGGATCTGCCCGGCGTCCTGGAGGGTGACCTCGGCGAACTGCTCACGCAGGAAGTCCTGTGTCCGGGTGAGGAGTTCGGCCTCGCCCAGCTCGGCCCGCACGCTCCCGGCGCGCTGCTGCCGGGGGGCGGAGCCGCCGCCCGCGGGCGGCGCCCCTCCCGAGGGCGCCTCCGGGCGCTCCAGGCCCGCGTACGTCCGCAGCAGCGGAGTCTCTCCGAAGAGGACCACGCGCCGCACCGGGGAGCCCGTGTGCAGCGCCCGCTCCAGCGCGTCCAGGCCCTGCTCGGTCGGCAGCGGCACGGTGCCGGTGCGCTTGCGCAGATACGCCAGGGTCGCGTCGTCCACGCGCATGCCGCCCTCGGCCCACAGCGGCCAGTCGACGGCACGGGTGGCCTGCCCCTCGGCCTGCCGCCGCTCGGCGAACGCGTCGAGATAGGCGTTGGCCACGGCGTAGCCGGCCTGCGCCGCGTTGCCGAAAGCGCCCGCCACCGACCCGAAGACCAGTAGGAAGTCCATGCCCTCGGCGCGGGTGGCGGCGTCGATCCGGCTGACGCCGTCCACCTTCGGAGCGAGCACGGCCTCAGTGCCCGCGAGCGGCTTCGTCGCCAGATAGCCGTCGTCGAGCACACCCGCGGCGTGGAACACGCCGTCGAGACGGCCGTGTTCGGACCGTACGGCGGCGACCAGGGCCCGCACGCTCTCCTGGTCGGTGACGTCGGCGCTGCGGTACGCCAGGGCGCCCCGCGCCAGCCGGGCGGCGAGCGCGTCGGCGGCCGGTGCGGCCGGCGACCGGCCGCTGAGCACGACCGTCGCGCCGTAGCGCAGACACAGCCGCTCGGCCAGCAGCAGGCCGATGCCGCCCGCGCCGCCGGTGATCCAGTAGACGCCGCCCTCCCTGAGCAGGCTCTCGCCCGCCGTGCCGCGCGGCAGTTCGGCCGTCTCGTGGCGCAGGCGACGGCCGTCGGCGGTGTAGGCGACCTCCGCGTCCGCGCCGTCCGCGGAGGCCGGCGCGCCCGCCTCCGTACGTACGGCCTGCTCGAAGCGGGCCGTGTCGCGCGGGTCGAAGCCGTCGAGCAGCACTGTCGTGCCGTCGAAGGACGGGTTCTCCTGCCGTGCCGTCTTCAGCAGAGCGGCCAGCGGCGCGAACGCCGGCGAGCCGGGTGCGCCGGGCGCCACCAGCAGGACGCGTCGCGGCGACGACCCGAGCAGCCGCTGGACGGCGGGGTAACAGGCCGCGAACGCCGCCTTCATGGCCTCCGCGTCGTCGGTGGCGTCGCGCGGTACGGACAGGTGCTCGACGTCCATGCCGAGCCGGGCCGCGCTCGCGGGGACGAGATCGGCGTCGAGGGCGGCGTTCAGCACCGTCACGGGTACGGCCGGCCCGGACTCACCCGCGTGCTCGGGCTGGGGGGCGGGCGTCCAGACGCCGGTGACCTCCAGCAGCTCACCGTCCCGCTGGGCGGACGGCTCTCCGCGAGGGGCGCGCCGTGCCCGCCCGGGCGCGTCCGTACCCTCGGACTCCCCGCTGCCGGACGGCAGTTCGCGCGACGTATAGCCGCTGAGGCGTACGCACAGCGAGCCTTGCCCGTCGAGCAGGTCGATGTCGGCCGCGCCCTTGCGCCCGTTGGCGGCGGGCCGCAGCCACGCCCACGTCGTCTTCGCGGTCGGCGCGTACGCCGTCAGCCCGTCCAGCGCGAACGGCACGGCGGGCGCGGCCGGTCGGCGCCAGTCCCCGCTGTCGCCGGTCCCGGCCCTGCCGCCGGTCTCCGTCCCGTCGCCGGTGCCGAGCGCGAGTACGGCGAGCAGGGCGCTGTCCAGTACGGCCGGCTGGAGTGCCAGCTCCGCGGGCGACCCGGCGGGGAGCCGCAGTTCGGCCAGCAGCCCGTCGGGGCCTGAGTGCAGCGCGTGCAGCGCGCGGAGCGCGGGGCCGTGCTCGATGCCGCTGGCACGCAGCGCCGCGTATCCGTCGGCGGCGACGACGGGCCGCGCGTGCCGTTCGCGGAGCGCGGCCAGACCGGGCCCGGCGGTCGCGGGGGCGGCGTCGTATTCGAGACGGCCGCTGCTGTAGGGCGCGCCCTCCTCGTCGATGATCGCGTAGTCGTAGCCGTCGCCGGAGGCGGTCAGCCGGAGGCGCGCACCGAGCCCTTCGTCGCCGACGCGCAACGGCCGTACCCACACGGCGTTGCGGATGTGCGGTGCCGCACCCGTACGGGCACCGGCCACGGCGGGCCGTCCGGCGGCGGCCGTCACCGCCTCCAGGACCACCACGCCCGGGACGATCCGGGCGCCGCCGACGACGTGGTCGCGTACGAAGGAGTCGGCGGCCTCGAAGCGCAGCGGGAAGTGCCAGCCATCCCGCTCCTGAACGGCCTCGCCGAGCAGCCCACGGCCCGACTGGGCCTGCTCCGGGGCGAGTTGACGCGGGGCGAGTCGATGTGCCGGCTCCGCCTCCCCTTCCCGCGGGGGCTCCGCCTCGGCCGGGCCGCGCCGCGCGTCCGCCAGGCTCGGCGGCGCGTCCGGCCGGAACCAGTGCGGCGTACGCGCGAACACCTGACCCGGCATATGGACACGCCTGCCGGCGGCAGGCCACTGCCCCCAGTCCACGGGCAGGCCCCGCGTCCACGCCGAGGCGAACTTCTCCTCCTCGCCCCGCTCCAGCCAGCGTTCGGTGAGCGCGGCGACGTCGTCGGCGTCCAGGCCGTCCCCGGCGTCCTCGGCCGCACGTCCGCGCAGCCAGCCCCCGGAAGGCTCCTGCCCCCCGGCGAACGCCGCCAGCTGTTCCGCCCATTCGGCGACGCTCCGCGCATGGAACACGGCCCGCTCCCGCATCGGCACGCGGCCCTCACGGAGCGTGCGGGCGATGTCCGCGAAAGGAGGCGCGGTGCCTTCCGCGCTACGGGTACGGGCCCAGCCGGCGAGCGAGCGGCACAGCTCGCGCAGCCGCTCCTCGTCGGCGGCGGAGACGGGGAGCAGGAGAGGGCGGTCCGCGTCGGTTCCGGCCTCGCCCGCATCGGTCACGGTCTCGGCCGCGTGGGTACCGGCCTCGGCCTCCGGCGCCTCCAGCACGACATGCGCGTTGGTGCCGCCGAACCCGAACGAGCTGACGCCCGCGCGCAGCGGCCCGCCACCGTCCGTCTCCCAGTCGGTGAGCCGGTCCACGACGTACAGCGGACTGCCGTCAAGCGTGATGAGCGGGTTGAGGCGGCGGAAGTTGACCGTCGCGGGCAGCTTGCGGTGACGCATCGCGAGGATCACCTTGAGCATCCCCGCGATGCCCGCGGCGCCTTCGAGATGGCCGATGTTGGTCTTCACCGAGCCGATCCCGCAGCGGTGCGCGGCCTGCGCCCCATCCTCGCCGTCCTCGCCCGGGGCCCGGTCCCCGCCGTCCCCACCGTCCTCACGGTCCTCGCCGAGCTGCGCGAACGCCCGCTTCAGACCGCTGACTTCGATCGGGTCGCCGACCGGCGTGCCGGGCCCATGGGTCTCCACGTACGAGACCGTCTCCGGTGCGATGCCCGCGCGCCGGTAGATTCCCGCGATCAACTCGGCCTGCGCGCCGGGGTTGGTGACCGTGAGCGAACTGGTGCGACCGCCGTGGTTGCTGCCGATCCCCTTGATCACCGCGTGCACGGGGTCGCCGTCGCGGCGGGCGTCCGCGGCCCGCTTCAGCAGTACGACGCCGCCGCCCTCGCCCCGTACATAGCCGTTGGCCTCCGCGTCGAACGCGCGGCACAGCCCGTCGGGCGAGAGCATGCCCGCCTTGGCGAAGGCGATGAAGTGCCGGGGCGACCAGGTGAGGTTGACGCCTCCGGCAAGCGCGTGGTCGCAGTCCCCGGCCTGGAGCGCCTGCACCGCCTGCTGCACCGCCACCAGCGAACTGGCGCACGCGGTGTCGTTGACGACGCTGGGACCGCGGAGGTCGAAGTGGTGCGAGACGCGGTTGGCGATGATCGCGTAGGCCGAGCCCGTCGGGTAGTAGGCGTCGACCTCGGAGACCTCCTTCTCGATCAGCTCGGCGTAGTCCCAGTGGCACACCCCCATGAAGACGCCGGTACGCGAGCCCGCGATCCGGTCGGCCCGGTACCCGGCGTCCTCCAGCGCGTGCCAGCTCAACTCCAGCGCCATCCGCTGCTGCGGGTCCATCGAGCGCGCCTCGCGCGGCGATACGTGGAAGAACTCGGCGTCGAAGCAGTCGACGTCGTCGACGAAGCCGCCCCACACGCTGTTGGTCTTGTTGAACTCCCGGCGCGGATGGCCGAGATGGTCCTCCTTGCGCCAGCGCCGCTCGGGCACCTCGCTGATCAGCGAGCGGCCGGCGGCGAGGTGCTGCCAGAACTCCTCGGGGTCGCGGGAGCCCGGCAGCCGCAGGGACAGGCCCACGACAGCGATGTCCTGACCGCCGGCGGAACCTTCGGCCGTTCCCTCGGCAGGGACACCGGCCGGGGCGCCGGATTCTTCCTTCATCGCGGGATCTCCGTCCTATGCCGGCAGCGCGCTGCCGCGCCGGTCGACGACGTACAGGGGGACAGCGAGCGGGGTCCGGCGGCGGGCGTTGCCGCGCACGTACCAGTGGTGCAGCCAGACCGTGGAGGCCAGCAGGACGAACGCCTGGTTCTCCTTGGTGCCGATCCGCTCGGGAGGGCTGTCGAAGACGCGGTCGGCGAACCGGCGCACGAACCGCGCGTCGAGCACGCCGATGTCGTCCAGCGTGGCGGGATCGGTCAGCACGTCGCGGTAGTCGGGACGGGACCGTACGAACGCCGCGCTGTCCGGCGCGCGGTAGGGGAACTTGCCCTTACTGACGATGCGTTCGGGCAGCACGTCCGCGTAGGCGCGCTTGAGCAGGTACTTCTCGTCGTACGGGTCGCCGAAGCGGGAGTTGACGGAGGCGGCGCGGCGCACCACCGCCGGATCCAGGAACGGGCAGCGGTTCTCCACGCCGTGCGCCAGCGCCATCCGCTCCCCCTGGGTCGAGAGCAGATAGCCGCTGAGCAGCGTACGGAACTCCAGCCACTGCGCCTTCTGTACGGCCGTCAGCTCCGCGTAGCCCGGCTCTTCCGCGACGAGCCGGCTCAGGGCGGCGAAGGGATCGCCCGCGTCCTTGAGCAGCCGTACGGCGAACCTGCCGTTCTGGAACCGCATTTGGTGCGAGAAGAGCCCGGGCATGGTCTCCTCCGCGAACTGCTGGTAGAGGCCCAGCATCCGCCGGTGCCCGTCCTCGCCGCTGAAGTGGCTGAGATACGGATAGAGCTGAGCCATGCGCCGCATGCGGGTCGCGTCGTCGAGCTCGTGCCAGGACGACAGCAGCAGGGTGTCCTTGAAGATGCCGTAGCCGAGGAAGGCCTCGTCGGCGCCCTCGCCGCTGAGCACGACCTTGATGCCTTCGCTGCGTACGTGCCGGGCGAGCAGGTACATGGGCACGAACGCGGTGCGGAAGACCGGCACTTCGGCATGGCGGACGGCCTCCGGGAAGGTCTCCACGACATCGGTGTCGGAGACCCGCACGGTGGAGTGGTGCGTCCCGAGGTGCTTGGTCAGCTCCTCCTGTTCGGCGGACTCGTCGAATTCGGCGTCCTCGAACTGGATGGAGAACGTACGCGGCGGAAGTCCGGCCCGCTCCTTGGCGAGGTGGGCGATGATCGAGGAGTCCAGCCCGCCGGAGGCGTAGACGCCGACCTCGACGTCGCTGCGCAGCCGCAGTTCGACGGCTGCTTCGAGGTCGGCCCGTACGAGATCGACGGCCTCGTCCTCCGTGGCGGGCGGCTGGACTGCGGGTGGCTCGCCGCCGGTCAGGTCGAGTGCGGCCCAGCGTCCGCGCTCGGTCTCGTCCCCGCGAATCGTCAAGTACTCGCCCATGGGGAGCTGTTCGATGCCCCGGTATCCGCTGTGCGCGGGCAGCGGCGTCCACGTGGCGAACGCCGAGGCGAGCTGCGCCGGGTCGAAGGCGAAGTCGAAGCCGGGATAGGCGAGGAACGCCTTCATCTCGGACGCGAACAGCCAGGCGCCCTCGTGCCGGGCGATAAAGAGCGGCCGCTTGCCGAACCGGTCGCGCGCCAGGTGCAGTTCACCGGTGACGGTGTCCTTGAGGGCGAACGCGAAGGCGCCGTTGAAGCGTTCGAGACACGAACGCCCCCAGTGCGCCCACGCCATCAGCACGACTTCGGTGTCGGACTCCGTACGGAACGACACGCCCCGGCGTGTCAACTCCGCCCGCAGCTCACGGTAGTTGTACAGCTCGCCGTTGTAGCAGAGCCAGTAGCGGCCGTCGGGGCTGCCGACCGGCTGCGAGCCGGAGGAGAGGTCGATGATGCTCAGCCGCACCGTGCCCATGGCGGTCCGGTCGTCCAGGAAGCAGCCCGCCTCGTCCGGGCCCCGGTGCTCGATCTGGGCGAGCATTCCGCCGATCAGCTCCCGGTAGCCCTCCGCCGGCAGGGGGCTCGCGTGGAAACCCGCTATGCCGCACACCGGCGGCTACCTGCTCTCGGCGGTCTGCCGGCGGGCGGACGCCACGGAGTCGACGATGCCGGCGAGGGTGACGGCGACGTTCCCCAGCAGGGCCTCCTCGCCGAACTTCACGCCGTACTCCCGCTCGACGTGCGCGATGAGCGAGATGTAGCCGAACGAGTCGAGCACACCCGCCTTGAACAGGTCCGTGTCCGCGGTGATCTCCGAGTCGAACTCGAACATGAACTGCTCTTCCATGTACTGCTTGAGTTCCTGCTCCATGGCGTACCTCGTCTCGTTACGGGTCGGTTGGGGCCTTGAAGACCGGCACGGTGGTGAAGGGGTATGAGCCGGGCCGGAGTTGCGCGTCGCCTTCGACGCGGTGCGGTTGCTGGTCCCGCGCCGCCGCGGTGCCCTGTCCGCTTCGGTTTCCGCGTCCGCGTTCAAGTCCTCGTTCGCGTCCGCGTCCTGGCAGGTGTCCGCGTCCTCGTCCTCGTGGGGGTCGGTTCGGTTCCGTCCTTTCGGATCAGCAGGAGGCCAGCCCTGAGGTGATGACGCGTGCGATGCCGGGCCAGTGAGCCCGGATGAAGAAGTGGTCTCCGGTGAAGACATGGGCGGAGAGCGGCGCGGTGGTCTCCCGCTGCCAGGCCGCTACCTCCGCCTCGGTCAGGCCTTCCGCATCGCCTGTCATGGCGGTGACGGGGCAGTCCAGGGGCTGCGCGGTGGTGTACGCGCAGGCCCCCAGGACGGTGAAGTCGGCGCGCAGCACGCGCTCGAAGAAGTTCTTGAGGTCCTCGTACTCGAACAACTCGTCGGGCACGCCGCCGAGTTCTCTCAGGTGCTTCCAGAACGCGTCGGTCGGCAGGTCCGAGGTGTAGCGCTCCCGGCTGGGCAGCGACGGCCCGCACTCGCCGGAGACGAACAGACGGCGGGGCGCGGGCAGTTGCTCCTCGCGCAGCCGCCGGGCGAGCAGATGGACCAGGCGTGCGCCGAGGCTGTGGCCGTACAGCCCGTAGACGTGGTGCGGATCCGACACGCGGTCGCGTATCCGCTCCAGCATGTCCTCGACGAGGGGCCCGGGTTCGGTGAGCAGCGGCTCGGAGACCCGCTTGCCGCGGCCGGGACGCTCCAGCGTGACGACGTCGACGCCGGGGCAGTGCTCGGCGAGCCCGGCGTAGGAGCGCTCGTCGCCACCCGCGTACGCGGCGCAGTAGAGCACGGGGCGGGGCCGGTCCGGCGCGCCTCCGGATCTCCCGGCCGGCTCGGCGTCGGGGGCTCTGTCAACGGGTACCGCAGGCACGGGAGTCGAGGGAGCGGGAGCGGCGGATGCGGTCGCTCCGGAAGCGGGCGCCGAGCTCGCGGTTGCGGCGGCCGTACGCGCACCGCTCCCGGAACCGGACTCCGCGGCGATCTGGTGCAGCATCCGCGTCAGCACGCTTCCCGGCCCGACCTCCCTGCCGTCGGCGGCGGAGGCGTGCGCCAGCACATGCCGGACGCTCTCCAGCCACCGCACCGGCCCGGAGATCTGCTCGCTCAGCGTGGCCGCGATGTCTCCGTAGGGCCGCGCGGTCACGTTGGCGATCACCGTCGCCCGCAGGGGGCCGAATCGGAAACCCTTGAGAAAGGCGCGGAACTCCTCCCCTGCGGGCTTCATCAGCCGCGAGTGGAAGGCGGCGGAGACCTTCAGCCGGACGGTACGGACGCGTCGCCCGCCGAACAGCCGCTCGGCCCGCTCGATCTCCTCGGCGGGACCCGAAAGCACCGTCTGCGTAGGGGTGTTGATGTTGGCGACGTCGAGCTGCTCCAGACGCTCTTCGGCGAGCACCGCCAGTAACTCGTCCTCGGCGGGCCCGAGTAAGGCCAGCATGCCGCCCTGGCGTGCCTGCGCCATCAGCTCACCGCGCTTGAGTACGAGCCGCAGCCCGGTCTCGAAGTCGAAGGCGCCCGCCGCGTGCAGCGCGTTGTACTCGCCGAGGCTGTGCCCGAGCAGGAAGCCGCCCTCCGGCGCCCCCTCCTCCAGTGATTCGCGGTACGCGAGCGCGTTGACGGCGTAGAGGGCGGGCTGGGTGTAGCGCGTGTCGTCGAGTAACCCGTCCGGGTCCTCCAGGCACAGCTTGCGCAGGTCGTATCCGAGAACGTCGCCGGCCGCCGCCACCGCCTCGGGAAAACGGTCGAAGAGGGTCTTCCCCATGCCTTTTACCTGGGAGCCCTGTCCGGGAAAGAGCACAAAACCGGGCGTGCCTTCTGAGGTGACCACCGACATACCGAATCCGTACTCCGATAAAGGCTTCGCCGGACAACAGAATTGAACGGAAGCCCGCACGGAGTGCACGAAACGACCGTAGACCAAAAGCTAACACGCGGCGTTCAGCTCAATTGCAGCTCCGTCCACAATGCAAGACCGAGGCGGACGGACGAGTCTTGAACGCCAGACGGGAGTGTAGGCGGCGACCCCCGGGCCCGCAATCGCCGATTGGCGATACGGAACGCATCGAAGTGCGACCTGAATCACCTTGCCCGCACTTGATGCCATGACCTTGTCAACGCGCGGAGAGTGGCCTTAAAGCACCATCTTCGCAGCTCAGCGAATTGTCATGACATGGTCTAGCCCAGGGCTGCGTTCGTCCGGCGAACCTCGAATCATCCACCGCGAACGCCGCTCGAAACCGCTAACGGAAGAAGTGCTCAGGAATGCTCAAAAACTGAGCCACCATAAAGGCCGCCTACGCCGAGGTTAAGAGAGCCTTAAAATTCCAAGGGCACACAAAAACACACACAGGGAGCATGGACGACCGCACGCTGCACCATGTGGCAGCCGGTCAGAATCCCCTGCCGTTCGGGACAGATCCGGCACCGCGACCACACCTATCCCCGTACAACCCAGACATTTCCCGGAGTGAATACAGAATAGAACCCGGCAGTAACTGTAATATTGACATGGCCACGCCGCAAAATGCTGTCCAGGCGGTTTTCTGAACCACGCTCAGGAGACCGGCCCCGCTTCACTTGGATTCGAGCCGGCCCAGAGGATGGGTGTTTTCGGCGAGCTCCTTCTGTGCCGCTGTCCAGGCGGAGCCGTCGATGCCGAGTGCGTGGCGCAGATAGGCCCACGTGACCCGCTGGATCAGGGCGACCCGTGCGGGGTTCTCGTCGGTGGTCTCCTTGGCCTCGTAGCCGGGGATGCCACCGAGGGAGTGCTCTGCCCCGAAGAGGGTGAGCAGGCTCTTGTCACCGGGGCTCAGGAGGTACGGGTCGGCCGTCCACTCCGGGCCCCGCACGCTCAGCGGGGAATCGTCCCGGTCCCCCGCGACCACCAGAGCCGGCGTGGCCATGTGCTCGAAGTCCGGGTTCATGAAGGGAAATCGCTCGGCGGCGAACGGCGTCAGGTCCTCTCCGCCCCTGCCGGCCGTGGCAAGGAGTACGCCCGCCTTGACCCGCGGGTCGGACAGGTCCTCTTCCGCCCCGGCCGCCTGGCCCAGCACACGCAGACCCAGCAGACTGCCCGCCGTCTGACCGCCGAAGGAGTGCCCGGCCGCGGCGATGCGGCTCCGGTCGAGACGGCCGCCGAGACCGGGCACGGCGGCCTCCAGCACGTCGAGCCGATCGAGGACGAGCTTCATGTCCTCGACGCGGATGCGCCAGATCCGCGGTACGCGGGGGTCGTCCTGCGGGAGGCCCACGGTCCTGGAATCGAGAAAGGTGGGCTGGACCACCACGAAACCGTGGGCGGCCCAGTAGTCGGCGAGAGGCCCATAGCCTTCCAGCGACGAGCCGAAGCCGTGCGCGAGAAGGACGACCGGCAGGCCGTCTCCCGTCGCGGGTGCGGATACGCGTACGCGCAGATCCTCGCCGCGACCCGGCGCGTGCAGCACGATCGGCTTCACGGAGACGACAGCGGCGGGGGCGGTGACGGGAATGCCGATCGCCGCCGTATCCGATGGGTTCATGAACAGGGTGCTTTCTCTCCGAATGCCGAATGCCGACCGCCGGGCGTTGGCGCCGGCGACGGGTGGGGCCGGGCGGTGAGGATCTCGCGAGTTACGGTAAAACCTGACGTCGACGTCAGAGGCAAGGCCGTGTGATCCGGCTCTCACAGGAGGCGCACGTGCGTATCGGCGAACTCGCCACCAGAACGGGCGTCAGCGTCCGATCGCTGCGCTACTACGAAGAGCAGAGCCTGCTCACCTCGGAGCGCAGCCCCAGCGGCCAGCGCCACTACCCGGAGAGCGCGGTCGGCCGCATCCAGCTCATCCAGCAGCTCTACGCCGCCGGTCTGTCGAGCAAAGCGATCGTCGACCTGCTGCCCTGCGTCGTCGACGGCAACGCCACCCCGGAACTGCTCGATCGCCTGTCAGCGGAACGGGACCGCATCGACGGTCAGATCACCGAACTGGTCGGCGCCCGGGACAGGCTCGACTCCGTCATCACCGCCGCCACCAGCAATCTGCTCACAGGCCGGCCCTGCCGCGACGGGACGACTGCCTGAGGACGATGGCGGCAGCGGCCCCCGGCTGGGATGCTCAAGGCATGCAGTTCATCATCTTCATGACACTGCCGGGGCTGGTCATCGTGCTGACCGCGGTGGCCATCGTCGATCAGGTATTCCTCCAGACCGGACGGGCAGCGAAGTTGCCCTGGCGGAACAGCGTGCGTCAGGGGCAGATATCAGCGGTCGGGTTCGAGCAACTGCACGCCAACTTCTCGGCAGGAAAGCAGAACGAGCTCAAGGAGCGCCAGTCGGCCCTGCTGCTGCGGGACGACGAGGAGGACGGCGCGCCCCCGAACCGGACCACGGTGGATCTCGAGGGCGGAACGGCAACGGTCCGGATCCCACGAGCGGACCGGTAGAAGCGTTGAGGGTCGCCGTGCACAGACCCTGGAACCGGAACCGGCGTCAGCCGGGGCCGCAGAGCTCCTTGGCGTAGCAGATCTCGACGTACGGACCCGTGCAGTACGGCGGGGTCTCGCGGTAGCCGTGGCGGACGTAGAGCGAGCGGGCCTCGACCAGGTCGAGGCGGGTGTTGAGGACCGTACGGGAGGCGCCGAGCAGGCGGGCCTCGCTCTCCAGCCGTTCCAGCAGAAGCCCGGCGCCCTTCTTGCCGCGGAAGGCGGGACGCAGGTACACGCGGGTCAGCTCCGCGCACTCGGGCGTCAGCATCAACAGGCCGCCGCAGGCCGCGGCTTCGCCGTCGAAACGGCCCACGACGAACTGGCCCGTGGGCGGCCTGAGCAGTTCCACGCCGTCGTCGGCCAGGCCCTGATCGATCTCCTCGGCGGTCGCCGGGCGCTTCCAGTAGCGGCTGGCGACCTCGTCGTAGTAGGCACGGCGCAGGCCGGCCGCATCCGCCGTGTCGAAGTCTTCGGAGGCCAGATGCCAGGTCATGAGGCTTCTATAGCCGGAGCGGGCCGCCTTCACCAACCGATTTCGGCAGCGCGGTTCGCACGGCTCGCAACGCGGCTCGGGCCGGAACCCTCATCCGTCTGAAGCAGATGGACCGTCCGAGGTCTCGGTCTCGGTCGGCGTATCGGAGGGAGTGGGAGGCGGAGTGCTCTCCGTCTCCGTGGGCGTGCTCTCTGTCTCCGTCGGCGTCGCGCTCGGCTCTCCCCCGGATTCACTCTCGGACGGCGCCACTGTCTCCTGCACACCGGACGGTTGCGACCCGGGACCACTGCTGGTAGCGCTGATCCCGAATGCCGTCCCGCTGATGACGAGGACGATCACCGCCGCTCCGAGCAGGAGCGCGACCTTGTTCCGCTTGCGCGAACGCGCGAGGCCGGACGCGGCGGCATCGTCGCGTCCCTTCTCGCCCCGGCCTTCGTGGCCGGACTCGTGCGAGCGCGACGCATCGCCGCCAGGGCCCGCGGGCCGGACCACCGGGGTGGACCCGGTGGACTTCGGGCCGCCCAACTCGGCGGCCACGATGTCCGCCGGAGGCCCCAGCCGCTCCAGGACGACGCGGGCCTCCTCGGCGGCCCGGGCGTCCGCCTCTTCGAGGGCGGCGTCGATGTGCTCGACGATCTCCTGCCGGAGCTCGGCACGCCGCTCGGCCTCAAGGAAGACGGAGGCGTTGTCGAGCTGGCGCAAGTACTCGTCTATGAGCCGGTTCCGCTCTGAAGTCACTCGTGGCTCTCCTCACTGCCCAAGAGCTTGTCGACGGCGGTCTTGAAGGGCATCCACTCCTCGGCGAATTCGGCGAGAGCGTGCCGGCCCGTCGAGGTCAGGGTGTAGTAGCGGCGCGGCGGGCCGGAGTCGGACTCCTGCCAGGCCGTGCTGACCCACCCCTCCTTCCGGAGCCGCGCGAGGAGCGGATAGATGGTGCCCTCGCTGGTCATGAAGCCGTGCGCGTCGCTCAACTCCCGTACCACCTCGAAGGCGTACTTCTCGCCGTCACGCAGCAGCGCCAGGACGCAGAACTGGAGGATTCCGCGCCGAAGTTGACTGACCCCCGATCGAGCTCCCCCTGGGAGAAGTACCATGCGACACAAGGTACCTTCTGGTGAAAGGCAGCGCCAGCGTTGCAGGTTGCATCGGGAGAGGGGCGGGCTCGCTCCGGGCTCAACCGGGTTCTAACCGGGCTCATTCGTACGCGAGCGCGCTCGGCCGGCGGCCAGCACCTCGCGTCAGTAGGGCAGTCGGCCGCGAAGTCGTCCGCGCGGCTGTCCGCGGGCCTTGTTCATACTCGGCACGGGCACGCTGAACTGCGCACCGGAGCCGGGGGTTTCGGATCGGACGGACGACCGGAACGGCTCCCGCGGTGCGCGCTGAGCCCCCGGCCCAGGCGGAGCGTCAGACGCCGACCTTCATCTGCTCGGACTCCAGCAGAGCGAGGAGCACCTCCTTGCTGGGCTCACGGTGCCGCACATCGCACATGACGATGGGTACGGGCGACCGCAGGCTCAGCGCGCTGCGGATCTGGTCGACCGTGAAGTCGCATTCTCCGTAGAAGCAGTTGACGCCGATGGTGAAGGGAATCCCGCACTGCTCGAAGAAGTCCACGGAGGCGAAGCAGTCGGACAGGCGCCGGGAATCGGCGAGGATCACGGCTCCCAGCGCCCCCGAGGCGAGGTCTTCCCACATGAACCAGAAGCGCTCCTGACCGGGCATGCCGAACAGGTAGAGGACGTTCTCGCCTTGCTTGTCGAGCGTGATGCGGCCGAAGTCCATCGCGACCGTGGTCGTCGACTTGTCCGGAATGCCCTGGAGGTCGTCGACGCCCAGGCTCGCTTCCGTGATGTCTTCTTCCGTGTTCAGCGGCTCGATTTCGCTGACTGACCCGATCATCGTCGTCTTGCCCACACCGAAGCCGCCTGCCACCAGAATCTTCAGTGCCGTAGGCAACGGCGTCCGGGGGTGCCGCGTTTCAGAGCCTTCGAATGCCATCGATCACCTTACGCAGTACGCGGGCATGTTCGTCCGGGGTGTTGTTCTCCGGACCGGGCTTCTTGACCAGGATCAGCGATCTGTCCGCCAGGTCCCCGCAGAGGACTCTCACCACGCTGGCAGGCAGGTCCAGATAGGACGCGATCTCGACGATCGCCAACGGCCGTGCTCTGACCAGCTCGATGATGGCGGCCGACTCCGGCTGTTCCCTGCGCGAGTCGTGGCCGGAAGGCGGGTCGTTCCCGACCACCTGGGTTATCAGGGTGAGATCGGATCGGCTGGGTAACGTCCGCCCACCGGTGATCGCGTACGGCCGGGTGGTGAAGCCGGCCTCTCTGTCGAACCACTGCGGACTGTGAGGGGTGCCCATCTATCGCGACTGATCACCGGCTGCGACCTCCATGCGAGGCGCAGCGCTCAGGTGCGTACCCACCTGCTGGACGACCTTGGCCATCTCGTAGGCCGCCATGCCGGCGTCGACGTTCTCGGAGGCGAGCAGCGCAAGGCGCGAGCCGTCGCCGCCGGCGGTGATGAGGAGAAGGATGTTCTCCATCTCGATGACCGTCTGCCGCACCCTTCCCCCGTGGAAGCGGCGCGCGGCGCCCTGCGAAAGGCTGTGCAGTCCTGAGGCAAGTGCCGACATGTGGTCGGCGTCGTCCTTGCTGACGTCTTGTGAGCGCGCGAGAAGCAGCCCGTCCTGGGACAGCACAATGACGTGAAGCGTCTCGGGCACACGCTCCAGCAGGCCGTCGAGTAGCCAGTTGAGCTTTTCGTAGACAGGTGACTGCTCAGTCAATGTTCTGGTCCTTCCTCAGGAAACCTCAGTGCCACCGTCAGGTTCAGGCATCCTCCGGGGAGGCCCCGTTGCACTGTGCGTCCGACGACTCGGTACGGGCCTGCCGACCGGCCCGCTGTACGGCGCCCGCGATCGCCCCTGCTCGGTCCGGGGTGGGCCACTGGGGTGCGTGGCCCTCGTCTGCGGGATGCCGCTCTGTGTGGGGCGGCTGTCCGGGCGACCTGCGCAGTGGTGCCGCGAGGTTCTCGCCCGGCCTTCTCGTAGGCAGCGTCAAGGGACCCTGCGACGGCTTAGAGAGCTTCTGTGACACCTCGTCACCGGCGGGCTCCGGGAGTTCGGACGGTGCCTCCGGTTCGGCCCTCGGCGGCACCAGGGCCGTCAGAGCCGGGGCGTCCGGCGCCTTGTGAGTCCTGGGACGTGTCAAGAGCCCTCCGCCCGTGTAAGCGGGGTAGCCACCGAGGTCGTCCTCCGGATCCCGGATCGCGATGTCGGCGTCGTCGCGGCCGTCGCGGCCGTCGCGGCTGTCACGGCCGTCGAGGTCGAGCGCCGCCGCCCGCGCCCGTGCGCGCGCTGCGACCGGGTCCCGTACGGGCTCTGTGACCGGCCGGTGTGCGGGCTCCGCGACGGGCTCGCGTACGGGCTCCCGTACCGGCTCTTCGGCCGGGTCCCGTACGGGCTGCACGTGTTCCGCGGCCTGCTCCCGCGCGGGCGCATCCGTGGCCCTCGGCGGTGCGTGGTCGCGGCCGGCGCCCGGCTCCGGGGCGTGGTCGGCGAGGCTCGGCAGCAGGGGCGGGGCCTCCTCCAGCAGTTCGCTGGGCAGGAGTACGACTGCCTTCGTTCCCCCGTAGGCGGACCGGCCCAGCGTGATCTCGAGGCCGATGCGGTTGGCCAGCAGCGCCACGACGAACAGGCCGAGTTGGGGTATCTCGCCCAGCCTCGTCACGTCCGGCTCCGGCGGATCGGCGAGCAGCTGGTTGAGGTGCTCGTACTGCTCCGCGTCCATGCCGAGGCCGCGGTCGATCACCTCGACGGCCAGCCGGCCTCCGGCGACCTCCTCGGCCCTGACGTTGACATGGGTGTGCGGCGGCGAGAACGCGGTGCCGTTCTCGATGAGCGCGGCGAGGATGTGGCCGACATCGGCGACGACCCGGCCGGAGAGAGCGAACTCCGGGGCGGTCTCCACCTCGACGCGGGTGTAGTCGACGGTCTCGGCGACGGCGCTGCGCAGCACCTGGAAGACCGGTACGGGCTTGCTCCAGCGGCGGCCGGGCTGGACACCGACGATGAGCGACTGGTTCTCCAAGTCCCGGCGGAGACGGGTGACCAGATGGTCGATCTTGAAGATGTCCGTCAGCAGCTCGGGGTCGTGCTCCCTGCGCTCCAGGCTGTCGATGAGCGTGATGAGCTGGCTGATCAGCAGCTGGTTGCGCCGGAGGAGGCCCAGCACGACCGTCTCGGCGCCCTCGCGCTTGCGGCTCTTCTGCTGGCTGGTCTCCGCGGCGGTCTTCCAGCGGGCGTCGATCGCCTCGGCGAGGCCGCCCAACTCGTCGACGGCGGCGCGCTGTTGTTCGCGCACCGCGGTGATCAGGCGGCCCACCTCGTCGTGGGGAGCGCTGTCGTCGTACGGCACCAGGGCGGCGCCGACCTCCCGCTCGCCCTGCTTCAACCGCTCGGCGACGTCCGGGAGTTCACGGTCGGTCCACTGCTCCGTCGCGTCCCGCAGCTGCGTCAGCCGGCGCGGCAGCGAGCGCGAGAGCCGGATCGCCAGGAACGCCGTGAGCACGAGGACGGCCAGCACCGCGACGGAGCCGGCGATCGCGGACAGCAGAGCGTCGTCGGCGCGCTCCGAACCCTGCTCGGCCATGCCGTCGAGCGAGGCCGAGGTCACGTCGCGCAGATCCTCGGTGACCGCGTCGGCGGCCGGACGCCACTCGGCGGACCGGTCGGGCAACTCCCAGCGCGGCGTGGCGTTCTGGGACGTGGACGGCGTGGTGGTGCCCGGCGTCGTGTTCTGGGACTGGCTCTGCCTCGCACCGCGGCCGACGCCGTCTTCGATGCGCTGGAGCACGGCCCACTGCGGGGTGTCGGCGATGGCCCGGTAGTCCTTGGCGGCGGAGCCCGGCATGCCGCGGGTGTCCAGGTTCCGGGCGGCCTGCCGCTGCGCCGCGACATGGCCCGAGAAGGCCTGGCGGACGGTGGAGCTCAGATAGCCCGCGGGCTGCGCGCCGGTCAGCAACGCGTCCTCGCGGGAGAGGAGTTCGGAGATCTGTGCCAGGGAGGCCACCGCCCCGGCGCTGTGCGCGAGTCGGCCGTCGTCGCTGCGGAGGACCTCGGCGAGCAGCGTCGTGCCCGACTCGGTGGCACCGGTGTAGTAGCCGTACGATCCGCCGCGGGTGACCGCCCGCGAATCGACCTGGTTGCGCTGCCCGGTGAGTTCGCTGAGCGCCTTCGTCAGGTCGCGTTCCTTGCCGGCGTCGACCGTCTTGCCGACCTTCGCCTCGGCCGCGTGGAACGCCGTGACGGCGCGGTCGGTCCGGGAGCGGGCCTCTTCGAGCGCCGCGTGGGTCTGCTTCGTACGGTGGCTCTGCCAGGCGGCGGTGAGGCGGCGTTCGTCCTGGAGACGGGTCACCAGCGTGTGGACGGAACTGCCGGCCGAGGAACCGGCCTCCGCCTCGGCTCGTAAACGCAGCCCGCGGTCGACGGAATCGCTTGCCGCATACGCCCACATTCCCGCGAGGGCGACCGCCGGGATCAAAATGGGCGAAACCAGCGCAATGCGCAGGGAGTGACGACGTGCAGTCTTGGGCACTCTGTGCCGGTCGCGTTCCTCTGACATCTTCTTCCTCGCGACAGCGGACCGATGGTGACGCTTAGAGGGTTCCGCCGAGGGCCTCGGTTGTACCGGTAGATCACTGTATTCGCTGACGCGGCTTTCCCGGCAGATAGCCGGAAACGCTACCACGTCGTGATGCTGCCAAGGCGAACGCGAAAGGGCGTCATCTCCCGCCGCGGAGGCCCGCGTTGCCGATGCTCGCGACTCCGCCCGACGCCGGCTGCGCCGTCGGGATTCTCCCGTTCACAGCCATGTCTATCAGTTGCCGCAGCGAGCAGGAAAGCGGAGTTCGCCGCCGTATGCAACGGGACGTCAGAAAGCGTGCGGATACCGGTGGGTTCGAAAAGATTCCGTGGAGTTGTGTCGTTCAAAGGCGGGCGAGCAGCTGAGGAGTGTACAGAGCGGTGGGGGGCCGGATTCCGGCAAACACGTCGAAGTAGGTCGATGTGAGACCGGGGTCGGACTGCACGGCGCGCAGCAGCGACAGGCGCTTCGGATGGATTTCCAGACGGGCCGCGGACAAAGCGGCGCGATAACCCTCGGCCATCGAATCGTCCCGTTTCCGCGCGTAGGCCTGCAACGACTCGTCCAGCCGCTCCTCGTCCGCGAGTTCGTCGCCGATGTGCTCGGCCAGGGATTCCGCTTGGAGAAACGCGTCGGTGATTCCACGGGCGGTGATGGAATCCTTGTGGTGCCCGGCGTCGCCGACGAGCGCCCAGCCGGGCCCGGCGGCCTGCCGGAAGAAGTTCTCCTGGTGCCCCGTACCGCGCAGCCGCTCGATGCGCCGCTTGCCCTGCAACCGCTCGAAGAGGGCCGGTGCCGTGGCACGTATCTGGTCGAGGTAGGCACGGGTGGAGTCGGCGCGCACCTCCTCGAAGCGCGACTGCGGCAGGTAGGCGAGGACGAGTGTCGCGCCGTCGTTGGTCGGTACGGACGCCACCCAGCCGCCGGGCCGCTCGTAGAGCTCCAGCAGCGTCGGCACGCCTTCCCAGTACGCGTAGTAGGCGCATGTCAGCCGCGGCGTCTGCTCCGTGTAGCCGGCTCCGCAGAGGGTGGCGACGGTGGAACGCATGCCGTCCGCGCCGATCACCAGCCGTGCCTGCTCGGTGAATTCACGGCCGCGGTGTCTCAGCCGGACTCCCCGCACACGTCCCGACTCGCCGCGCAGCAGCCCCGTGACCGAGCACCGGCTGCGGAACTCGGCGCCGGACTCCACCGCCGCCTCCGCCAGCACGGGGTCCAGGACGTGGCGCCGCGGTGCGTATCCGGCGCTCTGCCCGTCCACGCCGTGGCTGCTCCCCTCCAGGCGTATGTCCTCCACGCGGTACAGGACGCGGTCCAGCGGCGGGCAGCCGGTGGCGAGGACACGGGCCAGCAGCCCCCAGCGCGCGAGCGCCGCCACGCCGGGCTGGTGGATGACATGGGTGGACAGCGTGTCGGAGCCGGGTTCGCTTCTGTCCACGAGAAGCACCCGGTGTCCGGCACGGGCGAGCAACATGGCCGTGGGTGAACCGGCGCACCGCGCGCCCACCACGATGGCGTCGAACATGCCTGGGTCTCACAGACGTCGATGAGGTCACTGTCCACCCGGCGCCCTCCGGCCGGGTGCCCGGGGCTCAGGAGCGGTCGTGCGCGAGCGCGGTCGCCAGAGCCTGCCTGTCGATCTTGCCATTCGGGTTGAGCGGCAGCTGCTCGAAGGTGCTGATGCGCCGCGGGAGCATGTACGAGGGGAGGTGGGCGCTGAGATGCCGGTACATGCGCTCGGTGTTGTCGTGGGACGCGGTCACCGCCGCCTCGATCTCCTGCTCCCCGTTGCGGCCCTCGACGGCGACGACGATGGCGTCGCGCACTTCGGGCTGCTGCCGCAGCAGCGCCTCGATCTCGCCGAGCTCGATCCGGTAGCCGCGGATGTGGACCTGGTGGTCGATCCGTCCCAGGTGTACGAGCACGCCGTCCGCCTCGGAGACCCTGTCGCCGGTGCGATACCAACTCCGGTCGCCCGGAGGGCTGTCGTCCGAGTGGATGTGTACGGCGCCGCCCTCCTCGTCGACCGAGAGGAAGCGGCCGGCGTTGTTGGCGGGGTCCAGATAGCCGGGGAAGCGCTGCCCTCCGCGGAAGCACAACTCGCCGTCGGCGGCCGGGGAGCCGTCCTCGTCGAGCACGAGGTGCTCCACCGTGGGGTACGAACTCCCGATGGGAACCGTGCCGTTGGGAGTCTCCGGCCACGCGTCCGGATCGTCCGGGAGCCGGTATCCGGTGCATGTGCAGGTCAGTTCCGTCGGGCCGTAGAGGTTGTCGACGGTGCTCGCGGGGGCGGCGGCCCGCCACTGCCGCGCGCTTGCGAGGTGCAGCGGTTCGCCGCCGAAGAGGCTCCGGCGCAGCGTCGGCATGGCACCGGGCCGCAGGGTGCCGAGGCGTTCGGCGAAGGAGATCAGCGAGGGCACGGACCACCAGTGCGTGATCCGGGCCGAGTTGATGAACGCGACCGGGGAGAGCAGCTGGCTGCGCTGCGGCACGACGAGGGTGCCGCCGCGGCTCCAGGTGACGAACAGGTCGTAGACCGAGCCGTCGAAGGACAGGTCGAAGGTCTGCGAACAGCGGCTGCCGGGGGCCACGTCGTAGAGCGTGGACGCGTACTCGACGTACGTCACGGCGTTGCGGTGGAGGACCGGCACGCCCTTGGGCGCGCCGGTGGACCCCGATGTGAAGACGATGTAGGCGACGTCGTCGAGAGTCGCGGGGCAGGGGGGCGGCGCCTCTCCGGCTGACGGCTCCGCCTCCCGCGCCGCCGCCTGCCCCGCCTCCAACGTCACCCTGGGGACGTCGAGTTCGTCGGTGGCGGGGTGCGGCTCGGCGATGAGGAACTCGATGCCGGACGCCTCGGCGATCGCGGCGTTGCGTCCGGACGGGTTGTCAGGGTTGAGGGCCACGACCGTGGCGCCCGCCCGCAGCACGGCGAGATAGCCCACGTAGGAGACGAGCGAGCGGTCGGAGAGAAGCCCCACGCGGCGGGGAACCGCGCCGCCGTTGGCGGCGACCAGCCTGCCTGCCGACTCCTCGGCCGCGTCGCGCAGTTGCCGGTAGGTCAGCTCCCGGCCGCCGACCTCCAGCGCGGTCTCCTCGCTGTGCCGGGCGGCTGCCGCGGCGAACTGCTCGTACAGGTTCCGATGGTGGCCGCTCATACCGTCTCCCTCTGGGCCTCCAACTGATGGAGGAACACGCGCAGTTGGCCCACGGTGTGGAGTGAGGCCAGCTCCTCTGGGTCGACGTGGTAGTGGTGCTCCTGAGCGAGCTTCGCGATGATCTCGATCCGCGCGAGCGAGTCGATGCCGATCTCCGACAGCAGGGAGCTGTCCTTGTACTTGGAGGAGGCACGGGCGTGCTCGCCCAGCAGCGCCGTCGCCAGGTCGTCGCCGTCCTCGTCGTCGTGCTCGCCCGGCCAGTAGCGCTGGGTCTGCCAGGGGTAGCCGGGCAGCGGCACGAAGACGCAGCCGGGGCCGAACACGGCGTGCCAGTCGACGCGTCGACCGCTGTGGTAGCGCTCGGCGACGGGAGAGAGCGCGGCCGGCAGGGTGGCGTCGATCTCCCGGTTGCGCAGCGCGGCCACCATCTCCTCGTGCGAGGTCCCCGGGACCGCCATCCGGTACTGGTGGTGCCGGCGGCGGGTCGCGGCGCTCCAGCAGATGTCGCGCAGGGCGAACTCCGCTCCCCGGCCCCCGGGGTTGAGGTAGTCGACGTAGGCGTCGGCCAGTGCCTGGAGCGCGCCGGGCGTGCGGGCCGACAGCGGCAGCAGACAGGCCTCGCCGCCGGAGGCAGCAGCAGTGCTCCGGCCCGCGGCCGACGGCTCGCCCTCGCGGAGCACCACATGGGCGTTGAGGCACGAGGCCCCCTGGCCGGTGACGCCTGCCACGATCGGCCGTCCGCGGTCGGGGAACTTCTGGAGCGTCTTCGGTACCGCCAGCGGCAGTTCGTCCCAGTCGATCAGCGGGCTGGGCGTGCTCATGTGCAGGTTGGGCGGTACCTGACGGTGTTCCAGGCAGAGCACCGTCTTGATCAGGCCGGCGATACTGCCTGCCGCCTCCGCGTAGCCGATGTTGGTCTTGATCGAGCCGACGTAGCAGGGACGGTCGGCGGGACGCCCCTCGCCGACCACCTCTCCCAGGGAGGCGAACTCGACCTGGTCGAGCATGGGCGAGCCCGATCCGTGCGCCTCGACGAAGTCCACCTCGGAGGGGGCGATTCCCGCGTCCTCGTACGCCCACCTGAGGACCTCGGTCTGCCCCTCCACGGACGGCGCGAGCAGCGATTCGCCGGTGCGCCCGTTGTTGCTGACCGCGCTTCCCCGGATCACGGCCCTGATGCGGTCGCCGTCGGCCCTGGCGTCGGCGAGCGGTTTCAGTACGACGACCCCCACGCCGTCGCTCGGCGCGAAGCCGTCGGCCTCCGCGTCGCCGAACTTGCTGCGCCCGTCGTGGGCGAGGTTCCCGGCCTGCGTCATCATCACGGCGACATCCGGGCGGAGCGCGATGTTCACGCCCGCGACCAGCGCGAGCGGGATCTCGCCCGCGCGGATGCTCAGCACCGCCGCGTGGACCGCGGCCAGCGAGGACGAACAAGCGGTGTCGATCAGCACGCTGGGGCCGCGCAGGTCGAACTGCCAGGACAGACGGGCCGGCAGCAGTGCGCGGAAGTTGTTCAGCTGCGATGCCGTGACGCTCTCCAGCCCCTGCTGGAACTGGCGCTCCAGGAAGTCACCGCGCGTGTTCCCCACATAGACGCCGGTCCGGCCTCCGGCGAGCGAATCGGGCACCTGCCCGGCGTCTTCGAGCGCTTCCCACGCGGTCATCAGCAGCAGCCTCTGCTGCGGATCGAGGTCGGTCGCCTCGGTTGGCGACATACCGAAGAATCCCGCATCGAATTCGGCGACTGTGTCGAGGTAGCCGGCGCGGCGGCTGGCGATCGTCCCCGGCTGCGGAGACGCGGAGTACAGAGCGTCCACGTCATAACGCTCCGCCGGGGTTTCACTTGTGGCGTCATGACCGCTTTGCAGAATTTCCCACAGTTGGTCGGGATTCGCAGCGCCGGGGAACTTGCAGGCCATCCCGATGACAGCCACCGACCGTTCTTCACCGTCCGTTGTAGTTCGCCTCACTACCCGCCCCTCCATTGCATACGTGTGACGCGCGACGACGATGCTCCCACCCGCCCAACAGGCTTCCACCGTGGCTGTAACTTGATGCACCCGACCCATCTCGGATCGTGACGTACTAGACGGTACGGCGCAGTCAGCCCATCGTGGACAGATAGTTCAGGTGCATATGCCCGCTGTGCGGCATTTATTCTTCACTGTTTCTCAGCCGTGCGTGCCCAGAGTTCTCGCAAGTCGGCTCGGGCATCTTTTCAAGATTGACGGGAAGCGATCGCTGCCCGAAACGGCAGAAAACAGACGGCCCGTCAGATAACACGCGCCCGCTCAACGGACGGCGCATGCCGGAACTTCGCCCCGCGGGGTTCCGCAAAGCGAGACGCGGGAATGTGCGCCGGGACAGTACGCCCGAGGTCTGGTTTCATGTGCGGCCATGGACTCCACTGCCTCCAACGAAACGCGGCTCGCGGACGAGCAGCGCGAGCGTCGACTGCAACGTCTGGGCCTCAACTCCCCTGAACCCGAAGAGAAGTTCGACCGGATAGCCGTTCTGGCGAGCAGTCTGGCGGACGCTCCCATCGCGATGGTCAACTTCATCGGCGGACAGCAGATGTTCCGCGGCCTGTGTTTCCCGGCGTCGGACCAGAAGCAGGGCGACCGGGCGGGCATCCCCTTCGGAGTCGGCGACCTCCCGCCGGCTCCCGATACGCGGGATGCGCCCATCGACATCGGATTCTGCCCCCATGTCGTGCGCCAGAAGGCCCAGTTGGCCATCGAGGACGTCCTGGCCAGCCGGCACTACCGGAACAATCCGGTTGTGGAGGCGCTGAACGTACGCGCGTACCTCGGTACGCCGCTTCAGGACAACACCGGTTTGATCATCGGCACCGTGACGGTCGCCGACGTACGGCCGCACCGGTGGACCGACAAGCAGAAGTCGGAAATGCAGTTCCTGGCCGAGACGTTGAAGCCCGAATTCCAGCTGCGGGACAGCGTCCTCGCCCAGCAGGACGAATTGCTCGCGGTCTTCGACCGCGCACCGTTCCCGATGATGCTCACTCAGGGTCCGGAGCATCTGCTGCGCTTCGCCAACACCCGGCAGGGCAGCGCATTCGGACGGGCCGATCTGCTGACTCCGGGCCGCGAGGCGTACCCCACTCTCCAGGACGCCGGTGTATTCGACACCATGGACTGGGCGTTGCAGGAGGCGCAGGTCACGGAGCTTCGAAGCGTGACCGTCCCGCTGCACGGGGCGAATCTCTCCCAGCGGTTCGACTTCACGTGCACTCCCGTGCGGCTCCGTCCCGAGGCACCCGTCAATACGGTGCTGACGACGGCGATCAAGTCCACTGAATCGGCGCCCGGAAGCCCGCAGCAGAAGCTCGCCCAGGATCTCGTTTCGAGCTTCGCGAATCCCCCGGCGCGGGATTCCGACAGCTAGGACGGGACCTTACGAGAACCCGAAGACAAACGGGGTGAAGCGCGGAGGCGTTCGGCCGGGAACGGTCCGGTCATACGGAGTGGGGCGCCGAGGTGAGCCGCATGCTCGTCTCCCACAGGCGCTCCCGGACCCGGGGGTCGTACGCCTGCGCGTCGGCGCGGGCTTCGCGCGTCCGGTCGTAGAACCGTCCGGTGACTCCGGCCAGTTCGGGGCCGACGGCGAGACGGCGGGTGGCCGCCACACCCTGCTCCAAGGTGTCGACGCTGTGGCCGACCTCTTCGAGAACGATCTTCGTCGGCATGTAGGTCGAGGGGTGGAGGCTGTTGACGGAGACCTCGTGGGCCGGGATCAGCGTCGCGAGGTGGAAGCCGCAGATGATCTGGGCGAGCTTGCTCTGCCCGTAGGCCCGCGCGCCGGAGTAGCCGTGCTCCAGCATCAGGTCGTCGAAGTCGATCGGGTGCTGGCCGAGAGACGCCACGTTGACGATGCGGGCGGGCGCCGACTCCCTCAGCAGCGGGAGGAGTTCGAGCGTGAGCAGGAACCCGGCGAGGTAGTTGACGGCGAAGCGCAGCTCGTGGCCATCCGCGCTGGTGCGCCGGGTGCGGCCGTCGGGTTCGCCACTGCCGATGCCGGCGTTGCTGACCAGGGCGTCGAGCCGGCTTGCCTGCCCGCGGACCTCGGCGGCCATGCGGCGGACCTGGCCGAGGTCGGCGAAGTCCGCGGTGACGGTCCGGGGGCGGGGCGCGCCGAGCGCCGCGATCCGCTCCGCGAGCCCGTCCAGCCTGGCCTGGTCACGGCCGTGCAGGATCAGGCCGGCGCCGTCGCGTGCGAGGTCCTCGGCGAGGGCCCGGCCCAGGCCGTCCGTGGCGCCGGTGATCAGGATGGTGCCGGAGTTCGTCATGGGGTGCCGTCCGGGTTGCTTGTCGGGGCTGTTTGTCGGGATTGCTTGTCGGGATTGCTCGTCGGAGTCGCAGTGAGCCCGTCGGCGAGGGTTCCCGGCGACGGGCTGCCGTCCACTCTTCCTCGTCTTTGACGGTTGTTCATACCTGCGCCCCCCTTTGCACCCGTACTTCTTGGAAGAATCTTCTGGCTCACCCTCCACTCCCCACACCCGCGAGGTCAGCAGACAGATGCCAGGACTCAATCGGCGCCGCTTCCTCCAGATCGCCGGCGCGACCGCCGGCTTCACCGCCCTGTCGAGCAGCATCGAGCGCGCCGCCGCGATCCCCGCCGCGCGCCGCTCGGGCACCATCGAGGACGTCGAGCACATCGTCGTGCTGATGCAGGAGAACCGGTCCTTCGACCACTACTTCGGCTCGCTCAGTGGCGTCCGCGGCTTCGGCGACCCGCGCCCGGCCGCGCCGGGCGGCGGCAGAACGGTCTGGCACCAGTCGGACGGCACCAGGGACGTGCTGCCGTACCACCCGGACGCCGAGAACCTGGGCATGCAGTTCATCGCGGGCCTCAACCACGACTGGGCGGGCGGCCACCAGGCCTGGCACGACGGCAAGTACGATCAGTGGATCCCCGCCAAGGGCACGGGGACGATGGCGTATCTCACGCGCGAGGACATCCCGTTCCACTACGCGCTCGCCGACGCGTTCACCGTCTGCGACGCCTACCACTGCTCGATGATCGGGGCCACCGACCCGAACCGCTACTACATGTGGACGGGCTACACGGGCAACGACCGCACGGGCGGAGGCCCGGTCCTCGGCAACGAAGAGGCGGGCTACGGCTGGACGACGTACCCCGAGCGGCTGGAGCGTGCCGGGGTCTCCTGGAAGATCTACCAGGACATCGGCGACGGCCTGGACGAAGAGGGCAAGTGGGGCTGGATCGACGACGCCTACCGGGGCAACTACGGCGACAACTCCCTTCTCTGGTTCAACAGTTACCGCGACGCCAAGCCCGGCGACCCCCTCTACGACAAGGCCCGCACCGGCACGGACGCCAAGAACGGCGACGGCTACTTCGACGTCCTCAAGGCCGACGTGCGGGCCGGGAGGCTTCCGCGGATCTCCTGGATCGCCGCCCCCGAAGCCTTCTCCGAGCATCCCAACTTCCCCGCGAACTACGGCGCCTGGTACATCTCCCAGGTCCTGGACGCGCTCACCTCCGACCCGGAGGTGTGGAGCAGGACGGCGCTGTTCATCACCTACGACGAGAACGACGGCTACTTCGACCACGTCGTCCCGCCCTTCCCTCCGGCCTCCGCCGCTCAGGGCGCCTCCACCGTCGACACCGCGCCCGACTACTACCCGGGCGGCGTCAGCGGCTACTCCCCCGGTCCGTACGGGCTGGGCCAGCGCGTGCCGATGCTCGTCGTCTCCCCCTGGAGCACGGGCGGTTACGTCTGCTCCGAGGTCCTCGACCACACCTCGCTGCTCCGCTTCATGGAGCGCCGCTTCGGCGTGCGGGAGCCGAACATCTCGCCCTGGCGGCGCGCGATCTGCGGCGATCTGACCTCGGCGTTCGACTTCGCGCTCAAGGACACCGAGCCCGCCCGGCTCCCGGACACCGGAGCGTACGAACCCCCGGACAGGGAGCGGCACGACAGCTACGTGCCGCAGCCGCCCGCCACGCCCGTCCTGCCCCGGCAGGAGCGCGGTTCGCGGCCCACGCGCCCGCTGCCGTACGCGCCGCGCGTGGACGGGGCGGCCGAGCCCGCGAAGGGGACGTACAGGCTCACGTTCGGCGGGGGCGAGGCGGCGGGCGCCTGCTTCCTGGTCACGTCCGCCAACCGTACGGACGGCCCGTGGACGTACACGGCAGAGGCCGCCGCGGAGTTGAGCGACGCCTGGAACACGGCCCACTCGGACGGCGTCTACGACCTCTCGGTCCACGGGCCCAACGGCTTCCTGCGCACCTTCAGGGGCCCTGGCGGCACCCCGGGCCCCGAGGTGACCGTCCGCCATGTCGCGTCGAGCGGCGACGTCGAGCTGACCATGACCAACCGCGGCGACGCCGACTGCCGCCTCACGGTCACGAACGCGTACGGCGGGTCGAAGGAGACCTGGACCGTACGGGCGGGCGGCGAGACGGTGCGGACGGTGGACCTCCGCGCGAGCAGACGCTGGTACGACCTGTCCGTCTCCTCCGACACGGACGGGTCGTGGCTGCGCCGCTTCGCGGGCCACGTGGAGACGGGCGCCCCCGGCGTCAGCGACCCGGCGATCCTGACGACCTGAGCGGGCGGGCTCCGGCGCCCCGTCAGGCGGGGAAGCGCGCGGCCCACGGCTCCAGTGGCAGGTCCGTCGAGTTGATCACCGTGGACAGGGTGCGGTACCAGCCCGCGAGCAGCAGAAGCTCCACCAACTGGGCGTCGTCGTACGCCTCTTGGAGGTCCTGCCAGGTGCTCGCGGACAGCGTGGCCCGGTCGTGGAGCTCGTCCGCCGCGGTGACGAGCAGCCGGGTGTGCGCGTCGAAGGCGGCGGAGCCGGCCGGCTGCGTCGCGAGGGCGTCCAGCACATCGCAATCGAGCCCGGCCTGGGGGCCGAGCAGCACCGCGTGCACGCCCCACTCGTACTCCGCTCCGGCGCGCGCGGTGGTCCGGCTGATCAGCACCTCGCGGTCACGCGCGGGCAGTGTCCCGTGATTGAGCAGGCCTGACGCCATCGGATGGATGCGGCCCGCCAGCCGGCGATGCACGACGAGGACGCGGAAGAGGAGCAACGGCTCCAACTCGCTTCCGGGCGGCATCCACTTGGTCAGGAGTCGTTGCGTCTCGTCGTCGTACGGGGGCGCGACCGGCGAGATCCGCGGTCCGCCGGTCGCCCCCGGCAGGGGCTTGCGGGGCTCAGGGTCCTGGGAAGCGTTCACTGCGATCTCCGTCGCTACGTTTTTAGTAGCAGCCACCATGCCGGTACTGTTCCCGTAGCGCAACACCCCGGATCGGAGGAGCTTCGAAGCATGGGAGAAGCGCCCGTCCCGGCCGACGGCACCCCGGTTCCCGGCAGGTCCGTCCGTGGATCGCAGACCGGACGGCCGATCATGGCCGCCTTCGACCTGCTGGGCCGGCGCTGGGCGCTGCGGATCCTGTGGGAGCTCCGCGACGGGCCCGTCGGCTTCCGCGCTCTTCAGCAGCGCTGCGGGGACGTGTCGCCGACCGTGCTCAACACCCGCCTCGGCGAGCTGCGTTCAGCGGGCCTGGTGGAACAGGACACCGACAGGGCCCATCGGCTGACCCCCCTGGGCCGGGACCTGAGGCAGGCGCTCGTGCCGTTGCAGGCCTGGGCCGAGCGGTGGGCCGAGACCCGCTCCGGCTCCTCCACCTGACGTGCGGCCCGGCGCCGGCTCGCCGCCCGGTGCGGCCAAACAGAATGTTGTGAGGTTGCGTATAACTCCCGCTGGAGGGTGTGGGCCCGCTACCGTGCCGCCATGACAGCGCGGCCCCCCGCTCCCGTGGCCTTGCCAGGCCGGCATGTCGTGCTGGAACCACTCAGGATCGACCACGTTCCCGACCTCTTCGCCGCTCAGGGCGGCCTCGAGACGGACTGGGGCTGGCTTCCGGTGCACGCGCCGCGCTCGCAGGCCGAGATGCGCCTGATCGTCGAGCAGCGCCTGGCGCAGCAGGCCGCGGGCGCCGCCTTCCTCTTCGTCGTGCTCGACGCCCGTACGCACCGTCCCGCGGGCTGGATCGCGTATCTGAACATCGGCGTCATCGACCAGCGCCTGGACATCGGCTGGCACTGGCTCGGGGACTCGCTGTCCAGCACGTTCGCCAGCGTGGAGATGCACCTGCTGCTCGTGCAGCACGCGTTCAACGACCTGGGCTTCTCGCGTGTGCAGTGGCAGCTCGACGACCTCGACCGTGCGGGCCACAGCACGATGATGCAGATCGGGGCGGTACGCGAGGGGCTCCTGCGGCGCCATCTGAGACGTCCGGACGGCACGTGGCGCGACACGGTCCTCTACGCCCTGCTCGCCCCGAACCGCGCCACGCCGCCCCTGGTGGGCAACCCCCGCATGGCCATTCCGGCACCCACGGTCTGGCCCGCTCCTGCGCCCCCCGGCGGGGGCCCGCCGCGCCTCGGGCTTCCCCCCGGAGGCAGATGACCGGCAGGACCCCGGCCGGGACCCGGGCCCCGGTCAGCCGAGACGGCCGAAGGTGTGCGTGACGTGGTCGGTGAGCATCGGGAGCCGCGGCACCGGACGGCCGAGGGCCGCCGCGGACTCGGGAACCGCTCGGTGCTCCAACTGCCAGCCCAGTCCGGCCAGTCGGCTCTCGACGGGCGCACGCTCCCCGGCGGGGAAGAGCGAGGACGCGTCCATGCCGAACGCCTTCGAGCGCTCCCGGAGGACCGGGTCGTCGAACAGGTCGTTGACGTTGTCGATCTGCTCGACGGCGAACCGGCTGCCGTCCGCCGAGAGCCGGGTGACCTCCTCGAAGAGCCGGGTCTCCGCGTCGGGCGGCAGATACGGCAGCAGACCCTCGGCCAGCCAGGCGGTCGGCCGGGAGGCGTCGAAGCCGGCGGCCTCCAGCGCGGCGCCCCAGTCGTGGCGCAGATCGACTCGCACCGGACGGTGATCGCAGCTGGGGGCGGTGCCCTCGCCCTCCAGGGTGGCCGACTTGAAGTCGATGATGGCCGGCTGGTCGAGTTCGTAGCAGACGGTGCCGGAGGGCCAGGCCAGCCGGTACGGACGGGTGTCGAGCCCCGAGGCGAGAATCACGGCCTGCCGGATGCCGTCCGCGGACGCGCGCAGGAAGTAGTCGTCGAAGACCCGCGAGCGCACGCCCACATAGTCGGAGGCGCCGTTCCACAGTTCCTGGTCCGTGGCGTCCACGCCCTCGGCGGCGGGCGCGGCCTGCGCGGCCGCGGTGCCGTCGGACAAGGGGAAGGGCACCGGTGACTGTGCCGCGGCGACGAGCACGGAGGCATGGGGGTCATGTATGAGTGCGTCGGGCCGTTCCGATTCCGCCGCTCTGGCGGCGGCCACCGCCAGAGCGGTCAGCCCGACGCCGGTGACGATGTCCCACTGCTGGTCCGTGCTCAACGGACACCTCCGTACTCACAGTTGCGCTGGTCGATGCGTCGTCGCGCGCGGGCATGCGCCGGGTGACGGCCCGTCGCTCCCGCGGGAGACGCCGGGCGCACCCTAGTAGATGGCAGCCTCAGGCAACTATTTCCCCCGGCGGAAATGAGCCGTCCTCCCGGCCCGTACGAGCCGCCGGGTGACGCTCCTCAGCCCTCGGAGTCGAGATCGACCCTCACCGTCAGCAGGTTCGTGCCGAACGCCCGCACGGCGGCGCTGTTGAACCGCGGCAACGTGCGCAGGCGCGCCCGGGCGTCGTCCTCCGGCACGAGATGGGCCGTGCCCCGGTGCCACCGCCCCTTGATGCGGACGCGAACTCGCGGATCGGCCTGGATGTTGCGCACGTAGTGGGACTTCTCGCCGTACTCCGAGACGAGCCAGAACTCGTCGCCTGTGCGGCGGCCGCCGACCGGGGTGCGCCGGGGCAGCCCGGACTTGCGGCCGGTCGTCTCCAGCAGGACCTGGCCGGGCAGGCGGGTGGTGACCGGGTTTCCGATGCGCCGCTGGAACGCGGTGACGGCACGGAACTTGAGGTCGTGGTAGCTCGACACTGCTGACTCTCCGCTCTTCACTTCTGGGTTCTCGGTTCTGGGTTTCCCGTGCTGAGTTCTGGGTGCTGAGCCTCGGTGCGAGTCATCGGTTCTCGCTTCGCGCTCCCCTTCCCGTAACGCAGTACCACCGCACCGCGCGACCCGCGTGACGGCGCGACGGCGGGAAGGGCGCGAAGCGGCACAGCGGGGAGGGACGGCAATCACGGAAGGGCGGAGCGGGCCCCTTCACGGAGCGAGCAGCCCCAAGTCGTCTTCATACGAGCGGACTTGGGGCATCGGCGCTTGCCCGCGCGCCGGGCGGGTCAGGACCTCCCGGCGAGGGCCGCCGCCTGGCTCGTGGTGAGGGCCCTGCCGAACGCCCTCACATCGTCCACGGTGCCCAGGAGACCCCGGAAGCCGTCGCCGAACGACAGCCCGCGACCGACGGCGAAGTCGCCCTCGGAAGCGAAGTCGCCCTCTTCGTGCCCGGTGGTGTCGACGAGGCGGCCGTCCACGTAGAGGCGGATCTCGTCGTCGGGATCGTCGTAGACGCCCGTCAGCTGGGTCCACTCGCCCGGCTCCGCGCCGAAGTCGGAGGCGGCCTCGTCGGCGTCGGCCTCCTCGGCGTCCTCCTCGTCCTCGACGGGGATCCGCATCTCCCAGCGGTCCTCGTCCGCGTCGTACTGGAGCAGGAAGCCGCTCGACTGGTCCGCGTCCTGGCTCACGACCACCTGGCGCTCGTCGGTGTCGTCGAGCTTGACGCGCGCCGAGACCGAGAAGCTGGTCTCGGTGTCGAGCACGGGGCCGTTCGAGACGACCGACTGATCGCCGTCGAACTGCACGCCTCCCCCGGCGAGTTTCGGGAGCGGGTCGCCGGTGAGCGTGCCGTCGCTGCCGTTCTTCGAGGTGTCGGCCACCGTGTCGCCGTCGGCCCTGTCGAAGAGCCACTCCAGGACCGCGCCGCGCACCGGCGGCTTGGAGCTGGGCGGCGGAGCCTTGCCGCCCCCGGAGCGCGGCGGCTTGGAGCTGCCGCCGGCGGTCACCGTCGCGGTGGCCGTGGCCGTCGGACCAGGGGGGCCGGCCTTGCCGGGCGGCGCGGGCTGCGCGCTCTGCGAGGGCGGCGACTCGTTGCTCTGGGGCGAACCCGGACGGAGGTCGTCGGACAACGCGAACGCCGCCGCGAGCGAAGCGAGCCCGATGAGGGCGAGGCTCTGCACCAGCCGGTTGGCGCGCAGCCCCCGGCCCACGGGGCGGGCGGCGCCCCAGCGCCCGAAGAGGCGGCGCTGCATCCTGCCCGGGGCGTGCGGCAAGTGGGCGCCGCCCGGGAGGAGTTCGAGCGCCGTACCCACGGGGGCGTCCTCTTCCGCCCGGATGGCGCCGTACTCCTCGCCGCCCCACGGCAGGACCGCCTCGGCGAGGAACGCACCGCAGTCCACGCGCATCTGCCCGAGATCGGCGACGGCCCGTGAACACGCGGCGCACCCCTCCAGGTGCGGCGCGAGGTCCGCCGCCATGTCGATGGCCTTCTCCTCGGCGTACGCGAGGACCATCCGGTGGAACGGCCGGCACTCGTCGGCCAGTCCGGCCTGGTGGAGCTGGACGTAGACGTTGTACAGCTCGTTGCGCGCCCGCCTCTCCAGCAGGGCTGTCCCCTCGGTGTCCGGGCCGAGGATCTCCTCGATGCGCTCGGTCTCGTCGCGCTCGACGGTCTTGTGCCACAGCACTGTCTGGCTGTGGTCGGCGAGGCCGGCGAAGGCCCGTCCGGCCACGGAGGGCTGGAGTTCCGGCGCCGCGCCGTCCTCGCCGCCGTCCGGGGCGGGCGCGTGCGAGTCGATCCAGGTGACCAGATCCGGGTTGAGGACGCTGCGCTGCTCGCCACGGGACCACCCGAGGGCAGTGCGCAGCACGACGGACAGCGCCCGGGGACGCACCGCGCCGGATGCTCCGCCGTCCTGCGGCCGCAGCGCCTGCTTCCACGCCTGGCCCGCGAGCGCGTCCGCCGCCGAAGAGCTGACGACGCAGGCCGCCGCGAAGACTCTCACCGCCTGGAAGTGACGCCGCTCCAGCTCGCGGAGCGCAGCGGTCGACGGCTCCCCTCCCGCTCGTACGAGCCGGAGCAGTTCCGCATCAGACAGGCGCGCGGTTTCCATCCGTTCGTTCAATCTCCCCGGCAGTCCCTGCGCCCCGCGTAGGAGCGGGTGCTCCACGTGTGGGTCGAGGCTGAACCGCGTCGGCGGCATTGGTCATCGTCCAGCTCATCGGAAGGAGCCTGAAAAGGCCATAGGCAATATGTACCTAGCCGGGGACTGCCCCCGATGTCGCCGCCCAATCACCCGCCGGGACGGGGTCGGGTGATGTCGCATGGCCGTAACGGGTGGTTACCGGCGGGTCCCAGCGTGCAGTGGTTTGAGGTCCGGCGTGAGGAGCAATGCCCAGTCCGGACACCGGCAGTCGGAGCAGCCGGGCAGCCGGATCCCGGCCCGGCTGCCCGGCTGCCCGGCTGTCCGGCTGTCCGGCTGTCCGGGGCTCCGAGGGACTCGCTCTCCGCGCCCAGCTCCCACGGGCCCGGCACGCGCGGATCCGGCCCCGGCGGCCCCTCCGCGGCCGGTCGCGCCGGCGCCCCGCTCACAGCCGCGGGTCGACCGGCTCCGACTCCAGCGCCAGCACCGCGAACACCGCCTCGTGTACGCGCCACAGGGGCTCGCCCGCCGTCAGCCGGTCCAGCGCCTCCAGACCCAGCGCGTACTCGCGCAGCGCGAGCGACCGCTTGTGCCCGAGGAACCGCGAGCGCAGCCGCGACAGATGCTCGGGCCTGGTGTACTCGGGCCCGTAGACGATCCGCAGGTACTCCTGGCCCCGGCACTTCACGCCGGGCTGCACCAGGCCCTTCGCGCCCCGTACGAACGCCTCCAGCGGCTTGACCACCATGCCCTCGCCGCCCGAAGCGGTCGTCTCCAGCCACCACTTCACCGCGGCGGCCTCGCTCTCCGGGTCGGCGGTGTCCACCGTGATCCGTGGCGTGCTCCGCAGCGTCTCCGGGCGGCCCGCCTCCGCCGCCGCGGCGCGGTCGGCCTCCACGAGCCGGTCCAGCCAGGCCAGTTGCTCGCCGTGCGGGACGGCCGCGAGGCTCCTGCCCTCCGCGGCGAGGATCTGGAACGGCGCAAGGCGCACCCCGTCGAGACCGTTCACCGGCCAGCAGTAGCGCCGGTAGGCGTCCGTGAACGCGTCGGCGCACGCGGCTCGTTCGCTCTGCCGCTCCAGCAGCGCGGCGACGTCCACGCCCCGTTCCGCGGTGCGCCGCAGAGCCGAGAGCGCCGGCGGGAAGACCGCGCCCGCCGCGGCGCCGACCGCCGCGTACTGCGTGCGCAGCAGCCCCGAGGCCTTCATCGACCACGGCAGCAGCTCGGCGTCGAACAGCAGCCAGTCCGTGGCGAGTTCGTCCCACAGGCCCGCACCGGCCACCGCGTCCCGCACCCTCGCGAGCAGCTCCTCGGTGAGCGCCGGGTCGTCGAAGAACGGCCGCCCGGTCCTGGTGTGGACGGTGCCCGTCGCGCCGTCCGCCGCGCCGAAGCGCCGCCGTGCCGCCTCCGCGTCGCGGCACACCACCGCGACGGCACGGGAGCCCATGTGCTTCTCCTCGCACACCAACTGCCCCACGCCGTCCGTCCGGTAGGCCGCGAACGCCTCCCGCGGGTGCTCCAGGAACCCCTCCTCGGACGAGGTCGCGCACGGCGACATCGTCGGCGGCAGATACACCAGCCAGCGCGGGTCGACCGCGAACCGGCTCATCACCTCCAGCGCCGCCGCCGCGTTCTCCTCCCGCACCGATATGCGCCCGTGGTGCGCGGTCTCGACGATCCGCCGCCCCGCGACGTCGGTCAGGTCCAGCGGACGCTCCCGGTGGCCGGACGGCCCCGCCGGGGCGAGCGGGCGCACCGGCTCGTACCAGACGCGCTCCGCCTCGACGTCGGCCAGTTCGCGCTCCGGCCAGCGCAGTGCCGTCAGCTTCCCGCCGAAGACACACCCGGTGTCCAGGCAGATGGTGTTGTTGACCCACGACGCGGACGGCACCGGCGTGTGCCCGTACACGACCGCCGCGCGGCCCCGGTACTCCTCCGCCCACGGGTAGCGCACCGGCAGGCCGTACTCGTCGGTCTCGCCCGTGGTGTCCCCGTACATCGCGAAGGAGCGCACCCGTCCGGACGTACGGCCGTGGTACTTCTCGATCAGGCCCGCGTGGCAGACGACGAGCCCGCCTCCGTCCAGCACGTAGTGGCTGACGAGGGAGTCGACGAACGCGGCGACCCGCGCCCTGAACTCCTCGCTCTCGCCCTCCATTTGGGCGACCGTCTCGGCCAGGCCGTGCGTGAGCTGCACCTTGCGGCCCTTGAGGTGGCGGCCGAACTTGTTCTCGTGGTTGCCGGGCACGCACAGCGCGTTCCCGGCCTCGGTCATGCCCATCACCAGGCGCAGCACGCCGGGGCTGTCCGGGCCGCGGTCCACGAGGTCGCCGACGAAGACGGCCGTGCGGCCCTCCGGGTGGCGGGCGTCCACGGGGCGCCCCTCGCCGTCCCGTACGAGCTCGTAGCCGAGGTGCGTGAGCAGGGTCTCCAGCTCGGAGCGGCAGCCGTGCACGTCGCCGACGATGTCGAACGGGCCGGTCAGATGCCGCAGGTCGTTGTAGCGCTTCTCGATCTGGATGCCGGCGGCGTCGGCCTCCTCGGGGCTGCGCAGCACATGCACCTTGCGGAACCCCTCGCGCTGCAACGCGCCCAGGGAGCGGCGCAGTTCGCGTCGCTGCCGCGGCAGTACGTGGCGGCCCAATTCCGCCCGGCCGGGCCGCTCGGCGTTCCGCTCGGCGCACACCTTCTCCGGCATGTCCAGGACGATCGCGACGGGCAGCACGTCGTGCTCGCGTGCCAGCTTCACCAACTGCCTGCGGGACTCCGGCTGTACGTTCGTCGCGTCGACGACGGTCAGCCGCCCCGCGGCCAGCCGCTTGCCCGCGATGTGGTGCAGGACGTCGAACGCGTCGCGGCTGGCGCTCTGGTCGTTCTCGTCGTCGGCGACGAGGCCGCGGCAGAAGTCCGACGAGAGCACCTGCGTCGGCAGGAAGTGCCTGCGGGCGAAGGTCGACTTGCCCGAGCCGGTGACCCCGACGAGCACGACGAGGGACAGGTCGGGCACGCCGAGCAGCGGGGCGGCGGCGTCCGTGGTGGCGGTCAACTCCGGTCCTCCTGTGCGTGGTCGGCCGTGCCGGGTCCGGTCGTGTCCCCGGTCCTGGGCCCGTTCGCGGGCGCGGTCGCGGTGCCGGGCCGGGCTCCGGTCCCGGGGTCGGTCGCGGGCTCTGTCGCTGCGCGGAAGAGCGCCATCTGCGTCGGCGGGCCCACCTCCGGGTCGTCGTCGCCGACGGGCCGGTACTCGACCCCGTAGCCGTAGCGGGCGGCGACCTCGTCCGCCCAGGCGCGGAACTGCTCCCTGTTCCACTCGAACCGGTGGTCCGGGTGGCGGGTGCGCCCCGCCGGCAACGACTCCCAGCGGACGTTGTATTCGGCGTTCGGCGTCGTCACGACGACGGACGCGGGCCTGGCCGTGCCGAACACCGCGTGCTCCAGCGCTGGCAGCCGCGGCGGGTCCACATGCTCGACGACCTCGCTGAGCACCGCCGCGTCGTACCCGCCCAAACGTGCGTCGCTGTAGGCGAGCGAGCCCTGCATCAGCGTGACCCGTGCCGCCTGCCGCTCCGTCATGCGCTCCAGGCGCAGGCGCCTGGCCGCCTCGTTCAGCGCGCGCACCGACACGTCCACGCCCACGACCTCGGTGAAGCGGCTCTGCTTGAGCAGCGCACCGACCAACTGCCCCTGCCCGCAGCCCAGATCGAGGACGCGGCGGGCTTTCGTCTCCTCCAGGGCACGCAGGATCGCCTCGCGGCGCCGCACCGCCAGCGGCACCGGCCGCTCCTCGGTGTCCGCGTCCTCGTCGACGGCGTTGTCCAGCTCCTCGGCCTCGCTGTCGTCGGCCTCGGCGAGCCTCGCCAGCTCCAGCCGCTCCATCGCGTCACGGGTCAGCGCCCGGCGGCGCGCCAGATAGCGCCGGGTGATCAGGGCCTGTTCGGGGTGGTTCGCGAGCCAGCCCTCCCCGGCGCGCAGCAGCTTGTCGACCTCGTCGGCGGAGACCCAGTAGTGCTTCGCGTCGTCCAGGACCGGCAGCAGTACGTACAGATGACGCAGCGCGTCCGACAGCGGCAGCCGCCCGGTGAGGGCGAGGCGCACGTAGCGCGAATCGCCCCACTCCGTGAACTGCCCGTCCAGGGGCAGCGCGTCGGCCTCGACGTCCCACCCCAGCGGCTCCAGCAGCCGCCGCACCAGGGCGGGGCCGCCGCGGGCCGGCAGCACGGGCACGTCGATGCGCAGCGGCAGGGCGCGTCCGGGAAGCTCCGGCCGCGCGTCGCAGCGGCCCTTCAGCGCGCTGGAGAAGACCGTGCGCAGGGCGACCGCGAGCAGTGAAGACGCCGCGTACGGGCGGTCGTTGACGTACTGCGCCAGGGCCTGGCCCGGTGCGCCGCCGCGGCCCTTGCCCTTGCCCTTTCCGCGCCGCACCAGCGCGACCGGGTCGACGTCGAGGAGCAGCGCCGCGGTGCAGCGCTCGGGCGACGCCTCGGGGTAGAACACATGGGCGTCGCCGCCGGACGTGGAGAACCGCTGCGCCTTCTCCGGGTGCTTGTGGAGCAGGAATCCCAGGTCGGTCGCCGGTCCGCCGCCGTCTTCCGTGGTGGTTATCGTCAGGAACACCCGGCCGAGTATCGCCGTTCGGAGCCCCCTCCCCCAGCGCTTTTCCGCTGCCCCGCGGCGCGATGGGTCCGGACGGGGCCCTGATGCGTCACAGACGTGAACCCGCGCCGCACGGCGGTACCGCCGTACCGCCGTACCGCTCAAGATCTGCCAATTCCCGCCGGTACGGGGTTCCTCCGGCGGGCGAGGTCCCTACTCTGCTGCTGCCGACTTCCTGTGAGGGGGCGACATCGTGGATGCTCCGACAGATTGGCCGTTCGTCGGGCATGAGCGGGAGATCGCCGACTTCGACGAAGCGCTCGCGAGCGACCGGTGGCACGCGTTCATCGTCCACGGCCCGCAGGGCGTCGGGAAGTCGCACTTCGCGCGGGTCTGCCGCGAGCGGGCGGAGCTCGCGGGTCATGCGACGGGCAAGGCGATCGCCGTCTCCGAACCGGGCTTCCCGCTCGCCTCGTTGGCGCATCTGCTGCCGCAGGGGACCGGCGTCGAGGACTCCGTGACGCTGTTCGGCAAGGCGCGCGACGCGCTCATGGACATGAGCTCCCGGGGCGACGGGGACGACGCCGCCCGTCCCGGCAACGGAAAGGGCCCCTGCCCGGCGTCGTCCTGCCCCGCCTCCGGCACCGGCACCGGCGCCGGCACCGGCAACAGCCCCGCCCCCGAACGGAGGTTCACGCTCGTCGTCGACGATCTCGACGGGCTCGACGAGGCGTCGGCGTCGC
This sequence comes from Streptomyces winkii, assembly GCF_032248595.1. Lineage (NCBI taxonomy): Bacteria > Bacillati > Actinomycetota > Actinomycetes > Kitasatosporales > Streptomycetaceae > Streptomyces > Streptomyces winkii. The sequence goes on along the minus strand of NZ_JASTTH010000001.1, from coordinate 861,326 downwards.
TCACGGCCCAACTCCTCGAAGCCGGGGTCGCCTTCCTCCTCGGCACCGTCGGCTCACTGCACGGCCTGGGCCCCGTCGCGTACAGCCTCCAGGCGAGCGGCCAGGCCCGACGCGCCGATCTGAAAGGGCTGAGCGAACCGCAGACCGGCGAGGTGATGCGCCGGGTCCTCCGCGGCCCCGTGGAGCCGCGAACGGTCTCGCTGCTGCACCGGGTGAGCAGCGGAAACCCGTGCTACCTGCGGGAGTTCGTCGTGCAGTCGCTGGCCGAGGAGACACTCGTCGACGACGGGGAGTCCTGGACGCTGATCTCGGACGTCGGCGCCACTCCCCTTCTGACGGAGATGGTCGAGCGGCGTCTGGCGGGCGTCTCCCCCGAGACCCGCCGGACGCTCAACCGGATCGCGCTCTGCCAGCCCGTGGAGGCCGCCAGCCTTCCCGGCGGCGCGATGGACGAGCTCGAGGTCCTCGGCTTCATCAGCACGTCCCTGGACGGCCGCCGCGAGTCGGTCTCCCTCCGGCACCCGGGGCACGAGAAGGTGCTGCGCTCCGCCATCCCGTCGCCCGAGCGCCGGCGCATCCTCGGCGAGGAGGCCGAACTGGTGCGCGCGAGGGGCGCGAAGAGGTTCACCGACAAGATACGGATCGCCTCCTGGCAGCTCGCCGCCACCGGCTCGGCCGACCCGGACACGCTGCTGCGGGCCGCCACTCTGGCGCGCCGCACCCAGAACTTCCGTACGGTGCGGGAGCTTTCGCGCGCCGCGTGCCGCGAGGGCGAGGACTTCCTCTCCCGGCTGCTGCTCGCCGAGTCGCTGTTCGAGCTCGGGGACCTCGACAGCGCCTGGGACGTCTTCGAGGAGGCCGCCGAGAGGACCGAGGGCGAGTTCGACCGGCTGCTCCTCGCACTCGGTAAATCGCGGCTCCTGGCCTGGGGGTTCATCGACGCGCGCAAGGCACTGGACGTCAACGCGGAGGCGGCGCTGGAGCTCTCCGAGCCCCGGCACCGCGAGGTGCTGACGGCCGCGCGCGGCGCGATCCTCATGGCGTTCGGCAGGCCCGAGGAGGCGCTGCGCGTGGTGGACGGCCGCGGCTTCGACCGCAACTGCCTCGCCCGCGTACTGGGAAACGGCTCGCGGGCCACGGCGCTCGTGTCCGCGGGCAGGGTCCGCGAGGGCCTGGAGTCGGCGCGCGAGGCGTACGAGGAGCGCGTCCGCCTTGAGGAGTCCCCCGCGATCCCGCACCCCGTCGAGTACCTGAGCATCACGATGTACGCGCTGGAGGAGGAGGGCCGCCTCGACGAGGCGTACAAGACCGGCGAGCGGGGCTGGCAGGAGGCGCTCGCCGACGACGTCGCCGGCGCGGAGGCGCTGATCGCCGCGGCGCTCGCACGCTGCTCCCTCCTGCTGGGCAGGCCCGCGGAGGCGCGGCGCTGGGCCTCCCAGTCGGCGAGCGTCGCCTCGCGCAACTCCTTCCCCGGCACGCTGCACATCGCGCTGGCCCGCAAGGCCGAGGCCGCGGCCCTGATGCAGGACGTACCGGCGGCGGCCAAGGCGGTCGACGCCTGCGCGGGCCTCCCGCGCTGGGGAACGTTCCGATCCGAACTGCCGCTGGGCCAGGCGTGGTTGCTCGCAGCGCAGGGAAAGCAGCGGGGTGCGCGGAGCGTGCTGTGGGAGGCGGCCGAGGACGCGCGGACCGCGGGCCATGTGGCCGCCGAGGCGAGAATCCTCACGGACATCGCGCGGCTCGGGGACGCACGCGGCCCCGAGGCCAGACTGGCGGCGATCGCCGAGGCCTCGGACGGCGGACTGACCGCGGCCCGCGCCTCGTACGTCTCGGCGCTCGCCGCCTCGGACCCCGCGAGGCTCATGGACAGCGCCCGTCTGCTCGGGGAGACCGGCGCGTCGCTCGTCGCCGCGGAGGCCGCCGCCTCCGCGTGCACCCTGTGGAGCCACCGCGGCGAGCACCGCCCGGCCACGGCGGCCGAGAACCTGTCCTTCTCCTTCCAGCGCCACTGCGAGAAGGCCCGCACCCCGGGGCTGACGGTGCTGGGCGCGGCGAAGCATCTCACCGCCAGGGAGGCGGAGATCGCGGGTCTCGTGTGCTCCGGCCTCACGAACGTCGAGGTGGCGGAGGCGGTCACGATCTCCAAGCGCACGGTCGACAACCACCTCCAGAACATCTACCGAAAGCTGGGCCTGCGCAGCCGGCGCGCGCTCAGGGCGGAGTACCTGAAGGAGGACTTCGCCTGACACGCGGCCCGGCCGACGCCGGAGGCAGACCCCGCCCCAACGCGCGGGGATGCCAGGCGAGTTGGGCGGTTCGGCGCCTTGCCGGACGGCACGGCCGGACCGGGCCGACGCGGCGCGCGGGCCGGCCGACGCCGGAGGCAGACCCGCCCAACGACCGGGGATTCCAGGCGAGTTGGCCGGTTCGGCCCTACCGGGCGGCACGGCCGGACCAGGCCGACGCGGCACGCGGGCCCGGCCGACGCCGGGGCCAGGCCCGCCCAACGACCGGGGATTGCAGACGAGTTGGGCGGTTTCGGCCTTACCGTGCGGGCACGGCCGGACGGACCGGGCCGACCCGGCACGCGGCCCGGCCGACGCCGGGGGCAAGCCCGCCCAACGCGCGGCCCGGCTGGCGCCGGAGGCAGACCCGCCCAACGACCGGGGATTGCAGACGAGTTGGCCGGTTCGGCCTTACCGTGCGGGCACGGCCGGACGGACCGGGCCGACCCGGCACGCGGCCCGGCCGACGCCTGGGGCAAACCCGAGCAACGCGCGGCCCGGCCGGCGCCGGAGGCAGACCCGCCCAACGCGTGGGGATGCCAGGCGAGTTGGCCGGTTCGGCCTTACCGCGCGGCACCGACAGCCCAGGCCGACGCGGCGCGCGGACCGGCTCGCGCCGGCAGCGAACCCGCGAGCCGTCTCACCGTCCGTGCCCGCGCGCACCGCCAGGCCGAACGCACCACCACCACCGGAAAAGACCGTGCCCGGCGGGATCGCACCGCCGGGCGTCAGCGCGCGCCCCTCACCGGCCCGCCAGGGCCGCCGCCTCCTCCGAGGTGAGGGCGCGCTTGAACGCACGGACGTCGTCGATCGTGCCGTCGAAGCCACGGACGAACTCCTCACCGGCCAGGCCGCGGCCGACCGCGAAGTCCCCCTGTGCGTCGACGTCTTCGAAGATGCTGCCGGTCGTGTCGCGGATGATGTTGCCGGCGAGCTGGCCGGCGTCGAAATCGAAGTTCTCGTCGAAGCTTCCGCTGGTCGTGCCGTCGTCCGTGCCGTTGCTGACGCCGCTTCCGGACGGCCCGCCGAAGAATCCGCCTCCGGCACCGCCGCCGCCCCCGGCCCCTCCGCCGAAGCCGCCGGGGCCGCCGGCTCCGCCGCCGCCCCTGAAGCCGCCGCCGCCCGAACCGGAGCCGCCCGAGGTCGTCGTCGTGGTGGTCGTGGTGGAGCTCTGGGCCGCGTCCGAGCCCCCGCCCGTCGAGACGGTGTCCTGGAGCTTGCCGTCGACGTAGAGCCTCAGTTCACCGGCGTCCGCGTCGTAGACGCCCGTCAGATACGTCCATGCGTCCTCGGCGGGCCCCGTACCGCCCCCCGCCTGGATCAAGTCGGAGTCCTCGTCGTCCTCCTCGGCCATGATCATCTCCCAGCGGTCCGCGTCCGGGTCGTACTGGAGGGCGAAGCCGCTGATGTACGAGGCGTCCTGGCTGATCACCGTTCCGAAGTCCTCGGAGTCGTCCAGCGTCACGCGGGCCGAGACGGAGAAGCTCTTCGTCGTGTCGACGACCGGACCGTCGGCGACCACCGACTGCTGCTCCTCGAAGTCCAGTGCCCCGCCCTTGATCAGCTTCGGAAGCGGGTCGCCGTCGAGCGTTCCCTCGATGCCGTTGCCGGAGGTGTCCACCGTCACGCCGTCGTCGACGGCGTCGAAGAGCCACTCAAGTGCCGCTCCGCGTACGGGAGATGCGGGCCGGTACCCGTTCCCCCCGCCCTTGCCGGGCGGGGGCTTCGTCGCCGTGACCGTCGACGTCGCGGTGGCCGTCGGCTCGTCCCCCGGCGGTATGGGCTCGGCGGTGTTCCCGGGCGGGCGCGGCGCCCCGCTGTTCTCGGCGCCCTGCCGCAGACCCCCCGTGTACGCGACGGCGACGACGAGCGAGCAGAGGCCGACAAGCGCGGTGGCGAGCACGAACCGCCGTGCGCGCGGGTTGCGTTCGTCGCCCGCCAGGGCGGCCATGCCCGGCAGCGCGAGCGCACGCCGCCGGAAGGCTCCGAGCAAGCGCCGCCCGGGCCCCGCCACTCCCGGCAGGACCGCCGCTCCCCACCCCTTCCGCGGCTCGCCCGGCGCATGTTCGGCCACCGCGAAGGTCGCGGACGAGACCGTGTGGGCCGCGAGAGCGTAGTCGGCACCTCCCCACGGCAGCAGCGCGTCGGCGAGCACGCCCCCGAACTCGAAGCGCATGCGCTCCAGATCGTCCACGGCGCGCGCGCAGTGCGTACAACGGTCGAGGTGCGAGACGAGATCGCCGGGGGTGTTCATGGACGACTGCTCGGCGTAGGCGAGCAGCATCCGGTGCAGGCGGCGGCACGCGTCGTCCACCGTCTCGTCCTGGTGGAGGCTGACGTAGGCGTTGTAAAGCTCCCTGCGCGCACGCCTGTTGAGCAGCGAGACGTCCTCGCCTCCCGCGCCGAGCAGCTGCTCGATCGCGGCGTCGCCGTCGCGCTCGACCTCGCAGTGCCAGAGCACGGTCTGGCTGCGGGCCGGGAGGCGCTCGAAGGCGCGGGCCGTCACGGACGAGGAGCGCTGCTGCGCGAGGCGGGCGGCCCCGGCGCGGCTGCCGGACGCGGCGGCGGCGCGCTCGGCGCCGTCGCCGGTGACGGCCACCGCGTCGCCGTCGCCCGCCAGGACCGCGGCGTCCGCCGGGGCCACGGCGTCCGTCCCGTCCACGGTGTCCGCGGCGTCCACGGTGTCCACCGAGGCCACGGCGTCCGGCTCGAACCAGCTCACCAACTCCGGTGCCAGCGCGCTCCGTTCGTCCGTCCCCAGCCAGTCCGCCGCCACGCGCAGCACTGCGCTGAGGGCACGGGGACGCACTGCTCCCGTGATGTCCTCGTCCAGGGGCCGCAGCGCCTGCTCCCATGCCTGCGCGGCGAGCGCTTCGCCCTCTGCGGGGCTGACGGCGCACGCGAAGTCCCGTACGGCCTGATAGTGGCGGTGCTGCAACTCCTCGCGCGCACCGGAGGACAGCTCCCCCTCGTCGAGGACGAGCCGGCGCAGCTCGGCGTCAGACAGTCGCGTGAATACCATCCGCTCGTTCATTCCCCGGGCAGTTGACGGCGTCTCAACGAAGAGACCGGAGCTGGCTGTTGAGCGCGGACGCGGCCGCGACCGCACTCGTCCTCACCCAGGATCACAGAACGGTGACAGCCGCGACATGAGCAATATGTACCTAGACCCGCCGTCCGGTTCGCCGCCGAAGCGCCTGCCTCCGGGCCGGGCACCGTAGTCCTCTCCCGGCCGGACGGCCCCGCTCGCGGGCAACACCGCAGACCACACCGGCGGCCAGAGGTGTGATCAAGCGTTTCCAACGCTTACGCACAATCGTCACCGGCCGCACATTGCCCGGCAGGCCAGGGCGCGGAAGTGTGAGCGCAAGCCGGGCCACGGCTGCCGGTCCGGCAGCCGTCCTGCTGCGAAGGAGCCGACACCATGGCGGAAGCCGACGGGGAGGCCGGCAGGACCGGCACGTACACCGAGGCCGGCGCGGACGCGACGCCCGGCGCGGACGCGACACCCGGCACGCACACCGAGCCCGGTACCACCGGCCCGGACGCTGCGACCGGCGCGCCCGCCACGGCGCCCCACGCGCCCGGAAGGCGCCGCTTCCTCACGTACCTCGTGGCCGCGCCGACGCTGGCCGTCGCCACGAGCATCGGCACGGAGTCCGGCTCGCCCGCCTCCGCACAGGCCGCCGTGCCGTCGCCCCCGGCGCCGGCCGACATCGTCGACCTCGGCGATGTGCTGATCCTGGCCGCCAAGCCCACATCCGGCCTGCTCGTGCTGACGATCGACGACGACGGCACGGTGCACTTCCAGCTGCCGCGGGCGGAGGTCGGCCAGGGCCTGACGACCGCTGTGGCGATGCTCGTCGCGGAGGAGCTGGACACGCCGCTTGAGCGGATACGCGTCCGACTCGACGACGCACGGCCCGAGTTGCTGTGGAACCAGCTCACGGGCAGCTCGAACTCGATCAGGTCGCTCTACGGTCCCGTCCGGCAGACCGCGGCCGCCGCGCGCGCCCGCATGGTCGCCACCGCGGCGCACAAGTGGAGCGTGGAGCCGGGGACCCTCTCCGTGCACAAGGGCGTGGTCGTCGGTCCGGGCGGGCGGCGCGCCTCCTACGCGTCCCTCGCCACGGCGGCCGCTACCGGGCGGACCGAGGAGCTGAGCGGCGCGCGTACGGCCACGAAACCGGAGTCGGAGCACTCGCTCGTCGGCGTTCCGACGTCCCGCATCGACGCCCGCAAGATCGTCACCGGGCAGCAGGAGTACACCCTCGATCTCGACGTCCCCGGCGCGAAGCCCGCCATGGTGCGACGCCCGCCGACCCTCAACGGCACGGTGAAGTCGGTGGCCAACGAGGCAGCCGTGCGCGCCATGCCCGGCGTGCTCGACGTCGTCGTGGTCGAGACGGGCGTCGCCGTCGTCGCCGAGACCTTCGGCCAGGCGCTCGACGGCAAGGACGCCCTCGACGTCACCTGGGGCGAGGGCACCGTCGACGGCCTCTCCGACGACGGCATACGCAAGAAGCTCCGCGCCGCCGCCCCGCCGCTCGCGGTGCCGCCCGTACTGACGGAACACACGGACGCCGAGTTCGACTTCGCGTTCGTCAGCCACGCGCCACTGGAGTCGAATTCGGCGGTCGCGGACGTACGGGACGACAGCGCGACCATCTGGTCCGGGCTCAAGTCGCCGATCGTGGCGCTTCAGACGATCGCCGCCGAGCTGGGGCTTCCGCAGGAGAAGGTCACGGTCCACGTCGTGCAGGGCGGTGGCTCCTTCGGGAGGCGGCTCTTCTTCGACGCGGCGCTCGAAGCCGCCCGCATCTCCCAGAAGAGCAGGCGGCCGGTGCGGCTGATGTGGTCGCGCATCGACGACATGCGCCACGGCCGGATGCGGCCCGCGACCCACCACAAGATCCGGGCGACGCACGCGCTGGGCAACGTGATCAGCTCGAGCACCGCGTCGCCGCCGTCGAGACCGACTTCCGGCACGGGCTCGGCGAGATCCTCACCGCCAACGCCTCGAAGCTGCCGGTCGGCGGAAACGCGAGCCTCGCCCAGTCGCTCTTCCTGACGACGGTGAAGACCCCGTACGACTTCGGCGTCACGACCCACCTGCTCAACGAGGTGCCGCTGAGGATGCCGACGGCCTCGTGGCGGTCGGTCTACTCGGCGAACGCTCGCGGCGCGGAGGAGATCGTCGTCGACGAGATGGCGAAGAAGCTGGGCAAGGACCCGGTCGAGTTCCGCCGCGCGTTCCTCAAGTCCGCGCGCCAGCGGGCGGTGCTGGACAAGGCCGCCGAGGACGGCGAGTGGGGGAGGGAGCTGCCGGAGGGCTTCGCGCAGGGCGTCGGCTTCCACGAGGAGTACAAGTCCCGTACGGCCTGCCTCGTGGAGATCGACGCGCGCGACCCGAAGAAGCCGAGGGTGACCAAGGCGGTCATCGCGGTCGACGTCGGACGGCCGGTCAATCCGCGGGGCCTTGAGGCTCAGATGCTCGGCGGGCTGACGGACGCGATCTCCACGACGCTTCGCGCGGGCCTGCACATCGACGAGGGGCTGCCGCTGGAGGGCAGCTACTCGCAGTTCCACTACGCGCGGCAGCACGACAGCCCGCGGGACGTACGGGTCCACGTGCTGCCCGCCGAGGACGGCGCGGAGCCCGGGGGCGCCGGCGAACTGGGCGTGCCCGCAGCGGTGGGCGCGGTCGCCAACGCCTATGCGCGCGCGACCGGGACCCGGCCGCGCTCCTTCCCCGTGAACTTCGACGTCGACTTCGACCCCTTCCCGCGCTGAGGAGCCTCCGTTGCCTTCCCACACCTTCTCCGTCAACGGCAAGAGCGTCACCGTCGACGCCCCCGACGACATGCCCCTGCTGTGGGTGCTGCGCGACCTGCTGGGCGTACGGGGCCCGAAGTACGGATGCGGCATCGACGTGTGCAAGGCCTGCACGAGCCACCTCGACGGGCGGGCGGTGAATCCGTGCGTCGTGCCCGTCTCCGAGGCCGAGGGCAGGGACGTCACGACGATCGAGGGCCTGGCCGACGGCGACACCCTGCATCCGGTGCAGGAGGCCTGGCTCGAACAGGACGTCGCGCAGTGCGGCTACTGCCAGCCCGGGCAGATCATGGCCGCCGTCGCCCTGCTGCGTAAGACGAAGAACCCCACGGACGAAGACATCGACGCGATCGCAAACGTCTGCCGGTGCGGCACGTACTTCCGCATCCGGGAGGCCGTGAAGAAGGCGGCGTCGATGATGCAGTGATGCGACGAGCCGCGCGGATGTGCTGCTCCGGGATCCGGGACGCGAAGTGGCGTCGCGGTGACGCGAGTAACGCAGGCGCCCCATCGTGGCGCTGAGGGAATGCGGGACTCTTGTTCCGGGCCCCGTCGGGCCGGGATTTCCCGCACTCCGCATACCGCACGCCCGCGGCCGTGGCCGTTCTTCTCCTTCGACGAGATTCCCGCGACGAGACGCTGTTTGCGCGTCGGATTGGCACCGATCCCCATGAACGACACCCAGCCCATGCCCCGGCAGCCGTACGGGAACGGCGGGCCCTCCGGCCCCCCGCCGGGAGCGGCCTACCGGCAGCCCGGACCGCCTCCGGGTCACGGCTACCAGGGCGGCGGTTACCAGAGCGGCGGCTATCAGGGCGGCGGTTACCAGGGCGGCGGTTATCAGGGCAGCGGCCCCCCGCCGCCTCCCGACCAGGGCTACAACCCGCCTCCGGCCCCGCCTTCCCCGCCGCCGCGCCGCGAGCGCCGTCCGCGTGACGGCGAGGGCGCGCAGCGTGCCGCACTGGTCATCCACACCATCGCGGACATCGCGGCCGTCATCCTGGGCCTGTGGATCATGCTCTACCTGCTGGAGGCGAACCAGGCGAACCCCTTCGTGGACTTCGTGAAGGGCACCGCCGACTGGCTCGCCGCGTGGGCCCAGGACATCTTCACGATGGAGAGCGAGGGCATGCGCGTCTTCTTCAACTACGGCCTGCCCGCGCTGATTTACCTCCTCATCGGGCACGGGATTTCGGCCCGCGTCCGCCGGCTCTGAGGGCCGCCGGAGTCCGCACGGAAACTCTCCGTGGAGAAGACGTGAACACGGAATGCGGATACTGAAACGGAATCCGGCCGCACGCGGCCGGATTCCGTTGCCGTGACGCCTCCCTACTTCGCGATCGCCAACGTCGCGTCCCTTGGCCCGCCCAAGGGACGCCGTGGCACGCTCCACGCTCGGGCCCGCACACCGCGCGCGGGCACCGCACACCGACACGTTCTGTACGACCGCCACGCGCGCACGCCGACATGGGCCCGCCCGCACCAGCAGACGGCGCCACCGCACCACCACGCACCACGTGCAGCCGACGGCCCGTGTACGGACACCCCGTGTCCGTACACGGCATCGCGCACCCCCACTTGTCCCACGCACCGCCGCCGCCCAGCGGCCACCCGGACGCTCACCCACGCCCGGCGCCGCGCGCGCCCCTCGGCACGCCACCCCGTCGTCTATCGCCCCCGCGGGCCAACAGGCCCGCCGCCGGCACCAGTCGGGCCCCTACGGCGCGTCCGGGACCCGCCGGACGCGCCGGACGATCCGGGCCCCCCGCACCCGGACACCTGGCGGCCCCCGGAGCCGCCCCCGTTGATCAATCCACGGCAATTGGCGGACCAATTACGGGTAACGCGCCTCGCTTTACCGCGGCGCCGAGCCCATTTGTTACCAACTCATGACAGTCGCTCTGCGTGAGATTACCGCCTCGTACAATGGCCCGATCCGCCTCCCCGGCCCCCCGCGACTTCACGCTGGTCAGAACGGAACTTCTCAACTCCCGTGACTTGTGCACGGATTGAGGAAGCAGTGAAGAGGAACGCAGCCGGTTGCCCCTGCGCCGCATGCGCCGTCGCAGGCGTCAGACGCTCATCGGGACGCGGGATTACCCGGCCCATTCACGCCTCCGCGGCTTTCGGAAAGCCCTGCTGAGCGCCCGAAAAGACACGCACCGTCCACCGCCGATTACAGACGTTCCGCGAACTCCATCAGCACTGCACAACTGGAAGACGGGCGAAACATTCGCTCCCCCGTCACCGAGCCAAACTGGAATCAATCCCCCGACAAAACAGACATAGAAGCATAAATATCTCCTCTGACTGTTCCGTGGAGTCGAGGCAGGACCGGTCGCGAACGTTCAGCAAGCGGTCAGCGGACAAGAGAGCCGCAGCACTATTTGAAGAAAACCGTTCGGAGGTGACACTGTGAGCCGAAAGCCGTCTCGAGAGGTACCCCTATGGTGTCAGCCAAACGAGCCGTAGCCCGCGCCGTATACGGGTCGCGTTACGACAGCGTTCCGTGGGAACAGCGCGTATACGTCAGGCCGGGCGAGCGAACACTCAGGGAGTTGCAGTGGCGCAAGCTGCTGCGGACTTCACCGGTGATATCCCTTGATGAATACCGCTCACGCGTCAGGCTCGGCGCGATCGAGGAGTTCATCTCCTGCCACATGTGCGGGGAGTCCCGACAGCAGCCGCTTTTCGAACCGACCAAGGTGAAGAAGAACGGCAAGACCGCGTGGACGTACCACGTCGTCCGCTGCCCGTCGTGCGGATTCCTGTACCGCAACCCCAACATCCTGCCGGAGCGCCTCGGCGATCTGTACTCCAAGAACTACAGCAGCTTCCTGACCGGCAACTACGCCGCGAACAGGCAGCGCCGCTACCGGCAGGCCATGGACGCCTTCAAGCCGGTCTTCGAGGAAGGCGACAAGCGCAGGCTGCTGGACTTCGGCTGCGGCGCGGGCCTCTTCCTGGAGCTGGCAGAGGAGCGCGGCTTCGACGCACAGGGCGTGGATCTCTCGCCTGACTCCGTCAAGGAGGCCAACGAGCGACTGACCTCCGCCACCGCGCACTTCGGCGACCCCGAGGACGTGCCGGAGATCGCGGCCGGTGGCTTCGACGTCGTCACCCTGTGGTCGGTGCTGGCCCATCTGCCGCGTCCGGTTGAGGACTTCACGAGGTTCCGCAACCTGCTCGCCCCCGGCGGCGTGCTCATGATCCTCACCGTCAACGCCCAGTCGCTGCTGCTGAAGGCGTTCGGCTCCAAGTGGAACGGGTTCACCCGTAACCACCTGATGTTCTACTCGCGGGAGACCATGCCGAGGCTGCTGCGCCAGGCGGGCTTCGCGGGCGTGGCCTTCGAGCCGTTCTACGGCGACACCATCGAGGCCGGCACGACGAGGCTCAAGGACGCCCACGCCCGGCGCCTCAAGCAGTCGGTCGACGCCAGCAACGGCGGGAACATGCTGAGGGCACTGGCCTTCGCCGACGAGGACGCGATCAAGCGCTGGGGCGACGGCCGTCCCGTGCACCGGCTGGTCTGAGGCCGGGCGCGGTCACGCGGTCCCACGCCGCATCCCTTGAGGGAGTCGACGGGGCCGGGCGCGCGAGCCGGACGACGGGAAGGCCCGTCTCCGCTCCTCGCACCCGGCCCCGCACGCCTCACGGCTCCCGTACGGCCTCTGGGCGCCTGAACCGTCGGTCCTGAACGCCCGTACGTACGGAGCCACTTGGCCGGTCACCGTGACGGCAGCCAGCGGCGGCCACGGCCGCTAGCGGCGGCGCCGGCGGCGGCTCTTCGGCAGATCCTCCTCGTCCGGCACGGAGGTCTCGGAGGCCTTGTCCTCGCCCGCCTCTCCGGGTCCCGCCTCTCCGGGTCCCGCCTCGCCGGGGCCCGCCTCGGCAGGCCCGGTCTCCGAAGTTCCGGACTCCGGCCCCTCCGCGAGCTCATCCGGCACCTCGTCCGGCGAGAACGCGCCGGGCGCGGGCCCTTCCGGTACGGCCGCCTCCGGCGGAATGGGAGCGTCCAGCGGGAGGCGCGCCTCGGTGAGGGACTCCCCGGCGCCGGGCTCGGCCGAACCGGCCGCCTCCACCAGGGACTTCCTCTGTCCCGTCTTCCCGACCTTGCCCTTGCGGTCCGTTCCTCCCTTGCCGTCCTTGCCGCTGTCCGGCAGGGTCCCCTCCCGCGGCCCCTCCAGGAAGCGGAGCAGCTCGACGGGGAAGGGCAGCACGAGCGTGGAGTTCTTCTCCGTGGCCACGGACGCGACCGTCTGGAGCAGCCGCAACTGGAGGGCTGCCGGGGTCTCCGACATCTGCTCGGCCGCCTGCGCGAGCTTCTTCGACGCCTCCAGCTCCGCGTCCGCGTTGATCACCCGGGCGCGCCTGTCGCGCTGGGCCTCCGCTTGCCGGGCCATCGACCGCTTCATCGTCTCCGGCAGCGACACGTCCTTGATCTCGACGCGGTCCACCGTGACGCCCCACTCCACCGCGGGACTGTCGATCATCAACTCCAGGCCCTGGTTGAGCTTCTCGCGGTTCGAGAGCAGGTCGTCCAGCTCGCTCTTGCCGATGATCGAACGGAGCGACGTCTGTGCCATCTGGGAGACCGCGAACCGGTAGTCCTCGACGCGGATGATCGCGTCGGCGGGCTGAACGACCTTGAAGTAGACGACCGCGTCGACGCGGACCGTCACGTTGTCGCGTGTGATGCCTTCCTGAGCAGGCACCGGCAGCGTGATGATCTGCATGCTGACCTTCTGGAGCCGGTCGACACCAGGCACGATCATGGTGAACCCCGGCTCCTTGACTCCGGACTGGAGCCGTCCGAGCCGGAAGACCAGACCCCGTTCGTACTGCCGCACCACGCGCGCTGCCGCCATCGCGTACAGGGCGAAAGCGATCACGAGCCCGACGATCACCTCGACGACCATCAAGGCCTCCTGCACTGCCGTACAAGCCCGGCATCAAGGGAGAGAACCACTTTCAACGGTAGCGCTGCCCGGACATCCGGTCGAGAGATGCACCGGGAGCCGGGAGCCGGTGTGGCGGGAGTTCTCCGTCGCACATCCAACACGGAAGGTGACAGCCGCCTCACGGGCCACGGCAGCCCCGAAGATCCCGCCGAATCTTTGGAAGCAGCCCTGTACAACGTTGAGGTAAACGTTGTAATAAAGTCCCCTGACGCTCGCATCCAGGGCCCGTCGCCCCCGAAGACGCCTCTTCCAGCCAGGTAAGAACACCGGGAGGACCCATGCGGAACCACACCCTCGACGGCCTGTTCCGGCGCACCGTTCCCCGGCGCCCGTTCCGCCGCACCGGCCTCGTCCTCGTCGCCGGCCTGGCCGTCTCGCTGAGCGCCTGCACGGGGCAGGGAGCGAGCGGCAGCGGCTCGGACGACGCGGACTCGAACGGCAAGGTCACGCTCACCTTCTGGAACGGCCTCACCGGCGGCGACCGCAAGACCGTCGACAAGCTGATCGGCGAGTTCAACGACTCGCAGAAGAAGGTCAAGGTCAAGTCGGTCCCGATGCCGTGGGACGTCTTCTACCAGAAGCTGCTCACCAGCGTCAGCTCGGGCAGCGGGCCGGACGTCGTCGCCATGGACGCGGGCCAGATGCCCAAGTACGCCGACAAGGGCGTCCTCCAGCCCCTCGACGACTTCTACAGCTCGAAGAAGCACATGGACACCTCGAAGCTGGTGCCCGCGGCCGTCGACAGCTCGAAGTACGACGGCAAGAACTACGGCGTGCCCCTCAACATGGCGACGCTGATGCTGTTCTGGAACAAGACCATGTTCAAGGAGGCGGGACTCGACCCCGAGAAGCCGCCGAAGACATGGGGCGAACTGGCGAGCATGACGCCGAAGTTGAGCAAGGACACCGACGACGACGGCAAGGTCGACCAGTACGCCCTGGCTCTCGCCGACAGCCAGACGGTTCCCATGTATCCGATCCTGATCTGGCAGGGCGGCAGCGACCTCGTCAGCAAGGACGGCAAGAAGGCGACGCTGGACGACCCCAAGACGCTCAAGACGCTCAAGTACTGGGTCAAGCAAGTGCGTTCGGAGCACGTCTCCCCCGTCGGCCTGACCGGCGCCAAGGCCGACAAGCTCTTCCAGACGGAGAAGGCGGCCATGGAGATCGTCGGGCCGTGGGCCACCGTGCCCTTCACGGAGGCGGGGGTGAAGTACGGCGTCACCCGCCCCTTCAAGGGCCCTGAGGGACAGCAGACGTTCAGCAGCGTCACCTCCTTCGGCGTGAGCACCAAGGCGAGTTCGCAGAAGAAGGACGCCGCTTACCGGTTCTTCTCCTTCTGGAACAGCAAGGAGTCGCAGGTGAAGTTCTCCGAGGGCACGGGCTTCCCGCCGGACCGTTCGGACATCGGGGCCGAGGAGCTGAAGGCCAATCCCTACGCGGGCAAGTTCGGAGCCCCCGACGTCCTCGACAGCGCACGCCCGCACCTGCCGGGCCAGGTGAACGGGCCGACCATCACCGACCAGATCTTCTACCCCGCCCTGCAACGCGCCCTCGACGGCAAGGACGACGTCGAGTCGGTCTTCAAGAAGGCCGACCAGCAGGTGCAGGCACAGCTCGACAAGCAGAAGTGACGGACGGGCGCGGCCCGTCGGGCGACGGACCCGGCACCGGGCGGGAGGTGACCATGCGCGCGGAAGGAAGCACACGGCCGGCTCCCGCGGTGCCGGGAGCGCGTGCGCCCCGGCGGTCCGTACCGTACCGCCGCACCGGGGCGTCCCGTCCGTCCGGGCCGCGCCGCACGCAGCGCGGACGGCAGACCCGCGCGGCCTGGCTCTTCCTCGCGCCGAGCCTCGCCGCGCTGGCCGTCTTCGTCGTCTGGCCGATGATCCAGGCCGCGTATCTGTCGTTCACGGACTACAACCTGATGCAGGCCGCGCACTGGATCGGCCTGGGCAACTACCGGCAGCTGCTGGACGATCCGGAGGCGTGGAACGCCCTGGAGAACACGCTCGTGTACGCGGTCGTCAGCACCCCGGTGAGCGTCGTGCTGGCGCTCGCCCTCGCGCTCTTCCTCAACCGGTCGATGGCGCTGCGCGGCTTCCTGCGCTCCGCCGTCTTCCTGCCATTCGTCGTCTCGCTCGGTGTCGTCTCGATCGCGTGGGCCTTCCTGCTCGACCCCAACATCGGCCTGCTGAGCGACTGGCTGTCGGGGGTGGGCCTGTCGACCGAGCAAGGGTGGCTGGAGGACCCGGCGTTGGCGATGCCCGCCGTCATCGCGGTCGGCGTGTGGAAGAACCTCGGCTTCTACATGGTGATGTACCTGGCCGGTCTGCAAGGCATCCCGCCCGAACTCCACGACGCCGCACGCGTGGACGGGGCGAGCTCATGGCAGCGGCTGCGCCGCGTGACCTGGCCGCTGCTGACCAACCAGACGATGCTGATCACGATCATGGCCGCGATCGGCACCCTCCAGGCGTTCGACCAGATCTACGTGATGACGCACGGCGGGCCGTTCTTCCAGACGGAGACCCTGGTCGTCTTCACCTACCGAGTGGGCTTCGAGCGCAACGAGTTCGGCTACGCGGCGGCCGTCTCGTGGGTGCTGCTCGTGCTGGTCTTCGTCCTCTCGATGCTCCAGTTCGGCTACTTCCGCAGGCGGGCGGTGACGATGTGACGACGGCACGGCAGGCTGATCACACGTCCGGGACGGGGCGGATTCCACCGGCCCGGCGGGGGCGCGGTGCCCGACTCCCGGCCACTCCCCGGCGACAGGGCCCCGACCTCGCCCTGGTGTGGCGCATCACGACGATCGTGGCCGCGGCGGCGATCGCGCTCGCCGTCCTGCTGCCGCTGATCTGGATGCTGCTGGCCTCGCTCCGGCCGGAGCAGGACATCGTGACGAGTCCGCCGACGCTGTGGCCGCGGTCCTTCACCCTCGAGCACTACGCCGACATCTGGAAGGAACTGCCGTTCGCGACGCTGTACCGCAACACGGTCGTCTTCGCCGCCACGGTCACCGTCGTCTCGCTGTTCTTCGACTCCATGGCCGCCTACGCCCTCGCAAGGCTCGACTTCCGCGGCCGCGAAGCGGTCTTCGTCATCGTCCTGATCATGCTGATGCTGCCGTTCCAGATCACGCTCGTCCCGCTGTACGACCTGCTCAATAACCTCGGTCTGGTCAACACGTTCACGGGGATGATCGTCCCGCGTGCGACCAACGCGTTCGGCATCTTCTTCCTGCGCCAGTTCTTCCTCTCCCTGCCGAAGGACCTGGAGGAGGCGGCGCGCGTCGACGGCGCCTCGGAGTGGCGCATCTACTGGCGCGTGGTGCTGCCGCTGGCCCGCCCCGCGCTGCTGACGCTGGGCCTCTTCCACTTCCAGTTCAACTGGAACGACCTGCTCTGGCCGCTGATCATGACATCCGACACCAGCCGGGCCACGCTGCCCGCCGGGCTGTCGCTGTTCATGGGCCAGCACGTCACGCAGTACGGACTGCTCATGGCCGGGGCCGTGCTCTCGCTGCTGCCGGTGATCGTGCTCTTCCTGCTGATCCAGCGCAGCTTCGTGCAGGGCATCGCCACGACGGGCCTCAAGTGAGCCCCAAGTGACGGACGGGACAAGGGAGTCGGGAAGGAGCCGGGAATCGTGACGCGACCGCGCTGGTTCGAGGACGGGCGGCTGCGCTTCGCCGTCGGCATCGAGGACACCTTCGTGCCGCAGGAGTCGCCGGGCCACCGCAAGCTCGACGAGTACGAGCTCACGCAGCACTACGCGCAGTGGCGCGACGACCTCAGCCGTGCCGCCGACGCGGGCGCCGAGCTGATCCGCTGGGGCATCCCCTGGTACCTGGTGGAACCGGAACCGGGCCGCTTCCACTGGGAGTGGATCGACGAGGTCGTGGAGCATCTGGACCGGCTCGGGCTGCGCTGCGTCGTCGACCTGATGCACTACGGGACGCCGCTGTGGCTGGAGGACGAGTTCCTCAACCCGGCCTACCCGGAGCGCGTCGCTTCGTACGCGGGCGCCGTCGCGGAGCGCTACCGCGGCAGCCTGACGGACTGGACGCCGCTGAACGAGCCCGTCATCAACGCCGTCTACTGCGGCGAGCAGGGCACCTGGCCGCCCTGCCTGCACGGCGACGGCGGCTTCGTGAAGATCCTCGTCCAGCTCGCGCGCGGCATGGTGCTCACGCAGCGGCGGATCGCCGACGTCCAGCCCGAGGCGGTCTTCGTCCACGTCGACGCCGGGTTCCGCTGGGCGGACGAGGCGGGTGGGGAGGACGAGGAGGCATCTCCGCTCGCTCCGCCCGAGGCATCCCCGCCCCGTGAAGCCGGAGCGGCGCGTCCGGCTCCCCTGGAGCTGCTGAAGGAGCGGCGCTTCGTGGCCCTCGACCTCGTGCTGGGCCGCGTCGGCGAACACCACCCGATGTACGGCTACCTCACCCGGCACGGCACGACCGGCGAGGAGTTGAGGTGGTTCCGCGACAACGCGGTGACGCCCGACGTGATCGGCGTGAACTACTACCCTGCCTTCAGCACGGTGCGCCGCGATCCGCGCACCGGCGCCACGGAACCCGTCGAGGCGGGGACCGCGGGCCTGACCGATCTGCTGCACACGTACGCCGCCCGCTACGATCAGCCGCTCTTCGTCACCGAGACCAGCCGCGGCGCCCCGGCCGCCGAGCGGCTCGCGTGGCTGGAGGAGAGCGTGGCGGCCGTCCGCGGGCTGCGCGCCGGGGGAATGAACCTCGTGGGCTACACCTGGTTCCCGTTCTTCGCCCTCGTCGACTGGCTCTACCGCGAGTCGGACGAGCCCATGGACCGCTGGCTGATCCAGATGGGCCTGTACGACCTGGAGCGCGACGCCGACGACGTGCTGCGCCGCCGCGCCACCCCGGCCGTCGCCCGCTTCCGCGAGCTGGCGCGGGCGGAAGCGGGCGACTCAACGGCGCGGACGGCCGAACGCCTGGACGGCTGAACGGCCGGGCGCCGCCGCCTACTTGGCGATCAGAACAGCCAACGACCTCCCGCCCAGCCGGTACTTCCCGCCCTTGCCTCCGACGGCCTTCTCCGAGCCGGGCTCGGCGACCTGGTCCGCGCCCTCCGAGCCGCCGCCCGTGTCGGTGACGCGGTGCCACTCCTTGCCCTCGCCCGGGTCGGGAAGGGTGAAGTCGACCGCGCCGGCAGCCCCGTTGTAGGCGACGTACAGGCCGTCTGCCGGGTCGCCGAGCTCGCTGCCGTCGAGGCGCCAGGCCAGCGCGTGGTTGGACGCGCCGTTCCAGTACGCCTCGTCCGGCGCGGCACCCGCCGGCGTGAACCAGTCGAGCTGTCCCATGCCGTCGCCGTCGGCGTCCTCGCCCGTGTAGAAGCCGGCGGGCCGCAACGCCGGGTGCGCCTTGCGGAATTCGAGCAGCCGGTGCGTGTACGTACGGAACGTGCGCTGGCCGTCATCGGGCTCGTGGCGCAGCCAGTTGGCCTCGTTGTCGAGGTTGTACGGGTTGTTGTTGCAGCGCGTGGTGCGCAGGGTCTCGTCGCCGCCCGTCATCATCGGCGTGCCCGCCGAGAGCATGAGGAAGGCGAAGCCGTTGCGTGCGGCCTGCCGCTGGTCCGCGGCCCCGCCGCCCTGGTCCCAGGAGAAGTTGTCGTCGGAGCCGCCGTCGGAGGGCCCGTACGGCCACGCCTGGTCGTTCTTCTTCTCGTTGCAGGCGTAGAGGTCGTGCTGTGTGAAACCGTCGTGCGCCACCATGAAGTTGACCGACGCGGACGGGCGCCGCCCGTCGTCGCCGTACAGGTCGGAGGAGCCTGCGAAGCGCGTGGCGAGCTGCTTCGGCGTCACCTCCTCGACGCCCAGCTTGTTCTGGTCGGTGCGCAGGGTGTCGCGGTACTTGCCGTTCCACTCCGACCAGCCCGCGGGGAAGTTGCCGATCTGGTACGTGCCGTCGCCCAGCGCCCAGGGCTCGGCGATCCAGTCGGTGCCCTCGCCGCCGCCGGCCCCGCGTGCGGGCATCTCCTCCGTGATGCGGTGCAGCGCCGTCTTCGGGTCGGTGGCGCTGTAGTGGAAGCAGCCGTGCTCGCAGGTGTTGCCGAGCACCGGGGCGAGGTCGTGCCGGAAGCCGTCGACGCCGAGGGTGTCCTTCCAGTACTTGAGGGAGTCGACGACGAGGTTCTGCGCGACGGGATTGCGGGTGTTGAAGTTGCCGCCGACTCCCGTGTTGTCCATGGGTTCCTGGCGGTCGTCGGTCAGGGAGTAGTACGCCGGGTTGTCCAGTCCGCGGTAGGAGTGAACGCCGTAGGTGTTCTTGTCCCCCTTCTTCCACGGGCCGCCCTCCCCGGTGTGGTTGTAGACGACGTCGGCGATCACCTTGATGCCGGCGTCGTGGTACGCCTTGACCATGGCGCGGAACTCGCGGGTGGGGCCGCCGGGTGAGTCGTCGGCGGCGTAACGGCGGTCGGGGGCGAAGAAGTTGTCGGTGACGTATCCCCAGTAGTTGTCGTCCTTGCTGCTGGCCGGGTCGGCGTCGTTGGCGTCGTTCTGCGACTCCTGCATGGGCAGGAACTCCACGGCTGTCACGCCGAGTTCGGCCAGCTCGGCGGCCTTGGCAGCCGCACCCTTGTACGTTCCGCGTTCGCCTGCGGGGACGGAGGGGTCGTTCTTGGTCAGGCCGCGCAGATGCACTTCGTAGACGATGTCGTCCTTGAGCGCGCGCTTCGGCTTCTCGCCCGTGCCTCCCCCGTCGCCCGGGGCGGTCTCGGGGAGCACGAGGCCCTTCGGCGCCTGTGCACCGCTGTCCTCGGTGCGGTGCGCGGGTCCCGTGCCGTAGACGCCCTTGTCGGTCATGCCCTCGCGCAGCGGGTCGTGGCTGACCTCGCGGGCGTACGGGTCGAGCAGCAGCTTGTTCGGGTTGAACCGGTTGCCCTCCTTGTCCACGTCGGAGACGAATCCGGCCGCGGACCCCTTCGTCCAGTCCTTGTCGTAGGGCCAGTTGGGGCCCCAGGCGCGGTAGCCGTAGTAGACGGTGCCGTCGATGCCGTACTTCTCGCGGAGTTCGCCGACGCCGACCGTGGCCGTCCACGTGCCTCCCCCAGAGCCTTCGGCCTGGGTGGGGGTCCCCCCAGCGGAGCGAGGGGGCGTGCCCCCAAGGCCGGACTCCTTCTCCAGGAGCAGGCTGCCCTTCTCCGAGGCGCCCGCGGGCTTGTCGTAGAGGTCGACGGCCATCCGCGTCGCGGCGGAGGAGCGGACGCGGAAGGTGATGTTCTCCCCGCCCGAGTCGTAGTGGGCGCCGAGAGCGGGCGCCTTCTCCCCCGCGGCGAGGGCTCGTTGGCCATCGGCGGGCGGGAACCCGAGGGCCGCCGCGAGCACGGCGAGCACGAGGCCCGCGAGGACGAGCACGAGGAGTGTCCGTTGACGGGCCGCCGCCGGCTGTCCGTCAGGGGACCGGAACGGAAGCCCGTTCAGTGGGATGCGCGTACGCACTACGGCTCCTTCACATCGCTTCGGAAGGGCCGCACGCGCCAGCAGCCGGACGTCGATTCCCTTGTGTCCAGGGGAACTTGAAGGGAACGTAACGGCGCCGCGGAGACGTGTAAAGACTTCCCGCAACATTCAGCCGGTTCTTGCGGGAGCGAAATGCACCCAACAACGCCTGCCCGGAGGGGTGTTGGGTGAGTGAGGCGCAAGTCGCCCTGGGTCACGGCGCGCCATCCTTCACTGTTTCTTCACAGCAACGTTTCATTTCCGTCCCGCATCGGTGTTCGAGGGGATGGAAGGCTTCGCAGCGGCCGATCACCATTCGGCCGGTGCCGTGCTGCGACCCCCACACAGCGCACTCGGCGCCACACCTCGGGGAGAGGACGCCAACAGTGGACTTGATACGTTCCGCCGCGCGCCGCAGAACGCTCGGCGCACTCGCCGGCACCGCGCTGATAGCCGCCGTCATTCAGATCCCGGCCTCCGCGGGCACGGCCACCGCACCGGACAGGAGCTCCGGGGCACAATCCGCCTTCAGCGCCGCCGAAGACGACGACTACTACCAGGACGCCGAGGGCAAGACCGGCGAAGAGCTCAAGAACGCGCTGCACGGCATCATCAGCAAGGACGTCAAGACGCTCTCGTACGACGAGGTCTGGGACGCGCTGAAGGAGACCGACCAGGACCCGGACAACAGCGGAAACGTCATCGAGGTCTACAGCGGCAAGTCCGTCTCCAAGGACAGCAACGGCGGCGGCGAGGGCGACTGGAACCGCGAACACGTGTGGGCCAAGTCCCACGGCGACTTCGGAACGGCCAACGGCCCGGGCACGGACGTCCACCACCTGCGCCCGGAGAACGTGAAGGTCAACAGCATCCGCGGCAGCAAGGACTTCGACAAGGGCGGCAGCGAAGTCGAGGGCGCGCCGGGCAACTTCTCCGACGACGACTCCTTCGAGCCGCGCGACGCGGTCAAGGGCGACGTGGCCCGCATGATCCTCTACATGGACGTGCGCTACGAGGGCGACGACGACTTCCCCGACCTGGAGGCCAACGACGAGGTCGACAACGGCTCCAAGCCCAACATCGGGAAGATCTCCGTCCTGAAGCAGTGGAGCGAGGAGGACCCGCCCGACAAGTTCGAGGAGAACCGGAACCAGGTCATCTTCGACAAGTTCCAGCACAACCGGAACCCGTTCATCGACCACCCGGAGTGGGTCAAGGAGATCTACAAGTAGACAGATCGGCCACGAGCCGGTCCCGTCCGCGCACTCCGTGACAGCACTGTGCCCTCGTCCCGCTCCGGGACGAGGGCACAGCCGCGAGGTCGCGCGCCCGGAATCTCAGTACTTCTTCGGCCGGTACGCGTCGTACTCGTCGCTCCCGATGCCGTAGCTGCGCGTGCTGTGGTCGGTGCCGTGTCCGCCGCGCTGCTCGTAGGCCCGGTAGGACTTGTGGGCGGAGCTCGTCCACTTCTCGAAGATCACGACGTGACGGGTCGTCGAGCTGCCGTTCGCGTCGATGATGAGGTCGCCCTTCTTCAGCTGCGACATCTTGATCTTGTTGGTGAACTGCGACGAGGCGAGGCCCACCGTGTTCGTGCCCGGCTTCCCGTACTTGAGCGCCATGCTCACGTAGCCCGAGCAGTCCGTGCGGTACCCCTGGAACGTCTTGCTCTGGCTGTACGGGACCTGGTGGCCGTCGATCGCGGTGAGCCAGGTCCTGGCCCGCTTGATGACGGTGTCCCGGCTGATGGTGGCCTCGGCCCCGGCGTCCGCCTTCGCCTCGCGCGACTGCGTCGTACCGGCGGAGTCCGCCGGACCGTCGCCGGCCATGGCCATGGGCGCGAGGGGTGCCAGTACGGCGGCGCCCGCGACCATGGGAAGAGCAATGCGCATCGTGCGGTTCATGTGTTCCGATCCCCGTGATTCGTGGATTTCCCAGAGGGCTGACAGCCGGGCATTCACGGATCAGAGATTCCGGCCCCCGGCCCGGCGTCGGGACACTAGGCAGGGTGAAGTGAACACGTCAATATTTTCCGGGTACTCCCGCCCATACCGATGACGAATGTCAGGCGGTGAGCGGGAGTTCGGGGTCCGGGCCCCTGCGGGGAATGCCCGCGCACCGAACGACGGCTACGCCGCCGGGCCTCACGCCTGTGACGTGCGGCTGCGCAGCCACCGCAGCAGCAGCCCCAGCAACGTGGCGTTGATGACGGCCGCCACCGCGAGCAGGATCACGAAGAGCGGGAGCGTGACGGCCGACGGCAGCAGGAAACCGGCTCCGCCCGCCAGAAGGACGACGAGAAAGCTGGTCGGCAAGGTCGCGAAAATCGGCCAGACAGCCGCGATCGACGGGCCTTCGTTGTTGCCGAGAACGGCGTCGGCGACCGTCCAGATCAACAAGGCCGCGCACACGGCGAGATAGCCGCGCGAGAGCCAGTTGTCCGTGGCCGCCGAGAGAATCCGTCTCCAGCCGCCGCGATCCCGCATGCTCGCCTCCCCGCTCGGTCGCCCGAAGCCCGCGATGCCGGACGGGCCGTCACCCGCGTGATACCGCAGCCCGTACCGCGTCGTCGAGAGTGGGGTGCACATTGAGTACGCCCGTGATCCCCGTCACCTCGAACAGCCGCTCCACGAAAGGGCGCAGCGGCCCGGCCAGATGCAGGGACGTACGAGAGTGGGTGCGCAGCAGCAGGTTGAGCGCCGAGGAGTCCGCGAAGCTGACCCGCGAGAGGTCCACGACCAGCCTGCCGGGCTGTGTGCTCAGCACCTGGTCGAGCACCGGGACGATGTCCTGCACGGAGTTGAGGTCCAGTTCGCCGGAGAGCGCCACCACGTCCACGCCCTCCCGGCTGTGCCGCGAGACCACGGGACCGCGGCCGTTCGCAGCGGTCACCGCCTCCGCCTCGAGCTCCTCGTTCAGCCCCTGGGCGGGCGGCTCATCCGTCGGGTCGTCACCGGTCGTCACAGCGTCTTACCTTGTCACACGCCGCACTGTCCGGCGCTCAACCGACCCGGCTGGGATGCAGCCACTGCGCGCGCAGCGTCTTGCCGCGCGCCGAGGTCAGCACCTCCAGGGAGTCGGCGCACTGCTCCGCGATGCGCAGCCCCCAGCCGCCGCTGCCGTCGAGCCTCCCGGGACTCCAGCGCGGCGGGAGCGGCATCGTGTCCGTGACATCCACTCGGACGCGGTGCCGTTCGGCCTCCACGCGCAGCTGCCACTGCCCGCGGGCGTGGCGCTGTGCGTTGGTCACGAGCTCGGACACCACCAGGAGCACTCCGCCCAGGTCCACCCAGGCGCAGGCGCGCGCCAGATGCTGCTCGACGGCCCTCCGCGCCTGCCCGATGTCGGTGTACACCGAATCCACCAGCAGGACTTCCTGTTCCCCGTCGCCTGTCACCGTACGGCTGTGACCCGCAGGCACAGGCATCACCTCCCGTCCTCTGCCGAGGACGCTGTCACCCGGCGGGCGCCACGCACGTCCGCATCTCTTCGTACGGACGGCCGCCGCGCGCGCCGTGGTCGGTCGGTCGGTCCCACATCCGCTTGCCCAACCACGGGCGCCTCATGCCAACGGCCCTTCGGCGGACGCCACAAGACTGTGCAAAACAGAAGATAAGCGACAACACTTCGCGCCCTGGGGCTTGTTCGCGGTGAAGCGGGGTAGACGGAAGGGCCCGACGTGTTCCACCGAACTGAAGGGCAGGTCCACGCGATGACATCCGCAACGCCGACCGTCACGACAGCGGAAGAGGCCGCCGCCGGCGCGCCGTCCGTACTCGCAGGGCGGGGAGCCGGAGGCGCATCGCAGGGGCTGCCCGCGATCGACGAGCCTTCGAGGCTCGCTCCCGAGGACGCGCGCCAGCTCTCGAAGTCCCTCTTCGACCGGCTCGCCGTCCTCGAAGAGGGCACGCACGAGTACCAGTACGTGCGCAACACCCTCATCGAGATCAACCTGACGCTCGTACGGTATTCCGCGCGCCGCTTCCGCTCCCGGGGCGACGACATGGACGACATCGTGCAGGTCGGCACGATCGGCCTCATCAAGGCCATCGACCGCTTCGACCTCTCGCGCGAGGTCGAGTTCACCACCTTCGCGATCCCGTACGTCGTCGGGGAGATCAAACGCTTCTTCCGTGACACCACTTGGGACGTACGAGTGCCGCGCCGCCTCCAGGAGATGCGCATGGACCTGGCGCGCGCGAACGACAAGCTCACCTCGCGGCTGGGCCGTTCGCCTCGCGTGAGCGAGCTGGCCGAGCATCTGGGCGTGAGCGAGGAGGAGGTCGTCGAGGGGCAGGTCGCCGCCAACGGCTACAACTCCTCGTCGCTGGAGGCGACCGTCAACGACGAGGAGGGCGAGGCCTCGCTGGCCGACGTGCTGGGCGAATGCGACGAAGCCATGGAACTCGTCGAGGACTTCCACGCCCTCAAACCGCTGCTCGCCCAACTCTCCGACCGCGACCGGAAGATCATCGAGCTGCGCTTCGGGGAGGAGCTGACGCAGGCGCAGATCGGTGAGCGGCTGGGCCTCTCCCAGATGCACGTCTCCCGGCTGCTGGCCCGCGCGCTGTCAGGGCTGCGTGCGGGCATGCTCGCGAGCGGCTGAGTCCGCCTGAGGCTCTGAGCCCCGGCCGAGGCCGGACCCGCCGGCCGCCGGCTGCGCCGGGAGCGGAACAGCGGGTCGGCGGGCCGGCGGGTCGGCCGGTCAGTGACTGCCGCGGCCGAGCGGGCAGTCGTTCGTCAGCTCCGCCTGCGACGCACCGTCCGGCCTGTGCACCGTGTGGCTGCGCGGCGGCTGCCGTCCGTCGTCGAGCCAGCGCTCCAGCGCCGTGAACGCCGAGCGGTGGCAGGGCGTGAGCGGCCGGAGCCGGGCGGGGAAGGTGTCGGCGAGCGAGTCGACGTGGTTGCCGTCCTCGACGCGGTAGTAGCGGAAGAGCTTGCCGCGGCCCGAGTCGTGCACCATGCGGGCGTAGACGTCCGAGTCCTCGCCGATGGGCAGTAGCGTGTCCAGGGTGCCGTGCAGCGTGATCAGCGGCTTGCCGATCCTGCCGGTCAGCCCGGCCTTCGCGGCGGCGCGGCGGACCTCGTCGGGGCGGTCGCCGTACTCGTAGTCCGCGTCGCACGGCGGTCCGTCGGGGTCGCCCGGCGCGCAGAAGGGGGTGCCCGCCTCCGTCGCGCCGTCGAAGTCCGGGTCCATCTCCTCCCGGTACACGCGCTGAGTGAGGTCCCAGTAGTTCTTGTGGAAGTACGGCCACAGGAACTCCGAGCCCTTCGGGAATCCGGCGTCGTACATCGCCTTCGCGGCCTTCTCCGCGTCCGGTCCGCCCTCCGCGTACGCCGGATAGTGGCGCAGCGCCCGCGGCAGGAACGTCAGCAGGTTCGGGGACCGGCCGCCGGCCCGCCACAGCGTGCCCTCCCAGTCCACGCCGCCGTCGTACAGCTCCGGATGGTTCTCCAGCTGCCAGCGCACGAGATAGCCGCCGTTGGACATGCCGGTCGCCAGGGTGCGCGAGGGCGCACGCCCGTAGTGGCCGGCGACCGTCGCGCGGGCGGCGCGCGTGAGCTGGGTGACGCGCTGGTTCCACTCGGAGAGGGCGTCCCCGGGTGTGCGCCCGTCGCGGTAGAAGGCCGCTCCGGTGTTGCCCTTGTCGGTGGCGGCGAAGGCGTAGCCGCGCGCGAGCGCCCAGTCCCCGATGGCACGGTCGTTGGCGTACTGCTCGCGGTTGCCGGGTGAACCGGTCACGACCAGGCCGCCGTTCCAGCGCGCCGGGAGCCGCAGCACGAACTGGGCGTCGTGGCCCCAGCCATGGTTGGTGTTGGTGGCGGAGGTGTCCGGGAAGTAGCCGTCGATCTGGACGCCCGGCACCCCGCTCGGTGTGGGCAGCTTCTCCGGCGTCAGGCCGGCCCAGTCGGCGGGGTCGGTGTGTCCGCTCGCCACGGTGCCCGCCGTCGTCAACTCGTCGAGGCAGGCGGCCTCTTGATGTGCGGCGCCGGGCACGTGCGGAGTCTCCGTACGTGCACAGCTTCGGTCCGCGTCCTGTTGTGGGGCCGCGGCACTGCCCGGCGTGGGAAAGGAGAGCAGTGCCGCGGAGAGTGCGGCGACGGTCGCGAAGCGGTACGGGCGTACGGCGGCGCTGCTGGCCCGTTTCATCGGCGAGGCCTCCAGGATGGCTGTGTCCGGCCGGGTGGGGGCGGCCGTGGGCCGGTCTCCGGCGTGGTGAGTGCCCGAAGGCTATGAGCCGCCGCAACCCGCGGCACACGTGACGAGCCGCCACCTTCGGGGCCCAGAGGGTGGTGCGCAGCCACACGCGGCGGGCACTCGCGCCGGTCGTGCGCACGGGGCCCGCGCCGCGTTCGCGGAGGGTGTCTCCGGGGGCCGGGCCTCCCCCTCGCCTCGCCGGGAGGGGGAGGCCCCATGAGCCGGCCGAACCGGCCGGACCAGCCGAACCGGCCTATGCGGCAAGCCCGTTGATGCGGTACTGCATGCAGCGGTAGTTCCGGTTGTCGTACCACTGGCTGACGATCATGTGGAAGTCCTCGAACGTCGAGCCGGGCACGATGAAGCCGCCGTACGGACTGGCCACCGCGTTCCCGCTTTCATTGCCCGGCGACGTCGGCACGATGACCGTCTGCTCCGGGGTGGCGAACAGATCCGACGTCGGCGTCGCGAAGATCTGCACCCGCATGTCGAGCGGATCCATGTTCAGCCAGCTGAGCGCGTACTTGCCGCCCATCGCTCGCAGGCAGATCTCGCCCCACCTGCGGGGCCGGGTCACGGTGGTGGCCGCCTTGCCCCAGCCCCAGGAACCGTCCGGGGCACCCCACGGCTCGTACGCCGCCGGGTCGCCGACCCTGTCGTGCGGGACGCGGTGCAGCAGCAGGCCCGACTCCACGTCGCGGTTGAAGACGGACGAGAGGACGTAGCAGTAGCCGTCGTCCGCCACCGCGTAGGTCTTCTGCTGGAACTGGCCGCCCAGCATGTCGCCCGGCCACTGGCACAGGTACTCCCAGTTCTCGCCGTTGTCGGTCGAGCGCCAGAAGTCGCTGTGGTGGGTCCTGTGCAGCGGGCCCCGCATCAGATGCATGTAGAGCGTGTCCCCGATGGCGAACACGTCCGAGGGCAGGGCCGTGTTGTTGTTCTGGTGGTCCTCGGGCACGAGGCCCTTGGCGTGCGCACCGCCGACGCTGCCGTCGATCGTGAGCGAGGCCGGGTCGGTGCTGCTGGAGCGGAGCGCGACGGGTGCGCGCCAGTCCCCTTCCAGCGCGACCTCGCCGTCGTAGGTGTCGCCCGCGAGGTAGAGCATGCCGCCGCCGGGGCTGAGGACGGGGATGCCCAGATCCGTCCACTGCGCCCCGAACGCACCGGTCTCCTGGGGGCCCGTAAGGTTCTTGATCTTGGTTCCGTTGATCGCCCTGGGCCCTGCCGTCGCCCCTGCCCTCACGTTCGCGCTCGCCCCCGGACTCCCGGTCGCCGCGTGCGCGGCGCCCTGCCCGGCGCCGACTCCCGCCGCCGCAACGGCCGTTGCGATGCCGGCGCGGAGCACCGTACGCCGGCCCGCACCCGTCCCCGCGGACCTGCCCAGGTGGTCGTGCATCTCGCTTCCCCCTTCTTCCCGTTCTTCAGAACCACTGCTTCCGGGAGCGGGACGGCGGCCACCGCCCCGTGCGCGGCGGGCGCTCGAAGTGCCGCACAGCGCCCAGGTGGTGAGCAGGCCGTGCCCCCGTTTACCACGTCGTGCCCGTCTCCCCCGCTGCCCCCTGGCCGTTCTTCGCCGTCCTTGGCCGTTCCGAGTACGTGCTGCTCGGGCGCCGCCCGGGTCAGTGGTAGAGCACCGACTGGATCCGCGGATCGTCGATGTTGCGCCGGTCGTACCAGTAGTAGCCGGTGTTGATCACCTTCGGCAGCTTCTTCCCCTTGATCGCGGCGACCGACGCGCGTACGACCTGACGGCCGATGGCGACGGGGTTCTGGGTGATCGCACCGGTCATGCGCCCCTCGTCGATGGCGTTGATCTGCCCCTGCCCGGAGTCGAATCCGACGGTGGCGATGTCCTTACGGCCGCTCTCCTTCACGCCCTGGAGGACACCCATCGCCGATCCCTCGTTGCTGCCGTAGATCCCCTTGACGTCGGGGTTCGAGGCGATGATCGCCTTGGTGATGTCGGCGGACTTGGTCTGGTCGCCGCCGCCGTACTGGACCGGCAGCAGCTTCACCCCCGGCGCGTGCGCCTTCATCCACTTCGTGAAGCCGTCGCGGCGGTCGATGCCGGAGCCGGCGGTCTGGCTGTGCACCACCAGCGCGACCTTGCCCTTGCCGCCGACCGCCTTGGCCATGTGCTGCGCGGCCTCCGCCGCGGCGGCCTTGTTGTCGGTCGCCGCGGTGGTCACCGGAATGTCGCTCTCCACGCCGGAGTCGAAGGCGACGACCGGAGTACGGCTGCGCTGCGCCTTCTTCAGATACGGCTCCAGCGCACGGGAGTCCAGCGCGGCCAGCCCGACAGCGTCCGGCTTCTTGCCGATGCTGTTGGCCAGCATGTTCACCTGCGCCTCGACATCTGCCTCGGTCGCGGGACCCTCGAAGCTGATGGTGGCGTTCTGCTTCCGCGCCTCCTGCTCCGCGCCCTTCTTCACCGCCTGCCAGAACTGCTGCTGGAAGCCCTTGGAGACGATCGCGATGTACGGCTTGCCGCCTCCCGCACCCGTCTGCTCGCCGCCGGAGCCGGCGCTGCACGCGCTGAGCGCGAGAGCCGCGGCGACGGCCGGCACGGCGGCGAGCCGCACCCTCTTCGGCCCCGTCATGCCCTGCTCCGGCGCGCGTTGTCCGCGTACACGGCGGCGACGATGACGCAGCCCAGGATGACGTTCTGCCACTCCTGCGGCACCGAGGTGATCTGGAGCCCGTTGTTGAGTACGGAGATGATGAGGGCGCCGATGACCGTGCCGACGATCGAGCCCTTGCCCCCGGAGAGCGACGTGCCGCCGATGACCACCGCGGCGATCGCCTGGAGCTCGTACCCCATGCCCGTGGCGGGCTGCGCCGAGCCCAGACGCGCGGAGATGAGCACGCCGGCGAGGCCGATGAAGAGCCCGGAGACGACGTAGACGACGAGCTTCCACTTGCGCACGTCGATGCCGGAGAGCGCCGTCGCCTCCTCGTTGCTGCCGATGGAGTACGTGTAGCGGCCCAGCAGCGTCTTGTTGAGCACGACGCCGCCCAGCACCGCCGCGAGCGCGAAGATGAGCACGGCGTTGGGAAAGTCGGCGCCGGGGATGACGCTGCCGGTGGAGATGTCCGCGTAACCGGACTCCTCCGAGAAGTAGATGGGCGCGCTGCCCGAGACGACCAGCGCCAGCCCCTGAGCGACGAGCATCATCGCCAGCGTCGCGATGAACGGCGGCAGCTTCAGCACCGTGACGTTCAGCCCGTTGACGAGCCCGATCAGCGCGCCGAACAGCAGGGTGCCGAGCACGCCGAGCCACACCGGCACCCCCGCCTCGACGATCATCACGCCGCCCATCACCGCGCACAGGGCCATGCCCGTGCCCACGGACAGATCGATGCCGCCGGTGACGATGACGAAGGTCGCGCCGAGCGCCAGCGTCCCGATGACGACCGTCGAGAACAGCATCGAGGTGATGTTGCTGTAATTGAGGAAGTTGGGGCTGGCGAACGAGAAGAAGACGAAGATGGCTATCAGGCTTGCGAACGCGAGCAGTTGCTGGACCCTGCCCAGCACTCCGCCGCGCAGGCCGCCGGACGGCGTGCCGCCTGCGGTCTCCTGCTCCGGCGTGGCCACTGTCGAGGCTGTCATCCGAACATCTCCTGCCTGCTGCCGTGTGCCGTTGCGGATGGCGGTGCCGCGCCCGTCCCGGCGGGCTCGGGGCGCAGCGTCGCGTAGTGCATGACCTTCTCCTGCGTGGCCTCGTCAGCCGTGAGTTCGCCGGTGACGCGGCCCTCGCACATCACGACGACGCGGTGCGACATGCGGAGCACCTCGGGCAGGTCGGACGAGATCACGATCAACGACTTTCCCTGCTCCGCGAGTTCGTCGACGATGCGGTGGATCTCCTCCTTGGCGCCCACGTCGATGCCGCGGGTCGGCTCGTCGAAGATGAGGATGTCGCAGTCCTTCAGCAGCCACTTGGCGATGACGACCTTCTGCTGATTGCCGCCGGAGAGGTGCTTGACCGTCTGGCCTGCCGAGGGGGTCCTGATGCGCAGCTTCTCGATGAACTCCTCCGACTTCGCGCGCATCGCACGTGAGTTGACGAAGCCCGCCGACTGGAAGCGCTGCTTCATCGAGCCGATCCCGATGTTGGTGTCGACGTCCTGTTCCAGCAGCAGGCCGAAGTTCTTGCGGTCCTCGGAGAGGTAGCCGATGCCCAGACGGGCCGCGTCCGCCGGGTTGTTGATCCTCACCGTGCGGCCGTCGAGGGTGACCGTGCCGGCGGTGACCGGATCGGCGCCGACAAGGGCGCGGGCGAGTTCGGTGCGTCCGGCGCCCATCAGCCCGGCAAGGCCGAGGATCTCGCCCCGCTTCAGCTCCAGCGACACGTCCTTGAGCAGGTCCTTCGTCGACAGGCCCGTGACGGTGAGCACCGTCTCGCGGTCCTCGCGCACGCCCTGCGGCCCTGCTCCGCCGTCGAGTTCGCGGCCGACCATGAGCGAGACGACCTCGCGCATCGGGGTGTCCGCCGCGTCCAGGGTGTCGACATAGTGACCGTCGCGGATCACGGTGATCCGGTCGGCGACCGACTTCAGCTCCTCCATGCGGTGGGAGATGTAGATGACGCCGTTGCCGCGGTCCTCGGCGCCCGTGTCCTCGGTGGCGCCCTCGATGCCGCGGGTGAACCGCCGTATCAGCGCATGCAGCGCCCGCACCTCGGCCTCGTTGAGCGCCGCGGTCGGCTCGTCCATGATCAGCACTCTCGCGTCGTACGACAGCGCCTTGGCGATCTCGACCATCTGCTGCTGGGCGACGGTCAGTTCACCGACGCGCCACCGCGGGTCCAGCGGCAGTTCGAGCCGGTCGATGAGCCCGGCGGCGCGGTCGTTGAGGGCGCGCTCGTCCAGCAGCGGGCCGCGGCGCGGCTCCCGTCCGATGAGGATGTTCTGCGCGACCGTCAGGTCGGGCATCAGGTTGAACTCCTGGTGGATGATGCTGATCCCGAGCTGCTGCGCATGGCGCGGCCCGGTGATGCGCACCGTCTCGCCGTCCAGGGCGAACTCGCCCGCGTCCGGAGTGTGAATGCCCGAAAGCAGCTTCATGAGCGTCGACTTGCCGGCGCCGTTCTCACCGACGAGGGCGAGCACCTCGCCGTGCCGGAGGTCGAGACGCATGTCCTGGAGCGCCCGTACACCGGGGAAGCTCTTGGCGACGCCGCTCACCCTGAGCAGCGGCGCCGCCGCGCCGCTCCCGGCCACCGCGCTGTGACCGCTCTCCATCTCCAGCGCCTCCCCACAAGCTCTAGAAATCGATTTCAGCAGAGCTTAGGAAGCACGCATCAAGGCGTCAATGGCCTTGCCGGACCTCCATACGGTCTCCATAGGACGGGCCGGTCGCAGGGTTGAAATCGATTCCCGGAGCGGGCACTTGGGCCGGGGCAGCGGGACGACGAAGACGGAGAACGGCCCGTCCCGCGCCTCTGGCGACGGGTGGCGCTGGAACGGGCCTGTCGTGAATGCCGAAGGTGCCGGGAGCCGGGAGCCCCGGGAGCACCCCGAAGCCCGGTCAGACCGTCATCGGAGTGCGCTCCGCCGAGGGCTCGTGGGCCCGCGCCGCCACCTCGGCCTCGACCTCCCGGTGCAGCCGCTCGCACGTACGGCTGATGAGGCGCGAGACGTGCATCTGGGAGATGCCGAGCTGCTCGGCGATGCTGCTCTGCGTCATGTCGCAGAAGAACCGCAGATAGAGGATGTAGCGCTCGCGCTCCGGCAGATTGCGCAGCTGCGGCTTGACGGCCTCGCGGTAGGTCACGCGGTCGAAGCCGGGCTCGGTGGCGCCGAGGGTGTCGAGCAGCGAGTAGCCGTCCTCGTTCTTCGACAGCTCGGCGTCGAGCGACAGCGCGCTGTAGCTCTCCAGGGCCTCCATGCCGATGACGACGTCCTCCTGGCTCAGCCCGCTGTGCTCGGCGATCTGCGCCACGGTCGGCGAGCGGTCGTCGAGGGTGACGCCGAGCTCACGGCTGCTGGCCCGTACGCGGTTGCGCAGCTCCTGCACGCGGCGCGGCACGTGCAGGTCCCACATGTAGTCGCGGAAGTGCCGCTTGATCTCCCCGACGATGGTCGGGACGGCGAAGCTCTCGAAGGCGCATCCGCGAGCCGGGTCGTAGCGCGCGACGGCCTTGACCAGGCCGAGCGCGGCGACCTGCTGCAAGTCCTCCAGGTTCTCGCCGCGGTTGCGGAAGCGCTGGGCCAGGCGGTCCGCCATCGGCATCCAGGCCCGTACGACCTCCTGACGGAGCTCCTCCTTCTCCGGCCCGTCCGGCAACGACGTGATGCGCTCGAAGTGGGCCGCGGTGTCGGGTGCATCGTCATGCGGGTGGCGTGCGTGCTTCGCACGGAAACGAACTGCTGACATGACCTGCTGCCTCCCGGTGCGCGGTGAACTACGGGTAGCGCGTCACCGCGGGAGCCGACACAGCGATCAAGCGCGGCGGCGCCGACCGCCCTCCCGCAGCTGTGCCTACTGGCCGAAGCACAAGGTGTTCAAAACACCCGAAGAGTAATTACACCGTTCATTACTCCCGATCCCCTTCAAACTACGTCGAGGCGGACTCATGTGCCACACGTACGCCATGTTTCGCCGGAGCCCATTCGGTGACGCACACGAGGGCCCCGGGTGCGAGCGGTGCACCCGGGGCCCGGAATCGGGGGAGCGAGAACGGCGGTGAACGGCGGGGTACAGCGAGTAACGCAAGGGCGCCGGCAGCGAGCGCGGTGCACCGGGACGGGAGTCAGCGCACAGGCAGTCAGCACACATGCACAGCGCGCGGAACTTGCGCGTACCTCCCGGGAGTCAGCCCCCGGGAGTCAGCCCCCGGAGCTCGCCTCCTCGCGCTCGCCCTCGGCGATCGCGTCGGCGACCTCGGCGGTACGTTCGGCCTCCTCCGCGGCGAAGCGCTCCGCGTCGAGCTTCTCCGCGATCTCCTCGTCCTGGGCCATCAGCAGGTCCAGGTTCTGGTTTCCCATCTCGAAGACGCCCATGTCCACGTACGCGCGCTGGAGCCGCTCGCCCCACAGCCCGATGTCGCGCACGCACGGCACGATGCGGCTGAACAGCAGCTGCCGGAAGAGCTTCAGGAAGTCCGACTGCTCACTGAAGGTCTCGGCCTCCTCCCGCGGGATGCCGAAGTTCTCCAGCACCTCGACGCCCTTGAGGCGGTCCCGCATCAGATAGCAGCCCTCGATGACGAAGTCCTCGCGCTCGCGCAGTTCGGCGTCGGTGAGCTGCTTGTAGTAGTCGCGCAGCGCCATGCGGCCGAAGGCGACGTGCCGGGCCTCGTCCTGCATGACGTAAGCGAGGATCTGCTTGGGAAGCGGCTTGTTGGTCGTATCGCGGATCATGCCGAAGGCGGCGAGCGCGAGCCCTTCTATGAGCACCTGCATCCCGAGGTACGGCATGTCCCAGCGGGAGTCGCGGAGGGTGTCGCCCAGCAGCGCCTGGAGGTTGTCGTTGATCGGGTAGACCATCCCGACCTTCTCGTGCAGGAAGCGCCCGTAGATCTCAGCGTGCCGGGCCTCGTCCATGGTCTGCGTCGCGGAGTAGAACTTCGCGTCCAGGTCGGGTACGGACTCCACGATGCGCGCCGCGCAGACCATGGCGCCCTGTTCTCCGTGGAGGAACTGGCTGAACTGCCAGGACGCGTAGTGCTGCCGCAGGTCCGCGCGGTCGGCCTCGCTCATCTTGTCCCAATAGGACGTGCCGTACAGGGACATGGCCTCGTCGGGGGTCCCGAGCGGGTCCTTGGGGTCGACCTCCAGGTCCCAGTCGATGCGGCGCTGCCCGTCCCACTGCTTGTCCTTGCCCTTCTGGTAGAGGGCGAGGAGGCGGTCGCGACCGTCGTCGTAGTCCCAGCTGAAGCGGGCGGCTCCGGAGGCCGGCACCTCCCACTCACCGGCTCCCGGGCTCTGGACGTAGAGGTCGTGTGTGGACATGGACGCCTCCTGGCACTCCGGGCTGCTGGGCCTCCCCGGGGCCTACTGGCCCGCCGGGAAGGGTAGTTGGCAGGCTCACACGTGTGTTACCGCGCGGTCAATGAAAGCCGCGCAATGTACGTCGCGGGGATTGACGGGCTTGCTGACAGGCAGTCTCATAAGACTTGACGGCCGACGTACCTTCGGTAACCCACGAAGAGGTGCCCAGCATGACGATCACGCCCGACCCGGCCACCGTCGACGAGACCGCACACAAGCCGCTCCGGGACGCCCTCGGTCTGCTCAAGGACAGGGAGCGGGTCGCCGAGCGCCTGCTGGAGTCCTCGCGGAAGCATTCGTTCGACCCCGAGACCGAGCTGGACTGGGACGCGCCCTTCGAGGAGGGCAAGTGGTTCTGGCCGCCCGAGCTCGTCTCGCTCTACGACACACCGCTCTGGAGGCGGATGTCGCAGGAGCAGCGCCTCGACCTCGCGCGCCACGAGGCGGCGTCGCTCGCCTCCCTCGGCATCTGGTTCGAGGTCATCCTCATGCAGCTGCTGGTGCGGCACATCTACGACAAGCCCCTCACCAGCGGGCACGTGCGGTATGCCCTGACGGAGATCGAGGACGAGTGCCGCCACTCGAAGATGTTCGCCAGCATGATCACCAAGAGCGGCTGTCCCGCGTACCGCGTCTCACGGCTCCACCACAACCTCGCCCGGCTGCTGAAGACCGTCTCGACGACCCCCGGCTCCTTCACCGCCACCCTCCTCGGCGAGGAGATCCTCGACTGGATGCAGCGTCTGACCTTCCCCGACGAGCGGGTCCAGCCCCTCGTGCGCGGGGTCACCCGCATCCACGTCGTCGAGGAGGCGCGGCACGTGCGGTACGCCCGCGAGGAGCTGCGCCGCCAGATGGTCGGCTGCCCGCGCTGGGAGGCCGAGTTCACGCGCATCAGCTCCGGCGAGGCGGCCCGCGTCTTCTCGATCTCCTTCATCAACCCCGAGGTCTACACGAACGTCGGCCTCGACAAGCGCGAGGCGATGGCCCAGGTCAAGGCGAGCGGCCACCGCCGCGAGGTGATGCAGACCGGCGCCCGCAGGCTCACCGACTTCCTGGACGAGATCGGCGTGATGCGCGGAGTCGGCCGCAAGCTGTGGGTCAGCTCGGGTCTCCTCGCACGGTAGTGGCCGGCGCCGGAGCCGCCCCGGTTACGCTCATGGAATGAGCAGCAGCGGCACGGCCCCGGCGTACCGCAGGCTGAGCGTGGACGAACGGCGTACGCAGCTGATCGGCACCGCGCTCGGCCTGTTCGCCCACAACCCGCCCGAGGACGTCTCCCTCGACGACGTGGCGGCCGCCGCCGGAGTCTCCCGCCCGCTGGTCTACCGCTACTTCCCGGGCGGCAAGCAGCAGTTGTACGAGGCGGCGCTGCGCAGTGCCGCGGACGAGCTGGAGCAGTGCTTCGCCGAAGCGCAGACCGGTCCGCTCACGCGGCGGCTGGTGCGCGCCCTGGACCGCTATCTCGCGTTCGTCGACGAGCACGACGCCGGGTTCATGGCGCTCCTCCAGGGCGGCAGCGTCGTGCAGACGTCCAAGACGTACGCGATCGTCGACGAGGTGCGCCGCGCCGCCGCCGACCAGATCCTCTTCCACCTCGGCTTCGAGCCCGGCCAGGCCGGGCCCCGGCTGCGCATGACCGTCAGCACATGGATCACGGTCGTCGAGGCCGCCTCCCTGATGTGGCTGGACGAGGAGAAGCAGCCGCCGGTCGCCGAGTTGCGCGACTGGCTGCTGGACCACTTCGTCGCCCTGCTGATGGCGTCCGCCACGAGGGACGCGGAGACGGCCCGTATCGTCCGGCACGCGCTGGACCTGGAGGAGGGCGACGGCCCGGTCGGCGAACTCGCGCGGCGGATGCTGCCGGTGGTCGGCGACAAGGGACATCTGCTGGAGGTTCCCGGCCTGTGAACCACGGCCGCCGGACCCCGGCTGTGAACGGCGGCCTGTCCGTCCCGTGTCAGGTCTGGCCGAGAACAACTTAAAGAAAACTTGAAGAACGCCTATTCTGGCTCCATGCCCACTCAACTGTCCTGGCGCGCCAAGGAGGCCACCGTCGGCGAGCTCGCCGAACGCGCCGGAGTGGCCACCTCCGCACTGCGCTACTACGAGCGCGAAGGCCTGATCCACAGCCGGCGGACGTCCGGCAACCAGCGCCGCTACAGCCGCGACACCCTGCGCCGCGTCGCCTTCATCCGCGCCTCGCAGCGCCTGGGCATGCCGCTCGCCGCCATCCGCGAGGCGCTCGCGCTGCTGCCCGAGGGCCGTACCCCCACGCGGGAGGACTGGGCGAAGGTCTCGGAGTGCTGGCGCGACGACCTCAACCAGCGCATCAAGCTGATGACTCAGCTGCGCGACCACCTCACCGAGTGCATCGGCTGCGGCTGTCTCTCCCTGGACCACTGCGCGCTCGCCAACCCCTACGACAACCTCGGCGAGCAGGGCCCGGGCCCGCGCTCGCTCGCCGGCTGCTCCTCGGGTGAGTGCTGCTGATGCGCAGCGAGGAGAGCGTCTTCGTGGGCGGCCCGCTGGACGGCCGGGTGCTGCCGGTGCTCACCGGCGTCAACGGGCGCCCGCCGAAGAGCTACGAGGTGCCGGTCCCGTCCGAGGACGGCGAGGGCCCCGCCGCCGTACACGTCTACCGGCTGGAACCGGCCAGATTCACCCGCCGCCTGGGCATCCCCCGTGGCTGGCGCTACGTCTACGAACCGGAAGGACGCCCCCGCGGAGGACCTCGCTGGCCATGGAGTGACAGCGGTCAGTAACCGTAAGCGGCCGTTTCCCGACCGATCCCGATCGCGTCTAGCACATCCGTGACGATTTCTGAGCCTCACGTGAAGTTTGCGAAGAACTGCGACGGTTCTGTTCGCGCCGTCCCCTTATACACGCTGTGCGCCTAGGCTGCCCTGCGTGATCCAAGGGATGGCCGGCCTCGGCAGCGCAGATCCCCAGCAGCTGGGTCCGTACCGCCTTCACGGCGTACTCGGCAACGGCCGCATGGGCACCGTCTATCTCGGGCGGGGGGCACCACAGCGCGGCGCGCGAAAGCAGCTTGTCGCCGTGCGGACCCTCCGGCCCGAGCTGATCCGGGACCGGCCGCTGCGTGCGCGGCTCCGGCAGGAGATGCAGGCAGCCGCGGCGAGCGTGCGCAGCCCGTACGTCGCCGACGCGGCCGGCTGCGAGCTCGACGGCGCCAGCCCCTGGATAGCCAACTCCTTCGTGCCCGGCGTCTCCCTGGAGCTGCTGGTCGCGAAGTACGGTCCGCTGCCCGAGTCCTCGGTGCGCGCCCTCGGCGGCGCGCTCGCACGGTCGTTGATGGCGCTGCACGCGGCCCGCATAACCCATCGGGACCTGGGCGCGCACAACGTGATGCTCGCCTCGGACACCCCGCGTGCCGTCGACTACGGTCTCGCGCTCGGGCGCATGAGCGGCCCGGCCACCGACGAACTCGCGGACGACGTCTTCGACCTGGGCGCGACCCTCGTCTTCGCGTCCAGCGCCCACCAGCCGTTCGCCGGGAACATGCTGCCCATGGCCCGCGAGGACCCCGATCTGACGGGCGTGCCGGACGGGCTGTGCCCCGCGCTCTTCGCGTGCCTGCACAAGACGCCGGAGTCCCGGCCCTCTCCCAGCGTTCTGGCGAGCGCCCTCGATCTGGCCGACACCGCGGAGGAGCCCGCCGTGGAGTGGCTGCCCCAGCCGTACGTCCACGAGATCCAGCAGGCGGCGGAGGCCGCCCGCCGCCTGACGGGCCGCCGGCTCTTCGGCAGGTGAGCCCCGAGGGCCTCGCGGCCCTCCCGTACGGCCGTACCTCCGCACCCGCCGCCGCACGGACGACGCCCGGGCACCCTTCGGGTGATGGACCCCGTCGACGGCCCCGGCAACCCCACCGGTAACAAGCACCGCCGTGCACGATCGCTCCGGTAGCGAGTCAGATCGGAGGCGAGCCGGTGTCACATCCACGTGCCCCACGCTCCGTCGCCGCCGGCGCGGTCGCCGCGGTGGCAGCGGCGGCGGTCGCCTTTCAGCCGATGCCCGTCGCCGCGGACCCGGTCGGCAAGCCGGTGAGCGAGCTGCTGCGCGATCTGCGGGTGATGTACGAGAAGACCGAGTCCGCCTCGGACGCGTACAACACGACCGCCGCCAAGCTGGCCCGGCAGCGCAAGCGCGCCAACGACGCGGAGAAGGCTCTCACTTCGGTGCGTTCGGCGCTCGTCGAGGGGCGCCGGGAGGCCGGGAGCATCGCGCGCAGGCAGTACCGCACCGGCGACGTCGGCCTGCCCCCGGTCGTGCAGCTGCTGCTCACCCACCGGCCGCGGAACGCGGTGGACGGCCTGCACCTGCTCAGGCGCGCCGCCGGCCGCCAGGCCGTGACCGTGCAGCGGCTGGTCGCGGGCGAGAAGAGACAGCGTCAGCTCACGGCCCTCGCGCGCAAGGCGCTCGCCGGGCAGAAGCGGCTCGCGGACCGGAAGAAGAAGCAGCGCGACACCGTACGTTCGCGGCTGCGCCAGGTCGAGCGCACCCTGGCCTCGCTCTCGCCGGACCAGCTGACCCGGCTGCGCGGCCTGGAGGTCGCCCAACAGGCCGGTACACAGCGCTCGTTGATGTCCGCGCACGGACTGCGCGGCGCGAACGTACGGCACAGGCCGTCGGCGCCGGGCGCGCGGGCGGTCGGCTTCGCACTGCGCCAGATCGGCAAGCCGTACCGGTTCGGGGCCGCGGGGCCCAAGGCGTACGACTGCTCCGGGCTCACGTCGAAGGCGTGGCGGAAGGCCGGGCGCTCCATTCCGCGCACGAGCCAGGAGCAGTGGAAGCGGCTGCGGCACGTGCCGATGAGCAAGCTGCGCCCCGGCGACCTCGTCGTCTACTACAAGAGCGCCTCGCACGTGGCGATGTACGCGGGGCGGGGCAAGGTCGTCCACGCGCCGCGGCCGGGTTCCGAGGTGAAGCTCTCCCCCGTCGGCGGCATCCCCTCCGTACGGGGCGCGGTACGGCCCGACGCGGGCAGGCCCGCGCTGCTGAACTACCGGCTTCCCAAGCCGCTGCGCTGAGGCCGCGGCACCCACGGACCGCGGGCGGGCCCCCTTCCCCGCCCGTGACGGGCCGCCGCCCCGGGGACACCCGGGCGCGGCGGCCGGAAGGCCGGGACGCAGAGGCCCGAACTCGGTCCGTGCGACGCGATCGTGCCCGTCAGGCTCCCGCGACGCTCCCCAGGTACGCCTCGGCCTTCGCCGGGTCGTAGAGGTAGTCCTCGAAGTCCGCCGGGTTGTTGAAGCCGTTGGCGAACCGGTCGGCGACGGGCTGGAGTTGGCCCGCGGCCCCGATGATGTTGAGCACGTGCTCGGGCGGCGGGGCCAGCATCGCGTTCGTCCACTTCGTGGTGTGCTGGACGTCGGCCCAGAAGCGCTCGAAGGTCTGCTGCATCCACTCCTCGTCGAAGGGCGCCTCGCCGCGCTCCAGGATGGACGCGAGGTAGGTCGCGGCGCACTTGGACGCCGAGTTCGAACCCTGGCCCGTGATGGGGTCGTTGGCGACGACGACGTCCGCGACGCCGAGCACGGCACCGCCGCTGGGCAGCCGTCCGACGGGCTTGCGCACGGTCGGCGCGTACCGGCCGGAGAGCGTGCCGCCCGCGTCCGTCAGCTCGACCTTCGTCGCCCGCGCGTACTCCCAGGGCGTGAAGCGCTCCATGAGTTCGAGCGTCTTGGCGAGCTGCTCGTTCGGGTCCTTGATGCCCTGGAAGACGTCGAGGGGGCCGCCGGGGATGCCCTCCCAGAACAGGATGTCGCAGCGGCCGCTCGTCGTCAGGCAGGGCATCACGAAGAGTTCGCCGACGCCCGGCACGAGGTTGCAGCGCACGGCCTCGGTGTCCGGGTGCTCGGGGCGCGGGCCGAGCCCGTTGACGTAGCTGACCGCGAGAGCGCGCTGGGGCGCGTCGTACGGGGAACGCTCCGCGTCCCGCTCGAACATGGAGACCAGTTCGCCCTTGCCGGCCGCGACGAGGACCAGGTCGTACTTCTTCGCGAAGAAGTCGAGGTCGGAGACCGCCGCCCCGTGGATGACGAGCTGCCCTCCGCGCTGTGCGAAGGTCTCCATCCAGCCGGACATCTTCACGCGCTGGTCGACGGACTGGGCGTAACCGTCAAGCTTTCCCAGCCAGTTGATGGCGCGCTGGGTCTCGCCCTCGCCCTGCACGGACTCCGGGTCGGCGACGGAGACGCCGAGGCCCTGGACCTTCGGGGTCTGGCTCTCCCAGAAGTTGACCTCGATATCGCGCTCATGTTGCAGCGCCGTGTGGAACTGCATCTGTGTCGACATGACGCGGCCGCCGCGAATCTCGTCCGCCGTGCGGTTCGACATCACGGTGACGTCGTAGCCCTGCGACTGGAGCCCCAGGGCCAGTTGAAGGCCTGCCTGCCCGGCTCCGACAATGAGTATCTTCCGCATGGCGGTCTCTCTTCTCCGTACGTACGTGCAGTTCCGCGCCCGCGCGGATTCAGGCGGGCGTGACGTCCAGGGCGTGACTGACCAGCGCGAGCAGGGACTTCAGGACGGTCTCCCGCTTGCGTGCGTCCATGATCACAACGGGTACGCGCCGGGGAACGGACAGGGCTTCCCGCACGTCCTCGGCCTCGTAAGCGGTGGTCCCCTCGAAGTGGTTCACCGCGACCACGTACGGATACCCGCAGCTCTCGAAATAGTCCAGAGCCGGGAAGCAGTCCTCCAGCCGCCGGGTGTCCGCCATCACGACGGCGCCGATCGCGCCGCGCACGAGGTCGTCCCACATGAACCAGAAGCGCTGCTGGCCCGGCGTGCCGAACAGGTAGAGCACCAGGTCCGATTCGAGCGTGATGCGGCCGAAGTCCATGGCCACCGTGGTCGTCGTCTTCTCGGGCGTCGAGTCGATGTCGTCCGTCGACGCGCTCGCCTGAGTCATCAGGGCCTCGGTCGTCAGCGGCTCGATCTCGGAGACGGAGCCCACGAGCGTCGTCTTGCCCACGCCGAAGCCGCCCGCGACCACGATCTTGGTGGATATCGGAGCCTTGGACAGGTCCTTCTGCCACTCCTGCACCTGCGGGGAGGTACCGTCCGCGCTCCCCGCTTCTTCCACCACCGGCTCAGAGCCTGCGAAGTCCACCAAGCACCCTTTCCAACAGCGCACGGTCGGGACGGTCGCTGCCGTGCCCCGTGCCGTGAACGCGCACCCGACCCTGATCGGCGAGGTCGCTCAGCAGAACCCGTACCACGCCCAGAGGCATCTTCAACAGTGCTGCGATCTCCGCGACCGACCTCATGCGGCGGCAGAGTTCGACAATCGCCCGCATCTCGGGCATGACCCGGTCACGCAGACCGCCCGAGGTCAACTCCGGGCGCTCCTCCGGGGCTTCGATCGCCGCGACGATCGTCTCGACCAGCAGCACATGGCCGAAGCGGGTACGGCCTCCGGTGAGGGTGTACGGACGGACCCTCTTGGACTTGCCGCTCTCGCCGCGCCGTGCGGGCAAGGGGGGCGGGGAGGAGGGAGAGGAAGAAGGAGGTGTCACTGGTCCAGCTCCATCGACGAGCGCAATTCGGTGCGGAGTTCGGGGGTGAGGACATGGCCGGCTCGACCGACGAAGAGCGCCATGTGGTAGGCGATGACGCTCATGTCGCAGTCCGGCGTGGCGTGTACGCCCAGCAGGGAGCCGTCGCTGATCGACATCACGAAGAGCGAGCCCTCGTCCATGGCGACCACCGTCTGCCGGATCTCCCCGCCGTCCATCAGCTTCGCTGCGCCGAGAGTGAGCGACCCGAGGCCGGAGACGATGGTGGCCAGGTCGGCGCTCGTCCCCTTCGGGCCGCGCCTGGCGCCGCCGCGGACGGCCGGGCCCCCCGAGGCTTCCGCCGGGCCGCCCGAGTCGCTCGAACCGTCGCTCGCGGCGCCCTCGTCAGCGGCCTCGGCCTCCGCCTTCGGGTCGGAGGACAGCAGCAGCAGTCCGTCGGACGAGACGACGGCGACGGACAGGATGCCCGCCACCTCGTCGACAAGGTTCTCCAACAGCCAGCGCAGATTGCGCGCTTGGGTGCTGCCGGTCGTGCGCGTGGTGGGCGCGTTCACGTGCGAGCCTCCTCGGCGGTGCCACCATCGGACTGCGCCCCCCGTTGATCAGTCGCATTCTCTTCAGCGTCGGTCTCGGCCGCCGCGTCACGGCGCCCGTGTGCGGCTCCCCGCTGGAATCCGCCCAGGCGGCGGCGCATCTCCTCGGCGTTCGTGCTCTGTTTGCGCTGCGGCGCCGGGTTCGTCTGCGCCTCGACATGGTGCGGGGTGCGCTTGGGGAGGCCCTTGTCGGTGATCCTCGGCTGTTCCGGGATGCCGGCTGCGGGCTCCGGGTCCGGCGCCGGGTCCGGAGCCGCGCCCGGCTCGGCGGTTCCGGCGCCGGGCTCGTGCCGGGCCTGGGGCCCGGGTTCGCGCTCGCGCTCGGCCGCCGGTACGGGTTCGGGCTCGGGCTCCGGCTCGTGTCCGGCGCGGCTTCCGTCCTCGCCCGGCGCCCACCCGTGCTCCTCCGGGGCGGGGGCAGAAGGCGGTTCCGGAGCCGCGGCCGAGGCCGCGTCCGCGCTCCGTACCGCCTCCTCCGCGGCCGTGACCAGCGGATCGTCGCCGCCCCGACGGGCAGGCAGCGCATTGGAGTTGGCCTCCGCGACCGAGCCCGGGAACGCCGGAGAGGGGTCGGTACGCCGCCCTGACGGGCCCTCGCCCGAGCCGGCCGCGACCGGAGCGGGCCGCGCGGGCAGCAGCGCGCTCGGCACCGCCACGACGGCCGCGATCCCGCCGCCCTTGCGCCGCTCGCGCAGCTGAACGCGCAGCCCGTGCCGCGCCGCGAGCTTGGCGACCACGTACAGGCCCATGCCGAGGCCGGCCTCGGGGCCGCGGTCCCCGGCCTGCGGACCCGCGGCGTCCAGGTCCGGGGGATCCTGCCCGTCGGGCACGCTGAGGCGCGCGTTGAGCGCCGCCAGTCTTCTGCTGGTGACGCCTATGCCCTCGTCCTCGACGGAGAGCATCACCTCGCCGCTCTCCAACAGCCAGCCGGACAGGTCCACTTGTGCGTCCGGCGGGGAGAAAGTGGCAGCGTTGTCGAGGAGTTCGGAGACGAGGTGGCTGAGATCGTCGGCCGCGTGCCCGGAGACCTGCACGTGCGGCGGCAGCGTGCCCAGCTCCACGCGCTCGTAGCGCTCGATCTCACTGATCGCGGCCCGCAGCACGTCCAGCAGCGGTACGGGACCGGAGTGGCTCGCGGTGACGTGCTCGGCGCCCGCGAGCAGCAGCAGGTTCTCGCTGTAGCGGCGCATCCGCGTCGCCAGGTGGTCGAGCTTGAAGAGCGTGCTGAGCCGGCCCGGGTCGCTCTCCCTCTCCTCCA
Organism: Streptomyces winkii; assembly: GCF_032248595.1. Taxonomy (NCBI): domain Bacteria; kingdom Bacillati; phylum Actinomycetota; class Actinomycetes; order Kitasatosporales; family Streptomycetaceae; genus Streptomyces; species Streptomyces winkii. The sequence goes on along the minus strand of NZ_JASTTH010000001.1, from coordinate 817,174 downwards.
GGTCCTCGATGACGCCGAGTTGGCGCTCCACGAGCCCCAGGGTGCGCAGGGCGAGGTTGACGAACGTGCTGTGGACCGCGCCCGACAGGGCGTCGAGGCGCTCCTTGAGCGCGGCGTACTCGCCGCGCACGCGGTCGCGTTCGGCGGTGAGCGCGTCCTTGTGGCGGACCAGGTAGTTGTTGTCGGCCTCGGCCTCGGCGGCGCGCTCCTGCGCGCCGGCGACGATCTCACGGAGCCTGTTCAGCGACCGTACGACCTCGGCGAACTCGTCGTTCCTGCCGTTGAATACGACCGGCTCCCCGCCCACCGGGTCATCCGCGAGCCGCCGCGAACCGCGCTTGAGCACGGACAGCGGGCGGGCCATCGAGCGCGCCGTCTGCACGCTGATGCCGGCCGCGACCAGCAGGCAGGCGCCGACGAGGGCGATGCTCCACTCCAGTGCGGTGACGTCGTCGTCCCGCAGCCGCTCCAGGTGCTTCAACTCCTCGGCGGCGAAGGACGACTGCACCCCGCGCATGCTGTCGATGCGGGCCGAGAGGGTGGCGTCGATGCGGTCGTGGTTCAGGGCGCGGTCCCGCGCGTCCAGGTACGGACGGTCCGTCAGCCGCGCCAGATAGCGCTGGGCGACCTCGACGTCGGCACCGGTGACGGTCTTGGCGAAGGTCTCGCGGGCGGAGGCGCCGGAGCCGTCGCCGAAGTCCGCGAGCGCCCCCTGCTCCCGTACGGCGGCGTGCTGGGCCTCGGCGGTCAGCGCGGGCTGGGGGCCGCCGGCGGCGAGGGCGCCGCGCAGCAGACCCCGCGTGGCGGACGCCTGCTGGACGGCCTGGCCGAGGTCGGGCAGCGCGTGCGCCGCGCCCGAGGAGCCGGAGGCCTCGGTGGCACGCGCGGGCAGGGAGCGCGCGACCTGGGCGCCCACGTCCTGAAGCGTCTTGATGGTCGCGGTGTACGACTCGTAGATGTCCAGCGCGCCGCTCTTGCCCGCCTGCGCCTCCTGACGCATCCGGGGCAGCCGGCTCAGGGCCTTGCGTACGGACGCGGGCGCCGTCTCCCTGATCTCGGTGATCTGCCGGTCCACGCGGGCCCGTTGCTCCTCGGTGACTCCGGCGCCGTTGCGGCTGGTGCGGTCGGCCGCGACGTACTCGACCATGCCGTCGCGCTCGTCGGCGAGGGCGTGCCCGAGGGCGATGGCACGCTTGTCGAGCTCGGCGCGGTCAACCAGCTTCTGGGACTCGGACAGGTCGTCGTACGAACTCAGAATCGCGGGCGTGCCTGCTCCCAGCACGGCGAGCGAGCAGAGCACGACGGATGCCAGCAGCCGGTTCCGCACCCGCGCGCGGCCCCCGTGCCCGGCCCGCAGTCCGCCCGGAACGCCCGGTTTCCGCAGTAGCTTCGTCCGCACCCGTGCTCGCAATCTCGTCGGGGCCTGCCCCGGGGCGGCCCCGGGTGGCGCAGTCCAACCTTGTGTCGCAGGAGCGGACTTGGTCCCGTGTCGTCCCTGTGAATCCCCTTGGACGCCATCCGACCCTTCCAGCGCGGATGACAGGCGATGTGACGATCTCCTGCTGGGCCACCCGAAGGAGTGAACCGTACTCGGGAGTCGGCGAACAACTCCGCTTGCGCACGCCAACCACCCTGTGCCTGCCACCGGTTGGAGATCCGCACAGGGCCCTGACAGGATGCGCGCTCGCATACTTGCGGACGCACTTATTCCGGTCAACTCCGGCCCCGCCGCGACAGCTGACCTGGCGATCCTTCCGGATGCCCGGCCCTTGACACGTACGGTGCGTCCCGTCACGGGCGACGGCCCGCATGCAGACTGACGCCATGCGCATCGACATGACCGGCGAGCCCGGAGATCCCCGGCGTCCCAACGAGGACTACGCGTCGGTGGCTCTCCCCTCCTCCGGAGAGGGTGGAGCACTGGTACTGCTGGACGGCGTGACGCCGCCCCCGGATCACACCGGATGCGAGCACGGAGTGCCCTGGTACACGGCCCGGCTGGGCGGCGCTCTGCTCGAACTCGCCGCCGCGCAGAGGGAGTTGACGCTCCGTTCCTGTCTCGCGAAGGCCATTTCGCGTACCGCTGCGGCACATGTCTCAACCTGTGACCTTTCTCACAGCCGCACCCCGCAGGCCACCGTCGTCGCCGCCCGCTGGGACGAGGAGAGCGTCGAGCACCTCGTCCTCTCGGACTCGGTGCTGCTCGTGGAGCACCCGGGCGGAGAGGTCACGCCCGTGCTCGACTCGCGGCTGGACCGACTGCCCCCGCACATCGGCACGTTGCGCGCCCGCGTGCGCGCGCTGCCTGAGGGCGGCGCCGAGCGGAACGCGGCACGCGCCGAGTACGTCCGCGAGGTCGAGGCGCTGCGCAACGTTCCGGACGGCACCGGCTTCTACACGGCCGCCGCCGATCCAGCGGTCGCTTCGCTCGCGGTGACCGGCACCGCGCCGCGCGCCGACGTACGGGCGCTGCTGGCGCTCAGCGACGGCGCGGCCCGCTGGAGCCAGACCTTCCGCCTCGGCGACTGGGCGGCGCTCCTCGCGCTCGTACGGAAAGAGGGCACCGAGGCGCTCGTGGCCCGCGTACGGGAGGCGGAGCGAGCAGACCCGCACGGCACGGCGCACCCGCGGGGAAAGGCGCACGACGACGCCTCGGCCGTCCTCGCCGAACTCGGCGCCCGCTCCGGCTGACCCCGAGCACCCGCGCCGTCCGGCGTGCCGCTCGGCCGCCCGGCTAATCCTCGGTACCCGAAAGGGAGTTGAGCTGGTGGAGCAGCCGCGCCAGCTCCGCGATCTCGGCCGGGTCCCAGGCGGCCAGCTTGCGCACGTACTCCGCGCGCCGCGCCTCACGGACCCCCCTGAAGCGGTCGCGGCCGCGGGGGGTGAGGTGCACGAGCGAGGCGCGGCCGTCGTCCGGGTCGGGGGCGCGGGCGATCAGGCCGAGACTCTCCAGCACACGCAGCTGACGGCTGATGGTCGCCTTGCCGACGCCGAAGAAGACGGCGAGGTCGGTGGCGCGCTGCGGGCCGCCGTCGTCCAGACGCACGAAGAGCCCGTACGCGGCGGGCTCCAGCTCGGGGTGCACCTCGCGGGCCATCTCCCCGGAGTAGGCGCGCGCCCGGCGCAGAAAGACCGTCAACTCCCGTTCCAGATCGAGCAGTTCGGGTGCGTACTGCCGCAGGGACTCATCCACGTGTGCGCCCTCTTTTCCGTCTTCCGTGCGGAAACTTCCCGTAGCTGACGGCGATCGTCGCAGCTCCGGCGGGATTTCGCAGGTATGGACCTCCGGCGGGAGGCTGTCCGTCTTCCCCGGCTATGTCTACGCGCGTACCGTTAAAGACGTGACATGCCCACACCATGTGGGCATGCTCCCCTCACCGCACCCCCCACGCGACTCCCCACCCCCACGCACGGTTTCGGAGGCAGCGATGCCAGCTCACGGATCCGGTACGGCCCGCCGCGGACGAGCGATCCTCTCCGCGGCGGGATTGTTCATCTCCGCACTCGTACTGCTCGTCGCCGCACCCGGTGCGGCGAGCGCGGCCCCCCAGGACACCGGCCAAGTCGAGCCGGGCGAGGCCTCGATGGGGGTGGGCGTGCGCATGCACGAGGGCGGCGACCACACCGACGGCACACCGCCCGGCACCCTCGCGGCGACCGTCCACGGCGTCGATGTGAGCGGCCATCAGGGCAACGTCAGCTGGTCGACCCTGTGGAGCAGCGGCGTCAAGTGGGCCTACGTCAAGGCGACCGAGGGCACGTCGTACCAGAACGAGTACTTCACGCAGCAGTACAACGGCTCGTACAACGTCGGAATGATCCGCGGGGCCTACCACTTCGCGCTGCCGGACAACTCCAGCGGCGCGGCGCAGGCCAACTACTTCGCGGACCACGGCGGCGGCTGGAGCAAGGACGGCAAGACGCTCCCCGGGGTGCTCGACATCGAGTACAACCCGTACGGCTCGACCTGCTACGGGAAGAGCCAGAGCGCGATGGTCAGCTGGATCAAGGACTTCACCAGCACGTACAAGGCACGCACCGGACGGGACGCCGTGATCTACACGACGACGGACTGGTGGACGCAGTGCACCGGCAACAGCGGCGGCTTCGGCAGCACGAACCCGCTGTGGGTGGCCCGTTACGCGTCCTCGCCCGGCACGCTCCCCAACGGCTGGGGCTTCTACACGTTCTGGCAGTACACCTCGACCGGGCCGACAGTCGGCGACCACAACCTGTTCAACGGCGCGATGGACCGCCTCCAGGCGCTCGCCGACGGATGACCTGACACCGGGAGTCCGGCCGCGTCCCGCGGCGCGGCGTTCCCAGCCGGGAGGGTGCCCGGTGGCGGCTTCGGGCCGCCACCGGGAGCTCCCGCGCACACGAAACGCCTGCGCCGCACCGGTGATGTGCACCGGCGCGGCGCAGGCTCATGGAACCGGGCACCCGGGGCGGGGCGCCCGGTGGCCTGTCAGGCCGCCACCGGCAGCTCCCGCCCGTCCTCGCCGAGGCACCCGGACTCGGCGGGCGTCAGGGCCAGTTCGAGCACCTGGCGGATGTCCGAGAGCGGCCGGACGTCGAGTCCCGCGAGCACCTCCTCGGGCACGTCGTCCAGGTCGGGCTCGTTCCGCTTGGGGATGACGACCGTCGTGACACCGGCGCGGTGCGCCGCCAGCAGCTTCTGCTTCACGCCGCCGATGGGCAGCACCCGCCCGGTCAGCGAGACCTCGCCCGTCATCGCCACGTCCGTACGCACCTGGCGGCCGCTCAGCAGCGACGCCAGCGCGGTGGTCATGGTGATGCCCGCGCTCGGGCCGTCCTTGGGGACGGCGCCCGCCGGCACGTGCAGGTGGATGCCGCGCTCCTTCAGATCGCCGACCGGCAGCTCCAGTTCGGCCCCGCGCGAGCGCAGGTACGACAGCGCGATGTGAGCGGACTCCTTCATCACGTCGCCGAGCTGCCCGGTCAGGGTGAGGCCCGAGCCGCCCGTCTCCGGGTCGGCGAGCGACGCCTCGACGAAGAGCACGTCGCCGCCTGCGCCCGTGACCGCGAGCCCCGTCGCCACACCCGGCACGGCCGTGCGCCGCTCCGCCGGGTCCTGCGCGGACTCGGGGGTGTGGTGCGGGCGCCCGATCAGCGCGCGCAGCTCGTCCGGGCCCACGGTGACCGGGAGTTCGCGCTCCCCCAGCTCGTGCTGGGCGGCCACCTTGCGCAGCACCCGGGCGACGGAGCGCTCCAGGTTCCGCACGCCGGCCTCCCGCGTGTACTCGCTCGCGAGCTTGCGCAGGGCGCCGTCCTCCAGCCTCACCTCGTCGGCCGCGAGGCCGGTGCGCTCCAGCTGCCGGGGCAGCAGGTGGTCGCGGGCGATGGTGACCTTTTCGTCCTCGGTGTAGCCGTCGAGCTGCACGACCTCCATGCGGTCCAGCAGCGCGTCCGGGATCGCCTCCATGACGTTGGCGGTCGCGAGGAAGACCACGTCCGACAGGTCGAGTTCGACCTCCAGGTAGTGGTCGCGGAAGGTGTGGTTCTGCGCCGGGTCGAGGACCTCCAGCAGCGCCGACGAGGGGTCGCCGCGGAAGTCCGCACCGAGCTTGTCCACCTCGTCCAGCAGCACGACCGGGTTCATCGAGCCGGCCTCCTTGACGGCCCGCACGATGCGTCCGGGCAGCGCGCCCACGTACGTACGGCGGTGACCGCGGATCTCGGCCTCGTCCCGCACGCCGCCGAGCGCGACACGCACGAACTTGCGCCCCATCGCCCGCGCCACGGACTCGCCGAGCGACGTCTTGCCGACGCCGGGCGGGCCGGTCAGGCCAAGCACGGCGCCGCCCGCCCGTCGCCCACCACCGCCCGTTGTGGACGCGCTTCGCGCGGCTGCGTCCGTCAGCCCCCCGCCGACGACGCCGAGGCCGCGCTCCTCGCGCCGCTTGCGCACCGCGAGGTACTCGGTGATGCGCTCCTTCACGTCCTGGAGACCCGCGTGGTCGGCGTCCAGGACGGCCTGTGCGCCGCTGATGTCGTATGCGTCCTCGGTGCGCTCGTTCCAGGGCAGCTCCAGGACGGTGTCGAGCCAGGTGCGGATCCAGCCGCCCTCCGGGGACTGGTCGGAGGCGCGCTCCAGCTTCTCCAGCTCCTTCATCGCGGCCTTGTGCACGTGCTCGGGCAGGGCGGCGGCCTCGACGCGGGCGCGGTAGTCCTCGCCCTCGTCCTCCGGGTCGCCGTTCAGCTCCGCGAGCTCCTTGCGTACGGCGTCGAGCTGGCGGCGGAGCAGGAACTCGCGCTGCTGCTTGTCGACGCCCTCCTGGACGTCCTTGGCGATGGACTCGGCCACGTCCTGCTCGGCGAGGTGCTCGCGCAGCGTCGTGACGGCGAAGCGCAGCCGCTCCACCGGGTCGAGGGTCTCCAGGAGCGTGATCTTCTGCTCGGTGGACAGGAACGGGGAGTACCCCGCGTTGTCGGCGAGCTGGCCGGCGTCGTCGATCTGCTGGAGCCGGTCCACGATCTGCCAGGCGCCGCGCTTGCGGAGCCAGTCGGCGGAGAGGGCCTTGTACTCGGTCATCAGGTCGGCCGCGTCTCCGCCGCTCTCCGCGGTCCCCTCCGTTGCCTCCTTTACCTCTCCGGCTTCCTCGACGAGCGTGCCTTCGACCCAGAGGGCCGCGCCGGGCCCGCTCGTGCCGGAGCCGACGCGCACGCGCTGCCGGCCGCGGATGAGGGCGCCGGGGTCGCCGTCCGCGAGACGTCCGACCTGCTCGACCCGGCCGAGCACGCCGATGTCCGAGTAACGCCCCCCGACCCGCGGCACCAGCAGCACCTGCGGCTTCTCTCCTCCGGTGGCGGCGGCCTGTGCGGCCTCCACCGCCGCTCGTACTTCACTGTCGGACAGGTCCAGCGGCACCACCATTCCCGGGAGCACGACCTCGTCATCGAGGGGCAGCACGGGCAGGGTGAGCGGTGTGGACGTCGAAGCCATGATCTCTCCCTCGGCATGCAAGTTGAGCTCTACTCGCTCAATGCCCACTCAATGCGCGCAGGGCCGCGGATGTTCCTCCGGAGCCCTTCTGTTCGCCAGGAGCGATCGACGGCGCGGCATGAGCGGAGCAGCGCACGGCAGGATGGTGTGCATGCCGACGGACCCCAGCCCCAGCGCGCACGAACCCACCGGGCAGCCGGTCGTCCTCGACCGCCGGGACGGCCCGCACGGCGAGGTGGTGCTGCGGCGGCACGGGCGGCTGCTCCAGATCATCGCCAACGGCACCTTCCTCATGGACACCTCCGACGGCCGCTCCGAGCGGCTGCTCGTACGGGCGGCGCTGGCGGAACTGCACCGCGGGCCGGACCACGGGCCCCGGCGTGCGGCGCCCCGGCTGCTCGTCGGCGGGCTCGGCGTCGGGTTCTCACTCGCGGAGGCCGCGGCCGAACCGCGGTGGGGACGCATCACCGTCGTGGAGCGGGAGGAGGCGGTGATCGACTGGCACCGGGACGGCGGGCCGCTCTCCGTGCTGTCGGGGGCGGCGCTGGCCGACCCCCGTACGGAGATCGTGCACGCCGACCTCGTGCGGTACCTGTACGGCACCGACGCAGCGGGCCCGGCGGACCCGGCGGACCCGGCGGATGGCACCGTTGGCACCGTCGAGCCGGACCGCACCGACCGGATCTTCGACGCCCTCTGCCTCGACGTCGACAACGGCCCCGGCTGGACCGTCACCGAGGACAACGATTCCCTCTACTCCCCCGACGGGCTCGCCGCCTGCCGCGCCCGGCTGGCGCCCGGCGGCGTACTCGCGGTCTGGTCCGCACAGGGCTCCCCGACATTCGAGGATGCATTGCGGAATGCCGGATTCAACCGGGTTCGCACGGAAGAGATCCCTGTCGCCCGAGGCGTCCCCGACGTGGTCCACTTCGCAACCAAACCGGCATAGCCGCAGCCGACACAAGGCCCTTACGCTGCTGCAAGCACGCACACAAACAAGCCACCGGGCCATGCAGGGGCGGGGTCGAATGGACCAGAAGAACATCACACCGGCACAGAGCAACAACGCGTCCGCGACGACCACCCCTGGCGCTCAGCGCAGAATCCTGGTCGTCGAGGACGATCCCACGATCGTCGACGCCATCGCGATGCGGCTGCGCGCCGAGGGATTCCAGGTGCAGACGGCAGGCGACGGCCCTGCCGCCGTCGACACCGCGGAGGCCTGGCAGCCGGATCTGATCGTGCTCGACGTGATGCTGCCGGGCTTCGACGGGCTGGAGGTCTGCCGCCGGGTGCAGTCGCAGCGCCCGGTCCCCGTGCTGATGCTGACGGCCCGGGACGACGAGACCGACATGCTGGTCGGCCTCGGGGTCGGCGCCGACGACTACATGACGAAGCCGTTCTCGATGCGCGAGGTCGCCGCGCGCGTGCACGTACTGCTGCGCCGCGTCGAGCGCGCCACGCTCGCCGCGCACACACCGCGCAGCGGCATACTCCGCCTCGGCGAGCTGGAGATCGATCACTCGCAGCGCCGGGTGCGCGTCACCGGTGAGGACGTGCACCTCACGCCGACCGAGTTCGACCTGCTGGTGTGCCTCGCGCACTCTCCGCGGGCCGTGCTCTCCCGCGAGCAGCTGCTGGCGGAGGTGTGGGACTGGGCGGACGCCTCCGGCACACGCACCGTCGACAGCCATATCAAGGCCCTGCGCCGCAAGATCGGCGCGGAGCGCATCCGTACGGTGCACGGCGTCGGCTACGCGCTCGAGACGCCTTCCTCGGGCGGCTCCGCCAACGCCACGTCCGGCGCGGAGGGCGGCGGCTACCCGGCGTCGGCCGCGGACGGCTCCTGACGGGCGGCAGCGGGACGTGACAGAGGTGCCGGATTCGCCGTCCGCGGGCCGTGCGGTCCGCCTTCCTCACTCGGCCCGCGTCACCGGGAGGTTCCTGGGGCGTGCGGTGCGCGCCCTGGGCCGCCTGAACCAGCGCCTGCGCCGACGCTGGGAGCCCGTATGGGTGGGGTGGCTCGACCGGCTCTGGGAGGGGCTGCGCCCGCTCGACCCCTACCGCTCGGTGAAGGCGGCACTGGGCGCCCTGGTGATCGTCTCCGTGGTGATCACCACGCTGCTCGCACTCTTCGCGGTCAACTCCGCCACCGAGCTGCGCGTGATCACCATCATCTCGATCATCGCCTCGCTGCTGATCACCCAGTTCGTGGCGCAGTCGCTCACGGCGCCGCTGGACGAGATGACGGACGCGGCCAGGGCGATGGCGGACGGCGACTACTCGCGTCGCGTACGGGGCGACCGCCGGGACGAGTTCGGCGAACTGGCCGAGACCTTCAATCAGATGGCCGCCGACCTGGAGGCCGTCGACCAGCACCGCAAGGAGCTGGTCGCCAACGTCTCGCACGAGCTGCGCACTCCCATCGCGGCGCTGCGGGCGGTGCTGGAGAACGTCGTCGACGGCGTCTCCGACTCCGACCCCGAGACGATGCGCATCGCGCTCCAGCAGACCGACCGGCTCGGCCGGCTCGTGGCGCATCTGCTCGACCTGTCCCGGCTGGACAACGGAGTCGTGCCGCTGCACGCGCGCCGCTTCGAGGTGTGGCCGTATCTGGCGGGCGTGCTCAAGGAAGCCAACATGAGCAAGGGGCAGGGCCACTCCCGTACGGACGTCCATCTGCACCTCGACGTCTCGCCGCCCGAACTGACGGCCTATGCGGACGCGGAGCGCCTGCACCAGGTCGTCGCCAACCTCATCGACAACGCGGTCAAGCACAGCCCACCGCACGGGCGCGTCACGGTGCGCGCCCGGCCGGGGGCGACCGACGAGAGCCTCGAGGTGGAGGTGCTCGACGAGGGGCCGGGCATCCCCGAGTCGGAGCGCGCGCACGTCTTCGAGCGCTTCAACCGTACGAAGGCCGCCGAGGCCTCCTCGCAGCGCGGCGGTGCCGCGGGCGGGGGCGACGGCGGTACGGGGCTGGGGCTGGCGATCGCGCGGTGGGCGGTCGACCTGCACGGCGGCTGGATCAGGGTCGCGGAGTCCCCGCGGGGCTGCCGCATCCAGGTCACGCTTCCGGGCCTGGAGGAGGCACAGGGCTGACGACCCGCCTCGACCGGCCACGACCGGCCTCCACCGGCGGCGGACCGAGGCCGCCGGAGAAGTGAGACGCAGAATCGGGCCGCTCAGTTCCAGCCTGCGGAGAACCCTGTTTGTTTCCCGCCACATCATGCGCCGAAACCGGACTCTTGATGTGACTTGCGTGACGACAACCCGGGCTGGACTGCAAGTCAGGCGGGGAGAGGCGTAGCCTTTGTTCCCGCTGTCCACCACCTAAGGAACGCGGAAGAGGGCGGTTGCCGCCGTGTCGTCACAGTCCCCCAACAGCTCGAGCGTCTCGACCCAGCAGGACGGTCAGGGAAGCGATCCCTCCGCCGTGTTCGGGCCAAACGAGTGGCTCGTCGACGAGATCTACCAGCAGTACCTCCAGGACCCGAACTCGGTAGACCGAGCCTGGTGGGACTTCTTCGCCGATTACAAGCCGGGCGCCGAGTCAGCAGGAGGCGCGGGAGAGCCCGCCGCGGCCCCCACCGCACCGCCGAGCACCGCGGCCGCCACCGCGGGAGCGACCGCCGGTCCCGCACCCGCGAAGCCCACACCGGCCAAGCCCGCCGGAGCCAAGCCGGCAGAGAGCAAGGCCGCGGCCCCGAAGGCCCCGCCCGCGAAGCCCGCGCCCGCGAAGGCAGCGAAGACCGCGGAGGCCAAGCCGGCACCGGCCAAGCCCGCACCCGCCAAGGCCGCCCAGCCCACACCGGCGGAACCGGCCAAGCCCGCCAAGCCCGCGCAGGGCGGCGGCGAGGCCGAGCAGCCCTCCGGCCCGGAGTACCAGCCCATGCGGGGCCCCTCCGCGGCCGTCGCGAAGAACATGAACGCCTCGCTGGAGCTGCCGACGGCCACGTCGGTGCGTGCCGTCCCGGTCAAGCTGCTCTTCGACAACCGCATCGTCATCAACAACCACCTCAAGCGCGCCCGCGGCGGCAAGGTGTCCTTCACGCACCTGATCGGCTACGCGATGGTGCAGGCGCTCAAGGCGATGCCGTCGATGAACTACTCCTTCACGGAGAAGGACGGCAAGCCGACGCTGGTCAAGCCCGACCACGTCAACCTCGGCCTCGCCATCGACCTGGTGAAGCCGAACGGCGAGCGGCAGCTCGTCGTCGCAGCGATCAAGAAGGCGGAAACGCTCACCTTCTTCGAGTTCTGGCAGGCGTACGAGGACATCGTCCGCCGCGCCCGGCAGAACAAGCTGACGATGGAGGACTTCTCCGGCGTCACCTGCTCCCTCACCAACCCGGGCGGCATCGGCACGGTCCACTCGGTGCCGCGGCTGATGCCCGGCCAGGGCCTGATCCTGGGCGTGGGCGCCATGGAGTATCCGGCGGAGTTCCAGGGCACCTCGCAGGACACCCTCAACAGGCTCGGCGTCTCCAAGGTCATGACGCTGACCAGCACGTACGACCACAGGGTCATCCAGGGTGCCGCCTCCGGCGAGTTCCTGCGCATCGTCAGCAAGCTGCTGCTCGGCGAGGAGCGCTTCTACGACGAGATCTTCAAGGCGCTGCGCATCCCGTACGAGCCGGTGCGCTGGAACCAGGACATCGACGCCTCGCACGACGACGACGTCACCAAGGCCGCCCGCGTCTTCGACCTGATCCACTCCTACCGGGTGCGCGGCCACATCATGGCCGACACCGACCCGCTGGAGTACAAGCAGCGCAAGCACCCCGACCTGGACATCACCGAGCACGGGCTCACGCTGTGGGACCTGGAGCGGGAGTTCGCCGTCGGCGGCTTCGCCAACAAGTCGATGATGAAGCTGCGCGACATCCTGGGCGTGCTGCGCGACTCGTACTGCCGCACCACCGGCATCGAGTACATGCACATCCAGGACCCGAAGGAGCGCAAGTGGATCCAGGACCGGGTGGAGCGCTCGCACTCCAAGCCGGAGCGTGACGAACAGCTCCGCATCCTGCGCCGGCTCAACGCCGCCGAGGCGTTCGAGACGTTCCTCCAGACCAAGTACGTGGGGCAGAAGCGCTTCTCGCTGGAGGGCGGCGAGTCCGTCATCCCGATGCTGGACGCGGTGCTCGACGCCGCCGCCGAGTCGCGGCTGGACGAGTGCGTGATCGGCATGGCACACCGCGGGCGGCTCAACGTGCTGGCGAACATCGTCGGCAAGTCCTACGCGCAGATCTTCCGCGAGTTCGAGGGCAACCTCGATCCGAAGTCGATGCACGGCTCCGGCGACGTGAAGTACCACCTGGGAGCCGAGGGCACCTTCACCGGGCTGGACGGCGAGCAGATCAAGGTCTCGCTGACGGCCAACCCCTCGCACCTGGAGGCCGTCGACCCGATCGTCGAGGGCGTCGCGCGCGCCAAGCAGGACATCATCGGCAAGGGCGGCACGGACTTCACCGTCCTGCCCGTCCAGCTGCACGGCGACGCGGCGTTCGCGGGCCAGGGCGTCGTGGCCGAGACGCTCAACATGTCGCAGCTGCGCGGCTACCGCACCGGCGGCACGGTGCACATCATCGTCAACAACCAGGTCGGCTTCACCGCGGCGCCCGAGTCGGCCCGCTCGTCGATGTACTCCACCGACGTGGCCCGGATGATCGAGGCCCCGATCTTCCACGTGAACGGCGACGACCCGGAGGCCGTGGTCCGCGTGGCGCGGCTGGCCTTCGAGTACCGGCAGGCGTTCAACAAGGACGTCGTGATCGACCTGATCTGCTACCGGCGCCGCGGCCACAACGAGACGGACAACCCGCAGTTCACGCAGCCGCTGATGTACAACCTGGTCGACAAGAAGCGCTCGGTGCGCAAGCTCTACACCGAGTCCCTGATCGGCCGTGGCGACATCACGCTGGAGGAGGCCGAGCAGGCGCTCCAGGACTTCCAGGGCCAGCTGGAGAAGGTCTTCACCGAGGTGCGGGACGCCGCGAACGCGCCGGCCCCGGCCGAAGTCCCGCAGCCCGAGGCGGAGTTCCCCGTCCACATCGAGACCGGTGTCGGCCAGGAGGTCGTCAAGCGGATCGCCGAGTCGCAGGTCAACATCCCCGACCACGTCACCGTCCACCCGCGGCTGCTCCCGCAGCTCCAGCGGCGTGCGGCGATGATCGAGGACGACACGATCGACTGGGGCATGGGCGAGACCCTGGCCATCGGCTCGCTGCTGATGGAGGGCACACCGGTCCGGCTGTCCGGGCAGGACTCCCGCCGCGGCACGTTCGGTCAGCGCCACGCCGTGCTGCTCGACCAGAACACCGGCAACGACTACACGCCGCTGCTCTACCTCGCCGACGACCAGGCCCGCTACAACGTCTACGACTCGCTGCTCAGCGAGTACGCGGCGATGGGCTTCGAGTACGGCTACTCGCTGGCGCGGCCCGAGGCGCTGGTGATGTGGGAGGCCCAGTTCGGCGACTTCGCCAACGGCGCGCAGACGGTGATCGACGAGTTCATCAGCTCCGCCGAGCAGAAGTGGAACCAGACGTCCGGCGTGACGCTGCTGCTGCCGCACGGGTACGAGGGCCAGGGCCCGGACCACTCGTCGGCCCGCATCGAGCGGTTCCTCCAGCTGTGCGCGCAGAACAGCATGACGGTCGCGATGCCGTCGCTGCCGTCGAACTACTTCCACCTGCTGCGCTGGCAGGTCCACAACCCGCACCACAAGCCGCTGGTCGTCTTCACTCCGAAGTCGATGCTCCGGCTCAAGGCGGCGGCGTCGCAGACCTCGGAGTTCACCTCCGGCGGCTTCCGGCCGGTCATCGGCGACGATTCGGTGGACCCGTCCGACGTCCGCAAGGTCGTCTTCTGCTCCGGCAAGGTCTACTACGACCTCGACGCCGAGCGGCAGAAGCGCGGTCTCACCGACACCGCGATCATCCGGATCGAGCGGCTGTACCCGCTGCCCGGCAAGGAGATCCAGACCGAGATGGCGCGTTACAGCGGCGCGGAGAAGTTCATCTGGGCCCAGGAGGAGCCGGCCAACCAGGGCGCGTGGCCGTTCATCGCGCTCAACCTGGTCGACCACCTCGACCTGATCATCGGCTCCGACCCGGTCCCGAACGCGGACCGGCTGCGCCGGGTCTCGCGCCCGTCGTCCTCCTCGCCCGCCGTCGGCTCCGGCAAGCGGCACCAGGAGGAGCAGCAGAACCTGATCCAGGAGGTCTTCGACCTCTGAGCGTCGGCCGCTCCGCGGCTCGCGACGGCGCAGCACGTACGAGGAGGGCCCGCCGGTACTGTCCGTACCGGCGGGCCCTCCTCTCGTATCCGCCGTACCGCGGTCGTTACGCCGCGGCGGCCGTGGGCTGCTCAGCCGAGGTTCGGCTCGAAGTCCCAGAGCGGGCGCGTGCCTTCGCGAATGCTCTCGGTCCGGGGGTGGCGCGTGCCCAGCGTGCGGGTGAGGCCGGAGAGCACGTCCTCGTCGAGCTTGCGGGACTCCGTCTCCTCCCCCAGCGAGCGCAGGTCGGCGGCGAGCCCGGACATCACCGACAGCGTCAGCAGATGGCTGTCGCCCAGTGTCCGGCGCGCCCGGTCCAGGGTGTCCCTCCCCAGCTCGACGGCCTCGTCGCCGCGGCCCGCGTCCTGCCGCCCGGCCGCGGAGTTGAGGGCGCAGCCCAGGGTCCACGGGTGGTCCGGGCCCAGCAGCGTACGCAGCCCGAAGTACGACTGCTCGAACATGTTGAGCGCACCCCGGGTGTCCCCGTCGGCCCGCATGATGAGGCCGACACTGGACTGCATGCCGGTCGGAACCGGGTGCGCCTGGCCCAGCAGCCTGCGGTAGCCGTCCTCGGCCTCGGTGATCAGCTGGTCGGCCGCGGACGTGTCGCCGATCTCGCGCAGGATGTTGCCGAAGTCCGTGACCAGGTTGAGGGTCTGGTAGAAGTCGCGGCCGTAGACCTGGCGGAAGCGGTCCAGCAGGAACGCGAGCTGCTCCTTGATCTCGTCCCGGTCCTCGCCCGCGTAGTAGCGGCACAGCAGCAGCTGATGCCGGGCGAACAGGGTCTGCGCGTGGTCCGGGCCCAGCACCTGGATGTGCATCTGCATGCCGAGTTCCTGGCGGGCCAGCGCTTCGGAGAACTTGCCCATCAGCCGCAGGTCGTAGGCGCAGTTGTTGCCGGCGACCAGCGTGGCCTGGTCGCGGACGGGCAGCACGCGCTCGCTGCGGCGCAGGGTCTCCACGTCGATCTCGTACGCCTCGTCGTAGCGCCCCAGCTGCCGCAGCGCCACCCCGAGATTGAGGCGCAGCGTCAGCGAGTTGGGGTTGTCCGGGCCCAGTGCCCGCTGGGCCGCGGCCATGATCTCCCGGGACAGCTCCAGCGATTCGCCGTACCGCCCGAGGCGGCGCAGCGCGACGGTGAGGGTGTGCCGGACCCTGAGCACCTCGGCCACGTCCGGGGCGTCCATCTCGTCGAGGTTGGCGAGCTGTTCGCGGATGAGCTCGTGCGCGGCGCGGATCTGGCCGCTCTCCCGCAGGCACTCGCTCTGCGAGAGGGTGAGCGGCACCCACATCGGGTCGTCCGGCGGGAACGTCGCCTTCCACCGCTCCCGCACCTGGGCGCCCAGCGCCACGCCCGTGCTGTACTCCGCGCTCACCGCGCAGTACCGCACGCAGTTGAGGACCGTCTTGCGCACCCGGTTGCCGGTGCTCTCCAGGGCGCCGCTCGGCTCGATGTGCAGCAGCAACTCGGAGTAGACCGGCCAGCTGGTGCTGTCCTGCGGCGTTCCCGGGTCGGCCTCGGCGAGGCTCCTGCGCACGATCCGCCGGTACTCCTCGAGGTCGTCGGTGGCGGTGAGCTGGCCGGCGATCGTGTGGACCAGCCGGTGCATCCGCACCCGGTCCTCGCCGCCGCCCGCCCGGCCCGACCGCGGATGCTCGACGGGCTCGATGTTGACGACGGAGAAGTTCGCGAGCACGTCCAACGCCTGCGTCCAGGCGGCGTGGTCGCGGACGATCCAGTGCAGCTGGTCGGGCAGTTCGCTCTCGGGGACGGCGCGCACCAGCCCGAGCGGGATCCGGCCGGGGGCGAACGCCGTGCACAGGGTGAGGAGCTGCACGGCGCGCGGATTGTCCTTGCGCAGCTGGTTGATGAGTATCGACCAGGAGGTCAGGGAGGCGATCGGGTAGTCGCGTACGGACTCCAGGCCGACCGGGAGGTCGATGCTGCCGCCCTCCCGGGTCATCCGCAGATACTCGGCGACCGGCATCCCGGACTCGCCGAGCCAGGCCGCGGCCTGGGCGAGCGCCAGCGGCACGTCCTCCAGCTCGACGGCGACCTGGTCGGCCTCCTCCGCGGAGATGTAGGGGGCCCGGCGCATCAAGTAGCCGGTGGACTCGCCCCGTACGAACCCGGGGACCGCCACGACGTCCGTGATCCTGCTCCAGGAGCGGTTCCGCGAGGTGATCAGCACGTGGCCGTCGCCCTCGGGCAGCATCGCCTCGGCGTCCGCCAGATCGTCCCAGCCGTCGAAGATGATCAGCCATCGGCTGTGCGGCTCGCCGCGGCGCAGCGCCTCCCGCAGCGCGCGGATGCGTCCGCCGGAGCCGCCCGCCTCGACGGGGAGGCCCATGCGCGGGGCCAGTTCGCTGAACCGCTCGCGCAGAGTGCCGCGGGCGTCCGAGTTGACCCACCACACCACGTCGTAGTCGGAGCTGAACCGGTGCGCGTACTCCGCCGCGATCGCGGACTTGCCGATGCCCGGCATGCCCACGAGGGACACCGCCGCAGTGCCGCGCTCGGCGTCCATGAGGCGCTGCTGAAGGGAGTTGAGCAGGTCGTCGCGGCCGGTGAAGTCGGCGTTGCGGCGCGGCACCTCGCCCCAGATGTCCGGGGTGTCGCGGGGGTAGCGGTGACCGGCGCGGGCCTGGGTCATCTCCGCCGGTTCGGCGTCCACTTCCAGCCGGTTCAGCAGCCTTCGTACGGCCTCGTCGGCGCTCACGCCCCACAGCTCCACGGGCCGGACCACGGCGGCGGAGGTGGGAAGTGCCGGGCTGGTGACGTTGACCGCCGCGAAGCGGTCGCGGTTCGCGGCCACGAAGCCCCGCATGGCCGTGTCCCACTCGCCCTCCTTGCGCGGGCCGAGTTCGAAGAACCACTCGCTCAGGACCAGCAGCACCGTCCCGTCGGACAGCAGCAGGTCTTCGAGCGCCTCTTCGAGGGGCTGTTCACGCGGCGGGCCCCAGCGCTGCAACACGACCTGGCAGCCGAGGCGCTCGAGGGTGCGGTGGATCCACGTGGCCCACTGCCGGTGATAGCCGGGGTAGACGATGACGAAGCTACGGTTCTCCCGACCCGCCGGCTCCACCGCGAGCGCCTGGCCCTGAGCGCTCATGCGCATTTCCCCTCACTGCTCCTGTGTCGGGCCGCCAAGCAGCGGCCAAGAGTGCCATCGCTTGGAGTCACCGCATCGTTACCGGGTTGGCCGCTTCGCTGAGCAGTCTGTGATGCGCCATCAGACCGCTCACGAACTCCCGTCCATTGTCGGTGAGTTCAGGCGAATCTGCGAGAGCCGGCAGGACCTCGGCGACCTGTTCACAGTAGTCCCTGTGGGCCCTTCGCGCGCCTCTGCGCGCGGGCGTCGGTACGCCCGTTCGACGGGTGTCGGAGATCCGGTGCCAGAGGTCGGCGAGCGCCAGGTGCGCGTAGGCGCCCTGGAGCAGCCCGCCGGTGGGACGCAGGTCCGTGCGCCAGGGCACCTTGTGGACGGCCGGGCCGCCGGAGCGGTAGAGCGGAGTCAGGTCGCACAGCACGGCCAGCTTGGTGTGCTGGATCTCGTGGACGAGTACCTCGGCCAGTGCCGCGGCGCCGTCGAGCGGCGTGGTCAGTACGGCGCCGGGGGCCGCGCGCAGGGTGGCACTGTACAGCTCCCGCGGGCCGTCGGGCGGCAGGGCGAGCGGGATCAGGCAGCGGGTCAGCGCCGCGACTTCGCGGGCACGCTGCCGGTCGGCGGCGAACAGCAGGCCCATCGCTCCGCGCCACAGCGGCGCCCACCAATCGGCCGCGGTGCGGTCGTGCGGGGCGGGGAGCTGCCACAACCCGCCGTCCGGGGGCGCGCGGCAGGGGTCGATGTCGTCCAGCACGGCGTTCCCGCCCGGCAGCGGCGCCGGCACCCGCGCCGGCTCCGGCCGTGCGG
This sequence comes from Streptomyces winkii, assembly GCF_032248595.1. Lineage (NCBI taxonomy): Bacteria > Bacillati > Actinomycetota > Actinomycetes > Kitasatosporales > Streptomycetaceae > Streptomyces > Streptomyces winkii. Next base: position 799,011 of record NZ_JASTTH010000001.1, on the reverse strand, counting down.
CCGCGTCGAGCCGCAGCTCTCCGGCGGGGCAGTCGTAGGCGCCGACGCCGGGCAGCACCAGCTCCCCCTCGGGCGCGGGCAGAACGAGTTCGAAGGCGCAGCCGGAGCGCAGCGCGGCGGCGGCCGCGATCTGCCCGGTCAGCGCCAGTTCGGCTCCGAAGGCCTCCGGTTCACGCGTGTAGAGCGTCCGCATGAGCCTGATGCCGACGGTGGGGTAGGCCAGGACGCGCCGGGTGCTGCGGGGATCGTGCCGTTCGGCCCGCTCCAGCAGCGCCCAGTGCGCGGCGAACTCCCGTAAGGCGGCGGCCGGAAGAGCGTCCCGCTCCGCGTTCACCCGCTCATGCAGTGCCTTGAGCAGCAGCAGCCGGTGGTTGTGCACCACCCGCAGATGAGCCGCGACATCTCCGGGCTGCGTGCGGGTCCGGCCGAGGAGCCACAGCCGTTCGGCCGTCACCTCCACCGGTCAGCCGCCACAGGGTCCGGCTCCGTCCAGGAAGTCGTCGTCGGGCGAGGGCGGGTTCTGGCTGAAGAGTTCGCTCCCTTCGCCCGCCCCGCTCAGCACGTGGGCCACGGCCGCGGTCAGGGCCGGGGTGTCCATCCGGCGCAGGGTGCGCAGGTCGACGCCGGAGAGGTCGGGAAGCGGAGGCGCGAGGGCGTACTCCCCCCGCTCCACGACCGGTTCGGCGTCAAGGTGCTTCGGCACAGTGCTCTCCCTCCCCGTGGCCCCTCTCAGGAGGCTGCTCCACAGCTGTTGAGTACTTCCCGACGCCCCGAATACGGAAACCTGTTCGGTCCTGGATTGGCTGTCATTGGGCCCCTGTGGCTTCGCCGGCCTCCAGCGATTCGATCCGTTCGCGGGTGCGTCCGGCCTCCTCCCAGGGGACGGGCGCGAGCATTCCGGCCAGCCGCTGCCACTCCTCCCCTGCCTCCCGGTACGTGGCCAGTGCCCTGCGCGGCTCATGGCACCGCTCGTACAGCGCGGCCAGCGCGTGCAGGGCACGGGCGGCCTCCACCGAACCGCTGGTACGCGCTCCGGGTACCTCGCGGGCCTCCGACACGGCGTCCTGGTAGGCCCGTTGGGCCGGTGTGAACGGGGGCCGGGCGTCCGGGAAGGCCATCCGGGCGTCCCCGAGCAGCCGCCAGCTCTCGGCACGCTGCACGGCCTGATGGGACTGGCGCGCGGCGAGCTCCAGCAGGTGGCTGCCCTCGAACAGGTCCGGCGGGAAATGCCCCCGCTTCCAGCGCCTCAGCAGGGCCTTGCCGAGCAGCAGCTGGGCACGGCCGGGCAGCGGGCCGCTGCCCGGGGCCACGGTCAGCGCCTCGCGGAGTATGCCCTCGGCGCCGGCCGGGTCGTCGTCCCGCAGCAGCCGCGTCTCTCCCCACTCGATGAAGAGTTCGCAGCGCTGCGGGCTGTCTCGCGCGGTCAGTTCGGCAGCCTCCTCGTAGGCCTGGTCGGCGGCCTGCAAGTCGCCGGCCTCGCGGTACACACGGGCCAGGGTGCGGGCCCAGCGCAACAGCAGATTCCGGCCGCCGGGGGCGGCGGGGTCGGCGCGGGCCGCCGGCTCCGCGTCCGCGAGCAGCCGCAGCACCTCGGCGTGGTCGGCGCTGCCGGTCAGGCGCAGCGCCGCGACCAGGTCGAGCAGCACGGCGGCCCGCCGCTGTACGGGGACTCCGGCCGCCCCGGACAGGTCTGCGGCCTCGCGCAGTTGGCCGGCCGCGGCGGTGGCGCACTCCTCGGCGGACGTACGGTCCCGCTCCGTACGGGCCATGTCGAGAAGTGCCCGCCCGAGCCGTACGCGCCGGTCCTCCTGCGTGGCCTGGTCCGGCTCCTCGTCCTCAAAGGGTTCGCTCAGATCGCTCACGACGGCGCGCAGCCATGCCGAGTCGCCGTCCATGCGCCACAGTTCGTGCCGCACCCCGGCGCGGGCCAGTACGGTCGCGGGGCGGTCGGAACCCTCGCCGGACAGCAGATGCTCGGCGCGCGTCAGCAGCCTCCTGCGGCGCTGGGGGTCACGACGCGCCTCGGGGGTGCCGGCCTGCGCGAACAGCACCCGGCCGAGCACCCGGCGGGCCCACTCGCTGTCCTCGGCCAGCAGCACCGCCTCGGTCACCTCGTGGGCCTCGCGCAGCAGCTTGCTGTCGCGCTGCACTCGCCACTGGTCCAACAGCCGTTCCGCGTCCTTGAGTTGATCGGGCAGCGGGCGTACGGGCCGGTACCAGCGCACCACTCGGGCCGGTATCTCGGCGAACAGCTCCTCCCCCAACTCGCCCTCGTCGTACTCCGGTTCGTCGTGCTCGGGGTGGGCCCGCTCCACGTCCGCGGTGCGCCCGCTGAGCTGGGCGACGGCCAGTGCGGGGAAGTTGCGCGTCCCCTTGCCGAAGTGCCTGGTGACGTACTCCGAGAGGTGCTTGAGCACCAGCTCGGCCGCGCCCTGGTCGAGGGACTGGAGCAGCAGGTTCTGCACGCCGTTCACGAAGTCGTAGCGCGGGCCCGGCGAATCCTCGACGTCCGGGAGCCGCTCCAGCAGCCCGCTGAGCAGCACCTCCGCCAGCTCCATCGGCCCCGTGTCGGGGAACATCGCCTCCTGCACCAGCTGGATGACGGGCAGCACGAGCGGTACGGCGGCCAGATGCACGGCCAGGTCGAGCGCGCCGGGAGAGGCGGACGCCCGGAAGGCGTTGAGCAGTTCGCGGGCGTCGGCCCCTTGCGGCGCCGGCGGCGCCGGCATGGCGTGGTGGCGGGGGCTGACCCAGGCGGCGGCGCCGCGCACCGTCTGCCGCCCCTCGCCGCCCAGCAGCCGCGCCCAACTGCCCAGCGCCGCGGGCGTGGGCAGCAGCACGGGCACCGGCAGCGCGTCGTCGGCGGGCGGCGGCCCGTACCCGTCCGGCTCGAAGGTGACCGGGCCGCCCGGGCCCTTGTCGCGCACGAGGAGCCCCGACTCGCCCGGCAGGGCCGTACGCGGCCACAGCCGAGGGGGCAGCGGCTGGACCACGGCCAGCGGCGAACTGCCGGACCAGCGGTGCAGCATCCGCTGCGCTCCCCCGTCCTGCCACAGCGAGCCGACGCAGTCGCTGACGACGAGCGTCAGGCGCCGCCCGGTCGTGTCCCGGTACTGGTCGGCGGGGCGCAGGCGGGTGGCGGAGCGGTCGGGGCCGGTGCCGATGAGGGGCGCCAGTCCGGGGCCGCCGCGGTGCAGGCAGAGGGCCTGGACGTCGCGGAAGGCTCCGAGCCGTTCGCAGGTCTGGCGGAGCTTCTCGAACGTGAGCTGCCACACGGAGGTGGTGGCCGACGCGTCCATCAGCAGCAGCAGTTCGGCGTCCGGCCGCCGGGACGGGCCGAAGACGGGACGCACCGCGCCGCTGCGGGCGCTCAGTTCGGCGCTGGCGGCCTCGTCCAGTACGCGCGTGACCGACGGCACGCGGGACCGGTAGCCCAGCAGCGGCCGCATGGCGCGCTGGAGCCCGAGCAGGCCCGGCAGGGTGCTTGCGGCGGGGGCGCGCACGGGGAACGCGCTGCTCGGAGCGCCGCCGTGGCGGTCGGGCGCATAGAGCGACACGGTGGACAGCGACGGCGTGTGCCGGGCCGGGGGCCTGGCCCCGGTCTCGTCCTCGGACGGCCGCTCGTCCGGCGGGGGCTGCGACCCCGGCCGGGACGGCTCCGCTGCCGCTTCCCCTTCCTCCTCACCGTCCGGAACGGGATCCGGAGACACCGCCTCGTCCGCGTCCGCGCTCGCCCAGCGGGCAAGCCACAGCGCCTCGGCCACCTCCTCGGCCGACGGCTCCCAACCGGCCTCGCGCATACGCGAGATGAGATCGGCCAGCCGCGACTCGGCAGGGTGCGGGAGCCCGCTCCGGTGCATCGCCCATCACCTCGGGCGGTCCAGGGGACGCAGCAGCATCTCGGCGAGACGGCTGCGCGTCACCCGCTCCGCTCCGGCCGCACGCTGCGTCAGGAACAGTGCGTTGAGCAGTTGGTCCGTGGCGACGACCTGGCCCGCGTCGCGCTCGAGGAAGCGGCGGACGTACTCCTCGCCCTCGACGAGGGCCTCCTCGCCGAGATGGGCCGTGACCATCGCGGCGAGCTGTTTGTCGGTGGGCGGTTTCAGCTCCAGCTGGATGCAGCGGCGCAACAGGGCCGCGGGGAAGTCGCGTTCGCCGTTGGAGGTGAGGACGATGAACGGGAACGTCGTGCAGCGCACCCGGCCGCCGGTGACGGCCACCTTGTCGCCGTCCTCCGTGAGCACCTCGCTGACGGGTTCGCGATCGGCGCTGCGCTCCAGCTCCCGGATCGTGAACTCGCCCTCCTCCAGCACGTTCAGGAGGTCGTTCGGCAGGTCGATGTCGCTCTTGTCGAGCTCGTCGACGAGCAGCACCCGCGGAAGCGCCTCCTCGCCCTCGGGGCGCGGCAGCAGCGCGGTGCCGAGCGGCCCCAGCCTGATGTACGAGCCGATGGGCGGCCGTTCGGCCCGTTCGCCGTCGACGGCCCGCTCCAGCTGCACGTCCTGGAGGCGGCCGATGGCGTCGTAGTGGTACAGCCCCTCCTGGAGACCGGTGCGGCTGACGATGGGCCAGCGCAGCACCCGTCCGAGACCCAGCTCGTAGGCGACGGCGTGCGCGAGCGTCGACTTGCCGGTGCCCGGATTGCCGGTGACCAGCAGCGGACGCCTCAGATACAGCGCGGCGTTGACCGCCTCGACCTCCTCGGGGCGTGGGTGGAGGTTCTCGACCACCTGCCGCTGCACACCGAGCCGTCGGGCCGCGTCGCCCTCGTCGACGCCGCCTTCGCCCGTTCCGGAGCCGCCGGATAACGTGAAGTCCCGCCAGGGCGGAGGGTCCGGCAGCCGCCGCGCGCCGTCGTGCGGGAGCCCCGCTCCCCGGTAGATCCGCCAATCGCTCACTGTGAGCTCCTCGTGCTGTCCGGTCCCGGTCGGGTCGTCGTGACGTCGGTCGTACGCGGGCGCGTGCCCGAGGCTACTGGCGGAGTGGGGGTGCTCGGAGAGGTTCGTCTGCAAGTTGCGGGCCTTGCGGCGGATCGTAAAGGAGAACCAGCTGCCCGGCCCAGGCCGTTGCGGGCTTCGACGACACAGGGCCGGCGTTCTGGTTGCGCACGTCGCGTACGAGTTCGCGCAGGCTCGCCGGCGCTCCTGCCGAGCGCGCGGAACTCAGCAGCTCCGCGGCCTTCTGCTGGAACTCGCCGCAGTCCGAGTGCTGTTCGTCGCATCGTCGCCATAGTGCCACCGGGTGCCCAGCTCCCAGCGCCACACCCATCGCCACCGCGCCCTGCCCGCTTCCGGCCCGCGCGCAGTGCACCGGCACGGCGTGCGGCTCGGCGCTGCGCAGCCGGGCGTACGCGGCCAACTCGCTCTCGTGCTCTGTGTGATGACCCCCTTCGTCTTCCCCGTCGCCCCCGCCCGGACACAGCGGCACCGCCTCCATCTGCCCCTTCTTGATGACGCGCCAGCGCTGGTGCCACTCCGGGATGCGCTCCGACTGCATCCACCGGTGCCGGTCGCGCAGCGCGACCGTGCGGCGGTGCCCCAGCGGCAGGGTGTGCGGGCTGAACGGCTCGCCGGGGCCTGCCTCCTTGGGCTGCCACATCTCCACCGGCTCGTCGAACAGGGCGCGCGGGAGCATGAAGTCCACGGCGGCCAGATGCTCCCCGATGTCGCCCTTGTCGAGCGCGTCGGCGAGCGCGGCGCGGATGTCGCGCTCCAACTCGTCGCGCGGGACGCCGGTTTCGCTCTGCCGTACGGGGCTGACCTGGCCGTCCTCCTTGACCAGCTTGATCCGCCAGGGGTGCGTGCCGTAGAGGTCCGGGTCGATCTCGACCAGCACGTCGGCGTGTGAGGCGCGGGCGCTCGGCTCGGCCGTGGCACTCGCCAGGATGCCCTGCACCAGCTCCCTGTCGATGCCGTTGGGCAGCGTCACCGCGGCGTTCCTGACCCATGCCTCCAACTCCGCGAGGGGATCGGCCTGTTGATCCGTCCTCTCCTCGGCCGGAACCGGACGTGGCCTCGGCACCGTGGTGCGGCCGGGCGCCGACAGGGCCTGGCACACGCGCGCCGCGTAGAGCACCACCGCGGCCCGTTCGCGGTCGCGGCTGCTCTCGCCGCCCGTGGCGCTGCCGTCGTGCATGTCGTAGAGGAGGCCGACGCCCTCGCGCCAGCTGCGCGGTGCGTGGATGTGGAGCCGGAAGGTCTCCCTGCGCACGTCGCGGCGGGACTCCTCCACCATCTCCAGCACCTCTCCGGCGCTGACCGGTGACGGCAACTCGGCGAAGCGGCCGAAGAGTTCGGCGCGGTCGTAGGCGGTGAAGCCGCTCGCGTAACCGCCCGGGTCGCGCTGCTGCTCCCGTATGAACTGCTCCCTGGGCCAGCTCCAGTCGAGGGCGAGGAAGCGCTCCAGATGGTGCCGGTCGTGAGCCCGCAGGACCTCCCGCCAGACCGCCGCCTCCCGCGCGCCCTCCTCGCAGAACCGGCGCAGCCCGGTGATCGGCGTGGCCCGCACGAGGTGGCTGCCGTCCCGCGCACGGCCCTTGTTGACCCCGATGACGCTGCCGCGGTCCCGGTCCAGGACGGGGCCGCCCGAGCAGCCCGCCGGCACATACGCGCCCTCCAGCATCATCGGGCCGCCGGCACCGGCGCTGGCGCGCCCCGAGCCCTGCACGTACGCCACTCCGCCGCCGAGCGCGGAAGAGTAGCCGTACAGCTCCACGTTCGGCGAGTTCAGCGCCGAACGGTCGCTCAGCCACAGGGCGTTGGTACGGGAGGCGTGGGTCTGTTCCGGAATCCGTACGAGTGCGAGGTCGGGTTCGGCCCAGGGCCCGGACCGGTGCCCGTCGCCGGAGGGGCGGGGAAGGGCGCACGCCAGCTCGCCCGTGAGCTTCTCGCCGCTTTCCGTGGTGATGCCGATGACGCGCTCACCCCTCCACACGGCACGCCTCCCCTTGTCCACGACGTGCGCGCTCGTGAGCACCCAGCCCGGCGCGATGAAGAAGCCGCTGCCCCAGAACTGCGCACGTGGACCGTCGTCTTCGCCGTCATACCCGTCGCCGGGTGCACCAATCCGTACGACAGCCGAGCGCACGGCGCTCTCGACGGCGCTCACGAGACACGCACGGCGCATGGCGGCAAGCCGACCCGTGCCGCCCGCGCCGGCCCATGGGCGGGCACTCCGGCCCGTCCCCTGAAGACAGTGATCGTCGCCACCCCCGTTCCCCCGGTTCCCTCCCGCCTGATGCGTGCGAGGGACAAGATTACTGTTCCTCCTGCCGCGTTTCTGCCCCCTGCTTCCAGGTCAGGGTCACCGAGATCGCGCCCTTCACCTGGCCGTCCGCGAGCAGGGCCACCGCCCGGCCCGGTTTCGCCGCGAGCTCGATCCCGAAGGTGGCGCTCACCTCGTCCGGGCGGGCGGACCGCGCGGCGTTCAGCACGGCCGAACCGACGCCGCTGACAAGCTCGTTGAGCTGATCGATGCGAGCGGTCAGCCCGTCGAAGGCGGCGGTGTCCTCGAACTCGTACTCCTCGTCCGGGCTGCCGCCGTCCGGCAGCCGCCCGGGTTCCAGCACGCTGACGGACGCGAGTACGCGCTCCCCGCCCGGCAGTTCGATCTCCTGAACACGGACATCCCGTTCCACACGTCCCCCTCGATGCTGGCCGCGGCCCGTGCCGCAGCGGACAGTCTGCCGCCGATAATCTTGGGACCGCATCCCCCGTCCACGTTCCCCGGGAGCCCTCCGTGTACTTCACCGACCGCGGCATCGAAGAGCTGAGCAGCCGGCGCGGCGAGGAAGAGTTCACCTTCGAGTGGCTGGCTGAGCAGCTGCGGGCCTTCGTGGATCTCAACCCGGACTTCGAGATCCCCGTCGAGCGGCTGGCGACCTGGCTGGCGCGGCTCGACGAGGACGAGGACGAGGACTGAGCGGGCGGGGACGGGCAGGGCGCAGGAGTCAGTGTCAGGGCCGGGGCGGGGGCCGGAGCCAGGGCAGGGGCCCGGAGCCGGGATCGGGGTGGGGGCAAGCCCAACTCACGGTCCCTGCCGGCCCGCGCGCTCCTCGCGGGCGCGCAGCGCGAGCGCCAGCAGCGCCGCGTCCTCGGGCCGCCGTATATCGCGTCCGGTCAGCTCGTGGAAGCGCATGAAGCGCTGCTGGACGGTGTTGCGGTGGCAGTAGAGGGCCCTCGCGGTCTCCGCGATGGAGCCGCTGCCCGCCAGATGAACCCGCACCGTGTGCAGCAGCCGTTCCGTCTCGGCCGCGGGCGCGCGCCCGGAGGCCAGGCCGCCGAGGACGTCCTCCGCGAGGTGCGCGGCGAACGGCCCCGCCCGGTTGACCAGTACGTCCAGCCACGCGTCCGCCAGCCGCAGCGGCCCCGCCGCCGCTTCGGGCAGCGCCCTCGCGGTCGCGGTGGCCAGCTCGGCGGCCCGCGGCACCTCGGCGAGGCCGTCCGCGGCGGGTGAGACTCCGCAGGGCACGCCGTCCAGCCGGTCGAACACGGTCTCCTCCGTTACGCGAGGCCCCAGTTGAACCGTCAGCAGCGACGCGGACGAGACCGTCTGCCGTTGCAGCGCGGCCCCCGCGGAGCGCAGCGCGGCGGCCGGCGCGTGCAGGCCGCCACCGGAGCCGGGCCCGGGCAGCTGCGCGACGCACAGGAAACGTCCGGAGGGCACGAAGCCGAGCGCCAGGCCCACGTCCCGTACCACCGTCGGGTTGCGGCCTCCGCTCTCCAGCAGCCGGTCGAACCAGAGCCGGCGCTCGTCCTCCCGCTGCCGTCCCATCTCCAGCACCGTGCGCTGGTACGCGGTCATGATGCCGGTGACGTGCGCCTCCACCGCCTCCCACACGTGGTAGGCGGACGCGACGAGCAGCACCTTGTCCTCGTCGTCGGCCCGTGCGACGAGCGCGTCCCACACCACCCGGAAGTCCAGCCTGGCCGCGGCGAGCAGCGAGTCGAGCGGTACGCCCTGGCGGGCCCGGCGTTCGCCGATGCGCTCTGAGATTCCGGCGAGCTCCGCGGGCACGGGCAGCCCGGCGACCGTACGCAGCAGCAGCTCGAACGCCTGGAGCGCGGTCTCCCGGAAGTCGTCGTCGGGCACGGCGTCCGCGTAGTGCTCGCGCAGCGGGCGGACGGTCTCCAGCCAGTCGCGCAGCAGGACGTCGACGCCCTTCAGGCACTCGACGGCGAGCTCGGCCGCGCGCGGGTGCGCGGCCGCGGCCGACGGATCCGGCTGAGTGTGCACATGCACAATAGTGACGCTCAGGTCCGCGATACTTCAACGTTGGTCTTCCGCGAAGAGCAAGCAATGCTGGGTCGATCGCTCGCGTCCAACCGACCAGCCGGTCGATTCCGGAGGCCGCACAGTGCATCTGACCCCTCGCGAGAACGAGCGTCTCCAGCTGTTCACCGCCGCGGAGTTCGCGCGCCGTCGGCGCTCCCGTGGCCGCAGGCTCAACGCCCCCGAGGCCGTCGCCCTCATCTGTGACGAGGTGCTGGAGGCCGCATGGGACGGGCTGAGCATGGACGAGGTGATCGCGGTGGGCCGCACGGTCCTCACGGAGGACGACGTGCTGGAGGGGGTGCCCGCGATGGTCCCCACCGTCCAGGTCGAGGCGCTCTTCCCGAGCGGAACCTCGCTGGTGGCCGTGGACGAACCGATCAGACCGGCGGACGGGGAGCGGGCCGGCTCGGTCCCGCAAGACCAAGTCCCGCAGAGCGCCGTCCCGCAAGGCGCCCTCGCGCAGGAGGCCGACCCGCCCGGTGCCGTCCGTACGGCGTCCGAGCCCGTACGCATCAACGAGGGGCGGCGCAGGCTGCGGCTGACCGTGCGCAACACCGGCGACACCGCCGTCTACGTCTCCTCGCACTACCCCCTCGACGAGACCAACGGGGCGCTGAGCTTCGACCGCGAGGCCGCCGCCGGAATGCGCCTCGACATCCCCGCGGGCACCGCCCTCGTCTTCGAACCGGGCGGCGAGCGCGAGGTCGAACTCGTGGAGGCACGCCGGTGAGCGCGCCCGCGCCCGGCCCCCGCGAGGTCGACAGGCGGACCTACAACGCGCTCTACGGCCCCACGACGGGCGACCGGATACGCCTCGGCGACACCGGCCTGTGGGTGGAGGTCGAGACGGACGACGGCACCCCGGGCGACGAACTCCTCGGCGGCTGCGGCAAGACCGTGCGCGACGGCCTGCTGGCCTCGCCCCGCTCCGACCGCGACTCCGCGCTCGACATGGTCGTCACGAACGTCGTGCTGCTCGATCCCCGGCTGGGCGTGCGCAAGACGGACATCGGCGTGAAGGACGGCCGTGTGGTCGCGGTCGGCGGGGTGGGGAACCCGGATCTCGCGCCCGTCGACTTCGCCGTGGACTCGCACACGTCGATGGTTCCCGGCGAGGGGCTGCTGGCGACGCCCGGCATCGTCGACAGCCATGTGCACCTCTCCTCACCGGAGATCGCGCCCGCGGCGCTCTCCGCGGGCGTGACGACGGTCGTCGGCATGGGCCTCGGCGGCATGTGGGAGATCGGCTGCAACCCCGCCCCCAATCTGCACACGCTGATGAGCGCGTGGCGCGGCACTCCGCTCAACGTGGCGTTCCTGGCGCGCGGTTCGTCCTCGTCGCGCAGGCTGCTCGACGAGATCGTCCTGGCCGGAGCAGGCGGTTTCAAGATCCACGAGGACTTCGGCGCGACGCCGCGCATCGTCGACACCTGCCTGGACGCCGCCGAACAGGCCGATCTGCCCGTGGCGTTGCACACCGACTCGATGAACGAGTCCGGCTATCTGCGCGACACCGTCGGCGCCACGCGCGGCCGGACCGTGCACGCGTACCACGTCGAGGGCGGCGGCGGTCACCCGGACCTGCTGGAGATCCTCTCCGAGGCGAACATCCTGCCGTCGTCGACGACTCCGACCGTCCCCTACACGGTCAACACCGTCGACGAGCTCTTCCCGATGACGATGACGGTCCACCGGCAGAACCACCACATCGAGAGCGACGTCAAGGTCTCCCGGGGGCGCATACGGGCGCACGCCATCGCCGCCGAGAACTCCCTGCACGACCTCGGTGCCATCAGCATCGTCAACTCCGACTCGATGGGCATGGGCAGGATCGCCGAGACCGTGCGGCGCACCTGGCAGCTGGCGCACCTCCAGGCCGTACGCACCGGCGACACCGGAGTCGAACACCGCGCGAACGCACGGGTGTTGCGGTATCTGGCGAAGATCACGCTCAATCCGGCGGTGGCGCACGGGATTTCGCACGAGGTCGGCTGCGTCGCGCCCGGGCAGCTGGCCGACATCGTCCTGTGGCACCCGGCGTGGTTCGGCACGAAGCCCGAACTCGTCATCAAGAGCGGCTTCGTGGCGTGGGGCAACACCGGGTCGGGCTCCGGCTCGACGCGGCTCACGCAGCCGCGCACCTACCGCCCCTACTACGGCGCGCTCGGCGACGCGGCGTCGCAGCTCGCCCGCGTCTTCGTCGGCGCGGAGGCGCTCGCGGACTCCGGTGCGCGCAACTCCCTTCCCGGCGGACTGCGTTATGCGTCCGTACGGGAGAGCCGCGGCCTCACCCGCGCCGACATGCTGCACAACACCGCGACCCCACGGGTCGAAGTGCCCGGCTCCCCCGGCCCCGTCCTCGTCGACGGCGCACCCACCGCCACCGAGGCCGCCACAGAGGTCCCGCTGGCCCGACTCCACCACCTGGCCTGACGCGGCCCACCCCCGCCGCGGCCCACGATCCGCACACTCTGGTCACCGTCCCCGAGGAGACCGCATGAGCACCTCACAGCCCCCGCCCCAGTCCCCGCCGCCTTCCCCGTCGTCCTCGTCCTCGTCCTCGTCCTCGTCCTCGTCACCGTCACCGTCCCCGTCCCCGTCGGAGACGTCCGCGGCTCCCCGGACGACCGCGAGCACCGCCGACATCAAACGCCTGCTGTCCGCCGCGTTCATCGGCACGGCGCTCGAGTGGTACGACTACTTCCTCTACGGCACCGCCGCGGCCCTCGTCTTCAACAAGCTCTTCTTCCCCGACCTGGACCCGGCCGTCGGCACGATCGCCTCGTTCGTCACCTTCGCCGTCGGCTTCGTCGCCCGGCCCGTCGGCGCCGCCATCTTCGGGCACGTGGGCGACCGGTACGGGCGGCGCACCGCGCTGATCATCACCGTCGTGCTGATGGGACTCACCACCGGCTGCATCGGCCTGCTGCCCGGCTACGCCACCATCGGCATCTGGGCACCGGCCCTGCTCGCCACGCTCCGCTTCCTGCAAGGCATCTCGGTGGGCGGCGAGTGGAGCGGCGCGATGCTGCTGACGCTGGAGCACACACCCAGGGAGAAGCACGGCAGCTACTCGGCGGTGCCCCAACTCGGCTCCCCCGTCGGTACGTTGCTCTCCAGCGGGGCCTTCGCTCTGGTGGGGATGCTGCCCGACGCGGCGTTCTACTCGTGGGGCTGGCGGATACCGTTCCTCTTCGCCTTCGTGCTGCTCTTCGTCGCGCTCTACATGCGGCTGCGCATCGAGGAGTCCCCCGTCTTCCAGGCCATGATGGCCGACAAGGAGGAGCACGGGCCGCCGCCCGCACCGCTGATCGAGGCCTTCCGCCGCACCTGGGGGCGCATCCTCATCGGGATCGCCGCCGCCTTCCTCGGCATCGGCGGCTTCTTCCTGCTGACGACGTTCATCATCTCCTACGGCACCGAACAGCTCGGCGTGGACAAGTCCGTGATGCTCAACGCGACGCTCGTCGGGGCGGTCGTCGAGATCGCGGTGCTCGTCGTCGGCGGCAGGATCGCCAACCGGGCCGGGCCGTGGAAGGTGTGCGCGGTGGGCGGCGTCGTCTCCGTGCTGGCCGCGTTCCCCACGTTCTGGCTGGTGGACACGGGCGAGACCCCGCTGGTCGTGCTCGGGGTCGCGCTCGGCATCGGCGCGATCTCCATTCCGTACGCCCCGATCGGCGCCGTCGTCTCCGGGATGTTCCCCGAGAACTTCCGCTACAGCGCCGTCGCCATGTCGTACAACCTGGCGGGCGTGGTCTCCGGGTTCGTGCCGCTGGTGGCGGCCTCGCTGCTCGGGCTGTCCGGGGGCGCCTCGTGGAGCGCGGCGCTGCTGCTGATCTTCATCGCGGCGTGCACCGCGCTGGGCTCGTATCTCGCCGGTCCGCAGCTGCGGCGGCGCCTGGGCCACGACCCCAGCAAGCAGCACGAGACGTCGAAGGCGATCGCGTGACGGCCGTCGCGCCCCGTACCGGCGGGCGGATACTCGTCGACCAACTCGCGGCGCACGGCGTGGAGACGGTCTACGGCGTGCCGGGCGAGAGCTACCTCGACGTCCTGGACGCGCTGCACGACGCTCCCGTACGGATGGTCGTGTGCCGCCACGAGGGCGGCGCCGCGTACATGGCCGAGGCCACGGGCAAGCTCACCGGCCGCCCCGGCGTCTGCTTCACCACGCGCGGCCCCGGCGCGGCGAACGCGCTGGTCGCGCTGCACACCGCGCACCAGGACGCGACGCCGATGGTGCTCTTCGTCGGCCTGGTGCCCCGCGGCCACACCGGACGCGCCGCCTTCCAGGAGTTCGATCTGCGCGGCACGTTCGGGGCGCACGCCAAGCTGGTGGAGACGGCCGACGACGCGTCACGCCTGCCCGAAGTCACCGCCCGCGCCTTCGCCTTCGCGGCGGGCGGCCGCCCGGGGCCGGTGGTCGTCGGGCTGCCCGAGGACATGCTCACCGGCACCGCGAGCGTCGCGGACGCGGAGCCGCTGCCCGTGCCCGAGGGCGCCGTCTCCCCAGAGCAACTCGGGGAGCTGGAGGCCCTGTTGACCGAGGCCGAGCGTCCGCTGGTGCTCCTCGGCGGCAGCCGCTGGACGGACGCCGCCCGTGCTGACGTACGGGCCTGGGCGCAGGCATGGTCCCTGCCCGTGGCCGTCGACTTCCGCTGCCAGGACCTGATGCCCGGCGACTGCGAGCTCTACGCCGGGAACCTCGGGTACGGGCGCTCCGACGCCCTCGCCCGGCGGCTCGCCTCCGCGGACCTGCTGATCTGCGTGGGCGCCGCGCCGGGCGACGTCAGCACGGACGGCTATGCATGGCATGCCGGGCAGGGCGGACCCGACGCAGCGCCGGCAGGTGGTCCGAACTCGGGGCTGCCGGGCGGACGTTCGGACTCCGGGCACACCGCCCCATCCCGGCGCACCGTCCATGTCCTGCCCGGCTCCCCGCCGCCCGGTGCCTGGGAGCGCCCCGACCTCACGCTGCTCGCCGCACCGGCCGCCTTCGCCCGTGCCGTGGCGGATCTCAAGCCCGCCGCGCCCGTGCCCTGGACCGACGTCACACGCGCCGACCGCGCCGCCCACCTCGACTTCCGCCGGCCGCTGCACGACCCCGAACCCCTTGATCTCGGCGCTGTGTTCGCCGAACTCGACGCTCGTCTGGACGCCGACGCCGTGATCACCTTCGGCGCCGGCAACTACGCGCTCTGGGCGCAGCGTTTCCTCACGTACCGCGAGGGCATGCGCCAACTCGCGCCGCGCAACGGCTCGATGGGCTACAGCGTCCCCTCCGGTGTCGCCGCCGCCGTCACCCGGCCCGGGCGACAGGTCGTCACGTTCGCGGGCGACGGCTGCTTCATGATGAACGGCCAGGAACTGTCCACCGCCGTCGCCGAGGGTGCCGCACCGCTGATCCTCGTCGTCGACAACGGGACGTACGGCACCATCCGCAAGCATCAGGAGCTCGCCTACCCCGGCCGCGTCAGCGGCACGGACCTGCTCAACCCGGACTTCGCCGCGTACGCCCGCGCGTTCGGCGCCCGCGGCGAAACGGTCACCGCCACCGGGGAGTTCGCGCCCGCCCTCGAACGCTGCCTCGCCGACTGCCGCGCGGGCAGGGCCTCACTGATCTGCCTCCGCCCGTCGGAGGGCCGCCTCGCGCCGGGCATGACGGTCGCCTCCCTGCGCGAGCAGGCCGCCGGACGGGCAGGGTCCGGTACGGGCGGCGGTCAGGACGGCGAACGGAGCGGCGAGGGCGGCTGAGCTCCCGCGGCCGGGCCGCCTCCGGACGCTTGCACCGGAACCCACACACGACATATCGTGTTCCTGCGCGAACGCGATATGTCGCTCTGTCCCATGTGCTCCGTCCATGGCTGTCCGCGGCTCTCGGGCTCGCCGTCGCCGTACGACTACCCGGGAGGCCGCCGTGCCAGAACGCTCCTCGTGGCCGATCTCCGCACCACAGACCCTTGAGATCGACGACAGCATCGCATCGCTCCAGGTACGCATCGTGGGCGGCAGCGTCAACGTCGTCGGCACCGCCGACCCCGGCGCCCGTGTCGAGATCAGCGAGGTGCAGGGCCCGCCGCTCGTGGTGACGCTGGAGGGCGACTCGCTGGTGATCGCGTACGAGGACGTGCCCTGGAAGGGCTTCCTGAAGTGGCTCGACCGCAAGGGCTGGAACCGGCACGTGGTCGTCTCGGTGTCGGTGCCCGAGCACGTCGCTCTCTCGGTCGGGGTCGTCGGCGCGAACGCGTTCGTCTCCGGCCTCTCGGGACGTACGGACGTACGCGGCGTCAGCGGCGACACCACCCTCGTCGGCCTCGACGGACCGGTGCGCGCCGAGACCGTCTCCGGCAACGTCGAGACACAAGGCCTCAGCGGAAAGATCGCCTTCAACTCCGTCTCCGGCGATCTGACGGTCATCGACGGCCGCTCCGCCGTGAAGGCCGACTCCGTCAGCGGCTCCATGATCCTCGACCTCGACACGGGCGGCAGCGACGCGGAGACCGACGTCGTGCTCGGCACCGTCTCCGGCGAGGTCGCCCTGCGCCTGTCGCATCCCGTGGACGCCGCCGTGGACGCGAGCACCGCGAGCGGAGCCGTCTCCAGCGCGTTCGACGAACTGAAGGTCCAGGGGCAGTGGGGCGCGAAGAAGGTGACCGGCACGCTCGGCACCGGCAGCGGCCGTCTCACCGCCAGCAGCGTCTCGGGTTCCATCGCCCTCCTGCGGCGCGCGGCGCCCGTCCACGACGACCTCCTCCTCAGCAAGGACGCCTGACATGCCTCCCGTCTTCGCACACGGACGCCTCCGCCTCTATCTGCTCAAGCTCCTCGACGAGGCGCCGCGGCACGGCTACGAGGTGATCCGGCTGCTGGAGGAGCGCTTCCAGGGGCTGTACGCACCGTCCGCCGGGACCGTCTATCCGCGCCTGGCCAAGCTGGAGGCCGAGGGCCTGGTCAGCCACTCCACCGAGGGCGGCGGCCGCAAGGTCTACTCGATCACCGACGCCGGACGGGCCGAACTGGCCGAGCGCGAGGACGAGTTGGCGGAGCTGGAGGTCGAGATCAGTGCCTCCCTGACGGCCCTGGCAGCCGACATCCGCGAGGACGTCAGCGGCTCCGCCCGAGATCTGCGCCACGAGATGCGCGAGCAGGCCCGCCGTACGCGTACGGAGTCGGGAAGCGCGGGCGGCTGGCCCGGCCCCGCCGACAAGGAGGCGTGGCAGCAGGCCAAGGAGGAGATGAAGCGGGCCAAGGAGGAGTGGAAGGAACAGGCCCGCCGCGCCAAGCGGGAGACCCAGCAGGCCAGACGCCAGGCCAAGGAGGCACAGGCGCGCGCCGCCGCCGTCGAGGAGGTGCAGCGCATCGCCCGGCAGGTGCAGGACCAGGTGCAGTCACGGGCGAAGTCCGGCGACTGGCCCGGCGCGGTCCGCGAGGGCATGTCGCAACTGGCCCGGGAGATGGGCAACTTGGGGCGCATCACGGAGCACACGACACCCTGGTTCCCGTATCTGCGCCAGGAGCCGCCGGCCGGCGCCGAATCGCCGAGCCCCGACTGGGCGGAGGAGAAGGACACCCCGAGCGACGACCCGGGGCGCGACCTGGAACGCCTCCTGGACCACTTCCGCGACGACGTACGGGACGCAGCACGCGATCACGGCGTGAACGACCGGCAGTTGCGCGAGGCACGCCGTCAACTCTCCACGGCGGCGGCCCACTTGATGGCGCTGCTGCGCGACCCGGACGCCTGCGCGGAGGACGACGGCGACGCCTGAGCAGCGCCGCGACGGGCAAGCAGGACGGACCGGCGGGCGCTTCAGACCGTCAGCACGACCTTGCCGAACAGGTCGCCCTCCGCCATCTTCGCGAAGCCCTCGCGCGCCCGGTCCAGCGGCAGCGTCGAGTCGATGACCGGGCGGACGCCCTTCGCGGCGCAGAACTCCAGCAGCGAGGCCAGCTCCTCCTTGCTGCCCATCGTCGAGCCGACGACCTTCAGTTCGAGGAAGAAGACCCGGTTGAGCTCCGTGGCGGGCGGGTTGGGCCCGCTCGTCGCGCCCGAGATGACGACGGTGCCGCCCGGCTTGAGCGACTTCAGCGAGTGCGACCAGGTCGCAGCGCCCACCGTCTCCAGCACGGCGTCGACGCGGTGCGGCAGCCGAGCACCCGTCTCCACGGCGCCCTCCGCACCGAGTTCGAGGGCACGCTGCCGCTTCTCCTCGTGCCGGCTGGTGGCGAAGACCCGCAGCCCGGCAGCCGCGCCCAGCACGATCGCGGCGGTCGCGACGCCGCCGCCCGCGCCCTGCACGAGCACGCTGTCGCCGGGCCGTACGCCCGCGTTGGTGAAGAGCATGCGGTACGCGGTCAGCCAGGCCGTCGGCAGGCAGGCGGCCTCCTCGAAGGAGAGCTCCTTCGGCTTCGGCAGCACGTTCCACTGCGGTACGGCGACGCGCTCCGCGAACGTGCCCTGGTACTTCTCCGTGAGCAGGGTCCGCGGCTCGCGCGGGCCGACGCCGTGCCCGCTCGCGCCGATGACCGCGTGGATCACGACCTCGTTGCCGTCGGCGTCGACGCCCGCGGCGTCGCAGCCGAGGATCATCGGAAGCGAGTCCTCGCCGAGGCCGACGCCCCGCAGCGACCACAGGTCGTGGTGGTTGAGCGACGCCGCTCTGACGTCGACGGTCGTCCAGCGGTCCGGAACGGCGGGCTCCGGGCGGTCGCCCACCTCCAGACCGTCGAGCGGCTGGTCCTTGTCGATGCGCGCGGCGTATGCAGCAAACATGATCGGGACGTTACTCCTTCCACCTTCGCCGGAGGTACCCCCACCCCCGTCAGCTGCGGCGGACCCGCCCATCCTCTCCGCGGCCGGCACCAGCTCCGACGACCGTCACGGCCCCTGTTCACCACGGTCGAAAGGCGAGAACGGGCAGCGGGCAATTCCGGTCGGTGTTCTGCCTTTGCGTGCCTTCCCGGCCGGTGCCGGTGGCGTCAATCTCCCTTGCTCCACACCAGGTTCGTCCCTAGGGTCGGCCCCCGACCAAGCAGTTCGAGCTCGAATACGGGGAGAACCATGAAGTTCAGGAAAATCGCGACCGCGGGAATGATGGCCACCGTTTGTGCCGGCGCACTTCTGACGGGCAGCGTGCCCGCTCAGGCACATTCGGGCCAGGCCTTCTGCGTCGCACCCACGGCCGGCATGGACGGCTGCTTCTACGCGGGTGACGACTCGTTCGCCGTGGCCGACAACCTCGCCGACGGAAAGGCGACGACTCTCGAATGGTCGGCGCACGACGGATCCGGCCGTACGGGGAAGTGCGTCGACTCCAACGGCTCACTGAACGGCTGGACGTACTGCGACGAGAACTTCCGCGAAGGCAAGAACCACTACTTGAACGTGGACGTCGTCTCGGGCGCCGGCTCGACGCCGCCGTTGGTCGCCTGGGTCTCCGGCCGATAGAACTGCCGGGCCATCCGAGCGTGAACCGGCCGGAATCATTCCGGCCGGTTCACGCACCCGTCACAGGACCTTGGACAGGAACGACTTCGTCCGCTCGTGCTGCGGGTCGTTCAGAACCTCCCGCGGGCTCCCGGACTCGACGACCACGCCGTCGTCCATGAAGACCAGCGAGTCGCCGACCTCGCGCGCGAACCCCATCTCGTGCGTGACGACGATCATCGTCATGCCGTCCTGTGCGAGGTCGCGCATCACGTCGAGTACCTCGCCGACCAGCTCCGGGTCGAGCGCGGAGGTGGGCTCGTCGAAGAGCATCAGCTTCGGCTCCATCGCCAGCGCGCGAGCGATCGCGACGCGCTGCTGCTGTCCGCCGGAGAGCTGGGAGGGGTAGGTGCCGGTCTTGTCGGCCAGTCCGACGCGGTCGAGCAGGGCGTGGGCGCGTTCCTGCGCCGTCGCCTTGCTCTCGCCCTTCACCTGGACCGGCGCCTCGATCACGTTCTCAAGCGCCGTCATGTGCGGGAAGAGGTTGAAGCGCTGGAAGACCATGCCGATGTCGCGGCGCTGTGCCGCCACCTCGCGGTCGCGCAACTCGTAGAGCTTGTTGCCGTGTTCGCGGTAGCCGACGAGCGTCCCGTCCACGTACAGCCGCCCGGCGTTGATCTTCTCCAGGTGGTTGATGCAGCGCAGGAAGGTCGACTTACCCGAGCCGGAGGGCCCGACGATGCAGAACACCTCGCGCGGCTCGACCTCGAGGTCGATGCCCTTGAGCACCTCCAGGGGGCCGAAGGACTTGTGAACGGCCTCGGCCTTCACCATCGCGTTCATGCGCTTCCTCCTGCTCCCGATCCCGTGCCACGGCTGAAGGTGAACACGAGCCGGCTGACTCGCTGCCACGGAGTCGCGGGAAGCTGCCGCGAGGAACCGCGCGCGTACCGCCGTTCCAGGTAGTACTGGCCGATGCTGAAGACGGTGGTGATGATCAGGAACCAGATCGTGGCCACCAGCAGCAACTCGACGACGGAGCCCGCGTTGTTGCCGATGTTCCGCGCCTTGCGGAGCGTCTCCTCGAACAGGACGACCTCGCACAGTGCGGAGGTCTTCAGCAGGTTGATGAACTCGTTGCCGGTGGGCGGCACGATGACCCGCATCGCCTGCGGGAGCACTATTCGGCGCATGTTCTGCCCGTGGGTCATGCCCAGCGCCTGAGAGGCCTCGGTCTGCCCCTCGTCCACCGACTGGATGCCCGCGCGGCAGATCTCCGCCATGTACGCGGCCTCGTTGAGGCCGAGCCCCAGCAGCGCCGCCATGAACGGCGTCATGACGTCCGTCATCTCGTCCTTGTAGATCGGGCCGAGATTGAGCACCGGGAAGACCAGCGCGAGGTTGAACCACAGCAGCAGCTGCACGTACACGGGCGTGCCGCGGAAGAACCAGATGTACCCCCACGCGACGGAGGAGGTGATCGGGTTCCGCGACATGCGCATCACGGCGAGGACGATGCCCAGCACCAGCCCCATGAGCATCGAGAGCACGCTCACCAGGAGGGTGTTCTTGACGCCCTCCAGCACCTGCTCGTCGAAGAAGAACTCTGCGACGGAGGCCCACCGGAGCTTGTCCGCCGTGGCGAAGGCGTTGACGAGCAGGCCGAGAAGGGCGATGACGACGAGGGCCGAGACATAGCGGCCGTAGTGCCGCACCGGTATCGCCTTGATCGCCTCGGGCGCTCTGTCGGTCGGCGGTGGCGCGTCGCTCTGCGCCTTGTCGAGGGGAGCGGTCATGGATCTTGCTGCCTGTCGGTCGGGGGGATGGAGGAGGACGCGTGTAGAACGTCCCGCCCGGGACGTGCGGACGGAGCGCGGCCGGCCGGCGTGCTGTCACGGCCGGCCGGCCGCCGCGCGGCTCAACTACCGCTGTTGATCTTCGCCTCGGACACGCCGCCGTCCTCGACGCCCCACTTCTTGAGCGCCTTCTTGTAGGAGCCGTCCTCGATGATCTTCGCGAGCGCCTCCTTGAGCGCGTCGCGCAGCTCCTTGTCGTCCTTGGAGACGGCCATGCCGTACGGCGCGGACTCCATCTGCTCGCCGACGATCTCGAACTGGCCTTCCTTGGCGGCGTTGGCCGCGACCGGGAAGTCGGAGATGTCCGCGACGACACCGCCGGCGTCCAGCCGGATGCGAGCCTGGTCGTCGGTCTCGAACGGCTCGATCGTCAGCGGCCGCTCACGGTCCTTCTTGCACTTGTCGATCTGCTTCTTGAGGATCTCGTGCGAGGTGGTCCCGCGCTGCGTGGCCACCTTCTCCCCGCACAGGTCGTCCATCGACTTGACCTTCTCGGGGTTGCCCTTCTTGACGAGGATCGAGGAGCCCGCCGTGAGGTAGTCGACGAAGTCGACGCCCTTGCCGACCTTCTTGCCCTTGTCGTCCAGGCCCTGCTGCCGGTCCTTGGTGTCCGTCATCGACGACATGATCATGTCGAAGCGGCCGGTCTGGAGGGAGGTGACCAGCCCGTCGAAGACGCCGCCGGTGAAGTCGAACCGGACACCGAGCTGCTTGCCCATCGCGTTCGCGAGATCGGGGTCGAGCCCGATGATCTTCGCCCCGTCCTTGTACTCCATCGGCTTGTACGCGGGGTCCGTGCCGACCTTGATGACGCCCGCCTTCTGGATCTTCTTCGGGAGCTTGTCGAAGAGCGGGGCCTTGCTGCCCTGCGTCTTGCCGCCGCCGCTCGCGGATTCCGTCTGGTCACCGCAGCCGGCCAGCAGCAGAGCGCCGGTGACCGCCACGGCTATCGGCGCTGCCAAACGAGCCCTGCGGCCCCGCGCGGCAGCAGGGCGTCGGGAGTTGCGTGCGGTCATTACGGGTCCTCCTGCGGATGAGGGAGCGGCCTGCCAGGCACACACCTTCGGGTGTCGAGACCGCGCAAGGATGCTGCCGATGGATGGGGAAATCCTGCCATCCGTTCGAGCGGTTATTGAGAGCTCGCGAGTCAAAATCGGATAACGGAGGCGGCGTTCCGGATACAGGGCACTCACGCGTCGCGTACGGGATGTCGCGTTCCGTTCGACGGGAGACCTTGGGCACATCGCCGGATTCCGCCGAAGACCCTTCGCCCGCAGTGGTGTTGCGGTCGGGAGATCCTCGACCCCGGGACGGGTTACGGCTGTTCTGTCAGCTAATGTCCGTTGCCGACGGCCGGTCATGGGGAAAGCGGGTCGTAACCGACGGCCCTCGTCAGGTACAAAGGTCGATTACACCCCTCACCCGGGGACCGGGGCGCGTGTGCGGCGCGCCCGGCGTTCGCTCTTCTCCCCTCTGGGCCTTGCCCCGGGGGGACCCTTCCTCCGGGCCGCGGTCCGGAGGACCCGCCCCCTCGGCCCAACGGCTGGGGGAACCCGCCCCCCGGCCTGGCGGCCTGGGGACCCCCGAACCGGGCGGCAGCACCGCCCGGGGCTCCCACCAGGGCCGAGGGGCCGCGGCCGGCGGACGTGGTGCCCGCCCGTTCCTCAACCAGGGAGCGGCCACTCTCAAAAGCTTTTTTCGACAAAGGGGTTCGACAAGTGGCAGCGGAGATCGTCAATTCGAAGGACGGACTGGACGAGGACGTGATCGATCCGGCCTTCGCCCTGCACCGCGGCGGAAAGATGGCCGTCCAGGCCACTGTCCCGGTGCGCGACGCGGAGGAGTTGTCCCTCGCGTACACGCCCGGCGTCGCCAAGATCTGCAGCGCCATCGCACGGCAGCCCGAGCTCGTCGACGACTACACCTGGAAGTCCCAGGTGGTGGCCGTCGTCACCGACGGCAGCGCGGTGCTGGGGCTGGGCGACATCGGCGCGGAGGCATCCCTCCCGGTGATGGAGGGCAAGTGCATCCTCTTCAAGCAGTTCGGCGGCGTCGACGCGTTCCCGGTCGCACTGGACTGCCGCGAGACCGACGAGATCGTGGACACCGTCGCGCGTCTCGCACCGTCCTTCGGAGGCGTCAACCTGGAGGACATCGCGGCACCCCGGTGCTTCGAGATCGAGGCCAAGCTCAAGGAGCGCCTGGACGTCCCGGTGTTCCACGACGACCAGCACGGCACGGCCATCGTCACGCTCGCGGCGCTCCGCAACGCCGCGCGGCTGACCGGGCGTCTGCTGGGCGACCTTCGTACGGTCGTCTCCGGCGCGGGCGCGGCGGGTTTCGCGATCGCCAAGATCCTCGTGGAGGCGGGCATCGGCGACGTCGTCGTGTGCGACCGCAAGGGCGTCGTCTCCGAGGACCGCGGCGATCTCACGGACGTCAAGCGTGAGTTGGCCCAGTTCACCAACAAGGAGAAGCGCACCGGCTCCCTGGAGTCGGTGATGGACGGCGCCGACGTCTTCATCGGCGTCAGCGGCGGGACGGTCCCCGAGCCGGCGGTGGCCACGCTCGCGAAGGACTCGTTCGTCTTCGCCATGGCCAACCCGAACCCGGAGATCCACCCGGACGTCGCCTCGAAGTACGCGGCGGTCGTCGCGACGGGCCGCAGCGACTACCCGAACCAGATCAACAACGTGCTCGCCTTCCCCGGCGTCTTCGCCGGCGCGCTCCAGGTGCGGGCGACCGACATCACCGAGGGCATGAAGCTCGCGGCGGCCGAGGCCCTGGCGGCCGTGGTCTCCGAGGAGTTGAGCCCCGACTGCGTCATCCCGTCGCCGTTCGACGAGCGGGTCGCGCCGGCCGTGACGTCCGCGGTCGCCGCGGCCGCACGGGCGGAAGGCGTCGCGCGCCGCTGAGCGGTGCGGCGCCGCCGCGTGCGTCATGAGTACGCCAGGGGGCGGTACGGGCAGGGAGTGCCCGTACCGCCCCCTGGCGCGTGTGCGGCCGGTCCGGCGCGGCCCGCGCGGTGCCCGGGCCCTGCCTCATCCCCCGGCGGGCGGCGCCTGCTTGAGGCCCAGCACGAGCCCGTCGAGGGGCGAGCTCCACACCACCCGCGCCTCCGCGAAGCCCGCGGCGCGCAGGAGTTCGGCGTGGCGTGCCGGGGACTGCACCTCGCCGTCCGAGTGGTCGCCGGCGAGCGGGTTGCCGATGGTGCGGAAGCGCTCGGCTACGGCGTCCGCCACCGCGGGCTCCCGGGACAGCTCGTCCCACCAGGCGGCCCAGTCCTGCGTCCCCGCCTCCTGTGCCCGGTCGCGGCGCGCCTTGTCGAAGGCGTGTGCCGCCTCGTTGATGCGGGGCGTCGTCTCGTCCGGCATGTGGTCGGCGTTCATGAAGACGCCGCCGTCGCGGAGCACGCCCGCGATCTGCCCGTACAGCACGCCCAGTTCGTCCGTGCGCAGCCAGTGCAGCGCGGTGGCGGTCAGCACGGCGTCGTACGAGCGGTGCGGGAGCTTCCTCGTCCACTCCGGGTCGGTCAGGTCGGCGGTCACGAACTCCGCGCGCTCGTCCCCGGCGAAGTGCCCGCGCGCGATCATCAGCAGAGCGGGGTCGAGGTCGACTCCGGTGGAGCGGGCGTCCGGCATGCGCCGCAGCAGGCGCCCGGTGATGCTGCCGGTGCCGCACGCCAGGTCGAGCACGGCAGGGCCGGCCCCGGCCCCGCGCGGTGCGGCCAGCGCCTCGGTCATGTCGAGCATGACGCGGAAGCGCTCTTCGCGGTCGGGGAGGTAGAACTCCTGCTGACGGTCCCAACTCTCCTGCCACGCCCGCCAGTCCGCCTCGGCACCCGCGATGCCGTCGCCCGCGTACACAGCCACGCCGTCCTCCCGAATGTAATACCCTCACAGCAAGCTCGCTCATTACCGGACAGCGCCGACGATAGACCAGCGGCCGTAAGGACCACAAGTGGAACTGAACTATTACTCGGACTTCGCCGTGCGCCTCGTCAACACCGAGCAGCCCGAGCGCGGCGAGGACACCCTCACGTCGGTCGAGTCCGTACGGGAGCTGTGCGGGCCCAGCAAGCAGACGGCACGCCGCGCCACGGAGGCGGACGTGGGCAGGCTGCGCGCCGTGCGGACGCGGCTGCGCGCCGTCTTCAGCGCCGCCTCCGAGGGCGACGAGACGCGCGCCGTGGACCTGCTCAACTCGCTGCTCATGGAGTTCCCGGCCAGCCCGCAGATCAGCGGCCACGGCGACCTCGCGCCCGACGGGCGCACCCGCTGGCACATGCACCTCGCCGAGCACCCCGCCACGGCCGCGGCCGGCTACACCGCCACCGCCTGCATGGGGCTCGCCTTCCACCTCACCGACCTCGGCGTGGACCGGCTCGGCATCTGCCAGGCCACGGCCTGTAGCAAGGCGTACCTGGACACCTCCACGAACCGCTCCCGGCGCTACTGCTCCGACCGCTGCGCCACCCGGGCCAACGTCGCGGCCTACCGCGCCCGCAAGCGCCTGGAGGGCGGACCGGGACGGGCGGCCGGCGGCAGCGCCACGAGCGGCCGCACCGCCGAGAACAGCCACAGCAGTACGGGCCGCAGGGAGCGCTGAGGGCCCTCCGGCGGGCGCAGCCGCAGCCACGCGCGCGCGACCAGCAGATCGTCCGGCACGGGCCCGAACTCCCGGCTGTCGTTGCGCACTCGCGGATTGTCACCGACCACCCACCAGCCACCCGAACGGCGCTCGACGGCCCGCTTGACGATGAGCAGATCGTGCTGGAGCGGATGCCGCAGCAGCACGACGGCACCGGGGCGCACGCGCGAGCCGTACTTCACGACCAGCCGGTCGCCGGGGCGCAGCGTCGGCAGCATCGACGGGTTGTAGACCTCGGCGAGCCCGATCCGCTTCAGCAACCCGCTCAACGCCTCGCTCCTCCGCTGTCCGCACCCTCGCGCTTCCGCGCCCGCTCCGGCATCTGTGCGCCTCACCTCGTGCCCGTCCTCACGTTCACCCAACACTGGACTTTTGTCCTAAGCCCTCGGGGGCACACGCGAAAAGGCCTCCCCTACGGAGTAATCTCACAGGTGAGAAGACGATCACGAGGAAGGACGGCTCTATGCTTTCCCGTCTGTTCGCGCCCACGGTCAAGGTCAGCGCCCACTGCGACCTTCCCTGCGGTGTCTACGACCCTGCCCAGGCCCGCATCGAGGCGGAGTCGGTCAAGGCCATCCAGGAGAAGTACCAGGCCAACGACGACCCGCACTACCGCGCTCGGGCCACCACGATCAAGGAGGAGCGGGCCGAACTCGCCAAGCACCACGTCTCGGTGCTGTGGAGCGACTACTTCAAGCCCCCGCACTTCGAGAAGTACCCGGACCTGCACCAGCTCGTGAACGAGACCCTCAAGGCCCTCTCGGCCGCGAAGGGCTCGACCGACCCGGCGACCGGCCAGAAGGCGCTGGACTACATCGCCCAGATCGACAAGATCTTCTGGG
This sequence comes from Streptomyces winkii, assembly GCF_032248595.1. Classification (NCBI taxonomy): domain Bacteria; kingdom Bacillati; phylum Actinomycetota; class Actinomycetes; order Kitasatosporales; family Streptomycetaceae; genus Streptomyces; species Streptomyces winkii. Next base: position 772,963 of record NZ_JASTTH010000001.1, on the reverse strand, counting down.
AGACGAAGAAGGGCTGAACGCCCGTTGTCTCTCCGGGTCTTCCACCGCACCCGGTCCGCGTCCGTCCGTCTCGTACGGGCAACACGCGGGCCGGGTGCGGTGCTTCGTGCGTGACCTCGGCCACGGCAGACGAGCCCGCATGAACGGGCGTCTCCTCAGGGGCCCTTGTGCCTCAGCCGCCACAGCGACGTGACCTCCGCGCCACGCGCGGCGTGCAGAGGGTCCGAGGGGTCGGCGGAGCGCGGGTGCCGCGGGTGGGTGTCCTCGCGGCCGGCGACGGCGAGGCCCGCCGCGTCCACCCAGCCGAGCAACTCCTCGCGCGTACGCAGCTGGAGGCGCTCCGCGAGGTCGGAGAGGATCAGCCAGCCCTCACCGTCCGGAGCGAGCCGGTCCGCCAGCCCGGACAGGAAGCCGCGGAGCATGCGGCTGCCGGGATCGTAGACGGCGTGCTCCAGCGGCGAGGCCGGCTTCGCGGGCAGCCAGGGCGGGTTGCAGACGACGAGAGAAGCCCGCTCGCCGCCCGGCGGGAAGAGGTCCGCGGCCACGACGGTCACCTGCCCCGCCACACCGAGCCGTTCGATGTTCTCGCGGGCGCAGGCCAGCGCCCGCTCGTCCTGGTCCGTCGCGACGACACGGCCCACGCCGCGGCGTGCGAGCACCGCGCTGAGCACGCCCGTGCCGGTGCCGATGTCGAACGCGAGCCCGTCCGGGGGCAGTTCGGTGCGGGCGACCAGGTCGACGTACTCGCCGCGCACCGGTGAGAAGACCCCGTACGCGGGGTGCACGCGCTCCCCGCCGAGCGCCGGAACCGCCACGCCCCGGCGCCGCCACTCGTGCGCGCCGATGACGCCGAGCAGTTCGCGCAGCGGCACCAGCGAGTGCCCGGCGGCGCCCTCCGGAGGGCCGTACGCCTCGGCGCACGCCTCGCGCACGTCGGGTGCCCGGCGCAGCGGTACGGCGTAACCAGCGGGCGCGGGACCGCAGTCGAGCGGCACGAGCAGCATTCCGAGCACGCGTGCCCGGCGCGACTGCGCCTGCCGCAGGAGGTGGAAACTCTCGCGCGGGGTGCCGCCCGCCCTGGCCGGCTTCCGGTCGACTCGGCGGCCCAGCGCGGACAGCAGCTGCCGTGCCCCGTGGTAATCGCCGCGCCACAGCAGCGCGGTGCCCTCGCAGGCAAGCTTGTAGGCGGCGTCGGCGGTCGTGCGGTCGTCGGCGGGACGTACGTGCCGGGGCGGCTTCGCGCCGCTCTCCGAGCGCCACAGCGCCGTCCGTTCGCCGCCGTTCTCACTCCACACGGCCGTCTGCCGCTCGCGCTCGCTCACCGGCTCAGCCTATGGCGGCCGCCGGCCTGACCGGCGGCGTGCGCACCGCGCCCATGCTGGCGACGATGACGAGCGCGATGGCCACCAGCTCCAGCGGCTCCAGGCGCTGACCCAGCACCAGGAAGCCCGCGGTCGTCGCCGCGACCGGCATCAGGCTCATCAGCAGCGCGAAGGTGGCCGCGGGCAGCCTGCGCAGCGCGAAGAGGTCCAGCGTGTACGGCACGCCCGAGGAGAGCACCGCGACCGCCGCGCCGAGCCCGAGCGTCACCGGATCCAGCAGTGCGCGGCCCGAGCTGGCCAGGCCCAGCGGCGCGCTGAGCAGTCCGGCCAGCGCCATGGCGATGGCGAGGCCGTCGGCCTTGGGGAAGCGGGCGCCGGCACGGGAGTTGAGGAGGATGTACGCGACCCAGATGGCGCCCGCGGCCAGCGCGAAGGCGGTACCGGCGAAGTCGACGCTGCCGAAGCCGCTGCTGCCCAGCAGATACACGCCCGCGAGCGCGAGCACCGCCCACAGCAGGCTCAGCAGGCGGCGCGAGCCGACGACGGACAGGACGAGCGGGCCGAGCAGTTCCAGCGTCACGGCGGGACCGAGCGGAATCCGCTCGATGGCCTGGTAGAAGAGCGCGTTCATGGCGCCGAGCGCGATGCCCAGGCCGGTGACGGCGCCCCAGTCGCGACGCGTGTGGCCGCGCAGCCGCGGCCGGCACACCGCGAGCATGAGCAGCGCCGAGAAGAACAGCCGGAGCGTGACGACGCCGAGCGCGCCCGCACGCGGGAAGAGCGTGGCGGCCACCGCCGCCCCGAACTGGAGCGACATGGCGCTGCCGACGACCATTCCGACCGCGCCGACGCGGCCCTGGCCATGCCGCGCGTACGGACTCGGGCCGCCAGGCGGTGGCGCGGGCGGCCCGGCCGGGGCCGGGCCCCGGTTCTGCGCGGCGGCGCTGTCAGCAGAGGTCATGAGCCCACGTTATGACCGCCGCGACGGCCTGTGAAATGCGTCTCGGCCTGCGGCTATGCTCCGGACGCATGACCGCCGAACTCCGCCACCTCCGCGCCTTCCTCGCCATCGCGGACGCGGGGAGCGTGACATCCGCGGCCGCGGCGCTCCGGATGAGCCAGCCCGCCCTCTCCCGGACTCTGCGTCAGCTCGAATCGCACCTGGGCGTGCGGCTCGTGGAACGTACGACGCACCATCTCGAACTGACCACGGACGGGCGGCGCTTCCGCGACAAGGCGACCACCGCCGTCGCCGCCGTCGAAGAGGCGCTGGACCCGGCACGGCTGCGCCCGTGGCCGCTGCGGCTCGGCCACGCGTGGTCGGCGTTCGGGAGGCACACGACGCCGCTGCTGCGCCGCTGGAAGGAGGAGTATCCGCAGACGCCGCTGGAGCTGCTGCGCGTGGACGAGCGGACGGCCGGCCTGCTGAGCGGCAAGGTCGACGTCTCGCTGGTACGGGCGCCGGTGATCCCGCGGGACGCCGAGGGCCTCCTCGGCGAGTGGCTGTGCAACGAGCAGCGCGTGGCCGCGGTCCCCGCGGACAGCGAACTGGCCGCCAGCACCGGCCCGTTGAACCTCGGAGCCCTCGCACACCACCCCATCGCCCTGAACACGGTCTCCGGCCTGACCACGCTCGACCTGTGGCCCGAGGAGATCCGCCCCGACCCGGACACGGCGGTGCTCGTCGCCAACACCGACGACTGGCTGGGCGCGATCGCGGCGGGCAACGCCGTCGGCGTCTCCACGTCCGCGACGGCCGAGATGCACCCGCATCCCGATGTCGTCTACCGGCCGCTCGCGGGCACCGGCGACGTACCGCTGATGCTCATCTGGCGGGAGAGCCCCATCGGTTCGGGACGACCTGGACACCCTGCCGTACCACAGCTCGTACGGGTGGCGCTCGACGTGCTGGCCGAGGATGAAGAGGGAACCGCCTGATCACGGCATACGTTGGGACGAGCAGGACGGAACACGACGGAAGGGGTGTCCGGGCCCCACGCCGGCACGGCTCCCCCAAGGCGACGCAGGCACAGGAGGCAGGACGATGGCAGGTTTCCTCGACAGGGCCAAGGAGCAGGCGCAGCGCGGACTCGCGCAGGGCAAGGAGAAGATGGAGGAGGTTCAGGCGCAGCGGCAGGGCGGAGATCTGCTGCGCCGCCTGGGCGCCGCGTACTACGCCGAGCAGCGCGGCAGCGGCTCCTCCGCCGAGGTGCAGCAGGCGCTGTCGGCGCTGGAGCAGCACATCGCACAGCACGGGGACGGCTTCCTGCGCAACGCATGACGCCTGACGCGAGGAGCGCGAAGCGGTGCGTTCCTGGTTCGGGCCCCCCGGCCCCCGGCCCGCGGAGTGCGCGCGCCGGGGGCCGGTCTGCGGGCCGGGCCGAGACGGACCGGACGAGCCGTCAGCCCGGACGGTGCCGAGTGACCGGAAAGGCCGGGCATCCGAACAGGCCGGTCAGGCCCGGCCGACGGCTATCCGAACCGCAGCCGGTACAGCATCAGCAGCGCCGCCGCGGTGTTCGCGGCGGGAATCTCGCCCTGGGCGATGAGTTCCGGCGTCTCCTTCAGCGGCACCCACTCGCGCTTGTCCGACTCGAAGTCGTCCTCGGGATGGCCCTCGTAGTCGGCGCCGTCCGCCCAGTAGATGTGATGCCGCGCGTCCGTCAGCCCGTTGGCGGGCTCGACGGTCATGAGGTGACGCAGCGGTCCGGGCCGCCAGCCCGTCTCCTCCAGCATCTCCCGTGCCGCCGCGGCGGCGATGTCCTCGCCGTCCTCGACGACTCCGGCCGCCAGCTCCCATCCCCAGCTGTCGGTGATGAAGCGGTGCCGCCAGAGCATCAGCACCTCGTTGCGCTCGTTGACCGCGGTGGCCATGGCCACCGGACGCAGCCTGATCACGTAGTGATCCAGATGACGGCCGTCCGGCAGCAGCACGTCCGCGAGATTGACCCGTAACCACTGGTTCTCGTACACCGTGTGTTCACCCAGGTTCGTCCATCGCACGTATGTGCCCCCTTCCTGACGGAGGTTGGGCACATCCCAGCACGCCGCGGCGTCCCTCTGACAGAGGCGCCGCCCGGCCACCCTCCCGTCAGAGAGGCACCCGCAACGTCTCCTCGATCAGCTCCGCCGCATGGGCGGCCGGCGTCCCGGGATACCGGAGCAGACGCTCCCGGACCTGCCGCATGCGCTGCCGCAGCAGCTGTGATTCGATGCCCTGCGCCTGATCGGCCATCCGCACCGCCGTCTCCGCAGCGCGTTCCGGCGACCCGGAGCGCAACTCGACGCCCGTGAGCGTGGCCAGCCGGTTGACCCGGCCGCGCACGTGAGCGGGTGCCCCCGCGGCCTCCTCGGCATACCGCCGGGCCGGGTCGAGCTCTCCCAGTACCAGCAGCGCCTCCGCCAATCGCACCTGTACCAGGCCCGGTTGAACGTAGCCGGTCTCCTCCGGCTCCTCCTCGGGACGTATGCGAGTGGAGCAGGTCTCCGCACTGCGCATGCAGCTGTGCGCACCCCTGCGATCGCCGATGCGCGCGTACGCCTTCGCCTGCATCGCGTAGAGGTCCGCGGCGAGCGCCGGTGTGGACTGCGGACCCGCCGTGCGTAACACCGCCTCGGCGCAGGCGATCGCGCGCCGGTTGTCGCCGAGGTAGAGCGCCTGGTTGACGAGGAGCGAGACGACGTAGCCGCCGAAGAGCCGGTCGCCGGAGGCCTTGCCGAGGCGCAGGGCCTGGTGGAAGTACCGCTGGGCCAGGCCCTGTTCGCCGGCGTCGTAGGCGCAGATGCCGCTGACGGCGGCCAGCGCCCCGGCGGCGCGGCACAGTTCGCGGCCCGTGCCGTCGTCGTAGTCGCCGCGCAGCAGCGGCGTCACCTCGCCGGTCAGGAAGCCGACGACGCGGGGGCGCGTGGCGACGCCTCCCGCGTTGCGGTAGAGGTGCTCGTAGTGGCCGCGTGCGGCGTGCAGCAACGCGACGTCCACGTCCGAGACTTCACGTTTTCCCCGGTGGGAGACGTCCACGTCGTCCGGCGGATTCTCCCAGTCCCACACGGGTGCGACCGCCGCCGCACCAGTGAGCAGGGCGGGCCCCGGGGCGCCCGCGTGCAGCTCGTCGGAGCGCCAGGAGACCGCCGCACGCTCCACGAACCGGCCCAGCGAGGCCCGTTCGTCTTCCTCCCCCACAGCTCCGGATGCGGGTGCGGAAGGCGGCGGGGCGCCCGGAGGTCCGGCCATCCCTATGTCGGCGAGGGTCAGCGTGCGCTCCAGCCGCGCGCCGAGCACCTCGCATATCAGCTCCGGCACGCGGCCACGGGGGCGCTGGCCCTTGAGCCAGCGTGCGACAGCCGTGTGATCGTAACGCAGAGTGACATCACGCTCCGCACCCAGGCGATTGACTCTCATCGCCAGACCGGCCCTGGAGATTCCGGACTGGTCAAGCAGTACGTCCAGTTGACTGTTGGGCTCCATCTCGCCCTCCGGTCGTCCATCCCTTGTTTCAGAGAGTAACGGACAATCGTTCACACGGGGTGTGAAAGTCGCACCTGTGCGTGCGCACGGCACATGCTCCCGAAGAAGCGGAGGCTGCGGTTCGCTGGGAAGCACTCCGTACGTGACGTCGCGTAGGGAGCACACGAGGAGGGATACCAGTGAACGACCCGATCCGATTCCGTTTCGTCTTCGGCCGGGGGGCCTGTCATGCGGCCCGCTGAACGCCACCGCCGGGACCCGACGCCGAACGGTGCGCTGCGCGCGTTACTCGAGGAGAGCGGCTGGACGCAGGAGGCCTTCGCCCGGGCCATCGGAAGACTGGGCGCCGAGGCCGGAGTCCGGCTCGGCTACGACCGCACGTCCGTCGCCCACTGGCTGCGCGGCAGCCGTCCCGCGCCCCGCGTGCAGGGCTTCATCGCGGAGGCGCTCTCCCGGCGGCTGGGCCGCCCGATTCCGGTGACCCAACTGGGCATGGGCGACGGCCGTTTCGGCGGCCCCGGTCCCCGTCCCCAGCTCGCGGAAGGCGTCGCGAAAGCCGTCGCGGAGGACGAAGTGATGGGCGAACTCGCAAGGCGCGGCGCGCAGTTCGGCGACGAGTCCGGCACGCGCTCCTCGGCGCTCCACGAGCAGGCGGGCCCCGCCGACCAACTCGCCGCCCTCACAGCCGCGGTGGTGGGACCGCCGCGCGCCGACCCGCCGCCGCCCGCCCCGTACAGGCTCACGCTCCTCCCGCCCGCAAGCACGGCACCGGGTGCGCCGGGTACGCCGGGAACACTGCGAGGGCGCGGCGTCGGCGACGAGCCCACCGAGACGCCCGAGCCTCTCCGTCCCCGTCCGCCCCGGGCACACTTCCCCTCCCTCCCCCGGGGCGGACGGCCCCCACGGCGCACCACTCCGGACGAGGTCGCCTCCGTACGGGAGCACGCCCGCTTCTTCGCCCAGCAGGCGGACCGCCACGGCGGCGGCCACATCCGCACGCCGCTGGCCGCGTCCCTGGCAGGGCTGGTGCGCCGGCTGCGTACGGGAGGAGAGGGCCCGTACCACCCCCAACTGGTCGCGGGGGCGGCCCGGTTGAGCTATCTGCTGGCGCGCGTCTACGCGGACGAACAGCGCCACGGGCTCGCCCAGCGCGCCTTCGGCACCGCCGCGCAGCTGGCCGCCGAGGGGGACGACCCCGAGGGCGTCGCGCTCGTCCAGCGCGCGCTCAGCTCGCAGGCGTACCAGCTCGGGCACCGGCGGCAGAGCCTCGCCCTCGCTGAGTCCGCGTGCCAGGCTGCGCCCGCCGACGTGGCGCCCTCGGCGCGCTCGTTCCTGTACGCGGGGCTCGCGGTGGCGCAGGCCGCGGAGGGCGAACGGCGGGAGGCGCTGGCGGCGTTGCGCCGCGCCGAACACGAACTCGCCCGCGCGCCGGCCGACTTGACCACCGGTCCGGAGTCGCCCGACGGAGGCGAACCGGTCGGCGCCTACCAGGACGCCGCGCTGCACTACCAGGCGGGCCAGGTGCGGGCCGCCCTCGGCGACCGCGACGGCGCCATCCGCGAGTTGCGCGCCTCGCTGTCCTCCCGGCCCTCCGGCGAACGGCGCTCCCGTGCGCTCAGCGAGGCGGAGCTGGCCGAACTGCTGCTCGCCGGCGGGCGATTGGAGGAGGCGTGCTCGGCGTGGGAGGGATTCCTCGACGACTCCGCTCTCGTAAGGTCCGGGCGGGCCCGCCGCGCCCGCGACCGGATGCCGCGCCTGCTGCGCCCGTACGTCCAGGAGCGTTGCGTGCAGGGTCTGTTGACGCGTACGGGCTTGCCCCTGAAGGCCACGGGAGCGGAGTAAGCACCCGGCCGGATGGGCATCACCCTCGAACACACGAGAGCGTAAAGGGAAGGTACGGGGCAGAGATGGCCACACCCATCACAGCAAGCGCCTTCATCACAGCCCTGGAGAAGGAGGGCGTGACGGTCGAGGAGGTCCGCGACTGGCGCAACCACAACCGCAACCACAAGGGTCCCTGGGGCCCGGTTCACGGCATCATGATCCACCACACCGTGACCAGCGGCGCCAAGGAGACCGTCGACATGGTCTACGACGGACGTTCCGATCTGCCCGGCCCGCTCGCGCACGGAGTCATCACCAAGGACGGCACGGTGCATCTCGTCGGCCACGGCCGCGCGAACCACGCGGGGCTCGGCGACGACGACGTGCTACGCGCGGTGATAGCGGAGGACGATCTGCCCAAACCCAACCAGATGAACACAGACGGCAACCGGTACTTCTACGGTTTCGAGTGCGAGAACCTCGGCGACGGCGACGACCCGTGGCCGGACGAGCAACTCGACGCCATCGAACGCGCCGCGGCCGCGCTGTGCAGGCATCACGGATGGAACGAGGGCTCGGTCATCGGGCATCTGGAGTGGACGAACCAGAAGTCCGACCCGCGCGGCTTCACCATGGACGCGATGCGCAAGCGCATCGCCGCACGCCTGAAGTGAGGCCGGTCTGAGGCCGGAGGAGTCCGGCCCGGGGTGACCGCGACGGGAGGGGCGCACGGCGCGACAATGCACAGGTGAACAGCCGCGCCCAGGCCCCTCCCCCGCGTCCCCCGCGCACCGGTCCCACGCCCCCCGGCGAGACCGGCGGCGACGGCGGTACGGACGGCGCCGGCAGACCGGGCGGCCCGGACGGCTCGGGCGATTCAGGCGCCGACGCGCTCCTCGCCGCGCTCGATCCCCCGCCCCGGCTCCCCTCGCCGCTCCAGGAGATCGACGACGAGCGCTTCGCGCGCCACGGAGTCCGGCTGCTGCTCAAGCGCGACGATCTGATACACCCCGCCCTTCCGGGCAACAAATGGCGAAAACTCGCCCCTAATCTGCGGGCCGCACTCGCGGGCGGCCACACGTCCTTGCTGACGTTCGGCGGCGCCTACTCCAACCATCTGCGCGCGACCGCGGCCGCCGGCCGGATGCTCGGCCTGGCGACCGTCGGCGTCGTACGCGGGGACGAACTGGCCGGGAGGCCGCTCAACCCCTCCCTGGCGCGCTGCGAAGCCGACGGCATGCGGCTGCACTTCGTCTCCCGCTCCGACTACAGACGCCGCCACGACCCGGACTTCGCCGCGCGGCTGCTCCGCCGCACCGGAGAGGCCGGCGCCGCACCGGAGGCGTTCCTCATACCCGAGGGCGGCAGCAACTCCCTTGCCGTGCACGGCTGTACGGCGCTGGGCGAGGAGCTGCACGGCCGCACCGACGTCGCCGCCGTCGCCTGCGGCACGGGCGGCACCCTCGCCGGTCTCGCGGCCGGTCTCGCCGCGGGGCAGAGCGCGCTCGGCGTCCCCGTACTGCGCGGCGGCTTCCTCGGCGACGAGGTCCGTGAGCTGCAACGTTCGGCCTTCGGCGGCCCACGCGGCGAGTGGCGGCTGGACGAGCGGTTCCACTTCGGCGGCTACGCGCGCGGCAGCGCCGAACTGGCTGAGTTCGCGGACGACTTCGCCGCCCGGCACGGCCTGCCGCCACTGGAACCCGTGTACGTCGCGAAGCTGCTGTTCGGTCTCACGGCGCTCGCCGGCGAGGGGGCCTTCGCACCCGGCACGACCGTGACGGCCGTTGTCACAGGCCCGCGTTAGCGTGGACGCATGATCAGATCCGCGGTGCCGTCCGACGTGCCGGCCATCCACGCGATGATCCGCGAACTCGCCGAGTACGAACGGGCACCGGAGCAGGCGCGCGCCACCCCGCAGCAGCTGCACGAGGCGCTGTTCGGCGATCACCCCGCGGTCTTCGCACTGATCGCCGAGGAGGACACGGAGAGTCACCCCGTCGGTTTCGCTCTGTGGTTCCTCAACTTCTCAACCTGGACGGGCACTCACGGTGTGTATCTGGAGGACCTGTACGTCCGGCCCTCCGCACGCGGCGCCGGGCATGGAAAGCAACTGCTTTCAGCCCTTGCCGGAATCTGTGTCGAACGGGGTTATGAACGCTTCGAGTGGTGGGTATTGGACTGGAACGAGCCCTCAATCGGTTTCTACAGATCGCTAGGCGCCGAACCGATGGAGGAATGGACGGTATTCCGCATGTCCGGGGAACCCCTGAGGAAGCTCGCCGGTGGCAACGCAGCGTAATCGCTTCGGATTCGCGACCTCCGACCCCTAGCCACAGACAGTACCCATATGTTTACTATGGGTGACGCTCATGTGGTGGGGCACGGTGCACCGTCGTAGATCCGTGCGGGCGACATCAGCTCGCAGATCGCGATAGCGTCGCAGGCGAACCATCGACGGCGTCAGTCCGTTGGTTCTCCGTGGAGGGGATCCACGGACTGCGCGGCGGACCGACGCACTCGTACAGCGAACGAGCCGAACCGGCTTGTGCCACTTTGGAGGTGAGGGTGTCCCAGATCGCAGGTGAGCCCGTGGGGCAGGACGGACAGGACTTCGTCGAGGTCCGGCTTCCCGCTGCGGGTGCCTATCTGTCGGTGTTGCGTACGGCGACTGCCGGACTCGCAGCCCGCTTGGACTTCACCCTTGACGAGATCGAGGATCTGCGGATCGCCGTCGACGAGGCCTGCGCCATCCTGCTCCAGCAGGCGCTGCCGGGCTCGGTGCTCAGCTGCGTCTTCAGGCTCGTCGGCGATTCCCTCAGGGTCACCGTCTCGGCACCCACGACCGACGGCAGGGCACCGGAGCGCGACACCTTCGCCTGGACGGTCCTCTCCGCCCTTGCGGGCGAGGTGGATTCGGCGGTGTCCGACGACCGCACGGTCAGCATCAGCCTGCACAAGAAGCGCGGTGCGGGCCCCGGAGCGCCGTGACTGACCACGGGGCACGGGAGCATTGGGCAGGCCGCGTCGGTGCGGCGGCCGACCCGGTCGTGCCTGAGCAGGCCAGGCCGCACCCCGCCGACCCCAGCACTCAGCTACCGGAGCAGGCAGAGCGGGCGGACGCGATGGACATGCAGCAGCAGGAGACGCACGGACACGGCACCGCGCACGCGCATGAGCACGGGTCCGGCCAGCACGGCGCGCGCACGGCGAGGGCCGCGCAGTTCGCGCACTTCGACCCGCACGACCGCAGCGGGGCGCGGGCCATGTTCATCGCGCTGCGCAACCTGCCCGACGGCTCCCCCGAGCGGGCCGAACTGCGCAACCATCTCGTGCGGATGCACCTTCCGCTGGTGGAGCATCTGGCCCGCCGCTTCCGCAACCGCGGCGAGCCCCTCGACGACCTCACACAGGTCGCGACGATCGGGCTGATCAAGTCGGTCGACCGCTTCGACCCGGAGCGCGGCGTGGAGTTCTCCACGTACGCCACCCCCACCGTCGTCGGCGAGATCAAGCGGCACTTCCGCGACAAGGGCTGGGCGGTGCGGGTTCCCCGCCGCCTCCAGGAGCTGCGTCTGTCGCTCACATCCGCGACGGCCGAGCTGTCCCAACTGCACGGCAGGGCCCCGACGGTGCACGAACTCGCGCAGCGGCTGTCGATCTCCGAGGAGGAGGTGCTGGAGGGCCTCGAGTCGGCCAACGCGTACAGCACTCTCTCCCTCGACGTACCCGACACCGACGACGAGTCGCCGGCCGTCGCCGACACCCTGGGCGCGGAGGACGACGCCCTGGAGGGCGTGGAGTACCGCGAGTCCCTCAAGCCTCTCCTGGAGGAACTGCCGCCGCGGGAGAAGAAGATCCTGCTGCTGCGCTTCTTCGGCAACATGACGCAGTCGCAGATCGCGCAGGAGGTCGGCATCTCGCAGATGCACGTATCGCGCCTGCTGGCACGCACGTTGGCGCAGCTGCGCGACAGACTCCTCGTCGAGGAGTGAGGTCCGGCACCCCGCACGCCGGCATCGACGACCACCGCCCGCACCGCCCGCCCGCACCCGTGGGCCGGGCGGTGCGGGCGTTCGTGAAGACTGCGTTCGTGAAGACGGAGCGGGCGGTCAGGCGTCGCGCGGGCCGATGCCCAGCGCCTCGGTCGCGGTGGGGTTGACGAGGCAGGCGAGCACGGCGACGCCCGTCAGCGCGATGACGATGCCCCCGGCGGTCCACACCCCGCCGTTCTGCGCCATCTGGTAGCCGCTCGGCAGCACGATCAGCTGCACGATCATCGACGGGCCGCGGCTCCACCGGCGGCACAGCCACAGCCCCCTCGCGGCGGCCAACGGCAGCAGCGACAGCGCCAGTACGGTCACCGCCAGTGTCACCGCCTGCACCATTCCATCCGGTTTGTCCGTCACCAGCTTCACCAGCGACACGACGCCGAACGCGGCGACGACCGCCCCTTCGAGCGCGGTCAGCGCGGCAGCGGCCGTGAGCCGCCGTGGACGGTCGGAGTGGGAGCGAGGCTCGTTCGGTGTCGGCACAGTGAAGAGCCTAGTCCCACGCGTGCAGACGTCCGCAACGCCCGGGGCGGGTCCGCCGCCGATAGGTACGCTGCCCTCCATGCGCGCACTCCTCGTCGTCAATCCGGTCGCCACCACCACCAGCGTGCGGACCCGTGAGGTGATCACCCACGCCCTCGCGAGCGACCTCAAGCTGGACGTCGCGACGACCGAATCCCGCGGCCACGCACGCGAACTCGCGCGGCTGGCGGCGCAGAACGGCGAGACCCGACTGGTGATCGCGCTCGGCGGGGACGGCACCGTCAACGAGATCGTCAACGGACTGCTGCACGAAGGCCCCGACCCCGAAAGACTTCCGCGCCTCGCGGTCGTCCCCGGCGGCTCCACCAACGTCTTCGCCCGCGCCCTCGGATTGCCCAACCAACCCGTCGAGGCCACCGGCGTACTGCTGAACGCCATCGAGTCGGGACGCGAGCGCACCATCGGCCTCGGCCTCGCGTCGGGAGTGCCCGGCACGGATGACGCCGGCGTGCAGCCCCGCTGGTTCACCTTCTGCGCCGGCCTCGGCTTCGACGCGGGAGTGGTGGGCCGCGTCGAACAGAAGAGGGAGCTCGGCAAGCGCTCCACCCACGCCCTCTACGTACGGCAGGTGTTGAAGCAGTTCGCGAAGGAACAGCACCGCAGCCGGGGCACGATCAGGCTGGAGCGGGAGGGCCACGAACCGGTCGAGGACCTCGTGGCCTCGATAGTGTGCAACACCGCCCCGTGGACCTACCTGGGCAACCGCCCCGTCTACGCCGCCCCGCACGCCTCCTTCGACACCGCTCTCGACGTGCTCGGACTCTCGCGCCTCACGCCGCTCGCGATGGGCCGGTACGGCACCCAGCTCCTCACCTCCAGCCCCGAGCGCGGGCCGCGGGGTAAACACGCGGTAACCCTCCACGACATCAGTGACTTCACCTTGCATTCGCAGGTCCCACTGCCCTTTCAGATGGACGGTGACCACCTGGGGGTGCGGAACAGCGTGAACTTCACAGGCGTACGCCGTGCACTGCGTGTGATTGCTTAAGTCGAAGGCCCGAAAGTCCTTCCACTCGAACGTTTAGGCCAGGGTCCACCCCCTGGAAGTACGACTGTGAGTGATGCGACACCAAGGAATCAAAAAAAACTTGGCGGAAGGGGTTGTATCCGCCGCCGAGGTTTGCGAGTCTCTTCATGGCGATCGGGCGGCCCCTCACGGCGGCCCCCAGGCGTCCGAATCCTCTCTCTCATTCCATGGGACCCGTATCACAGTTGATCGGAGCCCCTTCCCTTGCGGGAGGATTCGTGAAAGCGTTCACATTCACAAGCCAAGCACACTCACGAGGAGAGGTAGCAGCCATGGACTGGCGTCACCACGCCGTTTGCCGCGAGGAAGACCCCGAGCTGTTCTTCCCCATCGGCAACACCGGTCCTGCGCTGCTGCAGATCGAGGAAGCGAAGGCCGTCTGCCGTCGCTGCCCCGTCATGGAGCAGTGCCTGCAGTGGGCCCTGGAGTCCGGTCAGGACTCCGGTGTCTGGGGGGGCCTCAGCGAGGACGAGCGCCGCGCGATGAAGCGCCGCGCCGCTCGCAACCGGGCGCGGAACAACGCCGCGACCGCCTGAGACTGACGCCCACACCCGGCCACTTGCTGCATCCCGAGCCGCAGCGCGCAGTGCCACGAAGCGCACCGCGTTCATAGAGAACCCGAGCCCCGGACCTTCGAGGTCCGGGGCTCAGCGTTTCGGTCCCGACACGTTTCCGTCTCGATACGTCTTCCTCGATGCGTCGAGCGCCTCCCCCAACACGGCTCGCCCGGCTCAGCGTTCGCGCTTCTCGACCGAGACCGGGAGGTCGAAGACCACGCGGGTGCCGCGCACGGGTGCGGGGAGCATGTCGAACTCGCCGCCCAACTCGCCCTCGACCAGCGTCCGTACGATCTGCAGCCCCAGGTTGCCGGTGTGCTTCGGCTCGAAGTCGTCGGGCAGGCCTCGTCCGTCGTCCTGGACGGTGACCAGCAACCGGCCCTGCTCCTTGCCCTTGGCGGCGGTGCGCACCGCGCCGACCTCGATCGTGCCCTGCTCGCCCGGACCGAAGCCGTGCTCCAGGGCGTTCTGGAGCACCTCCGTCAGCACCATGGACAGAGGGGTGGCGACCTCCGCCTCCAACACCCCGAAGTGGCCCGTGCGATGGCCGGTCACGCGGCCTGGCGAGATCTCGGCCACCATCGCCAGCACCCGGTCGGCGATCTCGTCGAACTCGACGCTCTCGTCGAGGGTCTGGGAGAGCGTCTCGTGGACGATGGCGATCGAACCGACCCTCCGTACGGCCTCGTTGAGCGCGTCGCGGCCACGGTCGGAGTCCATTCTGCGGGCCTGGAGACGCAGCAGCGCGGCGACAGTCTGAAGGTTGTTCTTCACCCGGTGGTGGATCTCGCGGATCGTGGCGTCCTTCGTCATCAACTCGCGCTCGCGGCGACGCACCTCGGTGATGTCACGGAGCAGGATGAGCGAACCGATGCGGCTGCCCTTGGGTTCGAGCGGAATGGCGCGCAACTGCACGACGCAGTCCTTGGCCTCGACCTCCGCGCCGCGCGGGGCCCAGCCGCTCGCGAGCTTCACCAGCGCCTCGTCGACGGGGGCACGCGACGGGGCGAGTTCGGCGGTGACCTGCCCGAGGTGCAGCCCCACGATCTCGGTGGCGAGCCCGAGCCGGTGGTACGCGGACAGGGCGTTGGGGCTCGCGTACTGGACGACGCCGTCGGCGTCGAGCCGGATCAGACCGTCGCCGACGCGCGGCAGGTGGTCGATGTCGAGCTGCTGCCCGGGGAAGGGAAAGGTGCCCGCCGCGATCATCTGGGCGAGGTCGGACGCGCTTTGCAGATACGTGAGTTCGAGGCGGCTCGGGGTGCGGACCGTCAGCAGGTTGGTGTTGCGCGCGATGACCCCGAGGACGCGGCCCTCCCTGCACACCGGGATGGACTCGACCCGTACGGGCACCTCCTCGCGCCACTCCGGGTCGCCCTCGCGCACGATCCTGCCCTCGTCCAGCGCGGCGTCGAGCAGGGGCCGCCGGCCGCGCGGCACGAGGTGGCCCACCATGTCGTCCTGGTGGGACGTGGGCCCGGTGTTGGGCCGCATCTGGGCCACGGAGACGTAGCGCGTGCCGTCGCGCGTGGGCACCCACAGCACGAGGTCCGCGAAGGAGAGGTCCGAGAGCAGCTGCCACTCGGAGATCAGCAGGTGCAGCCACTCCAGGTCGGTGTCCGAGAGGGCCGTGTGCTGACGTACGAGGTCGTTCATGGAGGGCACGGCGGCGAGCCTACCGGCGGGGCGAGCCGTGCGGCGGCGGGCCGCTCGCGTGCCCGTTCTGTGCGGCTTCCGTGCGCCTTCCGCGGACGCCTGCGCGGATCCACTCACGACGCGACGAAATCCGTTGCGGAAGCCACCCGGTCTTCGTCGTCTCGTGATGAATATCGGCGATGGCATGGACAGACAGGAGTGGTCTAGTCCACAATGAACCCGTAGTAACAAGGCTTCTGCTCTCCCCGCACAGGAGAGCGGAGAGAGACCCGGGCGTCGTCTGCCCTGATTGCGCCGTGGTCTCCGGCATCGGGCTACGGTGCCGGGCGGGTTGAGGGTCCCGCTCCGGCACCGTGGCCCGACGTGTTGTACGGGCCGCTTCTCCCCGCGTACTGACGGGCCGCGCTCAGCGGGTCTCCGTCACCTTGGCCAGCGCACGCGGTGCGTCCGGGTCCTGGCCGCGGGCGATGGTGACCTCGTACGCGAGCATCTGGAGCGGGATGATCTCGAGGATCGGCTGGAGCTCCTCCGGGAGACCCTCCGTGGGGAGGGCGAAGCCCGCGGAGGCGCGGGCCACTTCCTCTCCGCCGCCGATGACGACGAGGTCGGCGCCGCGGTCGCGGAGCCGTTCGAGCACGGGCTGAAGCGCCTCGCCGCCCTTGCCGTCCGTCACGACGGCGATGACCGGCGAGATGTTGTCGACCATCGCCAGCGGGCCGTGCAGCAGATCGGCTCCCGAGTACGACAGGGCGGGGATGTAGCTGGTCTCCATCAGCTTCAGCGCCGCCTCCTTCGCCGTCGGGTAGCCGTAGCCGCGGGAGGTGAGCACCATGCGCTCGGCGAACCGGTAGCGCCCCGCGAGCGCCTTGACCTCCGCCCGGCGGTCGAGCACGGACTGCGCCAGATCCGGCAGCAGTTCGGCCTTGCCCGCGCCCTGGCCGCCGCGCATGCCGTCCACGAAGAGGTAGAGCGCGAGGAGTTCGGCGGTGTAGGTCTTCGTCGCCGGCAGCGCCTTCTCGGCGCCCGCGAGCACGTCGATGTGGAACTCGCTGACCTCCGCCAGCGCCGAGGCGGGGTTGTTCGTCACCGCGAGCGTGAGCGCGCCCGCCTCGCGGGCGGCCTTCGTCGAAGCGACGAGGTCCGGGGAGCCGCCCGACTGGCTCACCGTGATGACGAGGCAGTCGGTGAGGTCCGGCCTCGCCCCGTACGCCGTGGTCGTGGACATCGAGGTCAGACCGCAGGGCTTGCCCAGCAGGATCTCCAGCAGATACTTCGCGTAGAGCGCCGCGTTGTCGGACGTACCCCGTGCCGTCAGGAGCACGAAGCGGGGGCTGCGGGCCGCGACCTCCTCGGCGATCTCACGGATCCTCGGCGCTCCCTCGTCGAGGATCCGGCGCAGTACGGCCGGCTGTTCGGCCATCTCGCCTGACATGACCTGGCCCGGCGCGCCGCCGAGCCGGCCCGTCGACGAAGACTGCTCGGGTGTCGATGCCGGCGTGGCGGACATGCTGGCTGCCTCCGTTGTGAGGTGTCGGGTACTGGGTGCGGTGACGCGCGAGCGGGTGGACGGACGGGACGACGCGGCCGGCCGGCGCCGGGTGTCAGCCGCCGGTGGTCTCACCGGCGATGACCTCGGCGGCTGCCCGTCCGCACACGCGGGCGGCTCCGTGGGTGGCGATGTGCAGCGCACCGGCGGGCGCCGCCTGCGGCACTCCCATCTCGACCACGACGGTCTCCGGGCGTGACGCGAGCAGAGCGTCCAGGGCGTCCGCCATCCACTGATGACGGTGCACGTCGCGAACCACGGCGACGATCCTACGGTCCGCCGCATCCGCGAGCACGGTTGCCGCCAGCCCGGACGCTCCGCCGGCGGCGGCGTCCGCGTCGGCGGCGCCGTACATGGCGGTGGCGGTGCCGGGCAGCAGCCGCGCCAGCTCGGGGCCGACGCCCCACGGGGTCTCACCGCCGACGGCGATGTTCGCGGTGGGTGTGAACGCGGCGACGAACGGCGCCCCGGTGAGCGGTTCGTGGGAGCGCGTACCGGCGGGCGTGATCCGCAGCGCGCGGCGCGCCGCTTCGAGGCCGACGCCTCCGGCCGCGCCGTCGCCCGCGCGGTCGGCCTCAGTGGGCGCGGGCTCGGGCGCCGCCGGGCCGGCACCGCTCGTCCAGCGCGCGAGCGCCCGTACCCGTGCGGCGGCGTCCGCCAGGCGCTGCTCCGTCAACTCGCCGTCGTGCACGGCCCGTACGAGGGCGTCACGCAGCCGCAGCACCGTCTCCTCGTCCGCCAGTCCCCCGCCGACGCAGAGCGCGTCGGCTCCCGCGGCGACGGCGAGGACGCTTCCCCGTTCGAGCCCGTAGGTGCCGGAGATGGCCTGCATCTCCATGCCGTCGGTGACGATCAGGCCGGTGTGGCCGAGTCCGCCGTCCTCCCGTGACGCGCGTAGCAGGCCCATGAGCGCGGCGGAGCTGAGCGTGCCCGGCAGTGCCTCGTCGAGGGCGGGGAGCAGGATGTGCGCGCTCATCACGCCCTTGGCGCCCGCGTCGATCGCGGCCTGGAACGGTACGAGTTCGCGCTCGCGCAGGGTGTCCATGCCGGCGTCGATGCGGGGCAGCGCGTGGTGGGAGTCGACGGCGGTGTCGCCGTGCCCCGGGAAGTGCTTCACGCAGGCGGCGACGCCGGCCGCCTGGAGCCCCTCGACGTACGCGACCGTGTGGCGCGCGACCAGCCGCGCCTCGTCGCCGAACGAGCGCACGCCGATGACCGGGTTGTCCGGGTTGGAGTTGACGTCGGCGGACGGCGCCCAGTTGAGGTTGACTCCGCAGGCCGCGAGGCGGCGGCCGAGTTCGTGGGCGACGGCGCGGGTGAGGGCCGGGTCGTCGACGTGGCCGAGGGCGAGGTTTCCGGGGAAGGAGGAGCCCGTACGCGCTTCCAGGCGGGTCACGTCCCCGCCCTCCTCGTCGATCGCGACCAGCACCTCGGGCCGGACCTCGCGCAGCTGCGCGGTGAGCGCAGCGAGCTGTTCCGGCGATTCGATGTTGCGTCCGAACAGGCCCACGGAGGTGAGCCCTTCGCCGAGCTGCCGCAGCAGCCAGTCGGGTGCGCTGGTGCCGGTGAAGCCTGGCTGGAGCACGGTGAGGGCGTCGCGGGTGAGGCTCTCGGTGCCGGTTGCGAGCGTGGTCATGTGGCGCATTGTCCCTTCACTGATGGCCCTTCGCTGGGAGATCTGCCGGGGGGTGCTCGGGCCTCACCTGTCCCTTCTGGCTCCATTCATCCCTTCACAGCCGCCTCTTCACGGCTGTCGCTTCACGGCCGTCACTTCACGGCCGTCCGGTCACATCCGTCTCCTCACGGCTACCCCTTCACCGCGCCGGCGGTGAGCCCGCTGACGGCCTTGCGCTGCAAGTAGAGGAAGAGCAGCAGGATCGGCAGGGCGAAGAGCGAGGCGGCGGCCATCGTGGCGCCCCAGTCGTCCCCGAACGCGGTCTGGAATCCGGAGAGCCACAGGGGCAGTGTCTGGGCCTGTGCGTCCTTGTTGAGGATGAGCACCATCGGGAACTCGTTCCAGGCGGTGATGAACCCGAAGAGCGAGGTGGCCATCAGGCCCGGCGCCAGCAGCGGGAAGATGACCCTGCGGAACGCCTGGACCCGCCCGCAGCCGTCCACCATCGCCGACTCCTCCAGCTCCTTCGGTACGGCGGCGACGTAACCGCGCAGCGTCAGGACGGTCAGCGGCAGAACCATCACCGTGTAGAAGAGCGTGAGCGGCACGAGGCTGTCGAGCATCCCGGCGTCCCGCACGGTCATGTAGATCGCGATGACCATGACCTCCCACGGCGCCATCTGCGCGACCATGAAGGTGAGGATGATGCTCCGCCGCCCCGCGAAGCGCATGCGGGCGAGCGCGAACGCCGCGAACAGCGCGATGAGCAGCGCGAATCCGACGGCGAGCAGCGTCACCGTGACCGAATTCCGCACCAGCGTCAGGAAGTTGTCCGCCTGTACCGCGGTGGCGAAGTGCTCCAGCGTGGGCCGCGACGGGAACCAGACGGGGCTTTCGCTGACGATGTCGCTGTTCGGTTTGAACGCCGTGCTGAACATCCAGTACACGGGGAAGACGAAGCCCGCGAAGAGCACGAGCGCCGTCGCGTTGGGCCACACGGCCGCCCAGGTCAGGGCACGGCCGCCGGGCCGCGCACGCGGCCGCAGTGGTTTCGCCGTCACTTCTCGTCCTCCTCTTGGCGCATCGCGATGCGCAGGTAGTACGACATCAGCGCCAGCAGGATCACGATGGTGAGGACGGAGATGGCGGCGCCCGTTCCGTAGTGCTGGTTCCCGACCCCCTCGACGAATGCGTAGACGGGCAGCGTCTCGGTGAGACGGTCCGGGCCGCCCTCGTTGATGGCGAAGATGTGCGGGAACGCCTTGAAGATCCAGATGACTTCGAGGAACGTCGTCGCCAGGAGGAAGGGCCTGAGGAAGGGAAGCGTGACCGTCGCGAAGCTCTGCGCGGCGCTCGCACCGTCCAGTGCCGCCGCTTCGTACAACTCCTTCGGGATGGTCGTCGTCGCCGCGTAGAGATTGATCGCGACGAACGGGACGGATGTCCAGACGACGAGCAGCGAGATGACGAAGAACGTCGACATCTGCCCGCCGGTCCAGTTGAAACCGGCCATCGAGTGGAACCCGAGGGCGTCGAGCACCCAGTTGACGACGCCGAAGCGCTGTGCGAACAGCCACTGGTAGACGGTGGTCGCCGCGATGACGGGCATCGCCCACGCCAGCACGAGACCGGCGGAGAGCAGCAGCCGCATGCGCGGCCCGAGGCGGGCGAGCAGCAGCCCGGTCAGTGTGCCGAACAGCATGATCACGGCGACGTTCACGGCGGTGAAGAGCACCGAGCGCAGGGTGACCCGCCAGAAGTCCCCGCTGCCCAGCGTGGCGCGGTAGTTGTCCGTTCCGGCCCACTCGGTGACGTGCTGGATCAGCTGCGTCATGTTGAGGTTCTGGAACGACAGCAGGCCGTTCATCACCAGCGGCCAGCCCAGCAGTACGGCGGTGGCCGCGAGCGCCGGAAGCAGCAGCAGATACGGCAGCCCGCCGCCGCTCCCCCGCCCGTGCGCGCGGCGCCGGCCGCCGCCGCGCGGACCCTCCCCGCGCCGCTCGGGGCGGGGTTCGGGCCGCACCGGCGGGGGCGCCTCGTGTGTCTGCACTGACATCTCTGCTCCAGCTCGCAGGGTCGGCTCGCATGTCGAAGAGCCCGGGCTGCCGGTGTGCCGGCAGTCGTGCCGCCCCCTCCGGCAACACGACTGCCCGCACCCCGGCAGCCCGGCGGGGCGTCACTGCTTCTGCGAGAGCCTCTTGTTGATCTCGTGCTCGACCGACCGGGCCGCGGCCGCGTGCGACTTGCCCTTGAGTACGGCGGTCATATAGCGCTTCACCGGGTTCGGCGGGTTCTCCACGGCGGCCCACTGCGGGACGAGCGGCGTCAGGCCGCCGTCCGCGACGGCGGGGGCCGCAGCCTTCGCCGCGGGGTTGCCCTCGGCCTTCTTCTGGAGTGAGGCCTTGTTGGGGATGACGCCGCCCTCCTCGGCGAGCGCGCCCTCGAACTTGTCCGACAGCGCGATCTTGAGGAACTCCTTTGCGAGTTCCTGCTTCTCGCTGCCCGCGGCGACGGCCAGGTTGGAGCCGCCGAGGAAGACGCCCTCGGGCTTGTCCGCGGACTCACCGGGGATGGTGAAGTACCCGATGTCCTTCTCGATCTTCGGGTTGGCCTCGATGGCCGTAGCCGCCTCCCAGCCGAGGCCGATGAACGCGCCCGTCTTGCCCTTGGCGAAGACCTCGGCCTGCTGCGGGGTCGCCTCGTCCTTGTCCTTGGGGGCGTCGGAGTACGACGCGTACTTCTGGTAGAGCTTCATCGCCGAACCGACCTTGGGATCGGCGAGGTTGGAGACCCACTTGCCGCCCTGCTTCTTGATGAGGTCGGCGTCCTTGCCGATGAGGAGGCCGTCGAAGAAGTACCAGTTCTGGCCGGGGAGATAGAGCGGCTCGGCGTCGGTCTTCTTCTCGATGGCGTCGAGCGCGTCGAAGAACTCGGCACGTGTCTTCGGCGGCTTGTCGATGCCCGCCTCCGCCCAGATCCGCTTGTTGTAGACGACGGTGCGGTTGACCGTGTACCAGGGGGCCGCGTACTGCTTCCCGCCGTAGACGGACGACTTGTTGACGGACTCCGTCCAGTCGGCGCCGATGCTCTTCTTCAGGTCGCCGAGGTCGGAGAGCCCGCCGGTCTTCGCGTACGCGGGAGTCTGCGTGTTGCCGACCTCGATGACGTCCGGCGGCTCGGGCTCGGAGAGAGCGGTGGTTATCTTCTGCTGAATCCCGTTCCACTGCTGGACTTCGAGCTTGAGCTTGGCGCCGGTCTTCTTCTCGAAGGCCGCCTTGACGTCCTTCTCCCACTGCTTGGGCGTGGAACCGTCCATCGCCCACAGGGTCAGGGTCTGCCCCTTGAAGCCGTCGGCGCCGGAGTTCTCCTCACCGCCGGGCCCGCAGGCCGCAACACCCGCCATCAGAGCCGCGATTCCCGTCGCGGCGATGAGTCCTCGTCTCACGGCCATCCTCCCCAACCGCCTGGTGTACTGATCTAATGGTTTAGACCAGTCCGCAGCTTGGCCTAGACCTATAGCCGTGTCAACGGCGCAGAAAGCGAGCCGCGCGTTCCGTTATCGGAACGACATCTGGGCGCGGGAGTCCCGCAGCGCCGACCCCGTGCCACGATGTGAGCTCGAAGTTCACCCGGAACGGCGGGCGGAGGCCGGAACACCACCGGCAACACCGCCGCGTCCGGTGCCGCAACCGGAGCCGGAAGCAGGCCACTCGGCACGGCCCACGCACACGGAGGAAGCCGGTGACGGCAGCACGACACGAACGGGAAGGCGAGCCATGAGTACGGACGGGGGCGCGGTCACAGCCGCGGCAGAGCCGGAGTCGGGAAGCGGCAACGGCGGCGCGCGGACCACTCGCGTGCCCAAGTACTACCGGCTCAAGCGCCACTTGCTGGAGATGACGGAGACCATGCCGCCCGGCACTCCGGTCCCTCCCGAGCGCACGCTCGCGACCGAGTTCGACACCTCGCGTACGACGGTGCGCCAGGCCCTCCAGGAACTCGTCGTCGAGGGACGGCTGGAGCGCATCCAAGGCAAGGGCACCTTCGTCGCCAAGCCCAAGGTCTCCCAGGCGCTGCAACTCACCTCGTACACGGAGGACATGCGCGCACAGGGCCTCGAACCGACCTCGCAGCTGCTGGACATCGGCTATGTGACCGCCGACGACCGCCTCGCCCACGCGCTCGACATCCCGGCCGGCGGTCGCGTGCTGCGCATCGAGCGGCTCCGCCTGGCCAGCGGCGAACCGATGGCCATAGAGACGACGCACCTCTCGCAGCGGCGCTTCCCGGCACTGCGGCGCAGCCTGGTGAAGTACACCTCGCTCTACACCGCGCTGGCCGAGGTGTACGGAATCCATCTCGCCGAGGCCGAGGAGACCATCGAGACCTCGCTGGCCACACCGCGCGAGGCCGGCCTGCTCGGCACGGACGTCGGCCTGCCCATGCTGATGCTCTCCCGGCACTCCCTGGACACCGACGGGGAGCCCGTGGAGTGGGTCCGCTCCGTCTACCGGGGCGACCGCTACAAGTTCGTCGCCAATCTTCAACGCCCGCGCCACGAACAGACCAGCTGATACGGCTCATACGGGACGAGAGGGCACGAACAGCCGCAGAGCAGGCCCGGCTTGTGCACGGACGGCGTCGCGCACCGCGTGCCCCACGAAACAAAAGGTGCTGTTCCGTTATCCGTGCAGGTAGTGACGGGGCACGAACCGCTCGTTTAGATTTCCTGCGCGTCTCGCAGGAGAAAACCGACGGACGGAGCCGAGGCATGGCAGCGCCACCCGAAACACCCGAGACCGAACCGCAGTCTCAGTCGCGAGGCCCCCTCATCACGCCGATACGAGTCGTCATCGGGCTGTGCCTGTTCATCCCTTTCATCGCACTCCTGTGGGTCGGTTCCTATTCGCGTACAGAACCCGCCCTGGCGGGAATGCCGTTCTTCTACTGGTACCAGATGGCCTGGGTGCTGATCTCGGCCGCGTTGACGGTGATCGCGTACAAGCTCGTCAAGCGTGACGAGGCCCGGCGGCGGAGCGCCCGCGGAGAGGACGGTGCCCGATGAACGGCGTGAACGGCGTCGCACTGGCCGTCTTCGTCTTCTTCTTCCTGCTCGTCACGGCGATGGGATTCCTCGCAGCGCGCTGGCGCAAGGCGGAGAACGCCGACAGCCTCGACGAATGGGGCCTGGGCGGGCGGAGCTTCGGCACCTGGGTCACCTGGTTCCTGCTCGGCGGCGACTTGTACACGGCGTACACGTTCGTGGCGGTGCCGGCGGCGATCTACGCGGCCGGTGCGTCCGGCTTCTTCGCCGTCCCGTACACGATCCTCGTGTATCCGCTCATCTTCACCTTCCTGCCGCGGCTGTGGTCCGTCTCGCACCGGCACGGCTACGTGACGACCTCGGACTTCGTTCGCGGCCGATTCGGTTCCAAGTCGCTGGCGCTGGCCGTCGCGGTGACCGGCATCCTCGCGACCATGCCGTACATCGCGCTTCAGCTCGTCGGCATCCAGTCGGTGCTGGACGTCATGGGCATCGGCGGGGGCGAGTCGACGCACTGGTTCGTCAAGGACCTGCCGCTGCTGATCGCGTTCGCGGTCCTGGCCGCGTACACCTACTCGTCCGGGCTGCGGGCTCCGGCGCTGATCGCGTTCGTCAAGGACACGCTGATCTACATCGTCATCGCGGTGGCGATCATCTACATCCCCATCAAACTGGGCGGATTCGACGACATCTTCGCCAAGGCCGGCGACGCGCTCTCGCAGACCAACCCGGCCACCGGGAAGCCCAAGGGCGAGGTCGTAACCAGCTCGCCCAACCAGTGGGCGTACGCCACGCTCGCGTTCGGTTCGGCGCTCGCGCTCTTCATGTATCCGCACTCGGTCACCGCGACGCTCTCCAGCCGCAGCCGCAACGTGATCCGGCGGAACACCACGATCCTGCCGCTGTACTCGCTGATGCTGGGCCTGCTCGCACTGCTGGGCTTCATGGCGATCGCTGCGGGGATCAAGGTGACGAACGGGCAGCTGGCCATCCCGCAGCTCTTCGAGAACATGTTCCCGGCCTGGTTCGCGGGCGTCGCGTTCGCGGCCATCGGCATCGGCGCGCTCGTACCGGCGGCGATCATGTCGATCGCGGCGGCCAACCTCTTCACCAGGAACATCTACAAGGACTTCCTCAGGCCCGACGCGACACCGGCGGAGGAGACCAAGGTCTCAAAGCTCGTCTCGCTGCTGGTGAAGGTCGGCGCTCTGATCTTCGTGCTCGGCATGGACAAGACCGTGGCGATCAACTTCCAGCTGCTGGGCGGCATCTGGATCCTTCAGACGTTCCCGGCCCTCGTCGGGGGCCTCTTCACGCGCTGGTTCCACCGGTGGGCGCTGCTGGGCGGCTGGGCCGTGGGCATGCTGTACGGCACGCTGACCGCGTACGGCGTCTCCTCGCCGGTGCAGAAGCACTTCGGCGGCCCCAACGACATCATCCCGGGCATCGGGGAGATGGGGTACATCGGCCTGACCGCCTTCGTGCTCAACACGGTCGTCGCGATCGCGCTCACGTTCGTGCTGCGGGCCGTGAAGGCGCCCGACGGCGTGGACGAGACGCGCGCGTCGGACTACACGGCGGACGCCGGAGACCCCGGCGTACAGGAGGAGTTGCCCTCTCCGACCGGCGCGAAGTGAGTGCCGCACCACCCAGCTGAACATCGCCCGCGCCCCGCTGACAGCCCGGTTGTCAGTGGGGCGCGGCATGCTCGTTCCATGGACATCACGATCAGACCGGCGCGGGACGAGGAGCTGGAGGCCGTCGGCGAGCTGACCGCACAGGCCTATCTCGCGGACGGGTTGCTGGACTTCGGCGAAGAGGACCCGTATCTGAAGGAGCTTCGCGCCGCGCGGCGCCGCGCGCAGCACACGGAGGTGCTGGTCGCCGTCGACACGGCCTCGGACTCGGTGCTCGGCACGGTCTCCTTCGTCGGCGACGGCGGGGAGTACGCGGACATCGCGGGCGAGGGCGAGGGCGAGTTCCGCATGCTCGCGGTGCGGCACGAGGGGCGCGGGCGGGGAGCCGGCGAGGCCCTGGTGCGCGCGTGCGTGGAGCGGGCCCGTGAGCGCGGCCTGAGACGGCTCCTGCTCTGTAGCCATGACGGGATGACGACGGCCCAACGGCTCTACGGACGCCTGGGCTTCGTCCGCGTCCCGGAGCGGGACTGGGAGCCGCTTCCCGGCCTCGCGCTCCACGCGTTCGCCCTCGAACTGTGAAATCGGACTCGCCCGGCACAAGATGTGGTGGCGACTGGCAGAACTCGCCACTAGATGTATGCTCGTGCTCGCTGTCGCGCAGGGGAATCCGGTGTGAATCCGGAACTGTCCCGCAACGGTATGCGATGTGCTGCTCTGTTCTGCCGCCCGGTCCTGCCGGGAGCCGCCGCGAGCCGCCGTCGCGAGTCCGAGTGCCTGCCGGCCGTGCCGAATGACGTCCGGGTCCCGAGGGTTGGGCCGGTGGACGCCGCAGGGTGTGCGTTTCGCCGTTTCGACGCGGCATGCCCTCGCGCGCCCGCCGCGTGCGCTCCCACGGTGAGCCGGTGACCTGATCCGAGCGAGGGAGAGCACATCCCGTGACCATCGCACCCGCAGCCGCACCCGCAGCCGCCGCCGCATCAGCAGCCGGCGCGTCCGCGCCTCCACGGGCCGCCGCCTCCGCGGCCTCGCCCGACGAGCACGGCGCGCTGCTGCGCACCCTCACCGAGCTGACCGACGGCCTTCCCGGCACCGAGGCCGAGCGGGTCGCGGCGGCGGTTCTCCGCGGACGCCGACAGGGCGCGGGCGAGGCCGAGTTGAGGGCGCTCGCGGCAGAGGAGGCCGCCGGGCTGATCGGCGAGGAGCCAGCGTACTCGCAGCTCGCGGCGCGCCTGCTCACGCTCTCCATCCGGGACGAGGCGGGCGCCGAGGGCGTGGTGTCCTTCTCCTCGTCCATCGCCACGGGGCACCGCGAGGGTCTGATCGCCGACGGCACGGCCGCGTTCGTACGGGCGCACGCGCAGCGGCTGGACGCCCTGGTGGAGGCCGCGGTCGCCGGCGGAGCGGACGACCGCTTCGGGTACTTCGGCCTCCGCACGGTCCACTCGCGCTATCTGCTGCGTCACCCCACGAGCCGCCGGGTGATCGAGACCCCGCAGCACTTCCTGCTCCGCGTCGCCTGCGGGCTCGCCGCGGACGAGTCCCCGGAGGCCGCCGGCGAGGTCGCGGAGATGTACGCGCTGACGAGCTCCCTCGCGTATCTCCCCTCCTCCCCCACGCTCTTCAACTCCGGTACGCGGCATGCCCAGATGTCGTCCTGCTATCTGCTGGACTCGCCGAAGGACGAGCTCGACTCGATCTACGAGCGCTACCAGCAGGTGGCGCGCCTTTCCAAGCACGCGGGAGGCATCGGCCTGCCCTACTCCCGCATCCGCGCCCGCGGTTCGCTGATCCGCGGGACGAACGGCCACTCCGGCGGCATCGTGCCGTTCCTGCGGACGCTGGACTCCTCCGTCGCCGCCGTGAACCAGGGCGGCAGGCGCAAGGGCGCCGCCTGCGTCTATCTGGAGACCTGGCACGCGGACATCGAGGAGTTCCTCGAACTGCGCGACAACACGGGCGAGGAGGCGCGGCGCACGCACAACCTCAACCTGGCGCACTGGATTCCGGACGAGTTCATGCGCCGCGTGGAGGCCGACGCCGAGTGGTCCCTGTTCTCGCCCGTCGACGTGCCGCAGCTCGCGGACCTGTGGGGCGAGGAGTTCGACTCCGCTTACCGCACGGCCGAGGCGGAAGGCCGCGCCGTCCGCAAGGTGCCCGCCCGCAGGCTGTACGCGCGCATGATGCGCACCCTCGCGCAGACGGGGAACGGCTGGATGACGTTCAAGGACACCTCCAACCGCACCGCGAACCAGACCGCTGAACCGGGGCGCATCGTCCACTCGTCGAATCTGTGCACGGAGATCCTGGAGGTCACGGACGACGGCGAGACGGCCGTGTGCAACCTGGGGTCCGTCAATCTCGCGGCCCATCTGGACGAGGCGGGCGGGATGGACTGGGAGCGCCTGGACGCCACCGTCCGTACGGCCGTGACGTTCCTCGACCGGGTCGTGGACGTCAACTTCTATCCGACGGAGCAGGCGGAGCGCTCCAACTCCCGCTGGCGGCCGGTCGGTCTGGGCGTGATGGGCCTCCAGGACGTCTTCTTCCGGATGCGGCTGCCCTTCGACTCGGCCGCGGCGCGCGAGCTGTCCACCCGAATCTCCGAGCGGATCATGCTGGCCGCGTACGAGACGAGCGCGCAGCTCGCGGAGCGGCACGGTCCGCTCCCGGCCTGGCAGGAGACCCGTACGGCGCGCGGCGTGCTGCACCCCGACCACTATCCGCGGGCCGAACCGGCCTGGCCGCAGCGCTGGTCGGCGCTGCGCGACCGCGTCTCCCGCACCGGGATGCGCAACTCGCTGCTGCTCGCCGTCGCGCCGACGGCCACCATCGCCGCGATCGCGGGGGTCTACGAGTGCATCGAGCCGCAGGTCTCCAACCTCTTCAAGCGGGAGACGCTCAGCGGCGAGTTCCTCCAGGTGAACGCCTATCTGGTCGCCGAGTTGAAGCGCCTCGGGCTGTGGGACGAGCGCACCCGCGAGGAGCTGCGCGAGTCGAGCGGCTCGGTGCAGGACCTCCAGCGCATCCCGGAGGAGGTGCGCGGGCTCTTCCGCACGGCGTGGGAGCTGCCGCAGCGCTCCCTGATCGACATGGCCGCCGCCCGCACCCCGTACCTCGACCAGAGCCAGTCGCTGAACCTGTTCATGGCGTCGCCGACGATCGGCAAGCTCAGCTCGATGTACGCGTACGCGTGGAAGAGCGGCATCAAGACCACGTACTACCTGCGTTCGCGCCCGGCGACGCGGATCGCGCGCGCGGCGGGCAGCGGGGACGGGGGCAGGGGCGGCGGCGCGGACGCGTCGGCCGGAGCCGCCGCCTCAGCCGCCCCCGGCGACGCTTCCGCCGTGCCCGGCGCCCGGCCCCGCCCGTCCGCACAGGACGAGGCGGCGGCCGCCTGCTCCCTGGAGAACCCCGAGTCCTGCGAGGCATGCCAGTAATGACCAGCGCCAAGAACACCGACAGCGGCCCCGCCGGAAACCTGCTCGACCCGGGCTTCGAGCTGACGCTGCGCCCGATGCGCTACCCCGGCTTCTACGACCGCTACCGCGACGCCATCAAGAACACCTGGACCGTGGAGGAGGTCGACCTCCACTCCGACGTCGCCGACCTCGCCAAGCTCACGCCCGGCGAACAGCACATGATCAGCCGTCTCGTCGCCTTCTTCGCGACGGGTGACTCGATCGTGGCGAACAATCTCGTGCTCTCCCTCTACAAGCACATCAACTCCCCCGAGGCGCGCCTGTATCTCTCCCGGCAGCTCTTCGAGGAGGCGGTGCACGTCCAGTTCTATCTGACGCTGCTGGACACGTATCTGCCCGATGTGGACGAACGGGCGGAGGCCTTCGCGGCCGTCGAGAACATCCCGTCCATCAGGGAGAAGGCGCAGTTCTGCTTCCGCTGGATGGCCGCGCTCGACGAGGGCGAGGGCGCCGAGAGGATCGACCGGCTGGAGAGCCGCTCGGACAGGCGCCGCTTCCTGCTCAACCTCATCTGCTTCGCCGCGTGCATCGAAGGGCTCTTCTTCTACGGCGCGTTCGCGTACGTCTACTGGTTCCGCTCCCGCGGGCTGCTGCACGGCCTGGCCACCGGGACCAACTGGGTCTTCCGTGACGAGTCGATGCACATGTCCTTCGCGTTCGACGTGGTGGACACCGTCCGCGAGGAGGAGCCGGAACTCTTCGACGCGGAACTGGAGAAGGAGGTGACGGAGATGCTGGAGGAGGCCGTGGAGGCGGAGCTCCAGTTCGCCCGCGACCTGTGCGGCGACGGCCTGCCGGGCATGAACACCGAATCGATGGAGCAGTATCTGCGGGCGGTCGCCGACCAGCGGCTCGTCCGGCTGGGCTTCCCGGCCCGCTACGGGGCCCGCAACCCGTTCTCGTTCATGGAGTTGCAGAACGTGCAGGAGCTGACCAACTTCTTCGAACGGCGCGCATCGGCCTACCAGGTCGCAGTCGAGGGCTCGGTCGCCTTTGACGACGAGTTCTGATCCGGCTCCGCCACCGCCGCGACCGCTCACGGAACGCGGAAGGGGGCCGCACTGCCGGTGCGGCCCCCTCGTTCTCTCCCCGCGTGCCGCGTCCCGCCTCAGCCCTTGCCGCCGTCGAGGCAGCCGCCGCAGTTGTGGAACGTGACGTCCCAGTGGTTGCCCTCGTCGAAGTAGATGTTCCCCGAGCCGGACTTCCACTTGTTTCCACCGATGGAAGTGAAGGTGTTCTTGACGTAGTTGGTCAGGCAGCTCGTCATGTGGAAGTCGAGCTTGTAGCCGTTCCAGTGGCTGTACGTGCCGCTCGCGTGCCCCGTCTCCGTTCCGCCCGTGACCGTCAGGTCGCACTTGCTGGCGCCCTTGAGCGTGACCGCGCCGTCGATCGTCTCCGAGTTGACCTGGTCCAGCGAGGTGCAGCTGGAGTTGTTGCGGTCCGAGCAGCCGCCGCTGGAGGTGATGCCGATGCCCGCGTCGCCGAGCTTCTTCGCCGCCGCGGAGTGGCTCATCTTGGCAAGGGCGCCCGTGTCCTTGGGCTCGGCGGTCGTGGCGTCCGCCACGTAGGCGGTGGAGAAGATGGCGAGCGCCATCGCCGAACCGCCGACTGCCGCCCGCAGGGCGATCTTTCTGTTCATGGGGGGTTGGTTTCCTTCCTGGAATGAAGCAGGAGTTGATGTTGACGGACGTTCACGGACCTCAGGCGGTCGGGACCACGAGACCGGGCCTTCAAAATCCGGACCTCATGAGTCCGGGCCTCAGGAGTCCGGGTCTCAGGAGGTGACGCCGCAGTCCGGGGCGTCCCAGTACTTGCTGGAGCGGTGGTCCACATGCGTGTGGTCGTCGTGACCCGGGTAGCCCGGCCCGAGGATGCCGTGGAAGCCACGGTTGCGCGCCTCCTTGGCGAGCGTGCACAGCGAGTGCGGTCCGGCGCCGAGATCGGCCGCGTCGCCGAAGAGATGACGGCTCGAAGGAGCCCCGCCCACCTGGTCGTTGCACGCCTTGGACCGGAATCCGCTGGTGACCCGGATCGACTGGTCGCCCAGCGCGTGCCGCAGGGCCTCCAGCTTCCACATGGTGCGCAGGGCGTTGGACTTGGCCTCCGCGGCGCCGACGGCTCCGCCGCTCCAGTCGGAGTTGCAGTTGTTCAGCTCGCCGAAGTCGAAGTGGGCCGGAGAGCAGTCGTCGTCCTGCAACTCGTAGATCTTGTTGTACGTGGCGGCGTCGGCCTTGCCGCTCGCGCTCAACCCGTACGCCTGCTGGAAGCGGGTGACGGCGCCCTTCGTGGCAGGCCCGAACTCACCGTCGACGGCGATGACTTCACCGCTCGCCGGGTAGCCGGAGACCCGGACCTGGAGCTCCTTGACGTCGTCCCCGGAAGCGCCTTCGGCGAGGTCGCGGTTCCAGGTGAAGCAGCCGTCCGCGGCGGCGGCCGGGCCCGCCGCGGCGACGGCGGCCGAACCCGTGAGAACAGCTGCCGCGACCATGACAAGAGCCAGTACGGTCCTGACCGTACGTCGGGGCATGGTGCCTCCATGGAGTGTGGGGAGTGACCCCAGAGCTTGTCGTGACAAAGGGAACGCGTCAACAACTGCCAGGAAATGCCAATGGACTTGGCCACTGAATGGCGGTGCCGCGGACGCGCGCGGAAAGAGACTCGCCGCCCGGTGCCACGGGCACCGGACGGCGAGTCACCTCAAAACCCTGATCACGCTCAGTCGTTGGGCACCGTCTCGTACCGCGGCGTGCCCTCGGCCATCTGCCGGAGGGCGCTCTTCCGCTCCCGCTTGGAGAGCCGGTCGATGTAGAGGTAGCCGTAGAGGTGGTCGGTCTCGTGCTGGAGGCAGCGCGCGAAGTACCCGGTGCCCTCGACGGCGATGGGCTTGCCCTCGGCGTCCTGGCCGCGCACGACCGCGTAGTCGGGGCGCGCGAGAGCCTCGTACGCGCCCGGCACCGACAGGCAGCCCTCGTTGGAGTCGTCCAGGCTGCGGCGCTCCGCGGGCAGTTCGTCCAGCACGGGGTTGCAGACGGAGCCGACGTGCCGCACGCCCTCGTCGTCGACGCAGTCGTAGACGAAGACCTTCAGGTCGACGCCGATCTGGTTCGCCGCGAGGCCCACTCCCTCCGCCGCGCGCTGGCTCGCGAACATGTCGTCGATGAGCGCGGCCAGTTCGTCGTCGAAGGAGGTGACGTTTCGGCATTCCTTGTGCAGCACCGGGTTTCCCACGACGGTGATGGGACGCGCGGTGCCGCGCTCGCGGTGGGCGTTCTCGCGCGCCTCGCAGTCCCTGGTGTCGTCCACGAAGCCGGAACCGGACGTGGCACCCGCCCCCGCCACGGACTCCCCGCTGATCTCCTGCTGCTGTCGCGCCATCCCGCCGCTTGCCTTCCTCGCCACGTGAACCGTCGCCCCACAGCGTAGCCGGAGGCAGGGCAGGCCGGACGGCCCGCCATCGGTCGCGGATCTCTTCCGGGTTCAGCAGACCTCTTCGAGATCGCGCCACTCGCGGCTGTCCGGGCTGTCCGCGGCCCAGCTGTCCAGCAGACCCCGTACGAGACCTTCCGGAGCCGCCAGCCCGCACTCGCGCTCGGGCGCCCACAGTTCGCCCGGCCCACCGGGGGTCATATGGCCCAGGGGCCCGGGATGCCCCGGTGAGCTGTGGTCGTGCGGGTCGACGTGCGCGGAGCCGTCGCCCTCGTCCGCGGGCATCCTGCTCTCCGAGCACGTACGGCACAGCAGCCGCACCGACGAGGACCAGTCCTCGGCGGCGAAGCCGGCGTCCGCGGCCAGCCGCTCCAGCGCGTCCCGGTCGGCCTCCGTCGCCGCCTGGAGCAGCACCACCCACGTCGGTACGGGCGAGGGCGCCCACAGCTCGATCTCGTCGAAGACCGGGTAGCTCGGGCCGCCGGCCGTGGTCCGTTCGCCGTGCGGCACTCCGTCGTGCAGCACGACCTCGCCCCAGCGGCGCCCCGAGGACGGCAGCGGGATGCTCTGGATCTCCACCCGCGCCGGGTCGATGCGCCGCCCCCACACGACCTCGGCCTCGCCCTCCGGCGAGAGCCGCACGGCCGCGCTGCCCAGCTGCATCCCGGTCGGCTCGGCGACCGCTGCCGTCTGTGACTGCCCGGGCACGCGGAGCCCGTACGCCTGCCAGGCGCGCCGGGCAAGCGGCCAGTCCTGCAACGCGGTGGCGGCGATGCCGACGTTCCACCAGTCGGGAGCGCCGGTCTGCCGCTCCAGCAGCGCGACGGCGCGCAGACCGGCGGTGCGGGCCTGCTCCCAGTCGTGCCGGAACTTGTGCAGCAGCGCGAGGTTGAACCAGGACTCCGACAGCCACGGCTCGAGATCCGCGGCCTGCGTGAGGAGCTCGTCCGCGTCCTCGTAGCGCCCGTCTCCGATGAGTGCGAAGGCACGATCCGTCGCCTGCCGCCACGAGGCGGAGGGACGGTGCCTCACCCTGCCGAAGATCCTCACGATGTTCCCGCCTGATTCCCGCCTGTTGCTCGGCTGCTCTCGCGCTCGCTCCTGCTTCCGGCGCCTTGTCGTCCGGCCGCCCGCGCCCCGTGTGAGCACGGGCTCCGCCCCGTTCGGGGTTCCCCTCTCGCATCCAACCATGCCCGCGCGGGGGCCTGCTCACTACCCGGGCTCACCCCGTCGTCCCGCGCGACACCACGCGTGACAGGGCCTCCACGACGCGTGGTTCGAAGTCGCGCGCGGACCCCAGCCTGAGCCGCTCCAGCGCCCGCAACGACCGCTCCATGGAAGCCTTCCCGGCGACCATGTCGTCGTACGCGTTGACCGCGCGCACGATACGGGCCGTGAGTGGCTGCTCACGGAAGGGCTCGGCCTGCCGCTCCACCACCACGGCGACTTCGGAGGCCACGCCCGTCTGACGCACCACCGCGCCGCCCAGCAGTGCGATCCGGCGCTGCTGCTCGGTATCGAGCGCTTCGGTGGCACCCGAGGCCACCGGATCCACGAGGGAGAGCTGACCGATGTCGTGCATCAGCGCCGCGTACTCCAGCACGGTGAGTTCGGGATCGGTCAGCCCCAGCTCGCGCCCGACCGCACAGCTCAGCTCGGCGACCCTGCGCGCGTGTCCGTGCGGGGTGTAACCGGCCACTTCGG
This sequence comes from Streptomyces winkii, assembly GCF_032248595.1. NCBI lineage: Bacteria > Bacillati > Actinomycetota > Actinomycetes > Kitasatosporales > Streptomycetaceae > Streptomyces > Streptomyces winkii. Next base: position 739,069 of record NZ_JASTTH010000001.1, on the reverse strand, counting down.
TGGAGCGCGCGAGCGAGGCGATGGTCTGCCGGTACGTCGCACGTACGGAGGCGTAGCGGCGGAAGGAGAACTGCGTGAGCAGCAGCGGCACGCAGAAGACGGGCAGCGCCCACAGCCCGGCGACGGCGACGGCGAGCGCGATCACCGCGCCCGTCGCGCCGATCGCCGGCGCTATGCCGATGCGTGCGCGCAGCTGACCGCGCAGCAGCGGCCCGACAGGCCTGCCGGTGCCGCCCGCTGCGAAGACGGCCGCCAGCACCACGTCACACAGACCGGTCAGCAGTGTGACGGCGAGCAGGCAGAGCGCGTAGTACGGTCCGGGCCCCACCCAGTGCGCCAACGCGCCGGAGGTGTAGAGGGGTTGGAAGCAGGTGGCGGCGAATCCGATGGCGAGCAGCCCTCGTATCGCGTCGTCGAGTTCGAGGGACGGGCCGCTGCTCATCGCGCGGGGCGCGTTCCCGGCCAGCGCCGCGACGACCACGACGGCGACGACCTGAAGCGCTCCGTGCGAGGTGTTCCGTCCGGCGACCTCGCCGAGGAGCGCGTAGCCGAGGGCGCCCGCGGCGCCCAGGGGCGCGCTCGTCGGGGCGCGGCCGTCGTGACCGTGGCCGGGCAGTTGCACGCGCGCGGACTCGCCGACCGCGATGACGGCCGCGAACGCCAGCGCCACCCAGGGCTGTTCGAGCCCGCGCCACGCCGTGAAGCCCAGCGCCACACAGGCCAGGAGGACCGCCGCGACGCGGCTCGCCGCGATGACGTACCTCATGACGGGCGCCGCCCCGCGCCCGCCTGCTCGGCGGTGAGAGCCGAACCGGCGGCGCTGCCTGCGCCGTTGGCGGCATGGGCGGCCTCGGCGCCATCGGTGAGCTCGGTGACCTGAAGGCCGTCGCCCACCTCACCGCGCTCGCGCGCCGCCGGTACGTTTCCGCCTGCCGGTACGTTTCCGCCCGGACGGTCCGCCGTGACGGCGGGCGACCACTCCTGCCGCTCAAGGGCCCGGGCCAGCGCCCACACCATCCGCGGGTCGAACTGCGAGCCGGCGCACCGTTTCAGCTCGGCCACCGCCGTCCCCACCGACCGTGCGCTGCGGTAGCTGCGCGTGGACGTCATCGCGTCGAAGGCGTCGGCGACCGCCACCACCCTTGCGAACTCGGGGATTTCGTCGCCGGAGAGCCCGTACGGATAGCCGCTGCCGTCCAGCCGCTCATGGTGGTGCAGGATCGCCGCGCGCGCCTCGCCGAGGAAGCCGATGCCCCGGACCATCTCGTGCCCGTACTCCGGATGCAGTTCGATGACCTGCCGCTCCTCGGGCGTGAGCGGTCCGTCCTTGCGCAACAGCCGGGTGGGCACGCCGAGTTTGCCGACGTCGTGCAGGATGCCCGCGAAGCGCAGCGCCTCGGTCCGCTCGTCGTCCATGCCGAGTTCGCGCGCTATCAGGACCGACGCGCGGCCGACCCGTTCGCTGTGGCCGCGCGTGTAGCGGTCCTTGATGTCGACGGCCTGCACGAGCGCGCGGATCGTGGCCTGGTGCGCGCCGCGTTCGCGGTGGTACTGCGCGAACACCCAGCAGCAGATGTACATCGGCAGCAGTACGAAGAAGGCCGCGGCCGGTCCGTACGGGCTGCGCCACAGCACGGCCATCATCAACCCGACGAATCCGTGCAGCAGATGGGGCGCCACCGCCCGCTGGAACTGGCCGCGCCATGCCGAGCGCAGCGCACACCTCTCCGCGGCGACGAGGACGGCGCCGTCGAGCAGGGTGACCACCGCACACATGGTGAGCGCGGCGGCGCCCGCGCCCCACAGCACGTCCGGGAAACCCGCCGCGATGTGCGCCGCACCGGGCGCCGGGCCGGAGAGACCGACGCCCAGCAGCACGCAGATCTGCGCGGACGCCCAGGCGGCGAGGCCCAGTTGGGCCGCGTGCCACACACGGCGGGCCCCCGCGTGCCGCGGCTCGACACGTCCGATCAGCGCCCCCGGAAGCGGCACGAGGGCGGCCGCCGCGGGCGGAAGAAGAAAGGCGCCTGTCAGCAGTACGGGGAAGAAGGCGCCCATGTTGCCCGGGACCTTGTGGCCCATCAGCGGGCAGCGCGGGGCGAATTCGCAGATCGCGTAGAGCGCGGCGAGCGGCAGCAGGACGCCCCATTCGAGGCGGGGAAGGTTCAGCAGCGCGGGGGCCGCACAGCACAGCGCGCCCGACGCCGCGACCGCGATGAGCCCACGGGCCGCCCACGGCAGGCCTGCTCGCCCTGCACGCATCGGAAACTCCTCCCCGTACCACGCTGGAAGGGGAGAATAGGACGGCTGGGGCTCCAGTGGGGCCTCAACGGCTCAATGGTCCGCACGGGACGGGAAGTTCTCACGCGTTCGAGTGAGACGGAATTGAAAGTCGGGGCAGCGCGGCGCCCAACTCCCGTACCGGCAAGGGCAGTCGGCACGGCGTGCGGTGCAGTGCACGCCGCTGTGCGTGCACGCACCCCGCTTTCGCCCCCGCGTCCGTTCCCGCCCTCGTCAGACGTACTTCTGTCAGGCGTACTTCTTGCGCCCGGGGGCGGACCCGCGCCGCGACGCCGACGGCTCGGCCTCCGGCTCCTGCGCGCCCGGTACCTCGGTGCCCGCGGCCTCGGCCTCGCGGATCAGCTCGATCCTGCCCATCACCTTCGAGCGCAGGTCGGACGGCACGTCGTCATGGCCGCAGCAGCGCTTGACGAGCTTCTTGACCTCCTGCTCGAGGCCGTACTTCTCCAGGCAGGGCGAGCACTCCTCGAAGTGCTCCTTGAACTTCTCGCAGTCACTGTCCGGCATCTCCCGGTCCAGGTACTCGTAGAGGTGGTCCAGCACCTCGGAGCAGTCCGTCTCGTGCGGCTCTCCGCAACTCATGAGCCCGAGCCTTTCCCGTCGTGCGACTGCGCGGCTCCGGCAGGAACGAGGCCCCGGTCACGCGCGTAGTCCTCCAGCATGCCGCGAAGCTGCCGCCGGCCGCGGTGCAGCCGGGACATGACCGTGCCGATCGGTGTCCCCATGATGTCGGCGATCTCCTTGTACGCGAACCCCTCGACGTCCGCGAGATACACCGCGATGCGGAACTCCTCCGGGATGGCCTGAAGGGCCTCCTTCACATCGGAGTCCGGCAGGTGGTCGAGAGCCTGCGCCTCGGCGGAGCGCAGCCCGGTCGACATGTGCGACTCGGCACGCGCGAGCTGCCAGTCCTCGATGTCCTCGGCAGCGCTGCGCTGGGGCTCGCGCTGCTTCTTCCGGTAGGAGTTGATGAACGTGTTGGTGAGGATCCGGTACAGCCACGCCTTGAGGTTCGTGCCTTCCCGGAACTGGTGGAACGAGGCGTACGCCTTCGCGTACATCTCCTGCACCAGGTCCTCGGCGTCTGCCGGGTTACGCGTCATGCGCAGGGCCGCCGAGTACATCTGGTCGAGGTAGTTCAGCGCGTCCCGCTCGAAGCGGGCGCTGCGCTCCGCCTCGGTCTCCTGCCCGGCGTTCCCGCCGTCTTCGGTCCCGGTGACCGGAACCACCTCCTCCGATGCTCCGGCGAGCCCGGTCGCGGACCCGCCCGAATCGGAGAATAGACGACGTTCCATTCCGCGCGCCGCCCCGTTGCTCGTCCCGCCTGCAAGCGCGACCGTGGCCCAGTCCAGGTCAACGGCCTTCGGACGCTGCGGGCAAGCGAGAGGACCCATACCGACGGCTCCCTTGGTCTCGACACTCTGACTGTGGCGTGAACACATCCGCGCCGGGTGTTCATTCCCGCGTCCCCCAGTCACCGCCGTGATCCGCGTCATGGCGCCTCCGGCGCGGGCGGCAGCGAGAGCCCCGAGAGCCAGCCGGCGACGGCGTCCGTGAGCAGGGCCAGCGCGTCCTCCTGGCCGGGATCGGCCCGCTTGGGCACGGCGAAGCCGTGGTCGCCGTTCGGCACCTCCACGATCCGCGTGCCCTCGGGGAACTCCGCGGGGCGCCCGAACGGGTCGCGTCCCCCCTGCACGACCAGCACCGGCAGCCCCGTACCGGTCAGCTCCCCGGCGCGGGACTTCTCCGGCCTGGCCGGCGGATGCAGCGGGAACGACAGAGCGAGCACCGCACCCGCGCCCAGCTCCCTGCCCGTACGACACGCGACCCGCGCGCCCGCGCTGCGCCCGCCCGCGACGACGGGAAGCCCCGGCGCGCAGAGGGCGGGCCACAGCTCCCGCCAGGCGGAGTCGAGCGTCTTGGGCGCGGGCGCGACCTTCTTTCCGGCCACGCGCCACGGCTGCTCGACGAGCGCGACCGTGACGCCCGTCGCGGGAAGCGCACCGGCGAGCGCCCTCAGGTCCCGCGCCTCGATCCCGCCGCCCGCGCCGTGGCCCAGGGCGAGCACGCATCGCGCCCCGCGGGCGGTGTGCCAGGTGATCCGGGCGTCCCCGGCGGAGGTGGGCACGGTCTCGGCCTCGCCGCTCGTACTCGCGACGGCGCCGTCCCGCGCGCTCTCGGCTCCTGCGGCGTTCCTGGCGCCTGCGGCGTTCTCGGTCTCTGCGGCCTTCTTGGTCATGGAAAGCCATCCTGCCCGCCTCGTCCCCGTCCGGCCCGTACGGGCGCCCGCGTCAGAACAGCGTGCCGACCTCGGGCCCGGTCAGCTCCCTGACCAGTTCGGGGCTGTTGTTCCGTACGTTGCTCACGTCCGTGGACACCGGGTACGCGCGCATCATCCCGGGAGGCGGCGGCTCCAGCAGCGCGCGCAGGTCGTCCTGCGGGCGGCGGGCCGGACTCAGCCAGGCGTTCCAGCGCTCCGGCAGCAGCATCAGCGGCATCCGCGGGTGGATGTCCGCGAGCGACTTGGGGCCGTTCTCACCCGTGGAGCCGACGAGCGGGGCGGTCTCCGCCTCCGTGGTGACCACGGTGCAGGTCGTCCACCACGCCCTCGGGTGGTCGTCCGGCAGCGTCCCGTCGCGCCAGAACTCGTACAGACCGGCCATGGCCATCACCGAGCCGTCCGCCGGCGTCACGAAGTACGGCTGCTTGCGCGGCCGCTTCCTCTTCCCCTCCTGCTCCAGCTGGAGTTCGCCCTTCGCCGTGACCCACTCGAAGTAGCCGTCCGCCGGGAGCAGGCACCGGCGGGCGGCGAAAGGCCGCCGGTAGGCCGGCTTCTCGTGCACCGTCTCGGCCCTCGCGTTGATCATCTTGGCGCCCATGTCCGGCGACTGGGCCCAGCTCGGTACGAGCCCCCACGTCAGGGTCCGCAACTGCCGTACGGGCCGCGGGTCGTTCGAGCCCTTCAGCGGGCGGTCCAGAACCGCGTGCACCTCCTTGGTCGGAGCGACGTTCCAGTCGGGCGCGAGTGTCTCCCGGGGTTCCCACAACTCCACGCCGAAGAGCGTGGCCAGGTCCTCGGGTCTCCGGCTTGCTGCATAGCGTCCGCACATAAGTGCCACACTGCCACGGCACTGATATGGAGCGCCCCGCGTTCAGGGGAGAAGCGCATTCCGCTCAGGGAGAAGCCGAGGAGAAGGCGTGCGAGGCAGCGCACGCCCGGGGCCGGGGAGGACGAAGGAGAGCATGGACACGACGAGCATCGCCGGTCTCTGGGACCGGGTCTTCGGCACGCAGCCGGATCCGAGCCAGTGGCTGGTCCTCACGACCGCCGTGATAGCCCTCGCGGCCGTCGTGCCGCACGGCGTGTGGCGGTTGTCACGGAACGCGGTGACGATCGCACACGAAGGCGGGCACGGCCTGATCGCCCTGCTGTCCGGACGTCAACTCCAGGGCATCCGGCTCCACTCCGACACCTCCGGCCTCACCCTCTCCCGCGGCAAGCCGACCGGCTTCGGCATGGTCCTCACCGCCGCCGCGGGCTACACCGCGCCCTCCCTGCTGGGCCTCGGCGGTGCGTGGCTGCTCGCGGCGAACCACATAACGCTCCTCCTGTGGAGCGCCACGGCGCTGCTGCTGGCGATGCTCGCGATGATCCGCAACGCCTACGGCGTGCTCACCGTCTTCCTCACCGGCGGCGCCTTCGTCCTCGTCTCCTGGCTGACGGAGGCGCAGGTGCAGGCGGCGTTCGCGTACGTCGTGGTCTGGTTCCTGCTGCTGGGCGGCGTACGGCCGGTCTTCGAGCTCCAGGGGAAGCGGCGCCGCGGCGGTGCGCCCGACTCGGACGCGGACCAGCTCTCGCGGCTCACGCGCGTGCCCGCGCTGATCTGGCTGCTGCTCTTCCACGCGGTCTCGCTGTGCTCGCTGACCGGCGGCGGCCGGTGGCTCCTCGGCTGGTGAGAGTGCGGCCGCCGGGGGCGTGAGCAGCCCCGGGCGGCTCCGTGCGGGGCAGCGGCGCGCCCGTCGCAGGCCGCTCCCGTGCGGCAATCCGCCGAGGTCGGCGCACCCGGCGAGCGACTAAGGTGAAAGTCATGACCGAGCAAACCGCCTCCGCCCTGTGGTCCGCGCCGTCCGCACACCGGCCCGTCGACGCGACGGTGGCCGTGCCCGGCTCGAAGTCGGTCACCAACCGCGGTCTCGTGCTCGCCGCGCTGTCCGCGGACACGGGATGCCTGCGCCGCCCGCTGCGCTCGCGGGACACCCTGCTGATGGCGGACGCGATGCGCGCGCTCGGCGTGCACGTCGAGGAGGGCGTCGACCCGGACGGCGAGGGCGAGTTCTGGCGCGTCATCCCGGCCGGGCTGCAGGGCCCCGCCACGGTCGACGTCGGCAACGCGGGCACCGTGATGCGCTTCCTTCCGCCCGTCGCCGCCCTCGCGGACGGGCCGGTGCACTTCGACGGCGATCCGCGCTCGTACGAACGTCCGCTGCACGGCGTCATCGACGCGCTGCGCGCCCTGGGCGCCCGCATCGACGACGACGGCCGCGGGCGCCTGCCGATGACGGTGCACGGCGGCGGTTCGCTCGCCGGCGGCGCCGTCGATGTCGACGCGTCGGCGTCCAGCCAGTTCGTCAGCGCACTGCTGCTGTCCGGCCCGCGCTTCAACCAGGGCGTCGAGGTGCGTCACACCGGCGCCACCCTGCCCTCGGCACCGCACATCCGCATGACGATCGACATGCTGCGCAAGGCCGGAGCGCAGGTCGACGCGCCGGAGGACGGCGGCGAGCCCGACGTCTGGCGGGTCACCCCCGGCGCCCTCCTCGGCCGGGACCTGGTCGTCGAGCCGGACCTCTCCAACGCCCAGCCCTTCCTGGCGGCGGCGCTGATCACCGGCGGGCGGGTCACCGTCCCCGACTGGCCCGAGCACACCACCCAGCCCGGCGACGCGCTGCGCGGAATCCTCACCGAGATGGGCGGCTCCTGCGAACTGGACGAGCGCGGGCTGACGTTGACCGGAAGCGGCCGCGTCCACGGGCTCGACGTCGACCTGAGCGACGTCGGCGAGCTGACCCCCGGCATCGCGGCCGTCGCCGCCCTGGCCGAGTCGGAGTCGGTGCTGCGCGGCGTGGGCCATCTGCGGCTGCACGAGACCGACCGCCTCGCCGCGCTCACCAAGGAGATCAACGGTCTCGGCGGCGACGTCACCGAGACCGAGGACGGCCTGCGCATCCGCCCGCGCCCGCTGCACGGCGGCGTCTTCCACACGTACGACGACCACCGCCTGGCCACGGCCGGCGCCGTCCTCGGCTTGGTCGTCGACGGCGTACAGGTCGAGAACATCGCCACGACCGGCAAGACGCTCCCCGGCTTCGACGAGATGTGGGCCCGGATGCTGGGCGTGGCGGCCCCGGCCGCTCCGCGGGTGAACGGCGGCACGCGCGTCGGAGAGAGCGCCTGAGGGCGGGTCCTGGCGATGCGCCGTTACGGCAAGCACACCGACGAGGACGACATCCGCGTACGTCCCAACCGCAAGGGCAGCCGTCCGCGCACGCACAACCGCCCCAAGCACGAGGACGCGGCGCAGGGCATGGTGCTCACCGTCGACCGCGGCCGGATCACCTGCCTCGTCGAGGACCGCATCGTCACCGCGATGAAGGCGCGCGAACTCGGCCGCAAGGGCGTGGTCGTCGGCGACCAGGTGGGCCTCGTCGGTGATCTGTCGGGCGCGAAGGACACGCTCGCGCGCATCGTCCGCGTCGAGGAGCGCACTTCGGTGCTGCGGCGCACGGCCGACGACAACGACCCGTACGAACGCGTCGTCGTCGCCAACGCCGACCAGCTCGCCATCGTCACCGCCCTCGCCGATCCGGAGCCCCGGCCGCGGCTGATCGACCGCTGTCTGGTCGCCGCGTACGACGCGGGGCTGGAGCCGCTGCTCGTACTGACCAAGTCCGATCTCGCCCCCGCCGAGCCGCTGTTGGAGAAGTACACGCCGCTCGGGGTGCGCCACGCCGTGACCAACCGCGCCGAACTGGCCGACGGCGAGGCGGCGGAGCGCGTACGGGAGTCGCTGTACGGACGGATCACCGTCTTCGTCGGCCACAGCGGCGTCGGCAAGACCACCCTCGTCAACGCCCTCGTGCCGGAGGAGCGCCAGCGCACCACGGGCCACGTCAACGCGGTGACCGGACGGGGCCGCCACACGACCACGTCCGCGCTCGCGCTGCCGCTTCCCGGGGACGGAAGCTGGGTGATCGACACCCCGGGCGTCCGCTCCTTCGGGCTGCACCACGTCGACCCGTCGCGGGTCATCGGCGCCTTCCCCGACCTCGAACCGGGCACCGCCGGCTGCCCGCGCGCGTGCAGCCACGACGAGCGGGACTGCGCCCTCGACCAGTGGGTCGCGGACGGCCACGCCGACCCGCAACGCCTGTACTCGCTGCGCCGGCTGCTGGCGACGCGGGAGCAGCGCGAGGGGGATTGACCAGGACATTCCGTCCGTCCATGGGCATAATCGCCCGCAAGTGCGGCACGGAAACCGCGCATCGCGACATCGCCAAACCGCCAAATCACCCGGATCGGGAAATCGCAGAATCGCGGAAGCACACAACCACGGACTCGGCGCACCCACGGCTCCCGGAGCGTCACAGGCTTCCGCACGCAGGGACGCAGGCACGCAAGCTCGGAGGCATCCACATGGCAGCGTGGCTGCTGGTCATCGTCGCGGGGTTCCTGGAGACCGGGTTCGCCGTCTGCCTCAAGCTCTCCCACGGCTTCACGCGCCTGTGGCCCACCGTCGCGTTCTGCGCCTTCGCGCTCGGCAGCTTCGGACTGCTCACGCTCTCCCTCAGACGGCTGGAGGTCGGGCCCGCATACGCGGTGTGGACGGGCATCGGGGCCGCGGGCACAGCCGTGTACGGGATGCTGTTCCTCGGCGACGTCGTCTCGACGCTGAAGCTGGTGTCGATCTCACTCGTCGTCGTGGGTCTGGTGGGCCTTCAGTTCTCGGGGAGCGTGCACTGACGGCGCGCTCTGTCGACAGGTCGACGTGTTCACGAACCGACGCCGCACGGGTCACGCCAACGCCCGCTCCGGGACCGGTACTTCACGCGGTGCGCGCTCGCCCGTACGCCCCGGACGCGGCGTCGGCGGGCTGCGCCGCGAGCAGCGCCCGTACGACCTCCCGGATCTTTCCCACCGCCTCCTCGTCGGGCCGCCCCACGGGGGGCGCGACCACGAACGACAGCGCGATCCGCATCCCCGCCTCGCAGGCCAGGCCCAGCTTGCCCGTGGACCCGTTGGGCGAGAGTCCGTCGATCATGCGCTCGCACAGCGTGGCGGCGAGCGCTCCCGGCTGCGTCAGGCGCAGGGCGACGGGCGGCCCCTCATGACTCACGACAGTTCCGGCGCCGTTCTCCGAACCGGGGGCAGTGCCGGTCGCGGTGGGGGTCGCCGTGGGCGCGGGCAGCGGCATCCGGGCGCCCCAGCATCCCGTGAGCGCGGCACGCACGATGGGTTCGTCGCGAGCGGTGCGCAGCATCCACGCGGCCGCGGCCGCGCAGGAGGCCGCCGGGTCCGCGCCTCCCCCGCCGCCTTCCGCCGCCGCCCGTACGGCACCGTCGACGAAGCCGTCGACCAGGCGGTCGACCAGCGCGGCACCGAGCCCTTCCTTCGTGCCGAACTCGTTATAGAGCGTCTGCCGGGACACTCCGGCGGCGGTGGCGACGTCCACCATCCGCACTCCTGTCCACGGCTGTGTGCCGACGGCCGTGTGCGCGGCTTCCAGCAATGTCTCGCGTGCAGTAGGCATCGTGCCTCCGAACCCGGCGGCTGGGGTGCGGGACAGAATTGACGCGTCGCCAAGTCCTGTCAAGACAGCGTGCGGACTCCCGTCGAAGACGCCCGTCAGGCGCCCGCAGCCCGCTGTGCCGGCCTCCCCCGGACCGCGCGGCCGCCCTCCGCCGGGGCGAATGGGCGGCACTCGCATGGCGTCCCGGTGGCACTGCCCTGTGGCTGCCTATCCGGCAGGTCGATACTGTTCACACATGCCGGACTACCACGATGATCTGCGTCTCGCCCACGTACTGGCCGACGCCGCCGACGCCGCCACCATGGAGCGGTACAAGGCCCTCGACCTCAAGGTCGAGACGAAGCCTGACCTGACCCCGGTGAGCGAGGCCGACAAGGCTGCCGAGGAGCTGATCCGTACCTCGCTCAAGCGCACGCGTCCGCGCGACGCCGTGCTGGGCGAGGAGTTCGGCACGGAGGGGCACGGTTCGCGCCGGTGGATCATCGATCCGATCGACGGCACGAAGAACTACGTCCGCGGCGTCCCGGTGTGGGCCACCCTGATCGCGCTGACCGAGCTCGGCGAGGGGGGCGACCAGCCCGTGGTCGGGCTCGTCTCCGCTCCGGCGCTCAACCGGCGCTGGTGGGCGGCGAAGGGCGGCGGCGCCTACACGGGCCGCAGCCTCTCGCAGGCCACCCGCCTCCACGTCTCGGGGATCGAGGCCGTGCGGAACGCGTCGTTCGCGTACTCCTCGCTGCACGGCTGGGAGGAGCGCGGAATGCTCCCCGGCTTCCTCGAACTGACCCGTGACTGCTGGCGCACGCGGGGCTACGGGGACTTCTGGCCGTACATGATGGTCGCCGAGGGCTCGGTGGACGCGTGCGCCGAACCCGAGCTGTCGCTCTGGGACATGGCGGCTCCCGCGATCATCGTGCAGGAGGCCGGCGGCATGTTCACCGGCCTCGACGGCAGGGACGGCCCGCACAGCGGAAGCGCCCTGGCCTCCAACGGCGTGGTGCACGAAGAGGTGCTCACCTATCTGACGGCGTAGCCGCGCACTCCGCGCTCCCTCAGCGCGCGATCCCGTCCGTGTACGTCCGCGTACGTGCTCTTGTTGTGGTCCCGGAGCCATGTGAACATGAGACTCCGAAAGCTTGTGACCTTGTGAATCTCTTCTCGAAGGGGAGAGGTTTCTCCAAGGAGGTGGACCACGCACATGCCCACCCTCGTCCGAGACGCAATGACCACGGTCGTACTCACCATCGGTCCCGCCCACACACTCCGCCAGGCCGCCGCGCTGATGTCGGCCCGGCGGGTCGGCGCAGCCGTGGTCTTCGACCCCGACACCAGCGGGCTCGGCATCCTGACCGAGCGCGACATCCTCAACTCCCTCGGCGCGGGCCAGGATCCGGACCAGGAGACGGCCCAGTCCCACACCACCAACGACGTCGTCTTCGCGGCCGAGGAGTGGACGCTGGACCAGGCGTCCGAGGCCATGACCCGCGGCGGATTCCGCCACTTGATCGTGCTCCGCGCGCAGGAGCCCGTAGGCGTCGTGTCCGTACGGGACATCGTGCGCTGCTGGACCGGACGAGCCGAGGCCGTAGGAGCCGTCGGGGTGTGAGCCGGGCGCGGCACCGATCCGCGCACCCGGCCGCACAGGCACTCACAAGCACGACGACCCGCACGGGAAGGGACACGGGCAACACCGGAGGGACCGCGCGACGGCACGGTCCCTCCGGGTTCTTACGGCGAGCTTCCGATCAGCCGCGCAGGGCCTGTACCGCGGCCTCCAGTCGCTTGCCGTAGTCCTCGTCCGCCTTGCGGAAGTTCTCGATCGCGCGCTGCGCGATGTCGTCGCGCGAGACCTTCGCGATGAACCCGGCGGCGGTGTCGATCAGACGCTGCTTCGCGTCCTCCGGCATCAGGCGGTAGAGGTTGCCCGCCTGGACGAAGTCGTCGTCCTCGGCGTGCGACGGGGTCACGTGATCGCCCGTCACACCCGAGACCGCGACCGGCTCCCACAGCGGCTCGCCGGTCTCCTTCGCCTCGTCGAAGCTGTTGGGCTCGTAGTTCTTCGCACCTCCGTGCCGGCCGTCGTACATCACGCCGTCACGGCCGTGGGTGTTGGCGGTCGTGGCGTGCGGGCGGTTCACCGGCAGGTGGTCGCCGTTGATGCCGACGCGGTAGCGGTGCGCGTCGCCGTACGCGAACAGGCGGCCCTGGAGCATCTTGTCCGGTGACGGGCCGATGCCGGGCACGAAGTGGTGCGGCGAGAAGATGGACTGCTCGACCTCGGCGAAGATGTTCTCGGGATTGCGGTTGAGCTCCAGCCTCCCGATCTCGATCGGCGGGTAGTCGTCGTGCGGCCAGACCTTCGTCAGGTCGAACGGGTTGAAGCGGTAGTTCGGCGCGTCCGCGGCGGGCATGATCTGCACCTGCACCGTCCAGCTCGGGTAGTCCCCGCGCTCGATGGACTCACGAAGATCCCGCTGGTGGCTGTCCGGGTCCTTGCCCGCCAGCAGCTCGGCCTCCTCGTTGGTGAGGCATTTGATGCCCTGGTCGGTCTTGAAGTGGTACTTGACCCAGAAGACCTCGCCGTCGGCGTTGTTCCACTGGAAGGTGTGGGAGCCGTAGCCGTTCATGTGACGGTACGAGGCGGGGATCCCGCGATCGCCCAGCAGCCAGGTCACCTGGTGCGTCGACTCCGGCGAGAGCCCCCAGAAGTCCCAGACGTTGTCCGCCTCCTGCGAGCCCGTGTACGGGTCGCGCTTCTGAGTGTGGATGAAGTCGGGGAACTTGATGGCGTCCCGGATGAAGAAGACCGGGGTGTTGTTGCCGACGAGGTCGTAATTGCCCTCCTCGGTGTAGAACTTCAGCGCGAAGCCGCGCGGGTCGCGGACGGCGTCCGGGGCGCCCAGGTTGCCGGCCACCGTGGAGAAGCGGAGGAAGGTCTCCGTCTGCTTGCCGACCTCGGAGAGGAACTTCGCCCTCGTGTACCGCGTCACGTCGGCGGTCACGGTGAAGGTGCCGTAGGCGCCGGCGCCGCGGGCGTGGACGATGCGCTCCGGGATGCGCTCGCGGTTGAAGTGCGCCAGCTTCTCCAGCAGGAGCTGGTCCTGGATCAAGGTCGGCCCGCCGGGCCCTGCGGTCTGGCTCTGCTGGTTGTCCGCGACCGGGGCGCCCGCTTCCGTGGTCAGCGGACCGGTGGTCTTGTCCTGCACCGTCACGTACTCCTCCTGCTTTCCTGCGCTGGGTGAGCTTGTCCGCGATCCTACATTGGACATTGTCTAAGTCAAGAAGAGGACGAAGTCCATACGGGTTCTTTTCCCGGACCCCCGCACTGCTAGGGTTGACGTATGAGCGACCTGCTGGAGCGGCTCCGGAACCGTGGCTGGCGGCTCACCGCACAGCGGCGAGTCGTCGCCGAAGTGCTCGACGGCGATCACGTGCATTACACGGCCGACGAGGTGCACGCGCGTGCGGCTGCGCTGCTGCCGGAGATCGCGCGCGCCACCGTCTACAACACGCTGAGCGAACTCGTCTCCATCGGCGAGGTGATCGAGGTCAGCACGGACGGCCGCGCCAAGCGGTACGACCCCAACGCCCGCCACACACATCAGCACTTGGTCTGCTCGCGGTGCGGCACGATCCGCGACGTGCACCCCTCCGGCGATCCGCTGGCCGGACTTCCCGAGACCGAGCGTTACGGCTTCACGATCTCGGACGCGACGATCACCTACCGGGGCACCTGCCCGCAGTGCGCGGCCGAGTGAGCCCACTGAGGCCGCCCGCCTGATCGTCCCGCCGCTCCCCTGGCTTGACCTGCGGTCCGTAGGCATGCCGTCCGTACACATGCGAAGGGCCCGGATCCTTGAGGATCCGGGCCCTTCGACTTCAGTAGCGGGGACAGGATTTGAACCTGCGACCTCTGGGTTATGAGCCCAGCGAGCTACCGAGCTGCTCCACCCCGCGCCGTGTTCCGTAACTCTAACCCTGCGTCGACGACCAGCGCAAATCGCTTCCGGACCGCCCTGCCGGGCCCGGTGCGCGAACGCATCGGGCCCGGCAGGACAGCGTGATCGACGTCGGCCGCGGACCGTCAGGCCGTGAGCTCCGAGCGCAGCGCGTCGCGCAGCTTGGCCGCCCGCGCGGCCACCTCGGCCGGGCCGAGCTCGACCGCCTTCGCGCACCAGCGCTGCCCGGTCTCGAGCTCGCCGCGGCGCGCGCTCAGGAGCGCGAGACGCAGAGCCGCGCGACCGTGCCCCGCCTCCGCGGCACGGGTCCACCACAGCGCCGCCTCCGGCTCGCTGCCCTCACGGGCCAGCAACAGCCCGAGGTTGAAAGCCCCGTTGGGGCTTCCGGCCTCGGCCGCCGCGCGGTACCAGCGGGCCGCGTCGACGATCTCGCCGCGGGCCGCCAGGCACATGCCCAGCCGTACCTGCGCACGACGGTGGCCGTGCTCGGCCGCGCGCTCGTACCACTCCTCGTGCTCCTCGCGGCCGCTCACAGGCGCCGAGCCCGTACCGTCGGACTCCTGCGGCGTGCGCCGCTCCAGGAGCACGGCCAGCCGGAACGCACCCTCGACGCTTCCGCCGCCGGCCGCGCAGCGCAGCTGACGCTCCGCCCCCTGCTCGTCGTCCTCCGTCAGCAGCGCGATGCCCACTTGCAGCGCGGCCTCCGCGTGCCCCGCTGCCGCCGCCCGCGCATACCAGACCCGGGCCGTACGGTTATCGCCGCGGCCCACGTGCAGGATGCCCAGGTTGAACGCGGCGTCGATGCTGCCCGCCTCCGCCGCCTTGGAGAACCAGGGCTCGGCGCCGTCGGCGTCGCCGCGCTGGAGCAGCAGCACGGCGAGCGCGTTGGCCGCCTCGCGGTGACCGGCGTACGCGGCACGGCGGTACCACTGCTCTGCCTGGGCCGTCCGCCCCTGGGCCGCGCACAGCAGCCCGAGGTTGAACGCACCGTTGTCGCAGCCCGCTTCGAGCGCCACCCGGTACCAGCGCTCGGCGGACTGGCGCTCCCCGCGGTCGGCGTGGAGGGCGCCCAGCGCGTTCGCGGCGTTGCCGTCGCCGTCCTCGGCCGCACGGCGCCACCAGAGCGCGGCGTTCTCCTCGTCGCCCGCGTCACGGAGCAGGAAGCCCAGCGCGCAAGCGGCGCGCGGCTCGCCCTCCTTCGCGGAGGTGAGATACCAGCGCCCGGCCTCCTTCAGCTCACCGCGGCGCTCCAGGATCGCGCCGAGCCGGAGCGCGGCGCGGCGGTGACCGCGGGCGGCCGCCTGCCTGTACCACTGCTCCGCCTCGTGTACGACGGCATCGAGAGCCTCCTCCCGTGCCTCCCCCTCGGTGGTGACGTCGCCCGCCCGCCCGCTGATGATCTGCGCCAGGCGATAGGCCGCCTCACGGTGCCCCTGCTCGGCGGCAGCGCGGAACCAGGCCTCCGCGCCGTCCTCACCACGGTGGTCGAGCAGGTCCGCCAGGGCGTACGCGCCCAGTGCGTGCCCGCACTCGGCGGCGTGGAGCAGCCAGTAGTGCGCCGCGGCCTCGTCGCCGCGCTCGCGGTGGTGCCTCCCGAGCGCGTGGGCCGCCGGAGCCGAACCCGCGACGGCGGCGACGCGCCACCAGCCGGCCGCTTCGTCGTCGCACCCTCGCTGGTGGAGCAGAACCCCCAGGTTGTTGGCCGCGGCACGGTCGCCGGCCGCAGTGGCGGCACGCAGCGGCGCCTCCGCGCCGTCGAGGTCGCCGTGGCGCAGCAGCCGGGCGCCGAGCACGCTCAACGCGCCGACGTCTTCTGCCTCTTCGCCCCTGTTGTCAACACCGGCCTGGCCTGTGCCGGCACCCGGCGGAGCCTCCAGCCTCACCTTGTCCCCCATGAACCCCATGTTCGCACCACCCGCAACCCACGTACACCTGGTATACCACCACCGAGTGAGGTCACTTCAGAGGTTTGTCGACTTCCCGACAGAGAGACACCTCAAACCGCCGCCCACGAAAGGGGTTTGAGGTGTGACGCGTTGACACATGCGAAGGGCCCGGATCCTTGAGGATCCGGGCCCTTCGACTTCAGTAGCGGGGACAGGATTTGAACCTGCGACCTCTGGGTTATGAGCCCAGCGAGCTACCGAGCTGCTCCACCCCGCGCCGTTGTTCGACAACCCTACACCACGGCGCGGGGTGCTCCGCACCCGGGCGGCGGCCCCCCATCGGGGCACCGCCGCCGGGCCTCAACTACTGCTTCTTCGCGCCCTTTTCGGCGTCCTTCTCGGCGTCCTGCGCCTCCTTGATGGCGTCCTTGAGGTCGTCCTGCGCCTTGCCGTACGCCTTCCAGTCGCCCTTCTCCAGCGCGTCCTGGCCCGCGTCGTAGGCGTCCTGAACGTTCTTCAGTGCCTCACGCACCGAGGCGTTGCCGGACGACGGCGGCTCCTCGGGCTGCTCGCCCGGGCCCGTGCCGCCGGACTCACCCTTGGCGTCGAAGACCTTGTCGAGGGCCTGGCCGAGAGTGTCCTCGAAGGCGATGCGCTCGCCGTACGTGACCAGAACCTTGCGCATGCGCGGGTAGTTGGTGCCCGCACCGCGCACGTACACCGGCTCGACGTAGAGCAGGCCGCCCTCCAGTGGCACCGTCAGCAGGTTGCCGTACTCGATCTCGGAGTCGCCTCGCTTCAGGAGGTTGAGCGACTCGGCGATGCTGGGATCGGAGTTGAACTTGCTCTGCACCTGCGACGGCCCGGACACCGTCGTGTTGGACGGCAGCCGCAGCATCTTGATCTTGCCGTACCCCGAGCTGCGCGGATCCGCGTCGATCGCCATGAACGCACCGAGCGTCTCGCGTTTGTTGGGGTTGAACGTGGTCGTCAGCGAGAACGTCTGCTTCTTCGCGTCCGGCATCTGAAGACTCAGGTAGTACGGCGGCACCGCGTTGCCCTTGTGCGTCGGGTCGTCCGGGATCTGCCACCGCTCACTGCCGCTGTAGAACTGCGACGGCGACGTGACGTGGTAGCGCGTCAGCAGTTCGCGCTGCACCTTGAACAGGTCCTGCGGATACCGGAGATGGTCCATCAGGTCGTTGCCGATGGCGCTCTTCGGCTTGACCGTGTCGGGGAACGCCTTCATCCAGGTCTTGAGCACCGGGTCCTTCTTGTCCCACTGGTACATGTCGACCTTGCCGGTGTACGCGTCCACCGTGGCCTTCACCGAGTTGCGGATGTAGTTGACGCGGTTCTGCCGGGCGACGACGGCGCGCTGGCCGTCCGTCAGCGAGTCCTCCGTGGTGTCGCCCAGGGTCGTGCGCGAGGAGTACGGGTAGTTGTCCGACGTCGTGTAGGCGTCGATGATCCACTTGATCCGGCCGTTGACGACCGCCGGATACGGATCGCCGTCGATCGTCAGCCAGGGCGCGACGGCCTCGACCCGCTCCTTGGGCGTCCGGTTGTACAGGATCCGCGAACCCTCGCCGATCGCCCCGGAGTAGAGGATCTGCGGTTCGTTGAAGTTCACCGCGTACGCGGCGCGGTTGACCGGGTTGGCGAGGTTGACGCCGCTCTTGCCCTTGTAGGTGTACGTCTTCTCGCCCTTGTCGTCCGCGTAGTCGAGCTCCTTCTGCGGACCGCCGACGATCGAGTACTGGTTCGTCTTCTCGCCGTAGTAGACGCGCCCCTCGTACTGGCCCTTGTCGCCCTTGGGCGGCAGGTCCTGCTCGGTGAAGGAGGGCGCGCCGTCCTTGTCGACCGTCGTGCCCTTCGCGGCGACCATGCCGTAGCCGTGGGTGTACTTGAAGTGGGCGTTGATCCAGTTCTTCTCGGGGATGCCGTCCGTGTTGATCTCACGCAGACCGACGACGGTGTCCTGCTCCCGGCCGTCCTTGTTCTTGTAGCGGTCCACATCGAGCACGGCGGGGAACTGGTAGTAGCCCCTGACCTGTTGCTTCTGCTGGAACGTCGGAGAGACGACGTTCGGGTCGAGCAGGCGCGTGCTGGCCGTGGTGTCCGCGGCGTCGCGCAGCTGCTGCTTGCCGGCCTTGCTGGTGCCCGAGTAGTCCGTCACGTCGGAGTCGTCGATTCCGTACGCCTCGCGCGTGGCCTTGATGTTCTTCTTGATGTACGGCGTCTCCTTGGCCTGTTCGTTCGGCTGGACCTGGAACTTCTGGACTATCGCCGGGTACAGGCCGCCGATCAGGATCGCCGAGAGCACCATCAGCCCGAAGCCGATCACCGGAAGCTGCCAGGTGCGGCGCCAGATCGTGGCGAAGAAGAGCACCGCGCAGATGATCGCGATGCAGAACAGGATCGTCTTGGCCGGGAGGTAGGCGTTGGCGTCGACGAACTTCAGGCCCGTCCAGTTGTCCGTCGCCTTGAAGTCGCCGGTCTTCACGGCCAGTCCGTACCTGTCCAGCCAGTACGCGATGGCCTTCAGGGAGACGAAGAAGCCGAGCAGCACCGAGAGATGGCCGGTGGCCTGAGCGGTCGCGCGGGCGCCGGGCGTCGTCACCCGCAGACCGCCGTAGAGGTAGTGCACCAGCGCGGCGGCGAGCAGCGAGAGGACGACCGCGGCGAACCCGAAGCTGAGGAGGAAGCGGTACCAGGGCAGGTCGAAGGCGTAGAACGAGATGTCCTTACCGAACTGCGGGTCCGTCTTGTGGAACGGCACGGAGTTCACCCACAGCAGCCAGGTGCGCCACTGCCCCGCGGCGGAGGCGCCCCCGATCAGCCCGACGAGCGCGGTGATTCCGAGCAGCACCCACTTCTTGTACGGAGCGATGCTCATCCGGTAGCGGTCAAGGCTCTGCTGCTCCAGCGACATCGCGCTGAGCGGAGGCCGCAGCCGGTGAGCGATCCAGATGTTGAGCCCGACGGCACCCGCCATGAGAACGCCGAAGACGGCGAACATGCCGACCTTCGTCCACAGCGTCTTGGTGAAGACGGAGCTGTACTGGACCGAGCGGTACCAGAGCCAGTCCGTCCAGAAACCGGCGAACATGACGAAGAGCATGGCGAGAACTGCGAGCACGCCGACTGTCATCAGCAGCGTACGGGCACGCCGCGACGGCCGGCCCACTCTGATCCGTGGCCCTGAGGGGCCGCCTGAGCCACGGTCCGGCATCTGGAAAGCCAAGGTGTGCACCTCGAGATCGCTGTGACAGAAGGGGCCCCGCATCGTAAGCCCACTCATGCAACTTAACGAAGCTTTACCCAGTTCCCGATCCCGGGGTGGAAGCGGGCACGATATACGCATGGACAACCTCCCCGCCGATGGCACGCCCCTGGCCTCCGATCCGCTCACCCAAGCGGTGCTGGAACTCGACGAGTACGCGGCAGGCTTGGGCTGGGACCAGCCCAGCCGCCTCTTCGCCCTCGTCGACACGGCCCGGCTGCGCGCCGAGGAGCCCGAACTCGCAGGTCAGCTCGGTTTCGACGACACCGAACAGCCGGCCGCCTCACTCACCCCCGTCGAGCAGGACGAGCTGCCGACCGGCGCCCCGCTCGACGAGTTCCTGGCGACGATCGCCTGGCCCGAGGCCGTCGCGGGCTGCGCGATGACGGTCGAGCGGCTGATGCTGCCGCAGTCCGCCGAGGCGGCGGTGCCGGAGGAACTCCAGCGGGAGGGCTCCGAGGAGAGGCTCACGGAGTGGGTCGCCGGGCATCCCGAGCGTCAGGAGGTGCGGCTCACCGTCGCCGTACTGCGGGACGGGACGCGGGAATCCGCGCTGCGGCTGCGCGACAAGGACAGCCCGACGGAGGTGCTGACCGGGGCGGGCCTGGTGCCCGGGCTGGCCGACGCATTGGCGGCGACGTTCGAGGAGTGAGCCGCGGAGAGCGGGACCGCGCGGCCGTCAGCTCGCCTTGCAGCGCGAGAGGGCGGCCGTGTCGTCGTCCCGGATCTTCTTCAGCGCGTCCATGGCGTCGTCCATGGTGCGGGTCTTCACGAGCGTGAGACCGGCGGGCTTGTCCTTGGCGGCCGCTCCGCAGTTGGCGGCGGGCGTGAGGAAGTACTTGGCGCCCTTGGCGCGTGCGGCGACGGTCTTCATCTGGATGCCGCCGATGGCGCCGACCTTGCCCTTGTCGTCGATCGTGCCGGTGCCCGCGATGAAGGAGCCGCCGGTGAGATCCTCGCGGGTCAGCTTGTCGACGATGCCGAGGGAGAACATCAGCCCCGCGCTCGGGCCGCCGACGTCTGCGAGCTTGATGTCGATGTCGAACGGGAACGTGTGCCCGGTCGCGGGCTGGATGCCGACTATCGCGCGCCCGTCGTCACCGGCCTTCTTGGTGCCGACCGTTATCTGCTCGGCGTCGCTCGGCGACGGCTGCTTCCCGGCCTTCTGAGCCGACTTGACCTGTGCCGCCGGGATGATCGTGAAGGCGACCTTCTCGCCCGGCTTGTGCTTGGTCACGAGGTCGGCGACCTCCTTGGGGTTCTTGACCGCCTTGCCGTCGACGGTGCGGATGAGATCCCCGGCGTGCAGCTTGCCCTCCGACGCCCCGCCCTTGACGACGGACCCCACGATGATGTGCGAGGGAACGCGGATCCCGAGCTGCTTGAGCGCCGAGACCTTCGCGCTCTCCTGCGACGCGCTGAACTCCTCCGCGTTCTGCTGGTCGACCTCCTTGGCCGACTTGTCCTCCGGATAGAGCGTGGAATGCGGAACGACCGCGCTGTCGTGCTGCAACCAGCCGCCGACGGCCTCCAGCAGGTTCATGCGGTAGTCCGCGCCCGTGACGCGCACCGTCGTCATGTTCAGATGACCCGCCGTCTCGAACGTCCTGTGGTCCTTGATGTTGAGCACCGGCTCTCCGTCGTGCTCACCGAGAGTGTTCACCGTCGGGCCGGGCGACATCTCGGCGTAAGGCACGTTGATCAGCAGCCCGGCACAGAGCATCGCTATGAGGAGCAGCGTGGACGCGAGCATCGTCGCGGTGCGTCGTGGCATGGCACGACAGTACGGGAAAGGACCGTCAGTCCGCCGTCCGGGCCGGATGATCCGCGACCTGCCGGGCGGCCGTCACGACGGGCTCGACGGGAGGTTCCGGCTGGAATGCCTCACCGGTCTCTTCGACGCGTGAACGTTCCATCGCGGCACGGAAGCGCTCGTAACCGGCGACCCCCGCGGAATCAGGGAGACCCGTCCGACGTCGACTGGCCCAGCTGCCCCAGACGCCAGCCGCGACCGCGCCCATGATCGGAATCAGCAACCAGGAGAGTGCCGCCATGAAGACCTCCCGACCCCTTGTGAAAACGCTGTCCGACGAGACCTGCCGGGCAGAACGGCCGATGAGCAGATTAACTCTCGGCACGACAACGCTCTTTCCCGGGATCCGGTTACGCAACCGGAATGTGCACCGTACGGGTGCGCCGATCGCCTCTCACGGGGACGCGGGCTAGGCCGAACCGGCCAGGCCCAAGGGTCACGGAGTGCTACGGGCCGAATGGAGCCGGGCTACGCACGCACCCTCCCGCCCGTCGCCCGACCAACGCCCCTCACGGACAGCGCTACGCGCCGACCCACCCACCCGTCACCGACAGCGCTACGCGCCGACCCACTCCTCGGTGCCGTCCGCGAAAGTCTGGTGCTTCCAGATCGGGACCTCGCGCTTGAGCTCGTCGACGAACCTGTGGCACGCCTCGAACGCCTCCGCGCGGTGCGGGCACGAGACCGCCGCGATCACGGCCACGTCGCCGATCGTCAGCTCGCCGACCCTGTGGACCGCCGCGAGCGCCCGTACCGGGAAATCGGCTGCGATCTTCTCCGCGATCCTCCGCAGCTCGGCCTCGGCGGTGGGATGCGACGAGTACCCCAGACGAGTGACGTCGGTGCCGCCGTCGTGATCTCGCACCGTGCCCACGAAGAGAGCGGTGCCGCCCGCCGAGGAGTCGCCGACGGCGGTGAAGATCTCGTCGACGGAGAGCGGGGCGTCGCGGATGCCCAGCAGCCGGATCGGGTCCGCCGCGGCCTGCTCGCCGGGATGATCGTGGTTCTGCGCCATGGCCTCATGCTGCCGCACACCCGGCGCCGACGGGAACTGCCCCGGCCTGCCGAGCCCTGCTGGGCCGCTACAGACCCCGGCGCTTGCGGGCCCTGCGCACCAGCGCCGCCGTACCCAGCAGGGCCACGGTCGCTCCCGCGCCGGCCGCCGTCGCGGCCTCCGTACGGCCGAGCCTGCGGCCCGCGACCGTATGGCGGCCCGCGACCTCCTCCAGCAGTTCGGCGAGCACCTCTTCGTTCGTCCAGCGCGGGCGCCAGCCCGCATCGTGCAGCCGGGCGCCGGAGACGACCCAGGGGTGCATCGTGTACGCGAGGTCGCCGGCGGGCGAGGGCGTGAGGCCCAGCCGGTGCAGCCGGGAAGCCGCGCCGAGTGCGACGGCCGAAGGCAGCTCCATGCGGCGGATGCCGGTGAGCTCCTCGACTTCCTCCTGCTCCAGCCAGCCGTCGCAGCCGACGGCCATCTCGCCGTCGGCCTTCTCCAGCACCGCGAACTCCAGCGCGCTGACCAGGTCCTCGACATGGCAGAACTGCCAGCAGGGGCGGGAGTCGGCCACGACGAGCAGCCGGGGCGACTCGAAGTAGCGAGTCAGAGCGGTGTCCATGCCCGCGCCCACGAGCACCGAGGGGCGCACGACCGTCACGTTGAGCCCCGGGTGGGCACGGGGCGCCCGGCGTGCGAGCCGCTCGATCTCCAGCAGGTCGCCGACGGCGGTCGCCTCGGCCGTCGCCCGCAGTTCCGCGTCCTCGGCGAGCGGCACGTCGTTGTCGGGCAGGGCCCCGTAGACCATCGTCGAGGTGCACAGGATGACGCGGTGGACGCCCGCCGCCGCGGCCGCGGTCAGCACCGTCTGGGTCCCTCGTACGTTGAGGGCGGTACGGGCGGTGGGATCGGTCTCCAGGTCGAGATCGAGGGCGAGATGCACGAGGACGTCCACGGCGTCGCCGTCGTTGCGCAGCCGGTCGGCGATCGCCGGATCACGCACGTCGAGGGTGTGCCACTGGGCCTCGCTGACCTCGCCGCGGCGCTCGTCCAGCGCGATGACCCTCTTGATCTCCTCCGATGCCGCGAGCCGCTCCGTCAGCAGCGCGCCCACTCCTGACGCTGCGCCCGTGACGGCGACGGTCGGGGTTCGCGCTGCGCGAACGTTGCTGTCGGAGGAACTCACCAGTCGTCTCCAGCGGTTGTTTCTGGTAGGAGGTGCGCAAGCTCCATCCTGCCTGACAGGTGTCTAGGCTGGAGGTGGAGCCCGCGTCACCCAAGCAGGCTCGCCCGTGTCCCGATTGGTCCGCTTCGACCAGTCGAGGCATCCAACGTAGTCCACGTGCTCGTGTCCGCGAGCCGACCGCCGGGCGGGGCACCACCCGGGCCGCGAGGCCCAGGGGGAGCACCCTCCGCGAGACCCGCACGACCGTACGAAGAGCCACGAGACCCACACGACAGAGCCGAGGAAACCCGTGAGTGACACCCCATTCGGATTCGGCGTACCTCCCGAGGAGCCCGAAGACGGGGACGACGGCAAGAAGAAGGGCGACGGCGCGGACCAGCGCGGCCGGGGCGGTCAGGGCGACCGCAGCGGCGGCAAGGGCGGCCAGGGCGGCACCCCGAGTCCCTTCGGCTTCGGCGGCGGCACCGGCGGTTCCGGCGGCCAGGGCGCCGACAACCCGCTGGCGGCGATGTTCGGTTCGCTCGGCGGCGGTCAGGGCGGCATGGACCCGAACGACCTGGGCGCCGCGTTTCAGAAGCTCGGCCAGATGCTCTCGTACGAGGGCGGGCCCGTGAACTGGGACATGGCCAAGGACATCGCGCGGCAGACCGTCGCGGCGGGTCCTCCCGGAAGCGACGCCGCATCCGAGTCCCCGGGGACGGGCACCAAGGACGCCAGCATCGGCCCGTCCGACCGCTCGGCGGTCGAGGAGGCCGTGCGCCTCGCCGACCTGTGGCTGGACGGTGTGACGTCCCTGCCCTCCGGCTCCACCACCGCGGAGGCCTGGAGCCGGGCGGAGTGGGTGGAGAACACGCTGCCCGTGTGGAAGGACCTGGTCGATCCGGTCGCGGAGCGCGTCGGCGCGGCGATGGGCGACGTACTGCCCGAGGAGATGCAGGCCATGGCCGGCCCGCTGCTCGGAATGATGCGTTCCATGGGCGGGGCCATGTTCGGTACGCAGATCGGGCAGGCGCTGGGCGTGCTGGCGGGCGAGGTCGTCGGCTCGTCGGACATCGGGCTGCCGCTCGGGCCGGACGGAAAGGCCGCGCTGCTGCCCGCGAACATGTCCGCGCTCGGCGAGGGCCTCGGCGTCCCGCAGGAAGAGGTGCGCCTGTATCTCGCGCTGCGCGAGGCCGCACATCAGCGGCTCTTCATGCACGTGCCGTGGCTGCGCTCGCACCTCTTCGGCGCGGTCGACGGCTACGCGCGCGGCATCAAGGTGGACACCAGCAAGCTCGAGGACGTCGTCGGCCAGTTCGATCCGCAGAACCCCGAAGAGCTCCAACAGGCGCTTCAGCAGGGCATGTTCCAGCCGGAGGACACCCCCGAGCAGCGGGCGGCGAAGGCACGGCTGGAGACCGCTCTCGCGCTCGTCGAGGGGTGGGTCGACGCCGTCGTGCACGCCGCGGCCGAGCCGCACCTGCCCTCGGCCTCCGCGCTGCGCGAGACGCTGCGCCGGCGCCGGGCGTCGGGCGGTCCCGCCGAGCAGACCTTCGCGACGCTGATCGGGATGGAGCTGCGTCCGCGACGGCTCCGTGACGCCTCGCGGCTGTGGGCCTCGCTGACGGACGCACGCGGCGCCGACGGCCGCGACGGCCTGTGGGCGCACCCCGACATGCTGCCGACGGCGGACGATCTCGACGACCCGGACGGCTTCGTCCACCGCGAGAACGTGGACTTCTCGGAGCTGGAGTCGCTGCTCGGCGACGCGGCGGAGGGCGAGTCCACCGGCGGCGGGGACGGCCAGAGCGACGAGGACCGCCGGGGCGAGGGGCGCAACGAAGGCGACGAGGGCGACGGCGACGGCGACGGCGACGGAAAGAAGCCGTGACCCTGCACGAGAGCGCCACCCGGACCCTGACGGAATGGCCCGCCCCGGCTGACGACGGCCAGGAGGGCCTGCGTCGCGACTACCTCGCACACCTCCGTACCCACGAGGACGGCATGTGGAAGGCGTGCGCCGACGGTCACATCACGGCGAGCGCCCTCGTGGTCGACCCGTCGGCCGGCCGCGTGCTGCTCACGCTCCACCGCAAGCTGCACAGATGGCTTCAGATGGGCGGTCACTGCGAGCCGGAGGACGCCAGTCTCGCCGCGGCCGCGCTGCGCGAGGCGACGGAGGAGTCCGGGATCGACGGGCTGACGCTGCTGCCGGGCGGCCCTCTCCGTCTCGACCGCCATCTCACGCCGTGCGCCTGGCACTTGGACGTGCAGTACGCGGCGCTCGCCCCCGAGGGCGCGCTGGAGAAGGTGAGCGAGGAGTCGCTGGAGCTGCGCTGGTACGGGTACGACGACGTGGCCGCGGCAGCCGACGAGTCGGTCGTACGGCTCATGGAGCGCACCCGTGCGCTCGTCGGGGGCGGGCAGCGCTGAGAGCGCCGTACGCCTCCTCGTCCGCCTAGTCCTCCAAGTCCTCCTGCTCCTCGCGCGCGGCGGGGAGATGGGGCAGCCGCTCGGCGGCGACGGCCCCTTCGAGGAAGCCGCGCGCCCGCTCCGTACGGGGATAGGCGTCGAGCAGCTGCCAGAAGCGCGAGCCGTGACCCGGCACCAGCAGATGGGCCAGCTCGTGCAGGAGCACGTAGTCGATCACGTACTCGGGCATGCCGCGCAGCCGGTGCGAGAGCCGGATGCTGCCCTCGGCGGGGGTGCACGACCCCCACCGGGTGTTCTGGTTCGTCACCCAGCGCACGCTGTGGGGCCTGGCCCGGCCGTCGAGATACTGCTCGGAGAGCCGGGCGGCGCGCTCGGCGAGTTCGGCGTCGCCGAGCATGCGCTTGCTCTCCTGGGCCGCCAGCTTGTCGAGCATGACGCCGACCCAGCGCCGCTCCTCGTCCCTGGACATGCGGGCGGGGATCATCACGACGGTGCGGTCGCCCTCGCGGTACGCGGAGACGGTGCGTCTGCGTCGCGCGCTGCGACGCACTTCGACCGCCGGCTGGCTTGCGCTGTTCAGCGGGTCGGCGGACACGCTTCGACGTTACCCGCTGATGGGAGCGGAAGTCCCACCTCCGGTCGGGTTCGCGGCAATCGCCCCATATGTGTTCGCTTCATATGACTGCTTCCCGAGGCTGTGGATAACTTTCGTCGGGCTCCGGCTCGGGAATCGCATGCTGTCCGAGGCAGCGGGATCGATGGAAAACACGGAAGAACGGGGCGGCAGCATGCATCCGATGATCAAGCCGGCACTGCGGCGTGCGTGGCGCGACAGGCAGACGGTGCAGTACGGCGTGGCACCGGCGCACGCGGTGCTGCTCGGCCCGGTGGACAACACGACGGCGGCGTTCTTGGAGTCGATGGACGGCACCCGCTCTCTTGTGCAGCTGCGCGAGGAGGCCGGCCGGCTGGGGCTGCCAGAGGGGACGACGGAGCAACTCGTCGACGGGCTCGCCTCGGCAGGGGTGCTCGACGACGCCACGGCGGACCGTGAGGCCGCGGCCGGCGTGGGAGACAGGCTCCGGCCCGATCTGGCCTCCCTCTCGGTCGTGCACCGCGGGCCGGGAGAGGGGCTGCGCAGGCTCGTGGCCAGGCGGGAGGCGTGCGTGCAGGTGCGGGGCGCGGGCCGGGTGGGCGCCCAAGTCGCGTCGACACTGTCCGCGGCGGGTGTGGGCGAGGTCGCGGTCGTGGACGGAGGCCGCGTCGAACCCTGGGACACCGGGCCGGGCGGTATTCCGTCCGACGACTGCGGCGAGCGGCGGGACGTGGCCGCGCGCAGGGCTGTCTCCCGGGCGCGGCCCTGGCGTTCACGGCCACGGTCCCGCTCCCGGTCGCGGCCGAAGCTGAGGCTCGTGGTGTTCGCGCCGCGCGACGGGCTCGACGCCTACGCGCCCGACCCCGGAGCCGCGGAGGGGTTCGTCGGAGCGGGCACTCCGCATCTGTACGGCGGGGTGGTGGAGAGCACGGGGTTCGTCGGGCCGCTGGTGACGCCGGGGCGCTCTCCGTGCGCCGGCTGCATACTGCGCAGCCGGGCGGAGGGTGAGCCGAGTTGGCCTCTCGTGGTGGGTCAGTGGCGCATGTCGGCGAGACGGCGGTCGGGGGTCGCGGCATGCGACTCGGCGCTGGCGACGGTGGTCGCGGGGGCCATCGCCTCCTACGCCCTCAGCTTTCTCGACGGCGACGGGGCCTGCTCGGCCGGATACCGGATGCGGTTCGCGCTGCCGCATCTGATCGGCAGCGCCGAGCAGTTCTCGGCCCATCCCGAGTGTCCGTGCGGTGCCTCTTCCGTGACTGCGGATCGCCCGCCCTCGGCTAGGGCCGCCGAAGAGGTCACAATGGCCTGACGGCCGCCGTTCGCGGTGCGCTCTGGCCGAGCCGTCTGGAAGTTGGAGGGGCCATGTCTGATCTTCCGCGTAAGGCAGTGACGCGTACCGCCAAACTGGCTGCGCTGCCGCTGGGGTTCGCCGGGCGCTCCGCGTGGGGGCTCGGCAAGCGGATCGGAGGGCTCTCCGCCGAGCTCGTCGGCCACGACCTTCAACAGCGCACAGCGGAGCAGCTGTTCAAGGTGCTGGGCGAACTGAAGGGCGGTGCCATGAAGTTCGGGCAGGCGCTCTCGGTCTTCGAGTCGGCGCTTCCCGAGGAGATCGCGGGGCCGTACAGGGCGACGCTCACCAAGCTCCAGGAGGCCGCTCCGCCGATGCCGACCAGCACCGTCCACGAGGTGCTGGCCGAACGGATGGGCGAGGAGTGGCTCGAACTCTTCGTGGAGTTCGACGACATGCCGTCGGCGGCGGCGTCCATCGGCCAGGTGCACCACGCCGTCTGGCACGACGGACGCGAGGTCGCGGTGAAGGTGCAGTATCCGGGCGCGGGCGAGGCGCTCGTATCGGATCTCACCCAACTCGGCCGTTTCGTCCGCATGCTGGGCCCGCTGATCCCCGGCATGGACATCAAGCCGCTCGTCACCGAGCTGCGGGACCGGGTCACCGAGGAGCTGGACTACGGGCTGGAGTCGCAGGCACAGAAGGTCTACGCGGAGGAGTTCGCCGAGGATCCTGACGTGGTGATCCCGGACGTCGTCTACCAGTGCGAGCAGGTGCTGGTGACGGAGTGGATGGACGGAGTGCCGCTCGCCGACGTCATATCGGAGGGCACGGAGGAGGAACGAGACCGTGCCGGGCAGCTGCTGGCTCGTTTCCTCTGCTCCGGAACGGCGCGTACGGGGCTGCTGCACGCGGATCCGCATCCGGGCAACTTCCGCCTGCTGCCGGCCGAGGAGTCCGCGGACGGGCAGGGCGAGTGGCGGCTGGGCGTGATGGACTTCGGCACCGTGGACCGGCTTCCGGGAGGGCTGCCGCCCGTGATCGGTACCGCGTTGCGCATGGTCATCGACGGGGAAGCCGACGCCGTCTACGAACTGCTGTGTTCGGAGGGCTTCGTCAAGGACTCGATCGAGCTGGAGCCGTCAGCGGTGCTCGACTATCTGGTGCCCGTCATCGAGCCGGCGCGAGCGGAGTCGTTCCGCTTCCACCGGGGCTGGATGCGGGAGCAGGCCGCCCGGATCGCCGATCCTCGTTCTCCGGCGCACCAGTTGGGCAAGCAGCTCAATCTGCCTCCGTCGTATCTGCTCATACACCGCGTGACGCTGAGCACCATCGGTGTGCTCTGCCAGCTCGGGGCCACGGTACGGATGAGGGAGGAGATGGAGGCCTGGGTGCCCGGCTTCACCCCGGAAGCGGACGACGGTGAGGACGGCTCGCCCGCCACCGCGGAGACCTCTGCCTGAGGCAGGCTCACCGGGCGGGAGCCTCCGGTTGGAGCGGAGCCGGTCCGGCCGTGCCCGCTCGGCGCGGGCCTTCTGGCCGGGCCCGCCGACATTTGTGCGCCGCAACGGCGGAGAGCCGGGGCGGGCCGCCCCGGCTCTCCGGTTCTTCACTGCATGACCGCCATTGCCAGCGCTCTGCGGGCGCGAAGTGAAGCGCGCTCCGCACGGCGCTGAAGGCGACGGGCCGATGTGACGCGCAGCGCCCTGCGTTCGGACTCGGCCTCGTGCAGGCGGTGATTCATATGGGCTCGGGCCAGGGATTCTGGCATGAGTTGCATTTGTCGTGTCCTGTTCTGCGGCGAGGTGTTCGCCTCGCTACCAGAGTGGTTCGGAATGTCGGAGTCGGCTGTCATCGTCGGGCCTGGCTTCGGAAGGGGACGCTGCGGATCGCGCGTCGTCGGGCGGTCGATCGTGCCTGCGCTGCTCATGCCGTGACCGGGTTCTTGCGGGGACGGCCACGCGGACGCTTCCGGGGCACGACCACGCCCTGGACGAACAGCTCGCCTCCCCAGACACCCCAGGGCTCGCGGCGGTCCTTGGCACCGGCGAGGCAGGCCTCGCGCAGCGGGCAGGTCTGGCACAGCGTCTTCGCGTACTCCACGTCGGCCGGGGCCTCGGCGAAGAAGACCTCCGGGTCGTAGGAGCGGCAGGGCACGGTCACACCGAGTCGCTCGATGGCTTCGTCGAGCTCTGTGAGCGTGATCAGCGGGGCGGTCACGAGATCCTCCGTGGTGGCATCAGGCGGCATCAGGTCTGTCGTGGGTGACGGGGTGTGCGTTTCGGGGTGCACTGCCGGTTCCTCGTCTGTCGATGTCTGTTGTCTTGTCGGCCCGGCTGGTGGCCGGGCGGGGGCAAACAGAAGGGCCGCGGATCCCTGTGTGGGTTCCGCGGCCCTGGAAGGTGCCGACCTGATCTCGCGTATCAGGCTGGATCTCTCCAGGGTTCGAGCCCACGGAAGGCCCACATCGGGTTGTGCTTCGTCTTCTGGCTGCCATCGCCGACACCAGGGGCCGCGAGCGCAAAGGCGTAGGCCGCTGCCGGCGCCACTGCTGCCGCTACCTCGTGTGCCGTCGCCGGTCGCTCGTCGGCGCCGGGAACGACGCGGGACAGACCCGTCTCGTCGACCCGGGAACCGAGCAGGCAAGAGGAGACGACCGAGCGGTCGGTCATCTTGGTGGTGTTAATGAAGTCGATCACTGGGCTCGCCTCCCTTCGGCGACTCGGGGGACCGGCCGGAGCCGATCCGCAAACGTGCAAGAGTCAGTACAGCATGGATGGGTTGGAGCGGAAAGCCCCCGCCCTGTCCACGTCCGGAAGGCTATGGGGCTCCGGACGGCGCGCGCAAACTATTTTTCCGCCGTCTCCCAAAAAGCTTCCGGGCCGGTTTCGGGCGCGGCCGCCGCAGGGCCTTCACCGGGCCCGTCAGCCGGAGAAAGTGAAGTCCCGCCGCGCTCCTGCCCGTTCAGTCAGTCGCTCCGGCTCCAGTGCCGGCCCCGGTGGCGTTCCCGGCCGCGGTCTCCGCCTCCGCCTCCTCGCCGCCGTCCTCGTCGGAGGACGCCGGGTCCTCGCCCGCGCACAGCGCGAGGACGTCGGCCCCGAACCGCTCCAGCTTCCGCCCGCCCACGCCGGAGATGCGCGCGAGAGCCCCTTCGCCGTCAGGCACCGCCTCGGCGATCGCCATCAGCGTCTTGTCGGTGAAGACGCAGTACGCGGGCTGGCCCAGCTGCTTGGCGCGCTCCGAGCGCCACTCGCGCAGCCGCTCGTACAGCTCCTCGTCGAGATCCGAGGGGCAGCCCTCGCACCGCATCAGCTTCATCTCGCCCGGATCCGTCAGCGAACGCCCGCACACCCGGCAGCGGACGGGACCGCGCCGCTTGCGTCCGCGCCCCCCGGAGGCTCCGCCGCGCTCGATCCCGCCACGGCCCCCGGGCGAGCCCGCCCCAGCGGCCGACGTGCCGGGCCGGAGCCCGTTGAGGAACCGGCTCGGGCGGCGCCCGCCACGGCCCCCGGGCGAACGGGACAGCGCCCAGGAGAGGTTGAGATGGAGGCGGGCACGCGTGACCCCCACATACAGCAGGCGCCGCTCCTCCTCGATCTCGGCGTCCCTCTTCGCGTGGGTGATGGGCAGCATGCCCTCGGTGAGCCCGACCAGGAACACCGCATCCCATTCGAGGCCCTTCGCCGAATGGAGCGACGCCAGGGTGACGCCCTCGACGGTCGGCGCGTGCTGGGCGTTCGCCCGCTCGTCCAGCTCCGCCACGAAGTCGGAGAGCGTGGGCTCCTCCCCGCCCGCCGCCGCGCGCCCCGCGGAGAGTGCCTCAGCCAGCCGGACCAGAGCCATCAGGGACTCCCACCGGTCGCGAACGGCGCCCGAGCCCGCCGGAGGCTCGTCGCTCCAGCCCTTGCCGCTGAGGACTGCGCGCACCTGGGAGGGCAGGCCGACGGCATCGTCGAGCAGGGTGTCGTTCCCGCCGAAGCGGGCCGCGCTGCGCAGCGCCACGCCCGCCTCCCGCACCTCGGGACGTTCGAAGAACCGCTCCGCCCCGCGGAGTTGATAGGGCACACCGGCGTCGACGAGAGCCTGTTCGTAGATCTCGGACTGGGCGTTGATGCGGTAGAGCACGGCGATCTCGCTGGCCGGGACCCCCGAGTCGATGAGCGCGCGGATCCGCTTGGCGGCACCCTCCGCCTCGGACGGCTCGTCCGCGTACTCCGTGTAGACCGGCTCCGGGCCGGGCTCACGCTGCGAGATCAGTTCCAGGCGGTGCTCGGCGGTGCGGCCTGCGGCCTGGGAGAGCAGGCCGTTGGCGAGATGGACGACCTGGGGCGTCGAGCGGTAGTCACGCACGAGCTTCACGACCGTCGCCTGCGGGTGGCGGGCGCGGAAGTCGAGCAGGTGGTCGGGGGTGGCGCCGGTGAAGGAGTAGATGGTCTGGCTGGCGTCGCCGACGACGCACAGGCTGTCCCGCTCGCCGAGCCACAGCTCCAGGAGGCGCTGCTGGAGCGGGCTGACGTCCTGGTACTCGTCGACGACGAAGTGCTGGTACTGGGCGCGGACCCGCTCGGCGATGTCCGGACGGTCCTGGAGGACGCCGACCGTCAGCAGCAGCACGTCCTCGAAGTCGATCGCCGAGCGCTCGCGCTTGAGCTGCTCGTAGAGCCCGAAGACCTTGGCCGTCTCGGCCGGGTCGCGCGGCGGGACACGGCCGGACTTGGCGAGCATCGCCGGATAGTCCTCCGGCACCGTCTGCGTCACCTTCGACCACTCGATCTCGCCGGTGAGATCCCTCAGTTCACTGCGGTCGAGCCGGAGCCGGCAGCGGGCCGCGGCCTCCGCGACGAGCTGCACCTTGCGCTCCAGCAGCCGCGGCAGCTCACCGCCGACCGCGCGCGGCCAGAAGAACTGGAGCTGCCGCAGCGCCGCCGAGTGGAACGTGCGGGCCTGCACCCCCTCGGCACCCAGCTGCCGCAGCCGCCCGCGCATCTCGCCCGCGGCCCGGTTGGTGAATGTGACTGCGAGCACACTGGCGGGCGGCAGGATCCCGGCCCGCACTCCGTACGCGATCCGGTGGGTGATCGCGCGGGTCTTGCCCGTGCCCGCTCCCGCGAGCACGCACACCGGGCCGTGCAGCGACGTCGCCACCTCGCGCTGCTCGGGGTCGAGCCCCTCCAGCACCGCGTCCGCATCGCGCGGCGGCCCCGCGAACGCATCCTGATCGGGGTGGGAGAAGAGAGTGGAGTCAGTTGCTGCTGTCACCCCGCCATGCTGTCAGGTCGCAAGGGACAGAGGTGACGCTTGTCCACAGCCGGGCCCGGATCGTCATACGACACTCAGCGACGCCCCCGGACCCTCACGAACCCGCCGCGGCCCGGGAATGGTCCGGCCCGTTCACGCGTTCCCCTGTCACCAACGGACGCGAAGGAGCGCAGGACCCATGACGGGAAACGTGACGATGTACAGCACCACGTGGTGCGGCTACTGCCGTCGGCTGAAGGGCCAGATGGACCGCGCGGGCATCCCGTACACCGAGATCAACATCGAACACGACCCGGAGTCCGCCGACTTCGTGGAGAAGGCCAACAACGGCAACCAGACCGTGCCGACGGTGCTCTTCCCCGACGGGTCCACGCTGACCAACCCCTCGCTGGCCCAGGTCAAGGAGAAGGTCGGCGCCTGACGCGGCGTACGAGCCCGGCCCGGCGTATGGGCCGCCCCGCCCGGGGCCTCAGCGCCCGGGCCGGGGCAGCGGCTCCCCGTACCAGCGCTCCACGAGGCGGGACGCGATGGAGATGCCGGACGGCGGGAGCACCTCGCCGGAGGCGAACGCCTCCTTGAGGTCGTCGCGGGAGAACCAGCGGGCCTCCTCGATCTCGTCCCCGTCCACGCGGATCTCCGGTGACGTGGCACGCGCCATGAAGCCCAGCATCAGGCTGGCCGGGAACGGCCACGGCTGGCTGGCCACGTACTCGACGCCGCCCACCGCGACGCCCGCCTCCTCGGCGACCTCCCTGACGACGGCCGCCTCCAGCGACTCCCCCGGCTCGACGAATCCGGCCAGCGTCGAGAAGCGGCCCTCGGGCCAGTGGATCTGACGGCCCAGCAGTGCCCGGTCCTTCTCGTCGGTCACCAGCATGATCACGGCGGGGTCCGTACGCGGGTAGTGCTCGGCGCCGCAGGCGGGGCAGCGGCGCACATGTCCGGCCGCGGCGATGACGGTCCGCTGGCCGCAGCGCGAGCAGAAGCGGTGGGTGCGCTGCCAGTTCTCCAGGCCCACGGCGTGCGCCATCAGCTCGGCGTCGCGCGCGGAGAGCAGCACTCCGGCCTCCCGCAGGCCGGCCGGGCGTGCGATGTCGTCCATGCGGCCCGGCAGCGAGTCCTTCTGGAGCGCGAAGTAGCGGACGCCCTCGTCGTCGACGCCGAGGAAGTAGCGGTGGGCCTCGGTGAAGGGCGCGTCGAACGACGGCATCATGACCAGCTCGGTGCTGCCCTCGTCGTCGTCCTCGACCAGGGCCTGTCCGCCGGAGACCACGAACACTCGCGTCGTCGGGTGGCTCCAGGCGGCCGCCAGCCACGCCTCGTCCATGCGGTGATGCGCGGCACGGTCGATGCCGCCGGTCGGGGCGAGGGCGATGGGGCGGTCCGCGCCGGTGCCGGCTGCGGCCGAGTCGGTCCGAGTGGTCACGTCAGCTTCCTATTCCTCCTGCGACGGCACTGCGGGGAGTGCGTGAGTGCGTGATTCGGTGCTCAGGTGCTCCGCGCGCCCGGGGTCGGCGCTCCGTCGCTGCTCCAGGCTCCGGTGCTCCGCGAGATCGCACCAGAGGCGGGCGGCGGTCCCGGCGCTCTTCGCCGGCAGATCCGGTTCGGCCGGCTCGTCCGGCTCGTCCGGCTCGTCCGGCTCATCCAGCTCGTCCGACTCATCCAGCTCGTCCGGCGAGTTCCGGACGTCCTGCGGTACGGAGACGCCCGCCCGCGCCAGGCGGGCCCGCTGCCCGAGACGGACGGGATGCGCGGCCACTCCACGAGGTCGTCGAGGAAGGCGGCCCGGCCGTCTTCGATGCGGGCCCGGACGGCGTCGTCCGGAGCTGCCGGGTTGGTGCTCATGCCGGGCAGCCTATCCGTCATACGGGGGACGGCTCCCATCCGTATCCGCGCCCGCCGGGCTCAGCGCGGGGCGCCGTTCTCCCGGTGCTCCCGGTGCTGCTCGCGCTCCCCGGACTCCCTCGACGTACGGGCGGACTGCTCGCCGTCCTCGCCGCCGGCTGCTTCCTCGCCCGTTCCTTCCTGGCCGAGAAGCAGCGCTTCGAGCGCGGAGCGGCCGAGGAGGCCCTCGGGGCGCACGAGTTCGCCGCCACGTACGTAGAGGAAGGCCGCGCCGACGGATTCCAGCGGCACGCGCTGCTTCTCCGCCCAGGCCAGCCGGTAGACGGAGAGCTGGAGCGGATCGGCGTCGCGCGCGCGGCCGGTCTTCCAGTCGACGATGTCGTACGTGGCCGTGCCGTCCGGTGCGACGTCGCGGTACACCGCGTCGATGCGGCCGCGGACGACGCGGCCCGCGAGTTCGAGCTGGAAGGGCTCCTCGACGCGGTACGGCGTGCGCTGCGCGTACGACGAGCGCTGGAACGCCTCCTTCAGCGCGGTCAGATCGCGCTCGTCCGCGATGCCGTCGGGCTCGCCCGAACCGTCCGGCGCGATCGGGCCGCCCGATCCCACGAAGCCGTCGCCGGAGCCGGGCAGTTCGTCGGGGCCGAGCATCGGAAGAGTCAATTCCTCGAACCGGGACTCCACCCAGGCGTGGAACCGGGTGCCCCGGCGGGCGGCCGCGGGCTGCGGAGGACGGGGCATCGGACGGGCCAGCTCGCGCGCGAAGCCCTCCGGGTCCGCAGCCATGCGCAGCAGTTGCGACGCGGAGAGCGAGGACGGCAGCGGGACGTCCCGTACGGGGACGCGGGCGCGCCTGAGTTCGCCGGTGAGCGCGTCCAGATCGCGGTCCCAGGACGCGACGAGCCGCGACTCCTCGGGGGTCAGCCCGGGCTTGAAACCGGGGCTGAACTCGGGGCTGGACTCAGGGCTGGACTCAGGGCTGAGGGTGTCGTCCGGCCCGGCGGCCGCCTCTCCCCCGCCGAAGACCGACCCGGCAGCGGCCTGTTCGGAGTCCGCCGGCTCGGCGTGCTGCGGCTCGGCGTGCTGCGGCTCGGCGTCCCCCGGCACGTCGTCCGCGAGCCGCGCCAGCACCGCGCTCGCCGCCGCCCGCCGGTGCGCCAGCGCACCCTCGTCCAGCGGCAGCGGCCACTCCCGCGCCTCGGCGGCAGCGGCGGCGAGCGCCGGATTCTCCTCACCCTCACCGGGGGCCTCGGCCCACTGCTCGACCTCGCCGTGCGCCGGATCCGCCTCGCAGTGGGAGCGCAGGGCCTCCAGGAACGCCGAGGGCCCGCGGGGCCGCTTCTGGTGCGGCCCCCACCAGTGCCCCGAGCCGAGCAGCAGCGAGCGTGGACGCGTGAACGTGACGTAGCCGAGGCGGAGTTCCTCGGTGGCCTGGTGGTCCCGCATCGCCGTCTCGTAGTCCTTCACGCCCTTGGCGGTCCACTCCCGCACATCCGGGAGGGTGGCCGCGTCCCCACGCAGCGCGTGCGGCAGCACTTTCGGACGGCTGAGCCACGACTCGCGCGGCTGCTCACTGGGGAACTGCTTCGCGACGAGCCCCGGCACCGCCACGACGTCCCACTCCAGGCCCTTCGCCTTGTGCGCGGTGAGCACCTTCACGGCGTTCTCCCCGCCGGGCAGCGAGCTGTCGAGTCCCTTCTCGTGCTGCGCCGCCGTACGGAGAAAGCCCAGGAACGCGAGCAGCGTGGCCTCGCCGTCGAGCGCGGCGAACCCGGCCGCCACGTCGAGGAATCCGCTCAGCGTCTCGCGGCGGCGGGCAGCCAGCGCGTGCGGCGACGCGGACAGCTCGACCTCCAGCCCGCTCACCGCGAGCACGCGGTGCAGCACATCCATCAGCGGGTCGGCCAGCGAGCGCCGCAGATCCCGTATCTCGGCGGCGAGCCTGGTGAAGCGCACCCGCGCCTCCGCCGAGAAGGGAAGCCCGTCGTCGTGCCCGGAGCCGGAGTCCAGGAACGTCTCCAGGGCGTCGGCGAGCGAGACGACCTCGGCCGGATCGACGCCCTCGACGGCGGCGGCCAGGCGCCCGTCCGGATCGCCCTCGTGATCCTCCTCGTGCCGTACGAGGAGCTTCGCCCGCCTCCCGAGCAGCGCGAGATCGCGCGGGCCGATGCGCCAGCGCGGGCCGGTCAGGAGCCGTACGAGGGCGGCGTTGGCGGTCGGGTCCGAGAGCACCTCGCACATGGCCACCAGGTCGGCGACCTCCGGCAGATGCAGCAGCCCGGTCAGGCCGACGACTTCCACGGGCAGTTCGCGGGCGACCAGCGCGCCCTGGATCGCCGCGAAGTCGCCCGCGCCACGGCACAGTACGGCGATCTCGCCGGGCGGTGTGCCCGTACGGACGAGGTGGGCGAGCGAGTCGGCCAGCCACTCGACCTCGTCCTCCTGCGTGGGCAGCAGGGCGCACCGCACGAGGCCGTCGCGCTCCGCGCCGGGGGCGGGCCGCAGCGCCTCGACGCCCTCGTGGCGGCTGCGGAGCGGCGCGGCAAGGGAGTTGGCGAGGGAGAGCAGCCGGCCGCCGCTGCGGCGGTTCTCGCCGAGCGAGTGGCGACGGGCGGGACTGCCGTCGGCGTTCGGGAAGTGGCGGGGGAAGTCGTCGAGGTTGGCGACGGAGGCACCGCGCCAGCCGTAGATGGCCTGGCACGGGTCGCCGACAGCGGTGACGGCGTGGCCTGTGCCCTCGCTCCCGCGCCCGCCGCCATCGGGGCCCGCGGCCCTCCCGTGGGTCTGCCCCGCGCCGAACAGCCCGGAGAGCAGGACGCGTTGGGCCACGGAGGTGTCCTGGTACTCGTCGAGCAGGACCACCGAGAACTGCGCACGCAGCGCCCGGCCGACCTCCGGCACGTCGCGCGCCAGCGTGGCGGCGAGGGCGATCTGGTCGCCGAAGTCGAGCAGGTCGCGCTCCCGCTTGCGTGCTCGGTACTTCTCGACGAGGCCGAGGAGTTCGCCCCGGCCGAGCGCCGCCCGCGGCACACCGCGCAGCGCGGAGTTGCTGAGGTGGGCGCTCTCCAGGGAGGCGAGCAACTCCTCGTCGTACGCGCGGAGTCGGCCGGGCTGCACCAGATGCTCGTTGAGCTCGCCGTCGAGCGCGAGCAACTCCTCGACGAGTGCGGCGACCGGCCTGGTCAGCGCCTCGAAGGGGCCCGGATCGGAGCGCAGCACGCTCGCCGCGAGCTGGAAGCGCGTGGCGTCGGCGAGGAGCCGCGCGCCCGGCTCGATGCCGAGGCGGAGTCCGTGCTCGGTCAGGAGGCGCCCCGCGAACGCGTGGTAGGTGGAGATCTGCGGCTCGCCCGCGGCGGGTTCGAGACCGTCGAGGCCGGAGTCGGCCGGGTCGGCCGGGTCGGGATCCGGGTCCGTGACTCCCGCCCGTACGAGCGCCCTGCGGACCCGCTCGGTGAGCTCACCGGCGGCCTTGTTGGTGAAGGTCAGGCCGAGCACCTGCTCCGGCCGCACCTGGCCCGTGCCCACCAGCCACACGACCCGCGCCGCCATGACCGTCGTCTTGCCGGAACCCGCGCCCGCCACGATCACTTGGGGAGCGGGAGGCGCCGTGATGCAGGCGAGCTGCTCCGGGGTGAACGGGATGCCGAGAAGCTCTCCGAGCTGTCCGGTACTGGTGAGTCGTGCGGGCACGGGAGAGACGCTAACGGCTCGCACCGACAACCGGCGGAGAAAGCCGGCCGCCGACCGCCCGGACGGTACATCAACTGCACGCGCGCGCAGGGCAGTCCGCCACGTCTGCCGAGCCGTCAGGGGCGAGGAGTTCGACCCTCGGGGGGTAGGAGGGACGGGGGGTGGCAACCGTTGCGCGAGCCGGTCACTCGATGATCTGGCGGCCCTCGGTCCGCGCGGAGCAGGCGCTGCGGAAGGAGCAGTGCGAGCAGTGCGTGCCGGGCGAGGGCACGAACCGCTCGTCGAGGACGCGTCCGGCGGCCTTGGCGAGCAGCTCGCCGATCCACTCGCCGCTCCCGCCCTCGCCCTCACCGCCGCCCGCGGAGGCATCCGTACCGGAATCAGCACCGCCATCGGCGTCCTCGCCGCCGCCAACGGCGTCGCCGTCCGGCGTCAGCGCGTCCTGACGCTGCACCACCGGCAGCGATTCGCCGCCGTCCCGCTCGGACGCGCCCAGCCGCAGATGCACCAGCTGCGCGCCGCCGGGCTCCGGGCGCCGTCCGCCGAAGAGATGGTCGGCGGCGCCTTCCCGCACGGCCAACTGGTAGACGGCGAGCTGCGGATGGCGATCGACCTCCTTGCCGCTCGGCCTGGAGCGTCCCGTCTTGAAGTCGACGACGTACGCACGCCCCTGCCCGTCGCTCTCCACGCGGTCGACGCTGCCGCGGATCCGCACCTCGTACTCCCCCGCCTCCAGCGTCACGTCGAAGCCGAGTTCGCTGCCCGCGACGCGGCTCCCCTCACCGTCCCCTTCACCGTCCGGCTCGCCCCCCGCGTCACCACGCGCCTCGTCGCCGCCCCGCATGACGTGCCAGCGCAGGAACCTCTCCAGCGCCGCCCGCGCGTTCTGCTTCTCCTGCCGTGACTGCCACGGCGCCTCGAACGCGAGACCGTCCCAGACCGTCTCCAACCGCTCCATGAGCACCGCGAGATCGGCGGGCGTGCTTCCGGAGGCGACCTCGTCGGCGAGTACGTGCAGCACGTTCCCGAAGCCCTGTGCGGCGGTGGCCGGGACGTCCGCCTTCACCTCGCGGGCCAGGAACCAGCGCAGCGAACAGGAGTTGGCCAGCTGGTCCAGCGCGCTGCCCGACAGCGTGACGGGCAGGTCGCGGTCGCGGAGCGGCACCGCCGACCGCGTCGGCTCGTCCAGCCCCCACCAGCGGTGCGGATGCGCCGCCGGTACGAGGGCGTGGCCCTCCTCGTCCCGCAGCCCCGCCAGCCGGGCGAGCCGCTCGGCCGCGGCCGAGCGCAGGGCGGGCGAGGCCGCCGGGTCGACGGTCGTGGCGCGCAGCTCCGCGACGAGTCCGGGCACCGAAAGGGGCCGCCGCGGACGGGAGTTGACGGTCTTCGGCTCGACCCCCAGTTCGCCGAGGAACCGCGACGGCTGATCGCCGTCGTCCGCCGGTGCCCGTACGGCGGTGACGACCAGACGCTCCTTCGCACGCGTCGACGCCACGTAGAACAGCCTGCGCTCCTCGGTCAGCACGGCGCCCGGCGTCAGCGGCTCGGCGAGCCCGTCGCGCCCGATGCGGTCGGGCTCCAGCAGCGAACCGCGGCGCCGCAGATCGGGCCACAGCCCCTCCTGCACGCCCGCGACGACGACGAGGCGCCACTCCAGCCCCTTCGAGCGGTGCGCCGTCATCAGCCGTACGGCGTCGGGACGTACGGCACGGCGCGTGAGCGTGTCCGCGACGATGTCCTG
Source organism: Streptomyces winkii (assembly GCF_032248595.1). Classification (NCBI taxonomy): domain Bacteria; kingdom Bacillati; phylum Actinomycetota; class Actinomycetes; order Kitasatosporales; family Streptomycetaceae; genus Streptomyces; species Streptomyces winkii. The sequence continues at coordinate 699,009 of NZ_JASTTH010000001.1, read as the reverse complement.
GGCGTCGACCTCTTCGAGGAAGTTGAGCGCCCCCCGGCCGCCGCTGCGCTCCTCCGCGCGGGCCGCCGCGTCGAACAGCGCGCACACGGCGTCCAGATCGCGGTCGGCGTTGCGCCCCGCGGCTCCGCCCCGGAAGGCCGCGCGCTCCAGGCGCCGCGGCCACGGCGTGCCGTCCCACAGCTGCCACAGCGCCTCCTCCGCGGTGCCGCCGCCCGCGAGCAGTTCCCGGGCCTTGCGGAGCAGCAGACCGAGGCGCTGTGCTCCGCGGGCGTACGCCGGGTCGTGCGCCACCAGGCGCTCGGGCTCGGCGAGCGCCTCAGCGAGCAGTACGTCTGAGGGCCGCGGGACCCTCGCGCCCGCCGCGCGCTCCTCCTCGCGCAGGGCGCGGCCGAGACGGCGCAGATCGGCGCCGTCCATGCCGCCGAGCGGTGAGCCGAGGAGGGTGAGCGCGGTCTCGGTGTCCAGCCAGCCGGGCGCGGGGGTGCCGCCGGCGTCCCGATCGCCGCCGCCCGGGCCGGAGTCGGCGGACTCCGGGCCGGCCGGATCGGGGACTTCGGGATCGGGGACTTCGGGATCCGGGACTTCGGGATCTGCACCACCCGAACCCGCGTCCGCGGCGTCCCCGGCAGCGGCGTCCGAACCGGCGCCCGGCTCGCCCCCCGCCACGGTGTCCAGCGCCGCGCTCGCCCCCGTGTCCGCGTCCGCGTGAGCGGCCGCGCTGGCCACCGCCCGCAGCGCCGTCAGCAGCGGCGCGACCGCCGGTTCATGGCGCAGCGGCACGTCGTCGCCGTCCACGTCCAGCGGCACGCCCGCCGACGTCAGCGCCCGCCTGGCCGCCGGGATCGTACGGCCTCCCGCACGCACCAGGACCGCCATCTCGCCCCACGGGACGCCCTCTTCGAGGTGTGCGCGCCGCAACAGGTCGGCGATGTTGTCGAGTTCGGCGCCGGACGTCGGGCAGGTGAAGGTCTCGACCCGCCCGCCCGGCCGCTGGGCGACGAGCCCGCGGTGTGCCCGTACGGCCTCCGCGGGCAGCCGCGTCAGCGGGATTCGGCGGGCGACCTCGCGCGTGGCCTCCAGCAGCCGGCCGCCGCTGCGGCGCCCCGCGCGCAGCACGCGCACCGGCGCGGGCGCACCCGAGCGCTGCCGGAAGACCTGCGGAAAGTCGAGGATGCCGTTCACGTCGGCGCCGCGGAACGTGTAGATCGACTGGTCCGGGTCGCCGAAGACGACGAGGGTGCGGCCGCCGCCCGCGATCGCCCGCAGCAGCCGCACCTGGGAGGGATCGGTGTCCTGGTACTCGTCGACGTAGACGGCGTCGTAGCGCCCGCGCAGCTCGGCGGCGACGTCGTCGGTCTCGGCGAGCAGCACGGCGCGGTGCACCAACTCGGCGTAGTCGAGGACACCTTGGGCGTCGAGCACGTCTAGGTACTCGGCGAGGAAGCCCGCCGCCGCGGACCAGTCTGGTCTGCCGGTGCGCCGCGCGAAGTCGCCGAGCTCGTCCGGCCCGAGGCCCAGCTCCCTGGTGCGGGCGAGCACCGCCCGCACCTCGTCGGCGAAGCCTCGCGTGGTCAGGCAGGCGCGCAGCTCGCCGGGCCAGGCGATCCCGCCGCGCCCCTCGGACTCCAGCGCGAGCTGGCCCTCCAGCAACTCCCGGATGTACAGGTCCTGTTCGGGACCGGACAGCAGTCGCAGCGGCTCGGCGAAGAGCTCGGCGTCCTGGTGCGCGCGGACGAGCGCGTAGCAGTACGAGTGGAACGTCGTCGCCTGCGGGGCGGACGCGCGCTCCACGAGGCCCGTCAGGCGTGCGGCCATCCGGTCGCGCAGCGCGACGGCGGCCTTGCGGCTGAACGTCAGGACGAGGATGCGCTCGGGGTCGCCTCCCGCCCGTACCCTCTCCGCTACGGCCTCGGTCAGCGTCGTGGTCTTGCCCGTGCCGGGACCGGCCAGCACCAGCAGCGGCCCGCCGGAATGGTCAACCACTTCGCGTTGCTGTGCGTCCAAGGCAGGAGCGGCGGTGGGCTCCGGCCGCGTGCGCACCAACCGGTACGTACCCGCGCCCGAACCGGGGCCCGGGGCCGGACCGGTGCCGGACACCGGCCGGTGCGCGTACGGGATGGAGGAGCTCACGTGGATCGCCTCGGGGAGGGTCTGTGCTGACTGGTGCAGACGCTACGCCAGCGGGCACACGGGCCGCAGCGCAGTGCTTGTGTACTCCGTACGGGTGGCCCGGTACGAGCAGGGAGCGGACATGGCGGAAGGTGGTAACCGTGAGCAGCCGCAGTACGTGGTCACATCTCGCCGCCGTCCCATCGGGCCCTGCGCATGTCGATCCGCGGAACGTGTCCCTCCGTGGCACGGCCGGCCTCACGCAGCGGTGTGCCCTCGGCCCGGTAGTGCTCCAGCGCGCGCAGCTCGTGCCCTTCGAGCAGCACGCCGTCGGCCCGTACGACGCGCCACCACGGCGCGGCACCTCCGTACAGCGCCATGACGCGGCCCACTTGACGGGGGCCGCCCTCTTCGAGCCACTCGGCGATGTCCCCGTACGTCATCACGCGGCCCGGCGGGATGCGCTCGGCGGTGTCGAGAACCCGCTCCGCGTACTCGGGCAGTTCAGGCAGTTCGGGCAGCTCTTCCCGCTCGGGCGGCCGGGGTGGCTCCGGCCCGTCCGGTGGCCCCGGCTCGCTCGCATGCATGCGGGCCATGGTGCCGTACGCCACCGACAGCCGCCGCGACGGCGGACTCGGCGGACGTGCGAGCCCACCCTCGGCGGCCGGTCCCGTGCGGCCTCGTGCCACCATCGTGCAGGCGGTGACGAGTGATACGGGACCAGGACGGACGGGCAGCCGGTCAGCGGCAAGGTGAGCGGCCCGCCACGGGAGCGGGCGGTGGCACCTCCCGCGGTGCTGCCCGCGGCCGGGGCGACGCGCGCCCCGGAACACCGGGCCGGGGCGAGCCGCACGGCGCGCGGGAGTGGCACGGCCCGGACAGATCGCCCGACGGGGACGAGTCCCGGGACGGGGACGGATCGGGTCGTACGGGCGGATCGGATCGCGGGGACGGGCCAGGTCGTACGGGCGGATCGGATCGCAAGGACGACAGGGGGCATGCGGACGGCGCAGGACCCGGCGCGGAGACGCCGTCCGAGCCGAACGACGCGGTGGACAGCGACGAGCCGCTGCTCTCCGCCCGCGTGCACCGCCCCTCCGATCTGCTGCGCCTGGGGCTCGGCCTGCTGGCCATCGCCGTCGTGCTGGTCATCGCGAACTTCGCGCACGGAACCACCGCGGGCCTGGAACAGGACATCGACAAGGGCACCCAGCAGGCGCCGCCGCTGCTGATCAGCGTCACCGGGCTCGCGTCCAGCATCGCGATCCTGCTCGTCCCGGTGGCGTTCGCGATCGAGCGGCTGATCAAGCGGGACGGGCTGCGCATCGCCGACGGCGTGCTGGCCGCCGTCCTCGCGCACGGCGCCTCGCTGGCCGTCGACCTGTGGGTGGCGCAGGCCGCGCCCGACTCGGTGCGCGACGCCCTCACCAAGCAGATCACCGACACCGACCTCACGACGCCGGTGCACAGCTATCTCGCCCCGGTCATCGCCTATATGACCGCCGTGGGCATGGCGCGCAGGCCGCGCTGGCGGGTGCTGCTGTGGGCTGTGCTGCTGCTGAACGCCTTCGCGATCCTCTTCCCCGGCTACTCGACCCTCTTCTCGATCATCGTCACGGTGCTGATCGGCTGGTCCGTCGCGTACGGGACCCTCTACGCCGTCGGCACCCCCAACGTCCGCCCCACCGGGCAGACGCTGCTCGCGGGGCTGCGGCGGGTCGGCTTCAACCCGGTCAGCGCGCAGCGCGTCGAGGATCCGGAGAGCTTCGACCCGGCGGAGTCGGGCGACCACGGCCGCCGCTACCTCGTCACGCTGGAGAACGGCCCGCCGATCGACGTGACCGTCGTCGACCGCGAGCAGCAGGCGCACGGCTTCTTCTACCGGGTGTGGCGCCGCCTGACGCTGCGCGGCATCATCCAGAACCGCAGCCTCCAGTCCCTGCGCCAGGCCCTCGAACAGGAGGCGCTGCTCGCGTACGCCGCCATCGCCGCCGGAGCCAACGCCCCCCGCCTCATCGCGACCTCCGAGCTGGGCCCGGACGCGGTGATGCTCGTCTACGAGCACATCGACGCCCGCACTCTCGACTCCCTCCAGGACGAGGAGATCACCGACACCCTGATGCGCGCGGCCTGGCGCCAGGTCGAGGCGCTCCAGTCGCGGCGCATCACGCACCGCCGCCTCGTCGGGGACGCGCTGCTGGTGGACGGCTCCGGCACGGTCTATCTGACGGACATGCGAGGCGGGGAGATCGCGGCCGGCGACGTCGTACTGCGCATGGACATCGCCCAGTTGATGACGACGTTCGGGCTGCGGGTCGGCGCGGAGCGGGCGGTCGCCGCCGCCGTCGACGTGCTCGGCCCGGACTCCGTCGCCGACAGCCTGCCGCTGCTCCAGCCGATCGCCCTCAGCCGCCGTACGCGCACCACGCTGCGCAGGCTCGCCAAGGAGCGCGCCCAGCGCGAACGCACCGCCGTCATCGAGGCGTCCCGCGCGGGCAAGGAGACCAAGGGCCAGGGCGGGGAGAACGCGCCGCACGCGGCCGCGCAGAAGTCGGACCGCAAGTCGCTGCGCGCCGAGAAGAACGCCGAGAAGCGGGCCATCGACGACGCGCTGGAGGAGGCGCGCGAGGAGGACCTGCTGGCGCTGATCCGCAAGCAGGTGCTGCTGATCAGACCGCAGGCACCGATAGAGCCGGCGCGTCTGGAGCGGGTCAAGCCCCGCACGCTGGTCACCTTCATCGCGGGTGCGCTGGCCGCGTACTTCCTGCTCTCGCAGCTCACGCAGGTGCAGTTCGGGCACGTCGTCGGGGAGGCGAACTGGGCCTGGGTGGGCGGTGCCGCGCTCTTCTCCGCGTGCACCTACTTCGCCGCCGCCATGGCGCTGCTGGGCTTCGTGCCGGAGAAGGTGCCGTTCCTGCGTACGGTCGTCGCCCAGGTCGCGGGTTCCTTCGTCAAGCTCGTCGCTCCGGCCGCCGTGGGGGGCGTCGCGCTCAACGCCCGCTTCCTCCAGCGGGCGGGCGTACGGCCCGGGCACGCGGTGGCGAGCGTCGGCGCCTCGCAGCTCTTCGGGCTGGGAAGCCACATCACGCTGCTGCTGCTCTTCGGCTATCTCACCGGCACCGAGCACACCCCGACGCTCTCGCCGTCGAGGACGGTCATCGCGGGTCTGCTCGCGGCGGCCGTGCTGATCCTGATCGTCACGGCGATCCCGGCGCTGCGCAGATTCGTCTCCACCAGGCTGCGTTCGCTCTTCGCGGGCGTCGTTCCCCGGATGCTGGACGTCGTTCAGCGGCCGAGGAAGCTCGTGACGGGCATCGGCGGGATGCTGCTGATGACGCTGCTGTTCGTGATGTGCCTGGACGCCTGCGTGCGGGCGTTCGGCCACGACGCGAGCTACGCGAGCATCGCCGTCGTCTTCCTCGCGGGCAACGCCCTGGGTTCGGCGGCCCCGACGCCGGGCGGTCTGGGCGCGGTGGAGGCGGCGCTCATCGCCGGTCTCATCACGTTCGGGGTGCCGAAGGAGATCGCGACGCCGGCGGTGCTGCTCTTCAGGCTGCTGACGCTGTGGCTGCCGGTCGGGCCGGGGTGGCTGTCGTTCACGCATCTCACGCGGAAGGGCGCGATCTGATCCGCGTCTCCGAGTCACGCTCCGGGGAGCACGCCGACGGCCGGGGCCCGGCGCGCGGTCTGCGCGGTCCGGGCCCCGGCCGTAAGCGATGCCGTATGCGGTGCCGTATCGGTGGGAGCCTGCCGGCTCAGTACACCGGCTTGTCCGGCTCGATCTGATTGACCCAGCCGATGACGCCGCCGCCGACGTGCACGGCGTCCGAGAAGCCCGCGTCCTTCAGCACGGCGAGGACTTCCGCGGAGCGGACACCCGTCTTGCAATGCAAGACGATCTTCTTGTCCTGGGGCAGGTCCTGAAGCGCGTTCCCCATGAGGAAGTCGTTCTTCGGGACGAGCTTCGCGCCGGGGATCGAGACGATCTCGTACTCGTTCGGCTCGCGCACGTCGATGACCTCGATGGACTCGCCGTCGTCCATCCACTCCTTGAGCTGCTTGGGAGTGATGGTCGATCCGGCCGCGGCCTCCTGCGCCTCGTCGGAGACGACGCCGCAGAACGCCTCGTAGTCGATGAGCTCGGTCACGGTCGCATTCTCGCCGCAGACCGCGCAGTCCGGGTCCTTGCGGACCTTCACCTGCCGGTAGCTCATCTCCAGGGCGTCGTAGATCATCAGGCGGCCGACCAGCGGCTCGCCGATCCCGGCGAGCACCTTGATCGCCTCGTTCACCTGGATCGAGCCGACCGACGCGCACAGCACGCCCAGCACGCCGCCCTCGGCGCAGCTCGGCACCATGCCGGGCGGCGGGGGCTCGGGGTACAGGCAGCGGTAGCAGGGGCCGTGCTCGCTCCAGAAGACGGACGCCTGGCCGTCGAAGCGGTAGATGGAACCCCATACGTACGGCTTGTTCAGCAGCACGCAGGCGTCGTTCACGAGATAGCGGGTGGCGAAGTTGTCCGTCCCGTCGAGGATCAGGTCGTACGGGGCGAAGATGTCCATCACGTTCGAGGAGTCGAGACGCTCCTCGTGGATGTTCACCGTCGTGTAGGGGTTGATCCCCAGCACCGTCTCCTTCGCGGACTCGGCCTTGGAACGCCCGATGTCCGACTGACTGTGGATGATCTGGCGCTGCAGGTTCGACTCGTCGACCTCGTCGAACTCCACGATCCCCAGCGTGCCCACGCCCGCGGCGGCCAGGTACATCAGGGCGGGCGACCCGAGGCCGCCCGCACCGACGCAGAGCACCTTGGCGTTCTTCAGCCGCTTCTGCCCGTCCATCCCGACGTCGGGGATGATCAGGTGACGCGAGTACCTGCGGACCTCGTCAACGGTGAGCTCGGCAGCCGGCTCGACCAGGGGTGGCAGCGACACGGGGACTCCGTTGGTCGGTGGAACGTACGGTTGTTCTTCCGTAACACTGCCACGCACGGTCTCATTCCGAGATGGCCGGTCCGATGCGCGAGACGAGCTCGTCCCAGTAGCCGGGCAGCGCCTCCCAGGGGTTCTGGCCGTCCCGGTCGGTCCTGTCCGTGAACCACACCGTGCCCGCGCCCTGCCAGCGTGCGACGCGCAGCGCCTCGTCGATGTGCATGCGCGGAACGCCGTGCACGAGGTGGCAGAAGCGCTCCGGCGGATGGTCCGCGGTCCACTCGGCGGCCTGGGACCACCGGTAGTCGGTCCAGCAGCCGGAGAAGGTCACCAACTGGTCTGCCAGATCCGCGTATCCGGGATGCGGATGCGTGCCGTGGCCGAAGACCAGCGCCGGGCGCGGCCGTGCCGCCGCGCGCTCCGAGGCGTCCGGTGCCGGGCGCATGCCCGCCCCGTACGGTCCTCGGGCCCCGGAGCCGACGGGGTGCCGGTCCTGGTAGCGGCGCTGCTGCACGCAGAGCGCGCGCAGTGTCGTCACCGTCCGCGCGGTCTCCGCCAGTTGGGCCCGCTCGGACGGACAGGCGGCGAGGTAGAAGCCGTCCACGCCGTACCAGTCCAGGAAGCGGTGCGCGTCCGAGACCAGTTCCCCGAACGACCGCGTGCCGTCCCGCATGCCGAGATGGCCGAGCACGGTCACGCCGGCCTCGCGCAGCCTGGCCGCCGCCGCCAGGCAGTACGGGTCGGGCCGCGCGCCGGGACCTCCGGCCACGTCGAGCACCGCCCAGTGCAGGGGCAGCCCCGGCTCGGCCAGGGCCGCCCACTCGACGGGCGCGAGCATCGGGTGCGCCCAGCCGGGGACACCGAATCCCGTACGGCCCTTCGACGCGGCCGGTGCCCGTGCCGCTCCGCCGGGAGTCATCAGATGCGGCATGCGGCCTCCATCCAAATGTCGGCCATCGACTCCTCGAGGCCGATGCGGGGGCGCCATCCGAGGCGGTCGCGCGCGGTCCGCACGTCCGCCTGCTGCCAGCTGCCGCAGCCGTCGGGGTAGGGGTACGCGGACGGGGCGCCCGACCCCGGCGGCGACGCTCCGGCGCCCGGTTCCAGCTCGTGCAGCGAGCCGCCGAAGCCGGCCACCCGCGCGAGCACGCCGGCTGCATCGCGCACCCTGACGGCCCTGCCCGTCCCGATGTTGACGACGCCCTGGGCCGCCGAGAGGGACGCCGCGTGCACGGCACGCGCGATGTCCCGTACGTCGACGAAGTCGCGCTGCACGCCGAGCCCGCCGAGCTTGAGCTCGCTGTCGCCCTGCTGCATGGCGCGGCGCATGCCTTCCGCGAGCCGGCCGAGCGGCGAGCCAGCCGGGGTGCTGGGCCCCGCGGGCGAGAAGACGCGCAGCACCACGGCGTCCAGGCCCGAGGCGAGCACCAGCTCCGTCGCCGCCAGCTTGCTCACGCCGTACGGCCCGCCGGGGCGCGGCACGGCGGCCTCCCCGATCGACGAACCGGACGTCGACGGCCCGTACTCCGCGGCACAGCCGATGTGCACCAGGCGCGCGTCGCACGCGCTGCGCCGCAGCGACTCGCAGACGGTCGCCGTGGAGACGGTGTTCTGCCGCGTCAGTTCGCGCGCGCCACCGCGCGTGGCGCCCGCGCAGTTGATGACGACGCCCGGGTGCACAGCGTCAAGGAACCGTGTCAGAGCGCCGGGGCTTCCCGTCGACAGGTCGAAGCGAACGTCGGCGTCGTCGTTCCGGCCGAGGGCCGTGAGCTGTACGGCGGGGTCCGCCAGCAGCCGGTCGGCCACGAAGCGGCCGAGATAGCCGCCCGCGCCGAGCAGGAGCACTCTCATCGCGCATCCTCCTCTTCGGACGTCCGGTACGGCAGCCGTGCAGTGATCATCTGGTGTTCGCTCCTTGTCGTTCTGCGGGTCGCGCGTCCGGCCCTCGGCGGGCGTCGTACGCGGGCATATGGGCGGGTCTGCGGGCGGGAGACCGGCTGCCGTCAGAGGGCCGTGCCGCCGCCGGGGCGCTCGCAGTGCTCGCACTGCTCGCAGGTCTGGCACTGCTCGCGGTCGGTGCGGCTCTCGCGGCGCCGCGGGCGGGGGATGCGGCCGATGCGACCGCCGAGTCCGCGGACTCCGCTTGTCCCGCCCGATCCGGCCGGGCCGCCGGCGCCGTGGATTCCGCCGGTCCCGCCGGTCCCGCCTGTTCCGTCGTCGCCCGGCGGTTCGGACCTCGCCGTGACGTCGCGCGGCCGGTGCGCCGAGGCCCCGCCGAGCAGGCGGTACGCGCACGCCAGCAGGAGCAGCGCCGCGAAGCCGCACGCGGCGGCCGCGTACAGGCCCGCGTCGTCGTCGGGCGGCCGTGGGCCTCCTGCTACGGCGGAGCCCGCGGCGGACGCCGCGGTCGCGGCAGCCGCCTGGAGCGCGCACGCGGCGACGAGCCCCGCCGCGGCCGTGCCCCGGAATCCATGCATCCGCAGCAGCAGCGCCGCGAAGAGCAGCACTCCGAGCGCGAGGACGCACGCCGCCAGCTCGGCCGCCGCCGCACCGCCCCGCGGCGCCCCGGCAGGCAAGCCCCGTACGCCCGCGAAGACCGCGATCTCCCGCGAGACGAGGTGGAGGCCGGTCAGCGCCACCGCGAAGAGCACCACGGCCGCGGTCAGCAGCGGCCGCGTCCCGGCTGCGAACTCGGCCAGGCTGCGGCTGTGTTCGAGCCTGCGCCGCGCCCGTACGGCGAACCAGCGCGCACACCACACGGCGGGCACGAGCGCGCAGACGAGCCCGGCACCGAGACCGAACGCGGCGGCGAGGACGCCTCCCGCACCCGGCCCGGCGCCCGCACCCGACGACGCGAAGACCGCGACGGCCGCTGCGACGGCCACACCGGGAAGGACCGCGAGCAGCGGGAGCAGCACACGGGGCGGTGCGGCACAACCGGCCGCAGGCCGCGCTGGGTTCGGCGCCTGCCGGCCTGCGCGTGACGCTCCTGCGGAGGCGGAGGCGGAGGCCGTGTCCGGGCCCGGTTCCTCCGCGCGCGGCACCCGAGCGAACAGCTCCTCTGCCAGCGAGAAGACGTCGCGGTGCCGGAAGCGCGCCGCGACGCGGTCGGTCACCCCGTGCGCCTCCAGCGTGGCGGCGATCTCCAGCGGGTCGACCGCCCGCTCGCACAGTTCGCGGTGGCGGTGCATCAACTCCCGTACGGGGTCGGCGGGTCGGGACGGGTGCGCGACGGGCCTGGGGCCCGGCCTGCCGCGCCCGGCACGCGCGCCGTCCGCGCCCCCCGACCGCTGTCCGGCCTGTCCGGCTCGCTCCGCGTTGCCCGCCCGGCGTCCTCCGCCGGAGTCCGCCCTGTCACGGGCACCGTCGACCAGCGCCCGGGAGCGGGTGTCCCATGCGTCCGCGCCCTCAGGGGTGCGCGGCTCGTACGGACAGCCCGCCGGGGCGGACGGCCCAGCGGTGCGCGCCGTGGAGCCCGATGCGGGTCTGTGAACACTCAACTGCCCTCACCCTTCCGGTGTTCGCGCCCGGCGTGTGCCGCGGAGAGAAGCGCCGGCCGGACCGATGCCGCGGAGAGCATGAGCGGCGCCTGAGCGTTCCCCGTACGCAGCACGGACAACGGCAGACCCGCTCGCCCGGCGCCCGCTCGGGGCGGCCCTCCGGCCCAGCGGCCCGGCAGATGCGACTCGGCCGGCCTCGCGAAGGGCAGCGGCTCCTCCGCCTCCCCGGCCGGCACCGCGTCGGCGGCGCCGACGGGCCAACGGGACATCAGCTCCAGATAGATGGCGCGGAAGGCGGCGACGTTCTGCTCCACGGTGAAGAGTTCGAGCGCGCGCGCCCGCGCCGCCGCCCCGAGGCGCTCGCGGCGCTCCGGATCGCGCAGCAGCGCGATGCAACTGTCCGCCAGCGCGCGCGGGTTGCGCGACGGTACGACCAGGCCCGTGCCGCCGATCACCTCGCACACCGCGCCGACGTCCGTGGAGACGGTCGCGCATCCGCTGAACATGGCCTCGACCAGCGGCACGGGAAAGCCCTCCACCGAGCTGGAGAGCACCACGACGCATCCCGCGCCGTAGGCGTCCGCCGGCGTGGGCACGGACGGCGTGCCCGACTCCTCGAAGGAGACGGGGTTCTCGCCGACGGCCACGGCGTCGGCCGCCTCGTCCGGGAAGAGCTGCGCCGCCAGCGCCCGGCACCGCGACTCGTACTCGCGTGCCTCGGAACCCCGCCCGGGCGCCGTGGAGATCAGCCGCAGCCGCGCCTCCGGAATCGACCGCCGGACCTCCGCGAAGGCGTGGAGCAGGCCGACGAGGTCCTTGGACGGCTCGATGCGCCCCGCCCAGACCAGCGTCGCGTCGTCCGGAGCCGCACGGCCGCCCGCGCGCTCGCCCAGCGCCGCGAACGGCTCGGCGTCCATGCCCGGGTAGACCGTGCGCAGCTTGTCGCGGGGCGCTCCGCAGCGCTCCTGCCAGCGCCGCGCATGGGTGTTGCCCGGGGTGATCAACTGCGCCTGGGCGTACGACTCGTGGGCCAGCTGCCGCTGGAAGGAGGCGAGCAGCGCCCGTACGGGCGCACCCGCGGCGGCGGGCGCGACGGCCGCGGCCGGGGCGACCGCGTCGGCGGCGCTGGCGAGATAGTGCTCACGGACGCGGACTCCGTACTCGGTGATCAGCAGCGGCGTACCGAAGAATCGCTTCGCCAGGAGCCCCGGAAGAGCCGCGGGACCGCCCCCGACCGCGTGGCACAGATCGACGCCCGCCAGGCCCTGCCGGCCCCCGTCGGGGTCTCCGCCTGCCGCCGTCCTCTGCGCCGCCTCAGCGTCCGCCCCGTCTCCGTACCAGTCGAGAGAGAGCGGCCGCAGCGCGCGCTCCAGCCGCGCCGAGACGGCGAGGAGGTCGGTGACCTGAGCCGAGTGCACCGCACGGAGATTGCCGGGTGCGCGGCAGGCCGACTGGAGGATGCGGACGGCCAGTTCGGAGCGGAGCGCCGCGCGCAGGCCGCCGCCGCAGTCGCGCGCCAGCTCGGCGAGGCCGTAGAGGCCCGCGGCGAAACGGTCCGCCAACTGCCCGGCGTCCGGGCCGTCTTCACCGGGACGCGGGCCCTCGCCGGCACCCGGACCGGCTCCCCCGCCGTGCCCGGCACCGCACACGGCCGCGGCGAGCTCGCCGAAGCACTCGGCGAAGCGCCGCTTCTCGCGCCGCCCGTACGGGACGGGCGAGCCCGCCCGCGCGTCGGCGGAACCGCGGCCCGCGGCGGCGTCCCACAGCGGAGCCGTGCGAACTCGGCTTACGTTGCGGGGCAGTTCGCACCGGTGGCCGTGGTCCTGCCGGGCGCTGCGGCTCAGCGCGTACACCTCGAACTCGTGCCCGCCGAGACCGCGCAGCAGCCGGTCGCACCACACGACCGCCTCACCACGCGCATAGGGATAGCCACCCTCCGTAAGCAATGCGATGCGCACGGACGCACCACCCCCGACCGGTTCTCCGACTGGGCCACCGGCCGAACGGCCGACGACATGACGCGGAAGACGCTATGGCGCGCCGTTCGCACACGGTGGACGGTTGTCCGTCGCACCACCAAAAGGGGTGAAAGCCCGTGACTTACCGCCCAGTCGGACGTTCCCGTGCGCTAGGCGGCAATCCGGACTCACGGAACCGCGGCGCGAGCACCGCAACGAGAGCGCGCACACATGCCCGCGCACACCGCGCCGAAGTCACGCGCGCACGCACCTGAAGAGCCGGGTGTGCCCTAACTCCCTAACTCCTTGGATACGGCCACGGGTTGGGCCGGCACTTGTCCCCGCCGGAGGTGAGGGACTTGGTCTGCTGCATCATCACCGGCGCGAGGGCGCCGTCCTTCGGGCAGCCGACGTGGTCGCGGCCCAGCCTGTGCCCCACCTCGTGGTTGATGAGCATCTGCCGGTACGCGAGCATCTTGTCGTCGCCGAAGGTCTTCGAACCCTGCGCCCACCTGTAGGCGTTGATCATGACGCGGTCCGTGGAGGCCGAGTCGCAGGAGACCTTGTCCTGGCTGGTGTCCAGTCCGGACTTCGCGCACCACACGTCGGTGGTGGGCGAACTGGCCAGCGTGATGACGAAGTCGGCCTTCCCTTTCGAGATCCTCTCGAAGCTGCGCTCCCCGCCGTGCGCCCAACTACGCTTGTCGTTCAGCGTCTTCTGCACGAACTGCGCGAACAGTTCGGATTCCAGGGGGAGTCCCTTCTCCACGTCGACGCGGTAGCGCATCACGTCGCTGGCGCCAACGCCCTCGTCGCTCCCGGCCACCGCCTTGAAGTCGCCCTTGCCCTTGAAGTTCGCGTCCAGGGAGTACGTCTTGCTCAGCTTCTCCGTGTACGACAGCGCCGCTCCCTTCGCCTCGGCGGCGGCGCCTCTGCTCTTCTCCGAGCGGGACGCGGGACCGTCCGCCGACAGGCCGCGCTCGGCCCCTCCGGCGCCGTCGTCCGTACCGTCGTCGCCGGGCTGGCCCGCGCCGGTGACCTGGCCGGCCACGGCGAAGGCGATCACGGTCGTGACGGCGACGGCGAGCACGCCCGTGAGGGCCTTGCCCTTGCCGCTGCCGCCCTTACGGTCCGAATACGGGGTCTGCACGGGCACGCGGGGCGGCGGAGGCGCATGCGGAATGCCCCCGTCGGCTTCGGGGTCGGCGGGGCCGCCGGGCTCGGACGCCGAGGCGCCCTCATAGCCGTTCCACGGGCCCGGGGTCCCCGGCCTGCGGCCGCCGAGGCCCTGAGCGAGGTCCTGTCCGCGGCCCGGAAGCGGCGCCGGGCCCCTGCCCGGCTCGCCGCCGCGGGTCCCCGGATGACGTGGTGCGGGCGCGCGTACCGAGTTCGTCGCGGAACCGCCCGGACCGCCGCCGTTCGGCCCCTTGCCGAACACGGAGTCGTCGAAGGCGTCGATGTACTCCTGGCGCGGCCCGGCGGGCAGCCCCATGCCGAGAGCACCGCCGCCCGGCGTCCCCTGGAGCACCCGCCCCGCGGCGGTGCCCCCTTCGGGCCCGCGCCCGGAGGCGTCCGCGCCCCAGCCGCCGCCCGGTTCGCGGTGCTCGGGATGCCCGCCGCGCACGTCGCCATGGCGGTACCCGCGCCGGTACCGGTCGCGAAGCGGGGAAGGAGTGCCGTCCGCGGAGGCGTCACGCGGATCGGGCGGCCCGTACGGCGGCTGCGGGCGGTAGGCCGCGACATCCGCCTCGGACATGCCGTACGACGCGTACGACGGCGGGTCGTCGGCGTGTGGCTCCGACCGCTCGGACGGGTGACCGGCCTTTGCGCGCCCCTTGCGGCTATGGCGTCCCACTAGTCACCTTTCGGGGATAGGAGCCTCGGCGACGGAGCGATCCCCACCTCGGCATGACCCGTCAACTGAGCTGTGTCCACGAGTAGTTCACGAAAAGCACACGCGACGATCTCCGGATACTCCATCATCGCCACATGCCCGGCCTCGGGCAACGCCAGCATCCGGTTGTCGCGGAACACCGCAGCGGCGCGTCGCGCCATCCGGAAGCTCACGAGCTGGTCTCGCCCGCCGTACACCAGCAGCGTCGGTGCGAGCACGCGCTCCGCTTGCCGCCACAACGAATGCTGACCGCCCAGAGTGTAGGCGTCTACGATGCCGCGCGCGGAACGTGCGAGAGAATCCCAGAAGTACGGCAGCCGCAGCCTCCGCTCGAACTCCGCGACGGCGGCGGCGAATCCCCCTGGTGACACCCTTCCCGGGTCGCCGTAGCACAGCGCCAGCACCTCCCGGGTGCGCCGCTCGGCGGACCAGCCCTTCGTGAGCCTCCCGAAGAGACCGGCGACGCCGGGCACCGCCAGCAGCGCCGTCGGCACCGCGGTCCGCTGCGGAGGCAGCTCCGGCAGCGCCGGCGAGACCAGCGTCAGGGTGCGTACGAGATCGGGACGCCGGGCCGCCACGCGCGTCGCGACCGCACCGCCGAGCGAGTTCCCCAGGAGATGCACGGGAGCGCGCCCGCACGCGTCGAGGTAGCGGACCACCGCGCGCGCGTGCCCGGAGACCGAGTAGTCGCCGTCGTCGGGCGGAGGCGAGAGGCCGAAGCCCGGGAGGTCGACCGCCTCGCTGTCGACGTCGCCGGCCAGCTCCAGCATCAGCGCGGACCAGTTGAGGGAGGAGCCGCCGAGCCCGTGCACGTAGACGGCGGGCGGAAGCCCGGCGCTCCCGGGCGGCCGCGAGCGCACGTTCAGCGTCAGACCGGAGAGGGCCACCGACCGGACGGTCTCGCCGTCGTGGACCGGAGGATCACCGGCGGGCGGCACCGACTGTGCCGCCTCCGGGGCACTCCGTACACCAGGCCGCTCCGTCGATGACATGGCGCAATATTACGAGACGATCACGCGGCTCCACCGGTGTTCATGCTCACACGACCGCCCCGGCCACGTCGTAGCCTCGAATAAGAGGCGTCTTTCCTGGAAAGGGGAGCGAGCATGTCTGTTGACCCGACCGACCCGGAGAACTTCGAGGACACCTACGAGGCGGAGCCGGAGGAGGAACCGGCCGGTTTCGAGGCCCCTCCGGAGGACGCCGCCGAACAGCACGCCGATCTGCTCCGTCAGCGGAGGATGCCGATCACCGGCCGCGAGGACATCGAGGCCGACCCCGCCGACGCCGCCGAGCAGGCACGCGTGGTGGAACTGAACGAGGATGAGTACCGATAAAGCGCCCGCTGTGTCAGCCGCAGTCTGAAATATTCGGCCCGCAGCAGTCACAGTCCAGTTACCGAAAAGTACGATGGCGGGCGCAGCGCACACAGCGCACAGAGACTGATCAGGGAGGCGGCGTGACAGCCATCGAGCAAACAGAGGCGCGCCCACGCGGCACGCGCCTGCCGCGCCGGGCCCGACGCAACCAACTGCTGGGAGCAGCACAGGAGGTCTTCGTCGCGCAGGGCTACCACGCGGCGGCCATGGACGACATCGCCGACCGGGCGGGCGTCAGCAAGCCCGTGCTCTACCAGCACTTTCCAGGGAAGCTCGATCTCTATCTGGCGCTGCTCGACCAGCACTGCGAGTCCCTGCTCGAAGCGGTGCGTGCGGCTCTGGCCTCCACGACGGACAACAAGCAGCGGGTCGCGGCGACGATGGACGCCTACTTCGCGTACGTCGAGGACGAGGGCGGCGCCTTCCGGCTCGTCTTCGAGTCCGACCTCACCAACGAGCCCGCGGTCCGCGACCGGGTCGACAGGGTGAGCCTCGAGTGCGCGGAGGCCGTCAGCGACGTCATCGCCGAGGACACGAAGCTCTCGCGCGACCAGTCGATGCTGCTCGCCGTGGGGCTGTGCGGGATGGCGCAGATCACCGCGCGCTACTGGCTCGGCTCGGGCCGGCCGATCCCCCGAGACGCGGCGGCCAAGTTGATCTCCTCCCTCTCCTGGAGGGGCATCGCCGGCTTCCCCATGCAGTGACGCCCGAGTGAGGCCGGGGCGTCCGTCGCGGACGCGTACACGGACCTCGTACGGAGCCCCCGCCGAAGCGCCGCGGGGGCTCCCGCTTGTTCGCTGCGGGCGTGCGGAGCCGGGCCCCGGGGCAGGGGGCGGTCGGGCTAATGTGTGCTCCGTACAGCGCGGCTGACCGCGTATTCAACTGACCGTTCGGAGGGACATAGCCGTGGAGGTCAAGATCGGCGTGCAGCACGCGCCCCGCGAGATCGTCTTCGAGAGCAAGCAGTCTCCCGAGGAAGTCGAGAGCGCGGTGTCGGCCGCACTGGCCGACAGCGGCTCGAACATGCTCAACCTCGAGGACGAGCACGGCCGCAAGATCCTCGTTCCCGCGGACCGCGTCGCCTACGTCGAGATCGGCGAACACAGCGGCCGCAAGGTGGGGTTCGGCACGATCTGAGGGCCAGGACGACGGATACGTCCGGCATCCCGGCGGCTTCCCGAATCTTTCGGGGAGCCGCCGTTTCGTGTGCGGGCCACACGGGGAGTACGGGAGCGACTCCAAACTGCACGGCCGGCCGGACCGGCCGCCGTCCACACCGAGGAGGTCCCATGATCTGGGAGGCACTCGGCGCCATGGCTCTCGGGTTCGCCATCGCCTACGCCGCCGCCAGGCGGCTGCCCGAGCGACTCCCGAACCGTCCCCTCGTGCTCGCCACCGGCCCCTCGGCCGCGCTTCTGGGCGGGCTCATCTGCCACATCGTCCTCGGCGGGGGTCACTCACTGGTGACCCTGACGGTCGCGGCGCTCGTGAGTGTGGCGATCCTCTCACTGCTGCTCGGCGAGAGCGCCCGTCCGCCTCAGCGCCGGCTGGGCGCCAAGGTGGCCAGCCCGCCGCACGCTTAGCGGCGAGGTCCGGCCGGTCACGTACGGAACGTACGGACGGTCAAGGGCGGCCGGTTCACGTACGTAGCTCGTTCGAGCGTCGGTTCCGCTCAGGCAGCGAGCCCCAGCGCGGCCATGCGCTTCGTGTGCGCCTCCGTGATCCGGGAGAACATCCGGCCCACCTCCGCGAGGTCGAACCCGTCCGCGAGCCCGCCGACCAGCATCGTCGAGAGCGCGTCGCGGTCCGCGACCACCCGCTGCGCCTGCGAGAGCGCCTCCCCCATCAGCCGCCGCGCCCACAGGGCCAGCCGCCCGCCGACTCGCGGATCGTCCTCGATGGCGGCCCGCACCTTCTCCACGGCGAAGCTGGAGTGCCCGCTGTCGTCGAGAACCGCGAGCACCAGCGCACGGGTGTCGGAGTCGAGATGGGTGGCGACCTCGCGGTAGAAGTCCGCGGCGATCGAGTCGCCGACGTACGCCTTGATCAGGCCCTCCAGCCAGTCCGAGGGCGCGGTCTGCCGGTGGAACTCGTCCAGCGCGGCGGCGAACGGCTGCATGGCCTCGGTCGGCTCGGCGTCGATCACCGACAGCCGGTCCCGCAGCTGCGCGAAGTGCTGGAACTCGGCGGAGGCCATGGACGCCAGCTGGGCCTTGTCCCCCAGCGTCGGCGCGAGCTTGGCGTCCTCCGCGAGCCGTTCGAAGGCGGCAAGCTCCCCGTAGGCCAGCGCACCCAGCAGATCCACTACCGCCGCCCGGTACGTCGGGTCGGCGGACGCCTCGTCCCAGTCCTGGGTGGCGATCCCTGTGTGCACAGCCTCGGGGGTCTTCCCATTGGTCTCCATGCCGAGCACGATAGCCCGCGTCACCTGGCCTGGAAGCCCCTGGTTCCGGCCTCGCCGGCCACAGTGAACTCGTACACAACAATCGCCCCGGTACACATGCGCGGATCCGGGGTACAGTGATATTGGCTCTCGCCGTACGGTGAGACTCACGTACGCAAGACTGCGGATGCCCGGTCGGAGGCCCGATCGGCTCCCGACCCCGACAGCCCTCCGCGTGGCGCGTGTTCCCCACACGTCCCGTGACCATGAGGGACCGCTCGCGTGAAGAGCGCTTGAGCGAGAGACAGTGGTCCCGCACAGACGGGCGGGCCGGCAAGTCGCCGCCCCCGTTGATGCGGTACGACCCTCCTCGCCGCCTCCTCGCGCGTCACACAGAAGAGGCCAGCATCCTGACCACCACGACATTTCGAGAACTCGGAATCCTCTCCGAGACCGCCGAGGCCCTCGAGGCCGTCGGCATCAACAGTCCCTTCCCCATCCAGGAGATGACGCTTCCGGTCGCCCTCGCGGGCGGCGACGTCATCGGCCAGGCGAAGACCGGGACCGGCAAGACGCTCGGGTTCGGGCTTCCGCTGCTGGAGTCCGTCACCGTGCCCGCCGACGTCGAGTCGGGCCGGGCCGAGCCGGAGCTGCTCACCGACTCCCCCCAGGCGCTCATCGTCGTACCGACGCGCGAGCTGTGCCAGCAGGTCACGAACGACCTGCTGACCGCGGGCAAGGTCCGCAACGTGCGCGTGGTGCCCATCTACGGCGGGCGCGCGTACGAGCCGCAGGTCGACGCCCTGAAGCAGGGCGTCGACGTCGTCGTCGGGACCCCCGGGCGGCTGCTCGACCTCGCCGGCCAGAAGAAGCTGCGCCTGTCCGACGTGCGCACGCTCGTCCTCGACGAGGCCGACGAGATGCTCGACCTGGGCTTCCTTCCGGACGTCGAGAAGATCATCCAGATGCTGCCGGTCAAGCGGCAGACCATGCTCTTCTCGGCGACCATGCCCGGCCAGGTCATCTCCCTGGCCCGGCGGTATATGAACCGGCCCACCCACATCCGCGCCTCCGAGCCGGACGACGCCGGTCAGACCGTGGCCAACACCACGCAGCACGCCTTCCGCGCGCACTCCCTCGACAAGCAGGAGATGGTCGCGCGCATCCTCCAGGCCGAGGGCTGCGAGCTCGCGATGATCTTCTGCCGTACGAAGCGGACGGCGGCCGACGTCGCGGACCAGCTCACGCGCCGCGGCTTCGCCGCCGGCGCCGTCCACGGCGACCTGGGCCAGGGCGCGCGCGAGCAGGCGCTGCGCGCGTTCCGCAACGGCAAGGTCAACGTCCTGGTCTGCACGGACGTGGCGGCGCGCGGCATCGACGTCGACAACGTGACGCACGTCATCAACTACCAGACCCCCGAGGACGAGAAGACCTATCTGCACCGCATCGGGCGCACCGGCAGGGCCGGGGCCTCCGGTACGGCCGTCACGCTCGTCGACTGGGACGACATCCCGCGCTGGCAGCTGATCAACAAGGCGCTGGAGCTCGGGCTTCCCGACCCGGAGGAGACCTACTCCACCTCCGCGCACCTTTACGAGGCGCTGGGCATCCCCGAGGGCACCAAGGGCGTTCTGCCGCGCGGCGACCGCACCCGTGCCGGGCTCAATGCGGAGCAGGTCGAGGACCTGGGCGAGACGGGGCGCGGTCCGGCGCGCGGTGGCGGCCGGTCCGGCCGCGGCGGCCAGGGCTCCGGCGGGGACTCCGGCGAGCAGCCCAAGCGCACGCGCACGCCGCGCCAGCGGCGCCGTACGCGTAACGGACAGCCGGTCGGCGACGAGGGCGCGGCGGCGCCGAAGGCCGCGCAGGCCGACGGCGGTCCGGTGACCCCGGCCGCGAAGGACGCGAACGACGAGGGCGGGGCCCGCAAGCCGCGCCGCAGGCGGCGTACGCGCGGAGGCGGCGGTTCGGCCGGGACCTCCGGGGCTTCCGCGCAGACGGCGGCCGCCACCACGGCGACCGCGACGGCCACCGCCCCGGCGGCCGGCCGGCAGCGCGACGCAGGCGAGGACGGCGCCAACCCGCGCCGCAGGCGCCGCACGCGGGGCGCCGGTGCCGGTGCGGCGGCACAGCAGCCGAAGGCGAGCCCGGAGGGCTGACCACGGTCGGTCCTCTGCTCTCGTACGAACCTCGCGCGAGGCCCGGCACCCCTGCTTCGGGGGTGCCGGGCCTCGCGCTGCGCGCGCCGCGAACGCATGAGTCCCGCCGCCGGCCGTCGTGTACGCGGCGCTGCCCCACGGCGCGCGGAGCGGTAGCGTCCTCGCATGAGCAAGCCGCCGTTCCTCGGGCTGCCGCCGGCAGTCCGCGCGTACAAACTCCCCACCGAGCGGGGCGAGTTCGCCGTGCACGAGGCCGGTGAGCCGCGTCTGGGCACGGCGCTGCTGATGCCGGGCTTCACCGGCAGCAAGGAAGACTTCATCGCCCTGCTGGATCCCCTCGCCGGCATGGGCTTCCGCGTCGTGGCGGTCGACGGGCGCGGTCAGTACGAGACGGACGGGCCGCGCGAGGAGTCCGCGTACGCACAGCCGGAGCTCGCGCGGGACGTGCACGCCCTCACGGCGGCGCTGCGGGACGGCGACGGGCCACAGGAGTCACAGGGGCCGCAGGGGCAGTCCCGCGGCGTACATCTGCTGGGCCACTCGCTGGGCGGCCTCGTCGCGCGCGCCGCCGTGCTGAGCGACGCCTCGCCGTTCGCCTCCCTGACGCTCATGAGCAGCGGCCCCGCCGCGGTCTCCACCGCGCAGCAGCGGCGGCTGAAGATGCTGCTGGGCGCCCTCGGGGTGATGGAGATGGAGGACATCTGGCAGGCGATGTGCGAGCTGGACCCGGTCGAGGCGGCCGACGAGGAGACGCCGCCCGAGGTGGCGGAGTTCCTGCACCGTCGCTGGATGGGCCACGTACCGGAGCAACTCTCCGCCACCGCGCAGCAGTTGATCGCCGAGCCGGACCGGGTCGACGAGCTCGCCGCGGCCGTCTCCGGACGCGCCGAGCCCCTCCCCGTGCATGTGCTGTCCGGCTCCGTGGACTACGCGTGGCCGGTGCCGCTGCTGGACGAGACGGCCGTACGGCTGGGAGCCGTCCGTACCGTCGTGGCCGGCGCCGGGCACTCGCCGAACGCCGAGCGCCCCGAGGAGACGGCCCGCGCGCTCGCGTCCTTCTGGAGCGGGGGCGCCGTCAGCCGGTGAGCGATCCGGGCGCGGACCCGGCGCCGGGAGCGTCCTCGTCCCGCTGCGTGACGGGCGCGGCGCCCGAGGCGCGGGCCACGATCTCCTCGTAGACGCCGGGATCGGTGGTGTGCTCGCCGAGGCGGCAGTTCTTGCGGCTGCCGTGGTAGTCGCTGGAGCCGGTGGCGAGCAGGCCCAGATCGGCGGCCATCGCGTGCAGGCGCGCGCGGGTCGCGGGCTCGTGGTCCATGTGGTCGGCCTCGATGCCGTCGAGACCGGCGGCGGCCAGATCCGCGATCGCGCTCTCCGGTACGCACTGGCCGCGCTTGGCGGCGAGCGGATGCGCGAAGACGGCGACGCCGCCCGCTCCCTTGATCAGGCGGAGCGCGTCGAAGGGATCGAGCTCGTGCTTCTCGGCGTAGGCCCTGCCGTCGTTCGCGATCCACTCCTCGGTGAAGGCGTCCGAGACGCTGCCGACGACACCGGCCTCGACCATGGCGGTCGCGATGTGCGGGCGGCCCACGGCTCCGTCGCCCGCGATCTCCGCGACCCGCTCCCAGGTCACGGGGACCCCGAGCTCGCGCAGTTTGCTCACCATGCTGCGGGCGCGGGGAACGCGGTCGTCGCGTACGAGTTCGCGCTCGCGGGCGAGTTCCGGCTCGGCGGGGTCGAAGAGGTAGGCCAGCATGTGCAGGCTCACGCCGTCCAGGCGGCAGGAGAGCTCGGCGCCGGTCACCAGCGTCAGGCCCGGCGGCAGGGCGCGCACCGCCGCGGCGTGCCCGGAGACGGTGTCGTGGTCGGTGAGCGCGACGACGTCGAGACCGGCGGCAGCCGCGCCCCGTACGAGTTCGGCGGGGCTGTCCGTGCCGTCCGAGGCGGTGGAGTGGGTGTGCAGGTCGATGCGCACGAGGAGGCTCCAGCTGCGGACGAGGGCTTACGGAAGGCGGCTCCACCAGCATAGCCGCGCCCGCGCGGAGCCCTTCCGGGAGCGTGGGACGGCGCCCGGTGCCGGGTACCGGGTCCTGGCGGGGACGATCAGGAGATGATGCGCGGCGAGAGCGTGCCGCACGGCAGCAGATCGACCTCCGCACCGGCGTCACGCAGATCGGTGAGCACGAGTTCGTCGTACATCAGCAGCCCCGACTGCTCGGGCCACACGATCGCCCACAGCCACAGCCCGCGCGCCTCGCCGGCGAAGACGGCGCGGTCGCTGGCCGAGCCCCCCACGTGCCACAGCGGCGTCGGCCGCCCCGCCGCGAGCACCTTCACCGGTGGCGGCGTGTCGACGCGCATGCCGGGACCGGGATCGGGGCCGTCGACGCCCGCGTACCGTGCGCCGAGTCCGACGCCCAACTCCTCGGCCACCAGGATGAGTTCGCCCGGGCCTCCGAGCGGACCGGGCCCGGAGCAGGCCACGGCCGTCGCACGGCCGCCGCTGCGGTCGTCACCGGCGCAGGCCACACCGGAGAAGAGCCAGCCGACCGGCAGCGGCCACGGCATCCAGACGGGCACCTTCGTACGGCCGACGGCCACGGCGAGAGCTTCGACGCTGGGGGGAACGACGGGCTGCAACGGGTGCACCGTCCCGTGCAGATCGCACTGCCAGGTGTCGGCGAAGAGTCCGGGCGCCCGTACCCGGCCACCGCACTTCGGGCAACTGGGTTCGCCCCTCATGCTGAACAACGGTGCTCCCCGGCGGCGCCGGCGTCAAGGACGATCTCCTCCCCGAACCGGCCCTGCCGTGCCCGGGACGCCCCTGCCGGCGCGCGGCACACCCGCTCCCCCGCCGGTGCCCCGCAGGCGCTCATCCGGCCAGCGGGACGGCCTCGCGCAGCGGGTCACGCAGGTCCGTTCCGTGCTGGAGCCATCGCTCCTGGAGCGCGTCGGCTCCCCGCGCCCGCTTCCACGCGGCCTCGTTCGGCGTCATCGGCAGCAGCGGCAGGAACCGCACCGGTTCGAGCGGGGCGTCCAGCTCCAAGTCCTCGACCAGACCGCCCGGTTCGGCCACGAGTACGGACGTGAACGGGGCGCCGGGCCACAGCGGCTCGCCCACGTCCAGCGAGGCGCCCGGTGTGACGACGACCCCCTCGACCTGCGGTGAGGCCGCGAGCACGGCCAGCGGACGCAGCACCTTGTCGGTCTCCGCGGCCCCGGCCCGTACGGAGAGCACGAGTTCGGCACGCGGGCCCCGCTCGGGGTCCGCGAGGGCGGCGGCCGGATCGGTCATCGGCGCGGCGGACATTCCGAGGGTGGCGTAGCGCACGATGCCCGCGCCCGCGTCCACGCCCGTGTCCAGGAAGCGCAGCACCTCGATGCGTTCGGTGCCGAGGAACGTCACGGACGCACGCGCGTCCGGCTCGCCCAGCGCCGAACGCAGCCTCGCCTCCACCAGTTCCGGTACGTCTGCCATGACGCGAGCATAGATCCCGTAAGGACGAGGCAAAGAGATGCGTCCGGTGGCCGGAAGGGACACAGCACTGCCCGACCGGTGTTACCGTTGGCTGCTGGTCAGACATGCGAATCGTCCCCCGACGGGGGCCGGCCGGAGGAGGTGGGACTGACATGGATCCGAGTCGACCGTGCAGTACCAACTGCTCTTCCGTCGCAAGGCCGCGTTCCCACTCCTGAGCGCCCTGCTCCCCGGTGGTTCCAGCACTGAAACCTCGTCGGGACGCTTTTTCCGGGGCTGTTCGCCGCCGGATGCCGCACGACGCGCGAGATGGAAGAGCGCAGAGCTTCGCTCCACCCCCGTCCGACAGCGAATCACCGAACGCCGTCGCGACCGGCACCGAGCGGTACCCGCTTTGCAGACCTCCGGCCGTCGGGCACGACACGATTCCGTAGGTCCACATTCCGGGCAGCGCTGAGCCGGGCCGCCGTACGGCACCGACAAGGAGCTCAGCATGTCGATGATCCGAGACCTGCGCGCCGCCGTCCGCCCGTCCCTGCGCAAGGGCCGTTCGGCGTACCCCTACGAGAACACCCGCACCGACGCCGCAGGCACCGCCGTGGTCGACTGCGCGGTCTACCGCGACGGGCAGCGCGTCCACGCCCACTTGACGCCCGACGAGGCGCTGCGTCGCGTGCGCTCCAGCGGCGGCCGCGAGTTCGTGTGGATCGGGCTCCACGAGCCGACCGAGCGCGAGTTCTCCGGCATCGCGACGGAGTACGGGCTGCACCCGCTGGCCGTCGAGGACGCCGTACAGGCCCACCAGCGCCCGAAGTTGGAGCGCTACGACGACAGCGTCTTCACCGTCTTCAAGACGATCCACTACGTGGAGCACGTCGAACTCACCGCCACAAGCGAGGTGGTGGAGACCGGCGAGGTGATGTGCTTCACGGGCCGGGACTACATCATCACGGTGCGGCACGGCGGCCAGGGCTCGCTGCGCGCGCTCCGGCACCGCATGGAGGAGGACGCCGAACTGCTCGCCAAGGGCCCCTCGGTGGTGCTGCACGCGATCGCCGACCAGACGGTGGACGGCTACCTCGCCGTGGCCGACGCCGTCCAGGACGACATCGACGAGGTGGAGATCGAGGTCTTCTCCAACACCACCAACGGGCGGCGCGGGGGCGACGCGGGCCGCATCTACCAGCTCAAGCGCGAGGTGCTGGAGTTCAAGCGTGCCGTCTCCCCGCTGCTGCGCCCGATGCAGCTGGTGAGCGAGCGGCCGTTGCAGGTGATCGACCCGGAGATCCAGAAGTACTTCCGCGATGTGGCGGACCATCTGACGCGCGTCAACGAGCAGGTGCTGGGCTTCGACGATCTCCTCAACTCGATCCTCCAGGCCAACCTCGCGCAGGCCACCGTCGCGCAGAACGAGGACATGCGCAAGATCACTTCGTGGGCGGCGATCTTCGCGGTGCCCACGATGATCGCCGGCATCTACGGGATGAACTTCCAGTACATGCCTGAACTGGGTTGGAAATACGGCTATCCCACGGTCATGGGCGTCACGGTCACGATCTGCATCGCCATTTACCGCGGGTTCAAGCGGAACGGCTGGCTCTGACGGGCTACATCGACGAGCTCCCTTGACGCGTCGCATTGACAGCCGGTGGCGACAGGCGGCCCCTGCGCCACCGGCCCGTACGCCCTCGCCCGGTAGCCTGCGGACATGACGCTGCTCGATCAGGCCCTCATCGAGGAGGCCACCAAGAAGTCCGGCCTCATCTGGGTGCGCGGCCCGGAGGGTCCTTCCCGCTCCCTGTGGCACGTGTGGCACGACGGCGCGGTCTGCATCGTCGGCGGCGGCCCGCTCGAACAGCCCCTGGACGGCCTCGGGTTGACGGACGGAGGCACCGCCACGGTCAGCGTGCGCAGCAAGGACAAGGGCGGCCGGCTGGTCGTCTGGCCCGCGCGCGTCGTGGAGTTGGAGCCGCGCGGCGAACGCTGGGAGACGGTCGTGGGCGAGCTGCGGAGCAAGCGGCTGAACGCACCCGACTTCCCCACCGTCGCCGAGCGCTGGGCCCGCGAGTGCCGGGTGCTGCGGCTGGAGCCCGCCGGTGCGCCCGTGCAGAAACCCGGTGCGATGCCGGACGGTTCGCAGGCGGCGGTGCCGCGGCCGACACCCGCGACGACGCGCCGCCGCATTCCCGCGGGGCTGCCGAGGCTGCTCTTCCGCAAGCGCCGTCAGCAGGGCACGTAGCCCCGCGGGGAGCCGTCAGGTCCGTACGCGGGCGGCGCGAGCCGCGCACGCTCGTACGGAAGCAGCCGCGAAGCAGGCGAAAAGCAGCCGGGAACCATCCGAATCAGCCGCGAACCGGCCCGGAATCAGCCCTTGTTCGCGACGATCTTCCTGCCGTAGTCCACGACGTTCTGTTTCGCGGGCGGCCGCAACTCGAACTCCTTGTTCCAGTCGTCGAGTTCGAGCGTGCCTGCGCCGCCGGCGCGCTCGACGCGCAGCGGGTACGGAGTGCCGATCAGCGAGACGTCGACGTTGCCGCCGCTCCCCCCGCCCCCCTGGACGC
The DNA here is from genome assembly GCF_032248595.1 of Streptomyces winkii. NCBI lineage: Bacteria > Bacillati > Actinomycetota > Actinomycetes > Kitasatosporales > Streptomycetaceae > Streptomyces > Streptomyces winkii. The sequence goes on along the minus strand of NZ_JASTTH010000001.1, from coordinate 672,663 downwards.
GGATGGTCCGCACGCCGCCGACCTCGCCGTGGTCGCCGGTCTCGCGCTCCCCGTTCATCACGAGCAGCCCCTCAAGCAGCACCCGCATGTCCGCGAAGCCGCTGAGCTGCTTGTACGCCGGATCGCCGGAGGGCACCTTCACGTACTTGCCGTCCAGCTTGCCCGCCGCCTGCACGTCGGACTTCGACGGCTGCTCGCCGCCCTTCTCCTGCCGCGCCCAGAAGCCCGCGTCGGCCTTGAGATACAGCTCCTTGCCGATGCGCAGCAGCCAGAACGTCGAACCGCCCCTCGTCGCGACCTTGCCCATGGCGCCGCCGTCGCGCTTGAGCCGCATGTTCAGACGGTAGGTCTGGCCCTTGCTGACGACGGTGCCGGACAGCTTGACCGAGCCGGCCTTGTCCGCGGCGGCCCGCGCCTTCTTCTCGATTTTGGAAGCGGAGAGCTTGCCGACCCCGTTCGTGCCGGCGTCGGGATCGCTGCTTCCGCAAGCGGCCAGCGCCAGTGTGAGTCCCACGCAGAGGGCCCCCTTCAGGACCAGGTCTCCTCGCGTGCCCCCTGCCGTCGGCGGGGAGGCCACATGAGCGCGTCCAACCACGTCGGCAACCTCCTGGAGATCGGGCTGGACCCGCACCCTACCGGTGTCCGCGGCGGGTAGCGGACGGCAGCCGTCCGGACCATCGCGCACGGTCCGACAGGGCCGGGCCAGGCTAGGCTGAAGACGGCAAAGGGTGCTTATGCGCCGAAGTACGGACGGACGAGGAGGGCCCGACCGATGGCCGCAGGCGCCTCCCGGGTCTTCGTGTCGCACCTGTCCGGCATCGCCGTCTTCGACCCCAACGGCGACCAGGTCGGGCGGGTGCGCGACGTCGTCGTCATGCTGCGCGGCCAGCCCGCCGCCGATGCCGGCGGTCCGCAGGGCGAGCGGCCGCCCAGCGTGCTCGGGCTGGTCGTCGAAGTGGTCAGCAGGCGCCGGGTCTTCCTGCCGATGACGCGGGTGACGGGGGTGGAGTCCGGCCAGGTCATCACCACCGGTGTCGTGAACATGCGCCGCTTCGAGCAGCGTCCGTCGGAGACGCTCGTCCTGGGCGAGCTGCTGGACCGTCAGGTGACCCTCGTGGAGACAGGCGAGCAGGTCACGGTGCTCGACGTCGGCGTCCAGCAGCTGCCGGCCCGGCGCGACTGGCAGATCGACAAGGTCTTCGTACGGCGGCTGCGGCACGGCAAGGGCGGTGCGCTGCGGCGGCGCGGCGAAGCCCTGACCGTCGAGTGGTCGGCCGTGACGGGCTTCGCGCTGGAGGAGAAGGAGCAGGGAGCGGCCACGCTGCTCGCCACCTTCGAACGCATGCGCCCCGCGGACATCGCCAACACGGTCCACCACCTCTCCGCGAAGCGGCGGATGGAGGTCGCGGCGGCCCTCGACGACGACCGGCTCGCCGACGTCGTCGAAGAGCTTCCCACCGACGACCAGGTCGAGCTCCTCGGCGAACTCCCGGACGAGCGTGCCGCGGACGTACTGGAGGCGATGGATCCGGACGACGCCGCCGACCTGCTCTCGGAGCTGGCCGAGCACGACAAGGAGCGGCTGCTCCAGCTGATGCGGCCGCAGGACGCGGCGCCGGTACGGCGGCTGCTGTCGTACGAGGAGGGCACGGCCGGCGGCCTGATGACGACGGAGCCCATCGTCCTCCAGCCCGACGACACCGTCGCGCTCGCTCTCGCGCGCGTGCGCAACGCCGATCTGTCGGCGCCGCTGGCCGCGCAGGTATTCGTCTGCCGACCGCCCGACGAGACCCCGACGGGGAAGTATCTGGGGCTCGTTCACTTCCAGCGGCTGCTGCGCGACCCGCCCTTCACCCTCGTCGGTTCGATCGTCGACACCGATCTGCGCCCGCTGCCGCCCGAGACGACGCTGCCCTCGGTGAGCAGCTACCTCGCGACGTACAACATCGTGGCCGCACCCGTCGTCGACGAGGCCGGCCATCTGCTGGGCGCCGTCACCGTGGACGACGTCCTGGATCACCTGCTGCCGGAGGACTGGCGCGAGGAGGCGGCGCAGCGGCTGCCCGGCGCCGGCGGACCGCGCGCGGAGGGGGTCGGACAGCATGGCGCCTGAACGGGAGAGGGAGCGGGAACGGGAGCGGGACCGCGAACGCGAGGGAGCCCGCGAGCGTGAGCGCGAGAGGGAGCGCGAGCGCAGCACCCGCGGCCGGCTCGATGTGCCCCGGGCCCCGCGCCGCAGGCTGCTCCCCGAGTACGACCCCGACGCCTTCGGGCGTCTGTCGGAGGAGATCGCGCGCTTCCTCGGCACGGGCCGCTTCATCGTATGGATGACGTTCGTCGTCACGGTCTGGATCGCCTGGAACGTGCTGCTCCCGGAGGCGCTGCGGTTCGACGACTACCCCTTCATCTTCCTGACCCTCGCCCTGTCCCTTCAGGCGTCGTACGCGGCGCCGCTGATCCTCCTCGCGCAGAACCGGCAGGACGACCGCGATCGGGTCAACCTGGAGCAGGACCGCAAGCAGAACGAACGCAGCATCGCCGACACCGAGTTCCTGACCCGCGAGATCGCCTCGCTCCGCATGGGCCTCGGCGAGGTCGCCACCCGCGACTGGATCCGCTCCGAACTACAGGAACTGGTCAAGGAGCTGGAGCAGACGGAACAGGCGGAGCGCCCGGCCGAGAAGACCGAGTCCCGTGCGGGAGGTCCGCCGCACGGAGCGTGATCCGTTCCGCACACCCGCGGCTTCGGGTGCCCCGCGGGACGGCCGTACCATTTGCGCATGGCTACCGACACTCCCCCAGAGTCCGTACGGGAGGGGGATCCCTCTGCGACCCCTCCCACCGAGGACGCAGTGCGTGCCGCGCTCGCGACGGTGGACGATCCGGAGATCCACCGGCCGATCACCGACCTCGGCATGGTCAAGTCCATCGCCATCACGGCCGACGGCGCGGTCGACGTCGGGATCTATCTCACGGTCTCCGGCTGTCCGCTGCGCGAGACGATCACCGCGAACGTGACCGAGGCCGTGCAGCGCGTCGAGGGCGTCACCCGCGTCGCCGTCGAACTCGATGTGATGAGCGACGAGCAGCGGCGCGAACTCGCCTCCTCGCTGCGCGGCGGCAAGGCCGAACGTGAGATCCCTTTCGCCCAGCCCGGCTCGCTGACCCGCGTGTACTGCGTGGCGTCCGGCAAGGGCGGGGTCGGCAAGTCGTCGGTGACCGTGAACCTGGCCGCGGCGCTGGCCGCCGAGGGCCAGAAGGTGGGCGTGGTCGACGCCGACATCTACGGGCACTCCGTACCGCGGATGCTCGGCACGGACGGCAGGCCGACGCAGGTCGAGGACATGATCATGCCGCCGTCGGCGCACGGCGTGAAGGTCATCTCGATCGGCATGTTCACGCCCGGCAACGCCCCTGTGGTGTGGCGCGGCCCCATGCTCCACCGCGCGCTCCAGCAGTTCCTCGCGGACGTCTACTGGGGCGACTTGGACGTGCTGCTGCTCGACCTGCCGCCCGGCACCGGCGACATCGCGATCTCCGTCGCTCAGCTCGTGCCGAACGCCGAGATCCTCGTCGTGACGACGCCGCAGCAGGCCGCGGCGGAGGTCGCGGAGCGTGCGGGATCCATCGCCGTGCAGACGCACCAGAAGATCATCGGTGTCATCGAGAACATGTCGGGCATGCCCTGCCCGCACTGCGACGAGATGATCGACGTCTTCGGCACGGGCGGCGGGCAGCGCGTCGCCGAGGGCCTGACGAAGACGACCGGCACCGAAGTGCCGGTCCTGGGCGGCATTCCCATCGACCTGCGGCTGCGCGAGGGCGGCGACGAGGGCAAGCCGGTCGTGCTCAGCGACCCGGACTCGCCGGCGGGCGCGGCACTGCGCGGTGTGGCCGGCAAGATCGCCGCACGGCAGCGGGGTCTGTCGGGAATGTCACTCGGGCTCACGCCGAGCAACAAGTTCTGACGCGGCGGCGGTGTCCGGGCCTCCGGACACCGCCCACGCACAAGTGAGGGGCGCTCCCCGACCGGGAAGCGCCCCTCAGTTGTGCCTTACGCGTTGTGCGGGTGATCCGCGTCAGTCCTGCTGATAGCTGGTGATGTCCTTCACGACGGCGAAACCCAGGCCGTACGCGCTCATGCCCCGCCCGTACGCCCCGATGTGCACGCCTTCCTGTGCCGCTCCGGCGAGCACCCACCCGTACTCGGACTCGCGGTAGTGGAAGTCGGTCGGCACACCGTCGACCGGCAGGGTCAGCGTGGACCATCCGGCGCCGCCGAGATCGTCGGCGAGCTCCCAGGCCACCACTGTCTGCTGGTCGAGCCAGTCCTGCCGCAGACCGCGCTCCATCTCCTGCGGCCATGTGCAGGACAGCAGCCCCGAGCCCGCGAGCCACGCGGCCGTGGACACGGATGTCGCCTCCAGCACGCCGGTGCCGTCCGCACTGCGCCGAACCGGACGGCTCGCGACCGTGACGGTCACCGCGAAACGCTGGTTGTCCGGGTTCGCCTCGACCTTGAGCGAGGGCACCTCTCCGTGCCCGGTAGAACCGTGCTCGACGGTGCCGTCCGCCGTCGTACCGACCTGCATCAGCCAGCGCGGGCCGGTGAACGCCTCGTCGAGGCCGTACCACGGAAAGGAAGCCGTCAGAAACCCGTCCACAGCCCGCTCGACACCGGTCTCCTCCGGTGCGGCGGGCCCGGGTTCACCGGCCACCCGACTCGTCGTCTCCATCTGCGCGACGCCTCCTCAATGCCCTGTGCCACGGGCAGCCTGCCCCCCTCGGACGGCGAACCCCGGACACAGGGAGGATAGCCACCCGGGTCCGCCGTTTCGGGCATGACCAAACAACGGCCCTTCATCAGGGACGTGAGATGCGCCTCTCAGGTGACCCGCGTGAGGCAGATGATGCGGGCTATGCGTGATGTGCCCTGGGATGTGACCCGAAAGATTCAGGTGGCGTCGGCATCGAACGGCGGCGGCTCGTCCTTCGGGCGCTCCCGCGGGTTCTCCTTGCTGAGCGGATCGGGGGTCTCCAGGCCGGTGGCCGGGCCGCCCTTCGTCAGGCTCGTACGGCTTCCGCTGCCGCCGGAGGCGCCTCCGCGTGAGCTCACGCTCTCGGTCCCGTTCACCGCGTCGGTGACCTCCGCCATGTCGTCGCGGAAGTCGAAGTTGTTGCGGATCTCCTTCAGGCCCAGGTCGTCACCGTCGAGCAGATGCTTACGGGCGAAGTTCTTCGGGTTCAGGTCCTCGAACTCGAAGTCCTTGAACTCCGGCCCCAGCTCGGAGCGGATGTCCTCCTTGGCGTTGTCGGAGAACTGGCGCACCTTGCGGATGAAACCGGACACGTCCTGGATCACCTTGGGCAGCTTCTCCGGCCCGAACACGAGGATCGCCAGGATGACGAGCGCGACCAGCTCTAGGGGTCCTATGTCGAAGAACACCTTGCAGCTCCCTCATCCTGATACGTCCACGGGCAGTGCTTCGGCCCGCTCTCACGGTACCCGGAGAGCCGCCCGCGGTGGGAGCCCACCCGGCCATCCGCACGAACGGCCCGGCCAGGGCCGGGAGGCGTGCCGTCGCACCGCCGATGCCTGCAATTCGCCTGCACCCGGCGGGAGTTGAGCCGGGCGCGGTCGGGCCCGATGGACCACCGCACGCTCAGCGCCGCGGCGGAGCCGCCGTGGTGATCGCGGAGGGCGAGGGCGCGCTGTCGTTGCGGACGCCGCCGCCGGAGAAGGAGTCCGCGCGGAGCCCGGCATACGACTCCGTCCCGTACGCGTACGAACCGAGGGCGACCGAGGGCGGCGCGTGCCGCACGGCAAGCGAGGAGAAGAAGGCGTCGCGGAGCAGCGGGTGCGGGGTGGCTTGCTCGCCCTCGACCGGAGGCGCGGTGGGGGCCGCCCAGGGGGCGCCGCGCTGGAAGCCCGTGCCGCGCACCGCCTTGAGGGACGCGCCCGCGCTGTCCGCGGCCGTGTTCGCGCTGAGGACGGTGCCGCTCACCTCGTTCTGCGCTCCGTTCACATCGCGGCGGCGGCGCTCGCGGTCGGTGCCGCTGCCGGACGCGGCCGTACGGACGGAGCTGGCCGAGGCCGTACCGCCGTCGCCCTTCGCGATGGACGGGCCGCTCCCCGCCGTGCTGCCGCCGACCCCGCCGGCCAGGGCGAGGGCCGCCAGCGAGACCGCGCCCGCCGCGGCGAAGGCGAAGCGCCGGCCGCGTGAGGAGAGCCGCTCCATCTCGTGTATCCGGAAACCCCGGCTCGGTGAGAGCGCGCTTCCGCCGCGCCCGCCGCGCAGCTGGTCGAAGGCCCAGACGGAGCCGGACTCCGCTTGCGACGCACGCGCCGCCGGGCTGGAGACGCCGCTGCCGGAGTCGCCGCCCGGAAGGCCGAAGCCGTCGCCCGCGGACGGCATGCCGTCGAACGGGCCGTCGTCCGGGCCTTCGGCGGGCAGACCTTGGAGGCGCGCCAGCAGACCGTCAGAAGGGGGCGGGGGCGCGGTGACCGCGAAGACGTTCTTCACCCTGCGCTGCGCGTCCGCCTCCGCCTTGCAGCTCCGGCAGGTGGCCAGGTGCGAGAGCACGCGCTCGCGTGCGTCGTGTCCCAACTCCCCGTCGATCAACGCCGCGAGGCGGTCGCCGAGATGCTGCTCGGCCGGAGTGAGTTCTCTCTCCGGCTGCGGCGCTCTGCCACCCATGCCCGTGCCACTCACGCGGCACCGACCTCCCCGCCCCCCACGGCCGCCGCGCTCAGCGCACGCTGCTGCTCGGCGCGCGCCTCGGGAGAGCGGTGCTGAAGGGCCTTGCGCAGCTGCGAGCGCCCGCGGTGGATACGGCTGCGCACGGTGCCGAGCTTCACCCCGAGGGTGGCGGCGATCTCCTCGTACGACAGCCCTTCGATGTCACAGAGCACCACCGCGGCGCGGAACTCCGGCGCGAGAGTGTCCAGCGCCTGCTGCACGTCCGCGTCGAAGTGGGTGTCGTTGAAGTGCTGCTGCGGCGTGGGCTCACGGCTGGGCAGGCGCTCCGCCGCGTCGTCGGCGAGCGCGTCGAACCGGATGCGCTGCTTGCGGCGCACGGTGTCCAGGAAGAGGTTCGTGGTGATGCGGTGCAGCCAGCCCTCGAACGTGCCGGGCGTATACGTCGACAGGGATCGGAAGACGCGGACGAAGACCTCCTGAGTGAGATCCTCCGCGTCGTGCTGGTTGCCCGTGAGGCGGTAGGCGAGGCGGTAGACGCGCGCACTGTGCGTGCTGACGATCTCCTCCCAGGTAGGAGGGGTCCACGCCTGGTTCTCCGCATCGGTGTCGAAAGTCGCCGTGGTCGCGGATTCGGCAGTACGGACCTGGTCAGCGGTGTCTGTCACGGATTTCGGCTCGTCCGCCGACCTGCGAAAACGCCGGAGCATTCCACGGTCCCGGACAGCAGCCGCACCTCCCCTGTCGGCTCTGGTGGTGTCCAGTGGAATCCCAACCATAACCACCTCGCCCGTTAGCTCCGGATAAGCACTTTTGACCGGCTCCCGGTCCTGACGCTCTTCCTGCTGCACAGTCGTCGGTCGCAATCTCACGGCACCCCCCTGCACCTTCCACCCCGCTACAACGCTCGGTCCCATCAGCGGGTTCCCGGGGCAACGGATACAGTCACCGTTGCGTGGAGGTTGGGGACAGGAGAGGGCCATTACCGGCAACCGGCAGTCGAGCTGGGCGTTCGCCGACGCCTACGGCGCCGAACTCGTCGACGACGCCGAGAACGCGGCACTGCGCTGGGCCCGCGAGCGGGCTCAGCAGGCAGGCGTGCGCGCTGTGTCCCCCGCCACAGGTTCCACGCTGCGTCTGCTGGCGGCGACCGCCGGCGCCAAGTCCGTCGCCGAGATCGGCACCGGCACCGGGGTCTCCGGCATCCATCTGCTCGCCGGGATGCGGCCCGACGGCGTCCTGACGACGGTGGACACCGACCCCGAGCAGCAGCAGTTCGCGCGGCAGGCCTTCCGCGCCGCGGGGTTCGCGGGGAACCGGGCGCGGTTCATCCCCGGCTCGGCCCTCGACGTACTGCCGCGGCTGGCCGACGGAGGCTACGACCTGGTGTTCTGCGACGGCGACCGGGCCGAGTGCCTCGACTACTTCGCCGAGGCGCTGCGTCTGCTCCGGCCCGGCGGCCTCGTCTGCTTCGAAGGGGTCTTCGCCAACGGCCGTACGGTCGAGTCCGCCGCCCAGCCCGCCGAGGTGCGCAAACTGCGCGAACTGCTGGGCGCCGTACGGGAGAGCACCGCGCTCGTGCCGTCGCTGCTTCCCGTGGGGGACGGCCTGCTCTGCGCGGTCAAGCGCGAGCAGTGAGCGCCCGGGGACGCGGAGAACGCGGGGAACGCGGGCGCTCCAGGCGTGCCCGAGGTCCCGAGCGCCCCGGCCGGAACACAGCTGCCCCGGAGCACGATGTGTGCTCCGGGGCAGCGGAGAACCCACTGATGGCTGGCTCGGTCCGCGCCGGGCGGGCCGCCCTGCTGCCGGGCGTCAGCCGCAGACCTTCTTCAGCTCCTCACCGAGCGCAGTCGCCTCGTCCGGGGTCAGCTCGACGACGAGTCGCCCACCGCCTTCGAGCGGAACGCGCATGACGATGCCCCGCCCCTCCTTGGTCACCTCGAGCGGGCCGTCACCCGTCCGCGGCTTCATCGCCGCCATGCTCGTTCCCCTTCCTGAAACCAGCTGATCGCAGCCGACAACGCGCGTGTCAACGGCATCGAACACATTGCTTCAAAGCCATTATCCCGCATGGCAGGACCCGATGACCAACAAGAGGTCGCATCACTTGTGACTCGCTCTCGCACAAAACCACTCAATCCGTCGAGGAAGCTGCGATACTGCTCCGCTTCGCCCCTCCGGTAACCGGGCCGTGCGCCTCACCGGTCGGCCTCAGGCACACCCGCAACTCGTGTGTGCCCGGCGGGACGCCCTGTCGGGGCCCGGTGATCTGGGCCATGCTGGCCCCATGTCGGACACCGTGCTCTATGACGTGACCGAGGGTCTCGCGACAGTCACCCTCAACCGCCCCGATGCGATGAACGCCCTGAACGACGAGCTCAAGTCGGCGCTTCGCGACACCCTCCAGCAGGCCGCCGAGGACGAATCGGTGCGTGCCGTGCTGCTGACAGGGAACGGGCGGGCCTTCTGCGTGGGCCAGGACCTCAAGGAACACATCGGCGCGCTGAAGAGCGGCGGGGGCAACGCCCTGCGCACCGTCGAGGACCACTACAACCCCATCACGCTCGCCATCGCGGGCATGCCGAAGCCCGTCGTGGCCGCGGTCAACGGCGTCGCCGCGGGGGCCGGTGCCGGGTTCGCGTTCGCCGCCGATCACCGGATCCTCGCCGAGTCGGCCGCCTTCAACACCTCGTTCGCCGGGATCGCGCTCACCGCCGACTCCGGGATCTCCTGGACGCTGCCGCGCCTTGTGGGCCCCGGACGCGCCGCCGACCTGCTGTTCTTCCCGCGGAGCGTGCGTTCCGGGGAGGCGCTGGAGCTGGGTCTCGCGCACCGGGTCGTGCCGGACGGCGAACTCGCGGAGCAGGCCCTCACCGTGGCGCGCGAACTCGCCCAGGGGCCCACCCGCGCCTACGCGGCGATCAAGGAGTCCCTCGCGTACGGCGCCGGCCACTCGCTGGCCGAGACGCTGGAGAAGGAGGCCGAGCTCCAGATCAGGGCGGGCGCGTCGGAGGACCACCAGGCGGCGGTCGAGGCGTTCGTGAACAAGGAGAAGCCCCGCTTCACGGGGCGCTGAGGCACCGCGGACCGCACGGCACCCTCACCGGACGCCCCCTCGCATCTCGCCCCTCGCCCAGCAGTCGGCCAGGTGATCGTTGACCAGGCCGCACGCCTGCATCAGTGCGTACGCCGTCGTGGGACCGACGAAGCGGAAGCCTCGCTTCTTCAGGTCTTTCGCGAGCGCCGTCGACTCCTGCGTGACGGCGGGGATCTCGGCATGCGTACGGGGCGCGGGGCGCTTCTCCGGGTCGGGGGCGAACGACCAGATCAGCGAGTCCAGTTCGCCCTCGCCGAGTGCGGCGGCGACCTTCGCGTTGGAGACCGCCGCCTGGATCTTCGCGCGGTTCCGGATGATGCCGGGATCGGCCAGCAGCCGCGCCTCGTCGGCCTCGGTGAACTCCGCGACCTTCGCGATGCGGAACCCCGCGAAAGCCGAGCGGAACCCCTCGCGGCGGCGCAGGATCGTCAGCCAGGACAGGCCGGACTGGAACGCCTCCAGACACAGCCGCTCGTAGAGCGCGTCGTCTCCGTGGACGGGGCGGCCCCACTCGGTGTCGTGGTACGCCACATAGTCCTCCGTGGACAGACCCCACGGGCAGCGCAGCGCCCCGTCGGGACCCGGCTGCGCACCGCCCTCAACGCCCATCGCGCGGCTCCTGATCCTGTGCGAGCCCGCCCGGCCCGTACTCCTTGCCGTACTCCTTGCCGAATTCGCCGCCGAACTCGCCGGAGCCGCCAGGCCCGCGGAACCCGCCGGGCTCGCCGCGCCCCATCGCGGACGCCTGCGCTCCCGCGAGCGCGGACTCCAGCTCCGCGATGCGGGCGTCGCGCTCGGCCAGTTCGGCACCGAGCCGGTCCAGCACGTCGTCGACCTGCTGCATCCGGTAGCCCCGTGCCGTCACCGGCAGCCGCAGCCCGTCCACGTCCACACGGCTCACGGGGCGGCCCGCGGGCAGCGGCTCGTCGAGCTGGTCGGGAGCGGCGTCGGCGAGGCCGCCGGCGACCGGGCCGCCCCGCCCGTCACCGGTGCTGCCCACCACGGCGAGCGTGACCGCGGCCACGACCACGGCGAGCGAGATCAGCAGGAACCAGAACACGGCCAACTCCCCGAGGGCATCTTGTGCGAGAGGGCCCTCTCGCAGCATCTTCCGCGAGAGTCCCTCTCGCAGACGTCCGGATGACTACGGCTTCCCATGGTCCCTGATCGTGCCACGCCCCACCGACACAACCGACGGGTCTCGGAACTGAGGGCTCCAGGCCGCCCGTTAAGGTCGCCTCCGGGGGAAACAGCACATGCCTCCCCTTTGCCGAGTGAGAGGACGGCGATGCTGCGCCTGGGGACACGCGAGTTCGGTCCGCACGAGATGGTGATCATGGCCATCGTGAACCGGACACCGGACTCCTTCTACGACCGCGGCGCCACCTTCCGGGACGAACCCGCCCTGGAACGGGTCGAGAAGGCCGTCGCCGAGGGCGCGGCCGTCATCGACATCGGCGGCGTGAAGGCCGGCCCCGGCGACGAGGTGAGCGCCGAGGAGGAGGTACGGCGCACTGTGGGCTTCGTCGCCGAGGTGCGCCGCCGCCATCCGGACATCGTGATCAGCGTGGACACCTGGCGGCACGAGGTCGGCGAGGCCGCGTGCGAGGCCGGAGCGGATCTGATCAACGACGCGTGGGGCGGCGTCGATCCGGCCCTCGCCGAGGTGGCTGCCCGGCACGGCGCCGGACTGGTCTGCACGCACGCGGGCGGGGCCGAGCCGCGCACGCGCCCGCACCGCGTGAGCTACGACGGCGAGGGCGGCGTGCTGGCCGACATCCTGCACGTGACGCTCGGGCTGGCCGAGCGAGCTGTCGCGCTCGGCGTGCGCAGGGACGGCATCCTCATCGACCCCGGGCACGACTTCGGCAAGTCCACCCGGCACTCGCTCGAAGCCACCCGCGGCCTGGAGGAGATGACCCGTACCGGCTGGCCGGTGCTCGTTTCCCTGTCCAACAAGGACTTCGTGGGCGAGACGCTGGACAAGCCCCTCAAGGAACGGCTGACGGGCACGCTCGCCACGACCGCGATCTCCGCGTGGCTCGGGGCAAGGGTCTACCGCGTGCACGAGGTCGCGGAGACGAGGCAGGTGCTGGACATGGTCGCGTCGATCGCGGGGCACCGCCCGCCCGCCGTGGCGCGGCGGGGGCTCGCCTGACGAGGACCCGCGGGCCCGCGCCGTCGCCGCGCCCCCTCACCGGCGCCTTCACCGGCCCCCTCACGCGCAGCGCCGTCAGCCGGCTTCCTTCGTCACCACCGCGACGGCTTCCTCGATGTCGTCCGTGACGTGGAACAGCTCGACGTCGCGCGCCGACGCCTTGCCCTGGGCGACGACCGAGCCGTGCAGCCAGTCGACGAGGCCCTTCCAGTACCCGCTGCCGAACAGGACGATCGGGAAGCGCGTGACCTTCCTCGTCTGCACGAGGGTCATCGCCTCGAACAGCTCGTCCATCGTGCCGAGCCCGCCGGGCAGCACGACGAAGCCCTGTGCGTACTTCACGAACATCGTCTTGCGGACGAAGAAGTAGCGGAAGTTCACGCCGATGTCGACGTACGGGTTGAGGCCCTGCTCGAAGGGGAGCTCGATGCCGAGCCCGACCGAGGTGCCGCCCGCCTCCAGCGCGCCCTTGTTGGCGGCCTCCATCGCCCCCGGGCCGCCCCCGGTGATCACCCCGAAGCCCGCCTCGGTCAGCGCGCGCCCGATCCGCACGCCCGCCTCGTACTCCGGCGAGTCCACGGGCGTACGGGCCGAGCCGAAGACGCTGATGGCCGGGCCGAGTTCCGCGAGAGCGCCGAAGCCCTCCACGAACTCCGACTGGATGCGCATGACCCGCCACGGGTCCTGGTGCACCCAGTCCGAAGGTCCCGTGGTGTCCAGCAGCCGCTGGTCCGTCGTCTCGGCCTGCATCTGCTTCCGGCGGCGCACCACCGGGCCGAGACGCTGCTCGCGCGGCTTCCGTGCTCGCTCTCGCTCCGGGCTGGTCATCCCACGCTCCCTCCGACTGCGATCATTCTGATTCAGCCTACGCACGCGGAAGCCGTACCGACGTGACAGACGGCCGCACTCCTTGGGGCGGGGAGGTGTACGGCGCGAGGGCGGGCGGCGGATTCAGGCCGTCAGCCAGGCGCGGAGCCGCTCCTCGCAGTGGTGGATCCGCTCCGTCTCCACCCGCTCGTCGCGCTTGTGCGCCAGGTTCGGATCGCCCGGGCCGTAGTTCACGGCCGGGACGCCGAGGGCGCTGAAGCGGGAGACGTCCGTCCATCCGTACTTGGGCTGCGGCTCGCCGCCTACGGCGTCCGTGAACGCCTTCGCCGCCGGATGCGACAGCCCGGGCAGGGCTCCGGGCGAGGTGTCGTCCACGGTCAGCTCCCACTCGCCGCAGTCCGCGAACACCTCCCGTACATGTGCGAGAGCCTGCTCCTCGCCGATGTCCGGGGCGTAGCGGTAGTTGACGGTGACCGTGCAGTCGTCCGGGATGACGTTCCCCGCGACGCCCCCCTCGACGCGGACGGCGTTGAGCCCCTCCCGGTACTCCAGCCCGTCGATCACCTTCCGGCGCGGCTCGTACGAGGCGAGCCGGGCCAGGATCGGCGCCGCGGCGTGGATCGCGTTCTCGCCCTTCCAGCTGCGCGCGGAGTGCGCGCGCACTCCGGTGGTACGCAGCAGGACGCGCAGCGTGCCCTGGCAGCCGCCCTCGACCTCGCCGCTGGTGCCCTCCAGCAGTACGGCGAAGTCGCCCGCGAGCCAGTCGGGGTGCGCCTCGGCGAGGCGGCCGAGGCCGTTGAGGTGCGCGGCGACCTCCTCGTTGTCGTAGAAGACGAAGGTCAGGTCCCTGTTGGGCTCCGGCACGGTCGCGGCGATGCGCAGCTGCACGGCCACGCCGGACTTCATGTCGCTCGTGCCGCACCCCCACAGCACGCCGTCCTCGTCGAGGCGGGAGGGCACGTTGCCGGCGATGGGCACGGTGTCGAGATGACCGGCGAGGATGACGCGCTCGGGCCGCCCGAGCGCGGTGCGGGCGACGACGTTGTTGCCGTACCGGTCGACGGTCAGGTGGGGCAGGGCGCGCAGGGCGGTCTCGACGGCGTCGGCCAGGGGCCGCTCGTCGCCGCTCTCGGAGGGCGTGTCCACGAGCTGAGCGGTCAGCAGGGCGGCGTCCCGGTGCAGGTCGAGTCCGTTCTGTTGCATGAACACAGCCTACGGGGCTGGGGACTTGGCACACCGGCTACCTTTGTGCCCGTGTCCCCCTCGGAATCCGCTCCCCGGAAGTCCCGCGCCAGAACCGTCCGCACCGTGGCGGCGTGCGCGATGCTGCTCGTCGTCGCAGGTTACGTGGTGACGCAGTACGTCACCAGCAGTACCGGGCCGGCCCGCTGCACGGTCAGAACCGCCGGGGACAAACCCGAGGACTACGAGATCAAACCCGAACAGGCCGCCAACGCCGCGACGATCACCGCCGTGGCCTCCCGGCGCGGTCTGCCCGAGCGGGCGGTGACGATAGCCCTGGCCACGGCCATGCAGGAGTCCGCGCTGCGCAACATCGAACACGGCGACCGGGATTCGCTGGGCCTCTTCCAGCAGCGTCCGTCGCAGGGGTGGGGAAGCACGCGACAGATCCAGGACCCTGTGTACTCCTCGGGGAAGTTCTATGACCATCTCGTGGAGATCCCGGGCTACTCCCGGCTGCCGCTGACCGTGGCCGCGCAGCGAGTGCAGCGCAGCGGCTACCCGCAGGCGTACGCGAAGCACGAGACGAACGCCGCGCTGCTCACAGCCGCCCTTACCGGCCGCCGGGCCGCCGCGTTCAACTGCACCACGGGGCCGGCGGGCGGCGACGGCAAGGCGGGGAACCCCGCGCAGCTGCGCGAGCGGCTCGTGCGGGAGTTCGGCGACGGCGTACTGCCGGGGCAGCGCCCCGCGGCGGCGCCGTCCGGCGCGGAGGCCGGCAGCGTCGGCCTGGACGGGGGCGGGGACGCGCAGGCGTCCGACGCGTCGGACGGGGTCCGGGCAGCGCCCGCGGACGACGAGCCGTCGGAGGTGCGCATCCCGGTGCGGCGCGGTCAGCGCGGCTGGGAGCTGGCGCACTGGGCCGTGGCGAACGCCTCCGAGATGCACATCGAGCAGATCTCGTACCGCAACCGCGTCTGGGACGCGTCCAGTTCGGAGGAGGGCTGGCGGCCGCGCGAGGACTCCGGCGGCGGGAAGGGCGGCGGAGGGAGCGTCAGCGTAAAGCTGGCGAAGGGGAAGTAGCCGCAGGAGGCGCGTAGTTCGGCATTTCGCGTCGGTCGGGTGCCGGAAGCAACGAGAAACCGCGGGCCGAGAGAGCCGCGGAAGTCACGCGATCCGCGAGAAGCGATTCGCTCACCGTGATGTACACATCACCATCGGGGGATTTCCCCGCGCCGGGGTGGACGCCGCACCCGCCCGGGGCCGCAGGCACTGGCGCATGCCAACACCCCCTCTCTTGCAGGGGTTTGACGTCCTCGCAGCCGTGAAGTCCGTGCGCTGAAGGCCCGTTCGGCGCAGCCGATGATGCGACGCATTGCCAATCCTTTACCTCGACGGCCCGCAACTTTCGGGCTCCTCAAGGCGATAGGCACAGCGCCCGGCCCGGCGATTGCCCGGCCGGGTTTGCATCACGTTTTCCGTAGCATCAGAACTCTCCGTCAAAGGAGCAACATGTCCCTCCCTCTCACGCGCCGGATCGCCAAGACCGTGCTGCTGACGGCCGCGGGCGCCGCCTCCGTCGTAGGCGCGGCCGGTGCCGCGAGTGCCGCCGAACTGCCGACGACCGCAGACGTGGGCGGGCTGAGCAACCTGGACAAGGGCGTCGGCGGCGACGTCGCCGGCACCGCCTCCGAGGGCGCCCAGGCGCTCACCCCGATGAGCAGCACCACGCCCCTCGACACCAACTCCGTTCCGGACGCCGGAGTTCGCGCCGGCACCGACAACGCCC
Source organism: Streptomyces winkii (assembly GCF_032248595.1). Taxonomy (NCBI): domain Bacteria; kingdom Bacillati; phylum Actinomycetota; class Actinomycetes; order Kitasatosporales; family Streptomycetaceae; genus Streptomyces; species Streptomyces winkii. The sequence goes on along the minus strand of NZ_JASTTH010000001.1, from coordinate 656,911 downwards.
GGGCCGGGCAGGAGGCCGCGAAGCTCGTCGGCAACACGGCCAGCGGTGCTCAGACCGGCATGCAGAAGCAGACTCCGAACGTCCAGCAGTCCCTGCCGAACGTGCAGACCCAGGGCCTGCCCACCGACAGCCTCGGGCAGCTGGGCCAGCCCGGCCAGGCGACCCCGGCGCAGAGCACTCCCGCTCAGAGCACCCCCGCCAAGGGCACTCCGGCCAAGACCCAGCCCGCGAACGGGCAGGGGAACAACCAGCTCCTCGGCGGCAAGGTGCTGCCGAACGGTCTGGGCACGATCGGGCTCGGCGGCAGCGGCCGCTGACGCCGCCACCGGCGCCGCACAAGCGCACCAGTACGCGAAAGGGCCGCGGAGAGCACGTCTCCGCGGCCCTTTCGCGGCGTCTCTGCCTTCCGGCCTCCCCGCCCTCCGGCCCCTCAGCCCTCCAGCCGCCGCACCGCCTCCGAGACGCGCTCGTCCGTGGCCGTGAGCGCGACACGTACGAACTGCTCCCCGGCCGTGCCGTAGAAGTCGCCCGGCGCGACGAGGACTCCGAGCTTGGACAGATCGCCGACGGTGTCCCAGCACGGCTCGTCCCGCGTCGCCCAGAGGTAGAGGGACGCCTCGCTGTGCTCGATGCGGAAGCCGCGGGTTTCAAGCGCCGCCCGAAGGGCCGTGCGGCGGGCCGCGTAGCGCTCGCGCTGCCGCACGACGTGCTCGTCGTCACCGAGCGCCGCGACCGTCGCGGCCTGCACCGGAGCGGGGACCATCATCCCGCCGTGCTTGCGGATGTGCAGCAACTCCCCCAGCACCGCGGGGTCTCCGGCGGCGAAGGCCGCACGGTAGCCCGCGAGGTTGGAGCGCTTGGAGAGCGAGTGGACGGCGAGGACGCCCTCGTACGATCCGCCGCAGACGTCCGGGTGCAGCACCGAGACCGGCTCGGCCTCCCAGCCGAGTTCCAGATAGCACTCGTCGCTCGCGAGCAGCACCCCGTGCTCGCGCGCCCACGCGACGGTGCGGGTCAGCTGCGCGGCGTCCAGGACCGCGCCCGTCGGATTGGACGGGGAGTTGAGCCACAGCAGGCGCAGGCCGTCCGGGTCGAGCGCGGTCGGGTCGTCGTAGTCGACGGGTTCGGCGCGGGCGAGGCGCGCGCCCACCTCGTACGTCGGGTAGGCCAGCCGCGGATACGCCACGCGGTCGCCCGGGCCGAGGCCGAGCTGGGTGGGCAGCCACGCGACGAACTCCTTGGAGCCGACGACCGGGAGCACGTTCCGGTGCGTCATGCCGATCGCTCCCAGGCGGCGTTCGCACCAGCCGGTGAGGGCGTCGCGCAACGCGGTCGTGCCCCACACCGTGGGATAGCCGGGGCTGTCGGCCGCGTCGGCGAGGGCGCGCCGGATCACCTCGGGCACGGGGTCGACGGGAGTGCCGACGGACAGGTCGACGATGCCGCCGTCGTGCGCCGCGGCCGTGGACTTGTACGGCTCCAGCCTGTCCCAGGGGAACTCAGGGAGCCGCGCGGAGACCGGGGAACCGGAGGAAGAAGCCACGGGATGACTCGCTTTCTGCTGTGAAACACGCGGTCCCGCACGCCCGCCGGACGGACCGGCGCACTGTGCGGGACCACAAGACCGCGGAGGGGAAACGCCCGTACCGCGGTGTCACTCGTCGTGGCTCTGCGGCGGGAGCGCGGCGATGACGGGGTGGTCCCGCTCGATCAGACCGAGCTTGCTGGCCCCGCCGGGCGAGCCGAGTTCGTCGAAGAACTCGACGTTCGCCTTGTAGTAGTCCTTCCACTCCTCAGGAGTGTCGTCCTCGTAGAAGATCGCCTCGACCGGGCAGACCGGCTCGCAGGCACCGCAGTCGACGCATTCGTCCGGGTGGATGTACAAGGACCGCTGGCCCTCGTAGATGCAGTCGACGGGGCACTCCTCGATGCAGGCCTTGTCCTTAAGGTCGACACAAGGCTCCGCGATGACGTAGGTCACGCTGTCGTTCCTCCTCAATAGGGCCGGCGGACCGGTGTCGGGGATCCGCCGCTGGGCGCGCGGGAGCGCGGCGTCGTCGATGCCCGTCCTAGTATCTCCGTTCCCGGTACCGAGACGAACAGGAGGGGCGGGTAGAGCAGTGGAATTCACCACGGGCGGACGCCTCGAAGTCCGAATTACCGCGTCTGACGTGGGAAAACGTGTTTCTGTACGGTCATTGACCGGTGCCGGGGGACGGCACGCCTCCTTCACCGACACGGTCGGGGTTCTCACATCCTGGGACGGCGGTGTGCTGCACATCACCCGGCGCGGCGGACAGAGCGTGCCGATCGACGAGTCGGCGCTGGTCGCCGGGAAGGTCGTCCCCGGCGCACCGGCACGGCGGCGCGGCATCCCCGCTGCGAGCGTACGTGAACTCGTCGAGGTCGCGGCGCGCGGTTGGCCCGCCGTCGAGACGGAGCGGCTGGGCGGCTGGACGCTCAGGGCGAGCGCGGACGACGCGACGGGCCCCGAGGACGGCGTACGGGCCGGCACTCCGTCCGCGGCGCGCCGCGAGGGCTTCACGGCACGTGCCAACTCCGTTCTGCCGCTGGACGATTCGGGCCTGCCGCTCGCCGAGGCGCTGTCGCGGGCGCGGCGCTGGTACGAGGCGCGTGGACTGGTGCCGCGCGTACAGGTCACGACCGGCGGCGAGCGCACCGACGAACTGCTCGCCGCGGAGCTGGAAGAGCGCGGCTGGAGCGGCGAACGGCACGCGCTGCTGCGGGTGGCGGCGCTCGCGCCGCTGGCCGACCGGCAGCCGGACGCCCGGGTGCTGCTCGGCCGCACCCCCGGCGCCGGCTGGTTCTCGCTCTACCGCCGCGCCGGTCGAATGCCGCGCACGGCGAGGAAGGTGCTGACGGGTGGCCCGTCGGTCTGGTTCGCCACGGTGCCCGCGACGGAGGCCGACGGGACCGCGGGCCCGGGCACGGCGGCCATCGGACGGTGCGTCGTCGACGGACGGTGGGCCGGCTTCGCCGCGATAGAGGTCGCGCCGGGACACCGCAGGCAGGGGCTGGCCACAGCCGTGATGGCCGAGTTGGCGCGGGCGGCCCTCGCCGAAGGCGCCTCGGCCGCGTACCTCCAGGTGGAGCGCGACAACGACGCGGCACGTGCGCTCTACGACGGAATGGGCTTCGCCGACCACCACGCCTACCATTACCGCCGCGCTCCGGAGGACTGATCCGCGTTGTCCGACGAGGAGAGCGGGAAGGGCCCCGGCCCCGGCGAGAGCGACGGCGGCGAGGGCACCAACCGCGAGCGGTTCGCGCAGGCCGCACGCGAGGACCGGCCCGATCTGGCGCTGCTCTGCCTGCTGATCGGCGTCGAGGCGGCCGCCCCGGATGAGAGCGGCGGCGCAGGCGGCGCCCGGCAGACACGAGAAGAGCCCGCGCACGAGCGCGAGTACGAGCGCGAGCACGAGCACAGGGTTCTCGAGGCGCAGATCGAACTCGACCGTCTCGCGGGGCTGTTGCCGTACGCACCGTCCCGTACGCCCGAGGAGTGGGCACGCGCGCTGGGGCAGCTGCTCGGCTCGGAGCTCGGCTTCCACGGCACCCCCGAGGACTACCGGCGGCTGGACTCGTCCTTGTTGCAGTCCGTGCTGCACCGCCGGCGCGGGCTGCCGATCCTGCTCTCGGTGGTCTGGATGGAGGTGGCACGGCGCGCGGGCGCCCCGGTGTACGGGGTGGGCCTGCCGGGCCACTTCGTGGTCGGTTTCGGCGACGCCACCGGGGAGCACGCGCTCGCCGATCCGTACAACGGCGGCCGTCTGCTCTCCGCCGGCGACCTGGAGCTGCTCGTCGCGGGTGCCACGGGCACGCGTCGGCCGCTGTCCGAGGCGACGCTGCACCCCGCGGGTCCCCTGGAGATCGTGCTGCGCATCCTCAACAACATCCGCGCGTGGGCCGCCGCGCGCCCCGAGCGGTCCGGCGTGCAGCTGTGGGCGCTCGACCTCTCGCTGCTCCTGCCGCACCGCCCCGCGCGGCTGCGGCACGAGCGGGCACGGCTGCTGGTCGAGCGCGGCGACTTCCTCGGCGGCGCCGCCGAGTTGGAGGAGTACGCGTCGGCGATCGAGTCCGCGGAGCCCGTCGAGGCGGAGTCCGTACGGAGGGCGGCGCAGGCCGCCAGGGCACGGCTCAACTGACGTGAGGCGCCCGCGAGTCGGCCCGGCCGCGTACCCCGTATTCCGAGCCGGACTGCCCGCGGGTGCTCAGGCCCGAGCGCTCACAGCCAGCCCTTGTCGCGGGCGAGGCGCACGGCCTCCGCCCGGTTGCGGGCGCCGGTCTTCTGGATCGCCGTCGAGAGGTAGTTGCGCACGGTCCCGTGCGAGAGATGCATCGCCTCGGCGATCCCCGCGTTGCCCGAGCCGTCGGCGGCGGCGTTCAGCACGTCCCGCTCGCGGTCGGTGAGGGGGTTCGCGCCCACCGCGAGGGCCGACGCCGCGAGCCCCGGGTCGATGACGTGCTCCCCGCGCAGCACCCGCCGTACGGCGTCGGCGAGCCGGGCCGCCGGGGCGTCCTTGACGAGGAAGGCGTCCGCCCCGGCGTCCATCGCCCGGCGCAGATATCCGGGGCGTCCGAAGGTCGTCAGGATCACGACCTTCAGCTCCGGATGTTCCGTGCGCAGCCGCTCCGCGGCCTCGATGCCGGAGCCGCCGGGCATCTCGATGTCGAGAAGCGCCACGTCCGGCGCGTGCTTCCGTACCGCGTCCGACACCTCGTCGCCGCGGCCCACTTGGGCCACCACCTCGATGCCGGGTTCCAGCCCCAGCAGCGCCGCGAGTGCCTCCCGCACCATCGCCTGGTCCTCGGCCAGCAGCAGTCGGATCACGACGACAAGGCTACGTTCCGCCCGTCCTGCGGGGCTTCGGGGCCGTGGGGTCTCGCGGGGACGACGGCGCGCAGCTGGAAGCCTCCGCGCACGCCCGGACCGGTCTCGAGCGCGCCGTCCGCCAGGGCGAGCCGTTCGGCGAGGCCGGTGAGCCCGTTGCCCTGCGGGGCGTCCGCGCCGCGGCCGTTGTCGGTGACCGACAAGCAGACGGTCTCGTCGGCCTGTTCGGCGAGGGTCACCGTGCAGCGTGTGGCGCCGCTGTGCCGTACGACGTTCGTGCACGCCTCGCGCAGCGCCCACGCCAGCGCGCTCTCCTGGTCCGGGTGGAGACCGCCCAGGAGGGCGGACGCGGGCGGCAGGTGCGCGGTGATCCCGGCGGCGCCGAGCGCCGTGCCCGCACTGGCCAGTTCGACCTGGAGGGTGGGCCTCCGGTAGTCGCTGACCGCCTCCCGTACGTCGACGAGGGCCTGGCGGCTGACCCGTTCGATGTCGGCCACCTGCCCGGCCGCCGCCTCCGGGTCGCCCGGGAGCATTCGCTTGGCGAGCTCGCTCTTGAGCGTGATGACGGACAGCGAGTGCCCGAGCAGGTCGTGCAGGTCGCGGGCGAGCCGCAGCCGCTCCTCGCTGGCGGCCAGGTGCGCCACGGTGGCCCGCGCCTCGCGCAGTTCACGCGTCGTACGGATCATCTGCCGCACCCCCACCATGGCGAAGCCGCCCAGCAGCGCCGGAATGAACAAGGCCGGCCACAGTTCGGCCCCGGCGTCGACGTGCGTTCCGAGGGCGACGAGCACCGCGACGGCACCGGGAATCACCCAGCGCGAGCGGCGAGGCGGCAGAACGGCGCCCGCCGCCACGGAGAAGTACACGAAGAGGACCAGCCACGGGAGTCCGAGCGTGAGCGACGGGACGACCGCGAGCAGCAGCATGACGCCCAGCGACCCGTGTACGAGGCGCCATTCCTCATGAGGGCGTGTGTGGCGGAAGATCAGCGTCACGTAGACGGCGACGAACGCGACGAGGCCGAGCGCGGCGAGACCCGTCGCGAGAGCGCTGTGGCCGCCGTCGAAGAGGTCGGAGACCGGGGCGCCGAGATAGACCATCCAGATGCCGGTCCACAGCAACTTGACCATGAACTGGCGCCGGTTCTCCGGCTTGTGGCCGATCGACGGTGCCGTCCCGCTGTCGGACGGCACGCCCAAGCGCGCGTCGCCCGGACCTCCGGCGGCGGGCGTCCCGTCCCGTGTGCCGCTCCCCGGGGCGGGCGCCCCGTCCTGCGCCGCGCCCCCGGCCCCGTCGTCCCTCACCGCGCTCATGCGGTCCTCTCCTTCCCCCGCTCCGTACCGCCCGTTCACACCTTGCGGGTGTCCCGCCTGTACAGCCAAGCGGCCGCGGCGCTGAAGAGCACGAGGTAGCCGGCGAGAATCCCCGCGTCCTTCATGTGCGGCGCCTCGCCGATCTCGACGGCCTGGCCGAGCGCGGCGTACGCGTGCGTCGGCAGCCATGTGGAGATGTCGCTCACCCAGGACGGCAGGAAGGTCAGCGGCATCCACAGCCCGCCCAGCATCGCCAGCGCGAAGTAGACGATCATCGTGATCGGGCGTACGGCGTCGCCCGTCGCGAGATATCCGATCGCCACTCCCAGCGCGGCGAAGACGAAGCTCCCCGCCCATGTGCAGAGCGCGATGGCGGCCCACTGCCAGGCGTCCAGCCGTACGTCCTTGACAGTGGCCGCCACCACGAGCACCAGGACGATCGAGGGCAGACTCACCGTCGACGCCGCGGCGATCTTGGCGATCACATAGCCCCGGCCGGGCAGCGGCGTCAGGCGCAGCTGACGCACCCAGCCCTGCTCCCGCTCCTTGGCGATCTTCTCGCTGTTCCCGAGCAGTACGGCGGTCATCGCGCCGAACGCGGCCATCGCGACCATGTAGTAGAGCGCCATGTCGATCCGCATGCCCGGCAGCTTCGCGTTCCCCGCGCCGCCCGCGATGATCAGGTAGAGGACGGACGGATAGACGACGGAGAAGAAGAGGAACTTCCGGTTGCGCAGGGCCCGGAGGATCTCCAGCTTGATGAGCGTCTTCATGCCACCGCCGCCTCGGCTCCGGATCGGTCCGCTCCGTCTGTCTGCCGCCGCTCGGCGCCTTCCGCGCCTTCCGCGTCGCCCGCCTCTTCTGCCTCTTCCGCGTGGCGCGTGATCGTGAGGAACGCCTCCTCCAGACCGAGGTGCGCCACCTCCAGGTCGCGCGGATAGAGGCCCGTCGCGTACAGGGCGTGCACGGTCGCGTCGGCGTCCGCCGACCTCATCCGGACGGTGCGTCCGGACAGTTCGAGTTCGGTCACCCCCGGAAGCGACCGCAGGGCGGCCTCGTCGACCGTCCCGTCGGCCGCCTTGACGGTCGTCCCGTCGGTCCCCACCCCCGCGAGGGGCCGCCGGGCCGGCTCACCGCCGCCACGGCCGTCCAGCGCGAAGCTGATACGGCGCGCGCCCGCCCGGTTCTTGATGTCGGCGGCCGTGCCGTCGGCGAGCAACCGCCCCCGGTGCAGCACGAGGACGCGGTCGGCGATCGCGTCCGCCTCCTCCAGATAGTGCGTGGCGAAGAGGACCGTACGGCCCCGCGCCGCCTGTTCGCGCATCGCCGCCCAGAACGCCTGCCGTGCGGAGACGTCCATGCCCGTGGTCGGCTCGTCCAGCACGATGAGGTCGCATTCGCCCGCGGTGGCGAGCGCGAACCGCACGCGCTGCTCCTGGCCGCCGGAGAGCTTGCCGACGACGCGGTCCGCGATGCCGGTGATCCCGGCGTCGGCGAGGACCTTCTCCACGGGGTGGGCACGGGGGTGCAAGTCGCAGGCGAGGCCCACGAGTTCGCGTACCCGTACGCCTTCCATGAGGCCCCCGGACTGGAGCATCGCCCCGACGCGGCTGTCGGTGACGGCCCTTCGCGGTGACCCGCCGAACAGCCGGACCGTGCCGCCCGGGTCCGGGGGACGCAGCCCGAGAAGGAGATCGAGCGCGGTCGACTTGCCTGCCCCGTTCGGTCCGAGGAGCGCGACCGTCTCTCCCGGATGAAGACTGACGGTGAGGTCCGACAGCGCGCGCACAGTGCCGTAGCTCTTGCTCGCGCCGGCGAACTCAACCACCGGAGACTGATGTGTGGTCATGCACCCAGCATCGCGAGCGGGCGGTGCCGGGTGCAGTGCCGGAAGTCGTGAGCTGCGTATGACAGTTGTCAGCGGTCAGCCGGCTTCCCTCAGCCGACCGCCGTCCGTCCGCGTCACTGCGGCTTCAGCGGGATCTCCTGCACGCGCTTGGCCGGGCTGGTCTCCTTCAGCGCGAGACGCAGCGCACCCGCCACGTCCTGCGGCGAGACCGGCGTCTTGCTGCCGTCGCCACGGGTGATCTTCACGCCGTCGAACGTCGTGCCGTACAGGCTCCGCAGCACCGGCAGATCGTACGTGTCGACCAGGGTGCCGTTGACGGGCTTCATCGACAGGAACTTCGGCAGCGACTTCTCCGGGCTGAACTGGATCGAGGCGTCACCCGCCTTGATCGTCACAAGTCCGGACATGGCGGGCTTGCCGAACTCCCTGATCGCCCTGGCGATCTCCTTCTTCCCGACCTTCGGCTGCTGGAGGGCGACGGGCAGTTCGACGGGGCTGTTGTTCCCCGTGGCGGCGCGCGTGCGGTACGCCTTCTGAAGCGCCTTGCTCGCCTTGCCCGTGTCGATCCCCTTGTGCGTCTTGCCCGGTACGGCGACGGCCTTGCCGTCGACGAACTTGACCATTCCGTCCTTGGGCGCACCCCCGCCGATCCCCGTCTCCTTGGAGACCTGCGAGAGGGCCGAGGCCATCTTCTCCTTGTCCACCTTGAGCGCGGGCTCCGCGTCCCGCTCGACGCCGAAGAGCGAGCCGATGACGCTGACGGGGTTGTAGTCCCGTCCGGCGGCGCTGCGCACCGTCGCCTCGGTGTCCAGCGTCATGCCCGCGACGCTCGGCTTGAGCTTGGTCCGCTTGTCCCCGGCCACGACGGTGAACGCCTGCGTCGTACGGTCGCCGAAGGCGGCGTCCAGCTTGTTGACCGCCTCGTGCCGGCTCATGCCGCCGATCTCGACGCCGAGCACGGTGGTGCCGTTCGGCACGTCCGCGTGGTCGAGGAGCAGCCCCGCGCCGTACGCGATGCCGACGACGCCGAGCACGGCCACGCCCGCGATCATCAGCTTCGAACGCCCGCCGGACGACGCGTCGCCGCGGTCCACGGCCGGCTTGGAGGAGGCGCGCTCGAACGGCGAGCCGGAGGTGCCGATGCTGTCCTCGTCGGCGAGACGGGGCGCCCGGCTCATCAGGGTCTCGCTGACGATGCGGTCGCCGTCGGCGTCGTCCTCCACGGCGACGCCGTCGCGGCTGCCGTTGGACCCGCCGTAGGCGGGCAGGCCGCCCGAACCTCCCGGTTCGCGCGCGAGCATCTCCTCGCCCACGCCGCCGGGCGCGAACGGCGCCCGGCCGGTGCCCAGTCCGAGAGTCGAGCTCGCCGGCGACTCGGGCGGCGCACCGCCCTGACCAAGCGGCGGGGGCAGCGGCATGTCGCCGCTGACGGGGCCGGTCGTCGGCCCGTCCTGACCCTGGCCGGCGCCCGGTTCGGCCGGGCCGCCCGGTGCGGGTGTGCCGCCAGGCGGGGTGTCGGTACGGGGCAGGGAGTACGAGCCCGTGTCGTACGGATCGCCCGATCCGTACGAATCGCCCACGCCGTAGGGGTTTTGCACGCCGTACGGATCCTGGCCGTCGCGGCCGCCGTACGGGAGGTCCGCGCCGGGCGGCGTGCCCGGGCCGGGGCCCGCGGGACCGCCGGGGCGCGGACCGGTGAGCGGACCCGCGCCGACGCCGGACCCGGCGCCCGCTCCCGTACCGGAACCCGAACTGCCCGAAGACGGCTTCGCCTTGCGGGGCGCGAACCAGTCGCTGGTCTCCTGCGTGAACTCGCCGCCGGCGGAGGTGTCCTCGGACGCCCGCGACGAACCTGGCGCTCCGGCACCGGCGCCGGGACCCGAACCCGGCGAACCCGGTGCTCCCGCACCGCCGCCCGGACCCGCGCCGGGCCCGGTGCCGGGAACCCCGTCGCCGGGTGCGCGCAGCGGGTGCGCGTCGTCCGGAGAGGCCCCTCGCTGCTCCGGGCCGCCCGCCGCACCGTCGGCCTTGCCGCCGCCTGTTTCGCCTTCGCTCACGGGCGTACGCATCACGACAGGCGGAATCGGCCGCGAGCCGGGGATGTTGATCCGGATGCGGGTGGTCAGCGTCGTCTCTGTCTTGCGGTCTTCGGGCCGCCTCTGCGTGTCCGAGGCCGCCGCCTCCTCCGAGTCGGCGGAGTCACCGGCGGCACCGGGGCCGTACGGCTCGGTGCCCGGCGGATACGACGAACCGCCACGGCCCTGCGGCCCGGAGGACGAACGGTCAGTTTCACGACTCAAAGCAGGTACTCCCGGTTGGGTTCACCGCCCATCATGCTTGCCCAGGACGGCTCGCCGGCGCGCACAAGCTTACTTGGGGTCGCCGTCGCTGGACCCTCTCCCTCGTAATCCCCTGGACAACGGCCTCATCAGCGGTACTTGTGCCCTGGCACTGGCGGTGCCGGCAGCGCGATGGTGGCACACATCACAGCCGCGAGCACCCCGCCGAGTAGAAACACGTACGAACCGAGTCCCGCCCCGAAGACGAAGTCGCCCTCAGGCCGCGGAGATGTCAACACGAACGCGGTGACCACCCAGCCCGCACCGGGCATCGCCGCCCCCACCCGAGTACGGCACAACTTGCCGCCGCCCCAGAAGAGTCCGACCGCACCGGCCAGCGCGAGCAGCAGACCGCCGGGGAACCAGCCGCTCTGCACGAGCGCCCCGGCGGACGCCGTCAGCACGCCGAGCACGAGCAGCACGAGGTAGACGCCCATGCGTGCCGGGCGGGACGCGGGCACCCGCGACGGCCACGGCGGTTGCTCCTGGCGGCCAGCCGCCGGCCGGCCTCCGCCGCCCGGCTCACGCTTCTCCTCGTCACGCCCCTCGCTCATGCTTCCGCTCCCGCTCCCGCGAACAAGTCCTGTGTGATGCGCCCGGCATGCTCTCCCGCACGATGCGCGAGGCGGTAGTACTCCGTACTCAGCAGGGGCTGGCCCAGGCCGTTGGAGAGGGCGAACGTGTCGCCGGCCACGGTGATCTGGGTCGCGTGCGCACGCATGGCGGCGGCCTTCGCCTCCGCGTGCGCCCGTCCGTCGACCACGGCGTCGACCGACGTCTCGTCCTCCACGAGCCCCGGCACGTCCTCCGGCTCCGCCAGCACGGCGTACGGGGACGGCGACGCCGCTCGCAGCCGTGCGAAGCCCTCCTCGACTGCTGCGCGGGGCACGCAGTTCCAGTAGATACGGGCCACTTCGTGCGGTTCGCCCGCGTCGGGCGCCACGCCCGCTTCGGCGGCAAGTTCGGCGGCGCGCATGGCGACGCGGTGCGTCTGGATGTGATCGGGATGCCCGTAGCCGCCGTCCGGGTCGTACGTGACCAGCACCTGCGGACGCACCTCGCGGACGATTCGGACGAGGTGCAGCGCGGCCTCGTCGAGCGGTGCCTGCCAGAAGCAGCCGGCGCGCAGGTTCGTGGAGAGGTTCATCATCCCGGAGTCCCGGTAGCGGCCGGGGCCGCCGAGGATGCGGTGGTCCGCGACGCCGAGTTCGCGCATGGCGTGGGCGAGTTCGCCCATGCGGTGACGGGCCAGCGGGGTGAGGCCGGCCGGCGCGGGCCCCTGCTCCGGCGCTGTTCCCGGCTGGGACTGCCGTCCCGGCTGCGCCCGTTCCGGCTGCTCCGGCTCGTGCCCCGGCTGTGCGGGGGCGAGGTGCGCCAGTTCGGCGGGGATGACCTCGCCCTCCTCGCCCAAAGTGCAGGTGACCAGCGTGACGTGGACGCCCTCGGCCACGTATTTCGCCATGCTGGCACCGTTGTTGATCGATTCGTCGTCCGGGTGCGCGTGCACCAGCAGCAGACGCCGGTCAGGGGCTGCGCTCATGCCCAGACCCTACGGCCCCGCCGGAACGCCCCCGTAGAACAGGTCAGAACTTGATGTCCCCGAGCATCCCCGCGACGTTCGTCGTCAGTTCGTTGATCGTGGGAGCGATCGACGACCCTGCCAGATAGAAGCCCAGCAGTACGCAGACCACGGCGTGCCCCGCCTTCAGACCGGACTTCTTCACGAGAAGCAGGACGATGATCAAGAGCAGCACGACCGCCGAAATCGAGAGTGCCACGGCGGTTCACCTCCAAGTACGCGCGGTCGGGCGACGGATCCGGACAGCATGAGCCCATGACACGAGCGGGCACCGGCTTCCTACCCGGCTCCCGTCTCGCGCAATGGATCATAACTATCCGTCAGATGGCATGGGCCGGGTGCACGGGTGCAGACGAGGGGCGCATATTCGATTCCGGCCACCGCGGGGAGCGCCCGCCAGCCTCTACGCTCTGCCGCATGGCCACTACCTTCCCCCGTCAGTACGCGCGCACCCAGCGTTTCACCCTGGGCGCCCCCCGCGCGTTCACCGTCAGCCCCGATGGCTCGCGCGTCGTCTTCCTCCGCTCCCGCGAGGGCACTGACCGGGCGAATCTGCTGTGGGTGCGAGACCCGTCCGGCGCGCGGGAGTACGCCGCGGCGGACCCCGCGGAGCTGCTGGGGGGCGCAGAGGAGGAGCTCTCCGCGGAGGAGCGCGCCCGGCGTGAGCGCAGCCGCGAAGGTTCGGCCGGAATCGTCGGATATGCCGCTGACAAGGCGGTCGAGCGTGCCGCCTTCGCGCTCTCCGGGCGGCTGTTCACCGCCGACCTGCGGACGGGCGACTGGAGCGAACTGGGAACGCCCGCACCGGTCGTCGACCCGCGCCCCTCCCCCGACGGCTCGCTCATCGCGTACGTCGCGGGCGGCGCGCTGCGCGTCGTCGGCACGGACGGCACGGGAGACCGCGTCGTCGCCGCCCCCGAGAACGACCGGATCACATACGGTCTGGCCGAATTCGTCGCCGCCGAGGAGATGGACCGCAGCCGCGGCTTCTGGTGGGCCCCGGACGGCGAGCGGCTGCTCATCGCCCGCGCCGACGACGCCCCCGTGCGGCGGTGGTGGATCGCCGACCCGGCGCACCCGGACCGGGAGCCGTCCGAGGTGGCGTATCCGGCGGCCGGCACGCCCAACGCCGACGTCACGCTGCACCTGTTGAGCGCGGACGGCGAGGAGCGCCGTGCCGTCGAGTGGGACCGCGACGGCTTTCCGTATCTCGCACGCGTCCACTGGTCGGCGGGCGGACCGCCGCTGCTGCTCGTGCAGTCCCGCGAGCAGCGCACGCAGCGGTATCTGCGCGTCGACACCGCTACGGGCGCCACCAGCACGCTCCTCACGGAGGAGGACCCCGACTGGCTGGAGCTGTTCGCGGGCGTGCCCGCGTGGACGCCGGACGGGCGGCTCGTACGCATCGCGGACGTGCGGGGGGCGCGGGTGCTGATGGTGGGCGAAGAGGCCTTCACAGCCGCCTCGTTGCACGTACGGGCCGTGCTCGACGTCGCCGCGGACGGCGTGCTCTTCTCCGCTTCTGCGGGCGGCGGCGAGGGCGGCACGGCGGACGGGGACGGGAAAGGGGACGCGGACGGGGACGCCCAAGTCGGCGATGTCGGCGTGCACTTCGCGCGCTTCGCCGACGACGGCTCGCCCGGCGGCGTCGAGCGCCTCACCGACCCGGACGCTCACGGCGGCCCGGGTGCCGCCGCCGACGGCACCGACAACTCCGGCTCCGGCGGCACCGGCAGCACCGGCAGCACCGCCTCAAGTGACGCCGCCGGTCCGCCTCATGTGGCCTCCGCCGTGCGCGGCGGCGACACCCTCGTGATGTCCACCGCGTCGCTCTCACGCGCGGGTTCGCGTGCCGCCGTCCTGCGCATGGGCGGCGCGGGCAGGGCGCTTCCGCTCAAGCCCGTTGACGTTGTGCCCTCCCACGCCGAACAGCCCCTGCTCTCCACGGCACCGCGCCTGCTGCACACCGGTGAGCGGCGGATCCCCGCGGGCCTGGTGCTGCCCACGGGCTACCGGGACGGCGACGGGCCGCTGCCCGTGCTGATGGACCCGTACGGCGGGCCGCACGGCCAGCGCGTGGTCGCGGCGCACAACGCCTGGCTCACCTCGCAGTGGTTCGCCGACCAGGGCTTCGCGGTGGTCGTCGCCGACGGCCGCGGTACGCCCGGCCGTTCGCCCGCGTGGGAGAAGGCGGTCTCGCGGAACATCGCCGACGTCACGCTCGACGACCAGATCGAGGTGCTGCTGGCGCTCGCGGCGGACCATCCGCTGGATCTGACGCGGGTCGGCATCCGCGGCTGGTCGTACGGGGGTTATCTCGCGGCGCTCGCCGTGCTGCGCCGTCCCGATGTCTTCCACGCGGCCGTCGCGGGCGCGCCCGTCACCGACTGGCGGCTGTACGACACGCACTACACCGAGCGCTACTGCGGCATGCCGGAGGAGGATCCCGAGGTGTACGCGCGCTCCTCCGTGATCACCGACGAGGGGCTCTCCGGCGCCGCCGCGCAGCACCGTCCGCTCATGCTGATCCACGGGCTGGCGGACGACAACGTGGCCGCCGCGCACACGCTCCGCCTCTCCTCCGCGCTTCTCGCCGCGGGCCGCCCGCACGAGATGCTGCCGCTGTCGGGCGTCACGCACATGACGCCGCAGGAGCAGATCGCCGAGAACCTGCTGCTGCTCCAAGTGGCCTTCCTCAAGCGCACGTTGGGCGTCGCGTAGCGGCGGCCGAAGAGAGCGGAGAACGCAAGAGAACGCGGAGAACGCGACGAACGATTCGAGGCCGGTACGGAGCCCGGGCGGCGCCCCGGCTCCGTACCGGCCTCGTACCGGCTTCGTATGGCAGCAGACCGGCCTCAGCCGGCCGCAGAACGTGTCTCAGGCCTCCATCGCCTTGAGCGCCGAGTCCAGGACGACGTCCTCGCCCCGCCCCGTCGTCGAGCCCTCCTCCGGGAAGTGGCACGCCGTCAGGTGCCCCGCGGTGTTGCCCGCGATCTGGACGAGCGGCGGCTCCTCCGTCGCGCACTTGTCCTGCGCCTTCCAGCAGCGCGTGCGGAACCGGCACCCCGAGGGCGGGTTGATCGGCGAGGGCACGTCGCCGGCGAGGCGGATGCGCTCGCGCTGCTCCTCCTCGTCGTCGTCCAGCTTCGCCTCGGGCACGGCGGAGAGCAGCGCGTGCGTGTACGGGTGGCGCGGGCGCATGTAGATGGAGTCGCGGTCGCCGACCTCGACGATCTTCCCCAGGTACATCACCGCGAGGCGCTGCGAGAAGTGCCGCACGATGGCCAGGTCGTGCGCGATGAAGACGAAGGCGATGCCGAGGTCGCGCTGCACCTTCTGAAGCAGGTTGACGACCTGTGCCTGGATCGAGACGTCGAGCGCGGAGACCGGCTCGTCCGCCACGATCAGCTTCGGCTCCAGCGCGAGCGCCCGCGCGACGCCGATGCGCTGCCGCTGGCCGCCGGAGAACTCGTGCGGGAAGCGGTTGTAGTGCTCCGGGTTGAGGCCGACGGTCTCCAGCATCTCCCGGATGCGCTTCTCGCGTCCGCCGGGCGGATCGATCCCGTTGACCTCCATCGGGTTGCCGATGATGGAGCCGACGGTCTGCCGCGGGTTCAGCGACGAGTACGGGTCCTGGAAGATCATCTGGATCTCGGAGCGTACGGGCGCCAGTTGCTTGCGGCTGGCGTGCGAGATGTCCCGGCCGCGGTAGGAGATCTTGCCGCGCGTGGGCTCCAGCAGCCGCGTCAGCAGCCGTCCGGTCGTGGACTTGCCGCATCCCGACTCGCCGACGAGGCCGAAGCTCTCGCCCTCCATCACGGTCATGTCGACGCCGTCGACGGCCTGGACCGCGCCCACCTGCCGCTTGAACGGGAAGCCGCCCATGATCGGAAAGTGCTTGGTCAGGCCCTCGACGGACAACAGGGGCTCGCCGGAGGCCGGCCCATCGTCCTGCGGCTTGGTCAGGGTGAGTTCTTCGCTCATTGCTGTGATTCTCCCTAGCCCAGCCGGGGTTTGATCTGGTCGATGAAGAAGGTCTTCTTCTGCTCGGCCGTCAGGTGGCAGGCGGAGCCGCGCCCGGCGGGCAGCCGCGGCCGGTCGGCGGAGCAGGACTTGTCGCCGGCGACCTGGTCCACGTAGTCGCACCGGGGGTGGAACGGGCAGCCCGGCGGCGGCGCGAGCAGGCTCGGCGGAGTGCCCTTGATCGGGACCAGCTCCTCCTCGACGTCGCTCGACAGCCGCGGCATGGAGCTCAGCAGGCCCCAGGTGTACGGGTGTTGGGGCGCCCGCAGCACCTCGGTGACGCTGCCGCGCTCCACGGCGCGCCCGCCGTACATCACCAGGATGTCGTCGGCGACGTTGGCGATCACACCCAGGTCGTGGGTGATGAAGATGATCGCCGAACCGAACTCCTGCTGGAGGTCCTTGAGAAGGTCCAGGATCTGCGCCTGGACGGTCACGTCGAGCGCGGTCGTCGGCTCGTCGGCGATCAGCAGGTCCGGGTTGCACACGAGCGCCATCGCGATCATCGCGCGCTGCCGCATGCCGCCGCTGAACTGGTGCGGGTAGTCGTCGACGCGCAGCTTGGCGTTGGGGATGCCGACCTTGTCCAGCATCTCGATCGCCCGCTGATGCGCGTCGTGCTTGGAGGCGCCCATGTGCTTGCGGTACGGCTCGGCGATCTGGCGGCCCACCGTGTAGTACGGCGAGAGCGCCGTCAGCGGGTCCTGGAAGATCATCGCCATCTTGTTGCCGCGCAGCGACTCCAGCGTCTTCTCCCGCGCGCCGGTCAACTCCTGTCCGTCCAGCAGGATTTCGCCGGAGACATCGGTCTTCTTCGGGTTGTGCAGCCCGAGGATGGACAGGTTCGTCACCGACTTGCCGGAGCCGGACTCGCCGACGATGCCGAGGGTGCGGCCGCGCTCCAGGTCGAAGGAGAGGCCGTCGACGGCCTTGACGGTGCCGCCCTCGGTGTCGAAGTGCACATACAGGTCGCGTACGGAGAGGAACGCGCCGGACGCTCCCGCATCGCGCGGAGCCGGGACGTCCGCTTCCTGGGTCAGGGTGGTCACAGCGGTACTCCTAGGCCAGCCGCACGCGCGGGTCGATGAATGCGTAAGCGGCGTCCACGATGACGTTGAAGAGGATGATGAACGTCGCCGAGAAGAGCATCACGCCCATCACCATGGGGAGATCGGTGTTCTGCACGGACTCGACCGCGAGCCTTCCCAGGCCCGGCAGCGAGAAGGTCCACTCGGTGATCATCGCGCCGCCGAGGAGCGAGCCGAGGTCGACGCCGAAGATCGTCACGATGGGGATGAGCGAGCCGCGCCAGGCGTAGCGGAAGAAGACGAACTTCCCCGACATGCCCTTGGCCCTCGCCGTGCGGACGTGGTCCTCGGCGAGCTGCTCGATCATCGAAGAGCGCGCCAGACGTGTGTAGTTCGCGGTGAAGATGATCTGGATCACGAGCCACGGGATGAGCAGGCCCATGAACCAGGCGCCCGGATCCTCCGTCAGCGGCACGTACGCGGGCTGGTCCAGGATCCCCAGGTTGAACACGAAGAGCGCCAGTGCGAGGGGGCCGACGAAGTAGATCTGCATCGAGCTGAGCACGAGCGAGATCGTGCTGAAGAGCTTGTCGGCCATGGTGCCGCGCTTCCAGGCCGCGATCATGCCCGCGCCGAGCCCGATCGTCAGGAAGACCACCGCACCGCCGATGGTGAGCGAGACCGTGGTCGGGAAGCGGTCGAGGATCGTGTTCCAGACCGGGTCCGAGTTGGCGAAGGAGTAGCCGAAGCACGGTGCGGGGCACGCGCCTTGGGCGAAGTCACGGCCGGCCACGATGCCCACCATGAAGTGCCAGTACTGGAGCGGGATGGGCTCGTCGATCCCCATGTTCTTGCGGATGACTTCCAGGGCGTCCGGCGTGCAGTTCTTGCCGCAGGCCAGCATCGCCGGATCTCGCGGTACGGCGTAGAAGAGGAAGAAGGTGACCGCGCTGATGATCAGCAGGATCACGATCGCGCCGAGGGACCGGCGGACGAGGAAACGAAGCATGACGGAACGCAGCTCTCGTGGGCAGCGGATTCAGTGGTGGGGGAATGCCCCGTGGTGCCCTCCCCCGGGGGAGGGCACCACGGCCGGCGCGACCGACCGCGCCGTGTGCGCTGTTACTTCTTGATGTACAGCTGGGTCGGGTCGATGCTGCTCGTGACGTCGTTCACGACGGCGCCTCCGACCTGCGATCCGTACAGCTGGATCTGCTTGTAGTACATCAGCGGAACGTCGGGCACGTCCTCCTTGAGGATCTTGTCCGAGAGCTTGGCCCATTCCTTCGCGGCCGTGTCCGCGTTCTTGATCTTGGAGATGCGGTCCATCTCCTTGTTCATCTTCGGGTTGTTGTAGTGCGAGTAGTTCGCCGCACCGTCCTGCACCTGGCGGCCGTCCAGAGTCGGCGGGACCACGGTGGAGGCACTCGGCCAGTCGGCACCCCAAGAGGAGTGGTACATGTCGTACTTGTTCTTGATCTTGCCGATCTGGTCGTAGTACGTGTCCGTGACGATGTCCTTGAGCTGGACGTTGAACCCGGCCTTCTTCAGGTTGTCCTTGGCCGCGATCGAGTAGTCCTGCCACTCAGGCGCGTTCTGGTAGGCGAAGGTGATCTTCGTGCCGGTCTTGCCGGCCTCCTTCAGAATGCGCTTGGCCTTCTTCACGTCGCCCTGCGGGCTCTTGACCTTCCCGTACGGGTCGGACTCGGTGTGACCCGCGACCGTCGGGCTCAGGTAGTTGCCCGCCAGCTCGCCGCCGCCGGAACCACCGAACGCCTGGACCAGCGACTGGGCCGGCAGCGCGTAGGCGATGGCCTGGCGGACCCGCTTGTCCTTCAGCCGGTCCATGTTGAGCGAGATCTTGCCGACGTAGGGCTGGTAGCCCGCCAGCGAGCGCTTCTTGACCTTGGGGTCGGAGCGCACCGACTGCATGCTGGAGGCGTCGACCTGGTTGGTGTAGCTGACGGCCGTCTTGTTCTCCGCGCTGTCGGAGACGAGCCGCTTGGTCGAGGCCTCGAAGGAGACGCCGAACTGGATGTTGTGCGCGTCCGGGTACTGGTGGCGCACCGCGTCCGTCTTCGGGTCCCACTCGGTGTTGCGGACGAGCTTCATGCTCTTGCCCGACTTGAAGGAGGCGATCTTGTACGGGCCGGAGGACACCGGCTTCTTGTCGTACTTCTCCTTCGTGTCGCCCTTCTCCTGGACGGCCGCGTATCCGGCCATGCCCAGCGCGTAGGGCAGGTCGGGCTGCGGGTCCTTGAAGTGGAAGACGATGGTCTTGTCATCCGGCGTCTCGAGGACCTTGTCCGGCAGGTGCTTGCCCTTGAACGGACCGTCCGGCAGGAGCTTGCGGTAGCCGGTGCCGCTCTTGCCCGCCAGCCACTGCTGGACGTAGACGGGGCCCTCGGAGATGAACGGCGCGAACTGCCGCTCGAAGGTGTGGCGTATGTCCTTCGAGGTGATGGGAGTGCCGTCCTCCCACTTGATGCCGTCCTTCAGTTCGTACTTCCACGTCCTCTTGTCCGCGGACGGCTGGCCGCTGTCCTTGGCGAGGTCGCCGACGACGGTGTACTTACCGGCGTTGTCGCGCTTGTAGGTCGTCAGGCGGCGGTGGATGAGGGTCGACATGGCGCCCTCGTCGCTGACGTACATCTGCGCGGGGTCGAGGTGGGCGAAGCTGTCGCGCTGGTAGACGGTGAGGGTGCCGCCCTTCTTGGCGCCCTTGACCGGCGCGGCCGGCCCCGTCGACGCCTTCGCGTCGCCGAAGTCGTACTTGACCTGCTGCTTCGCGGCGTCGTCCTTGCTCACGCCCCCCGCGTCGCCTCCGCCGCCGCTGCTGCACCCCGTAAGGATGAGAGCGCCCGCGGCGAGCCCCACGACGGAGACGCGCGCCGTACGCATCCTGAATCTGCTCATGGTGGTGGTAGCACCTGCCTGTCGGTTGTCCGTTGCTGCCTGACTCATGCGGTGCTGGGGTGGCAGCACCCCCCGCCTCTCGGTCATCAACGTCCCGATTTCGGGTCGAAGGCGTCCCTGACCGAGTCCCCGAGCAGGTTGAACGCGACGATGAAGATCACCATCGCCACCCCGGGGAAGATCATGTAGGTGATGTCGCTCTGGTAGACCTCGGCGCCCTTCGAGAACATCCGGCCCCAGTCGGGAGTGGACGGGGGCATGCCGACGCCGAGGAAGGAGAGACCGGCGACACCGGTGACGAAGTTCGGAAGCATGTACGTCGACTGGACGAGGATCGGCGTGACCACGTTCGGGATGAGTTCCTTGCGCACGATCCGCCACGGCGGAGTGCCGGCGACCTTCGCCGCCTCGATGAACTCCCGCTCCCGCAGGGTCAGTACCTGTCCGCGCAGCAGCCTCGCGAGGGTCATCCAGCCCAGCAGCCACATGACGAAGATCAGCACCGAGGCACGCATCCAGGTCGGCATCTCGTCCTGCGGGTCGACCATGAGGGCCCCGACCACCGGGATGAAGGCCACGAAGAAGAGCTGGTTCGGGAACGACATCATCAGGTCGGTCAGCCGGCCGAGGAAGTAGTCCGTCTTGCCGCCCAAGTAGCCGCCGGCGACGCCGATCACGATGGCGAGGAGCACCGACAGGATGGTGATCACCACCGCCAGCGACAGCGAGGTGCGGATCCCGTAGATGAGCTGGGTGAACACATCGCGCCCGAGGCCGGGTTCGAGGCCGAACCAGAACTCGCCGTCGATCCCGCCGTTGGGCTTGATCGGGTAGGCGCTGTCGTTGAGCAGACCCGGGCGTTCCTGCCCGTAACGGGTCCAGGGATCCTTGCCGTACAGCCACGAGATCACCGGCGCCAGCGCCGCGATCGCGAACACCGCAAGAACGACGAACGCCGATATGACGCCCGTACGGTCACGCTTGAAGCGCATCCACATGAGCTGGCCGGGCGAACGGCCCACGAGCTGGTCCTTGACGGGCTCTTGGCCGTCGGACGGCTCGGTGGTCAGGCCTGCGCCGTCGGGATCTGGGGTCTCTGCCCCGGCGATCGCGGCCTGGGATGGACTTGTCATCGTGTCTGCGCCCCCGCGCTCGTCATCTATGCGGATAGATCCATGCGTTGGCACGCTGGCAGTCCGTGCCATGGGTTGAGGAGACTTTGCAAGTGAATAACTGCTCAGTCAAGGGGTACCGGCGGCGGCTTGTGGACCCTCGGCGCATCTTGAGCGAAGGTTTTGCAGATTGAGGTCACAGCGTGCTTGACGTGGTTCCCGGCTATCAGACATGTCGTCATATGGACCCCTGAAACGCGTTAACGCGACCGCAACTCAGTCGTCGCAGCTCCGATATACGAACCCGCCACCCTGAACTTCGTACGGCCGTGCGGGTGCCGTAACGCCGGGCCGGGGCGGGGCCATGCCGTCCCGGCCCGGCCGCCGTAGGCCGGGACAGGCCGCGATCAACCGGCCGGCAGGGCGCCGGACCCGGGCCGGACCGAGGCCCGGCCGAACCCCCGCCGAGCCGACCCGCGACGAGCCGAGCCGCCACGAGACACCCCAAGCCGTCACGAGCCGCCATGAGTCGCCGGGAAGCGCCACAGTACGCTTGTCCGACGCTCCGACGCCGCCGGACCTGACCGACCCGCGCGACGCTCGGTTAACCGCACCGCGGGGGGCCGCAGATGAGCCACGACAGGACGCTCAGAACGGGAGCACGCACGGCCGGCACCGTACTGCTGGCCGCGCTCGCGGTGCTCGATCTCGCCTGGATCGTCCGCGACTTCGACAAGGCCACCGATGTGATAGATGCGTGGTGGATGTGGTCGGGCCTCATCTTCCGCGCACAGGACGGGATATGGGCCAGCTCGTTCGTGGAGCCCACGCTGCTGGTCCTCTACACGGTGTGTGCCGTCACCACCGCGGTGTCCTCGTCCGCGGGCGGCATCCTGGTCTCCACCGGCGCGCTGACGATCCTGCTGCGCGTCCCCACCCTGTGGAATCTCAACGCCAGCTGGGTGCGCAGCGGCGTCTCCGACGGGCTGCGGAACACGGTCCTGGCCAGTGTGATCGCGATGCTCGTGATCGGTGCGGCGCTGATCGTCCTCGCGCTCGCGGGACGCCTTCCTCGACGGTCGAGCGGGGGTCGGCCGGAAGCCGAGGACTCCGGCGGCGCTCGGAGCACCCGAGGCGACCGGAGCACTCGGGACGAGCCGCCCGCACGCCCCACGCGCGCCGGAGGCGCCGTCGCCTGCGGACTGCTGGCCGCGGTGACTGCGGTGCTCGTCTCGTGGGAGGTCCACGCCGCCACCCGGCAGGGCTGGGAGCTGTACTCGCGCCACTTCACCGGCGACAGGTCGCTGGCCACGCTCCTCGCCGTGCCCGAGAGCTGGTACGGCTGCGCCCTCGCCCTCGTCTCCCTGTGCGCCGCGGTCGCCGCCCTCGCCCGCACCCCGTACTCACGTCCCCTCGGGATGACGGTGAGCGGCCCGCTGCTCGGGCTCGGCCTCTTCCGGCTCTCGTTCGGGGCCAAGGCCGGACTCCTCGGCGGCTTCGGTGGGCTCACCACCCGGGACCAACTGTGGCTCTCCACGGCCGCGTTCGAGATCCTCGCCGCATTCGGGATACTGCTGGCCCTGTCCGCCCGCGACGGTGACACCACCACCGGTCCGGAGGCTCAGTCGGGCACGACCCGGGCGCTCTCCTCCGCCTCCTCGGCGTAGTGGCAGGCCGAGGGATGGGCCGCTCCTCCGGCAGCCCGGCCCGGCCCCTCGGGGATCCGCAGCGCCGGCTCCTCCGTCGCGCACCTGTCGTCCGCCCGCCGGCAGCGGGTGCGGAACCGGCAGCCGGACGGCGGGTTCGCCGGCGAGGGCACGTCGCCCTCCAGCACGATGCGCGCACGCCCCGCCTCCGCCTCCGGATCGGGTACGGGCACGGCGGACAGCAGCGCCTGCGTGTACGGGTGGGTGGGGTGCTCGTAGATCTCGCTCTCCGTGCCCGTCTCGACGAGCTTGCCGAGATACATCACGGCGACCCGGTCGGAGATGTGCCGTACGACGGACAGATCGTGGGCGATGAAGATGTACGACAGGTCGAACTCGTCCTGGAGCTGCTCCAGGAGATTCACGACCTGCGCCTGCACCGAGACGTCCAGGGCCGAGACCGGCTCGTCCGCGACGATGATCTCCGGCCGCAGCGCGAGCCCCCGTGCGATGCCGATGCGCTGCCGCTGCCCGCCGCTGAACTGGTGCGGGTAGCGGTTGACGTACTCCGGGTTGAGCCCTACGACGTCCAGCAACTCCCGCACCCTGGCTCGCCGGTCGCCCTTGGGCGCCGCCTCTGGGTGGATGTCGAAGGGTTCGCCGACGATGTCGCCGACCGTCATGCGGGGGTTGAGCGAGGTGTACGGGTCCTGGAAGACCATCTGGATGTTACGGCGCACGGCCTTCAGCGCCCTGCGGCTCATCCGCGTCACGTCCTCGCCCTTGAAGCGGATGCTTCCGGACGTGGGCGCCTCCAGGCTCGTCACCAGCTTCGCCACCGTCGACTTGCCGCACCCCGACTCCCCCACGATGCCGAGAGTCTCGCCCCGCCTCAGCTCGAAGGAGACGCCGTCGACGGCCTTGACCGCGCCCACCTGCCGCTTGATGACGACGCCCTGCGTGAGCGGGTAGTGCTTGACCAGATCCCGCACCTGAAGGATCGCCTCGCCCTGCGGGCGCGGGGCGAGAGCCGCGGGCGCCGGCTGCGCCCCGCCGGCGTCACTCGGCGCACTCGTCATCGAGCAGCTCCTTCCAGAAGTGGCACGCGCTGGCCCGGCCCGCGCCCACCTCGTACAACGGCGGTTCGTCGGCGCCGCACACGGGACGCGCCACGGCGCAGCGGGGGTGGAAGCCGCACCCGGGCGGGACGCTCAGCAGGCTCGGCGGCAGCCCCTTGACGGCGTTGAGGCGCTGCCCCTTCTGATCGAGGCGCGGGATGGAGTCCAGCAGCCCCCGGGTGTACGGGTGGGCGGGCGCCCGGTAGAGGTCGCGGACCGGTGCGGTCTCGACGATGCGCCCCGCATACATGACGGCGATCCTGTCGGCGACGTCCGCGACGACGCCCAAGTCGTGGGTGATCAGGATCAGGCCCATCCGGTACTCGCTCTGGAGATCCGCCAGCAGCTCCATCACCTGGGCCTGGACGGTGACGTCGAGGGCGGTGGTCGGCTCGTCCGCGATGATCAGCTCCGGCTCCAGGGCGAGCGCCATGGCGATCATGATGCGCTGCCGCATGCCGCCGCTGAACTGGTGCGGGTAGTCGCCGACTCGTGCGCGGGCGGCGGGAATCCGTACGCGCTCCATCAGCTCGACGGCCCTGGCCAGCGCCTCCTTGCGGGAGGCGCCGCGATGGACCTGGAACATCTCGCCGAGCTGCCTGCCGACGCTGAGCACGGGGTTCAGCGCGGACAGCGCGTCCTGGAAGATCATCGCCATGCGCGCGCCGCGGACGGAGCGGCGCTCCTCCGCGGAGACCTTCAGCAGGTCCCGTCCGCCGAAGAGGACCTCGCCTCCCGTGATCCGCCCCGGCGGGGAGTCGAGGATGCCCATCACGGCCTGCGCGGTCACGGACTTGCCGCAGCCGGACTCGCCGAGCACGGCCAGCGTCTCGCCCGCCTCCACGCCGAAGCTGACGCCGTCCACGGCGGTCGCGACGCCGTCGCGGGTACGGAACTCCACGCGCAGATCCCGTACTTGCAGCAGCGGCGCTCCGCCGGCGCCGGGAAGCGGCCCGCGTCCGGGCTGTGTCTGTGTCACGTACGCCTCCCTCAGCGCAGCTTGGGATCGAGGGCGTCGCGCACCGCGTCGCCGAGCATGATGAACGCCAGCACGGTCAGGCTCAGCGCGGCGGCGGGGTAGAGCAGGATGTGCGGCGCGTTGCGGAACTGCATCCCCTGCGAGGCGTCGGAGATGTCGGCCCCCCAGGAGACGGTCGGCGGCTGGAGCCCGACGCCGAGGTAGCTGAGGGTCGCCTCCAGCGCGATGTACGTGCCGAGCGCGATGGTGGCCGTCACGATCACCGGCGCGACCGCGTTCGGGAGGATGTGCCGCACGAGCATCCGCACGTTGCCGGCGCCGAGGGCGCGCGCCGCCAGCACGTAGTCGTTCTGCTTGGCGGAGATGACCGATCCGCGCGCGATGCGGGCGATCTGCGGCCAGCCGAGCAGCACGATGAAGGCCACCACGGTCCATACGGAGCGGCTGCCGGTCATCGACAGGAAGACCAGGCCGCCGAGCATGATCGGGATGCCGAAGAAGACGTCGGTGAGCCGCGAGATCAGCGCGTCCCACCAGCCGCCGAAGAAGCCCGCGAGCCCCCCGAAGACGCTGCCGAC
This sequence comes from Streptomyces winkii, assembly GCF_032248595.1. Taxonomy (NCBI): domain Bacteria; kingdom Bacillati; phylum Actinomycetota; class Actinomycetes; order Kitasatosporales; family Streptomycetaceae; genus Streptomyces; species Streptomyces winkii. The sequence goes on along the minus strand of NZ_JASTTH010000001.1, from coordinate 631,579 downwards.
GGCGGCCACTCCGAGCGTGGCGCAGACGCCGACGGTCACCGACGTACGGGCGCCGTACACGACCCGCGTGTACACATCGCAGCCCTGGGTGTCGTAGCCGAACCAGTGCCCGGGCGAGGCCGGGTCCAGGGACTTGTCCAGCCGGCAGGAGAGGGGGTCGCGGGTCGCGATGAGCCCGGGCCAGACCGAGATGAGGAGGAGGAAGAGGATCAGCAGCGCCGAGATCACGAACACGGGGTTGCGGCTCAGGTCGTGCCACGCGTCCGACCAGAGGCTGCGCGCCCGCTCTCCCGGTGCGGGCTCGGCGGGCGCCGCGGGCGGCGCTCCGGGGCCGGTTCCCGTGCCGGGCGCCAGGCTTGTGGCACCGGCTGCACCCGCGGCCGCCGCGGAACCGGCCGCGGCGGAAGGCTCGTCGGGGGCGGACGGGCTCTCCGGCGCGCGCTCAACCATGCGCCGCCTCCTGCCTGTTCCGCCCGCTGTCTGCGGTGCCTTCGGTGCCGTTGAGTTCACGCATAGCGGATCCTCGGGTCGAGCACGGCGTAGAGGAGATCGACGATCAGATTCGCGAGCAGGAAGACGATCACCAGGATCGTCACGAAACCGACCACGGTCGGCGAGTTCTGCCGCACGATGCCCTGCCAGAGCTGGAAGCCGACCCCCTGGATGTTGAAGATCCGCTCGGTGACGAGGGCGCCCGCCATCAGGTTCCCGACGTCCGTCCCCAGGAACGTGACGACCGGGATCAGCGAATTGCGCAGCAGGTGACGCACGTTCACGCGGGCCCGCGGCAGCCCCTTGGCCAGCGCGGTGCGCACGTAGTCCGCGCGGGCGTTCTCGCTGATGGAGGTGCGCGTGAGGCGCGTGACGTACGCGAGCGACAGCAGCGCGAGCACCAGCCCCGGCAGCAGGAGCTGGCCGACCGGCGCCTCCGGCGAGACGGCGGGCGCGATCCACCCCCACTTCACGCCCAGCAGATACTGCGCGAGGGTGCCGGTGACGAACGTCGGCACCGAGATGACGAGCAGCGTGAGCATCAGCACCGAGCTGTCCACGGGACGACCGCGCCGCAGCCCGGTGACCACGCCGAGGGCGATGCCGATGACGATCTCGAGGACGATCGCGATCAGCGCGAGCCGCAGCGTCACGGGAAAGGCCCGGCCCATCAGCTCGGTGACGGGCTGCCCGTTGAAGGAGTTGCCGAAGTCACCGGTGAAGATGTCGCCCATGTAGAGCAGGTACTGAAGCCACAGGGGCTTGTCGAGATTGAACTCGGCGCGCAGCTGGGCCGCCGTGGCGGGGTCGGGCGCCCGGTCCCCGAACATCGCGTTGACCGGGTCGCCGACCGCGTACACCATCACGAAGATGAGGAACGTCGTCCCGATGAAGACCGGGACCATCTGGAGCAGTCGTCTCACGACGTAGCGCCCCACGGTATTTCACTGCCTCACTTGACTCTGATGTCGGTGAAGACGGGAACCGAGAAGGGGTTGAGCCGCACGTCGCTCACCCTGTCCGAATATCCCGCGTTGCCGTCCTGGTACCAGAGGGGAATCGCGGGCAGGTCCTTGAGGACGATCTCCTCGGCCTTCCGGAACTTGCTCACCGCCTCTTCCTCGCCGGCCGCGTTCGCCTCGTCGATGAGCTTGTCGACGCGCTTGTCGGAGTATCCGGCGTCGTTGGAGGAGGCGCCGGTGTAGTACAGGGGCTGCATGAAGTTCTGGATCAGCGGATAGTCCATCTGCCAGCCGGTGCGGAACAGGCTCTTCAGCTTCTTCCCGGCGATGTCCTTGCGGAATTCGCTGAAGGTCGGCACGGGGTTCACGCTGCACGCGTCGCTCTTGTCGAGGGTGTTGTTGATGCTGTTGCACACGGCGTCCATCCACTGCCGGTGCGACCCGGTGTCGACGTTCGAGGTGAGCGTGACCTTGCCGCCCGGCAGGCCGCCCGCGTCCTCGATCAGCTTCTTCGCCTCCTTCGGGTCGTACTTGCAGACCTCGCCGCACATTCCCGGCTCGAAGCCTCCCGCCTTCGTGAGTACGGGAGAGGTGAGGTCGCCGGCCGGTCTGCGGGTGCCGTGGTAGATCTTCTCGGTCACTTCCTTGCGGTTGATGGCCATCGACAGCCCGATGCGGACCTGCTTGGCCTTGTCGCTCTTCCATTCCTTCCGGTAGAGCGGGAAGGAGAGTGTCTGGAGGATCCCCGCGGGCTGGTTGATGTAGCGGCCGTCGAGATCCCGCTTGGCGTTCTTGAGCTGGCCCGCGGGCAGTTCGTCGAATACGTCGAGGTTGCCGGCCTGGAGGTCGGTGTAGCCGGTGTTCTGGTCCGTGTAGACCTTGAGTTCCACGCCCTTGTTCTTGGGCTTGTCCGGGCCCGCGTACTTCTTGTTGACCGACAGCTGCATCGACTGGCCCTTGGTGTAGGAGTCGATCTGGTAGGGGCCGTTGCCGACCGGCTTCTTCAGCCAGCTCGCGTGGTCCGTGAAGAACTTCTCCGGGAGCGGCGAGAACGCCGCGTAGCCGAGTGTGTCGGGCCACTGCGAGAACTTCTGGTTGAGCTTCACGCTGAAGCTGTTCTTGCCCGTCACCTTCAGCCCGGACATCTTCTTCGCCTTGGGCTTCGCGCTCTCGTTCTCCGGGTGCACGTCGTCGTAGCCGTCGATGTACTCGAAGAAGTAGGAACTCACCTGCTTGTTAGTGACGAGCGCGCCGTAATTCCACGCGTCGACAAAGGACTTGGCGGTCACGGGGGTGCCGTCGGAGAACTTCCAGCCCTTCTTCAGGGTGATGTCGAAGTTCTGCTGGTCGTCGGTCTTGATGGACTTCGCGACGGCGTTCTCCGCCTTGCCCGTACGGGGGTTGTAGCGCTTGAGCCCCCGGAACGTCATCTCCAGGACCTTGCCGCCCTGCACCTCGTTGGTGTTGGCGGGTTCGAGCGGATTCTGGGGGTCGGTCCAGAAGGCCCGTACGATGCCGGCGTCCGATCCGGCGGCGGCGCCACCTGCGGCTCCTCCCCCGCCGCACCCCGCAGCCGCCAGGGTGACGACTGTCGCACAGCCGAATGCCCACGTGACACGCGTGGCTCCACGCATGGGGTGCCTCCCTCGGTACCGCCGACGTCTTGCCTTGCCGACCAGATAACACCCTTCACGCATCTTCATCTCGCTGCCCCGGCGGTGAGAGAGCCCCGTTCAGCGCAGAAAACTCCCTTTGCCGCAGCCCATTTCCGGGCCGTACAAGGGGAATTCGGGCAACGGAAAGCGGCGGCCCCTCGTACGTCCGGCCGGGTGACCGGAGACCGAGGGGCCGCCGCCTTCGGATGTGGAACCGCTGGGGGCGCACGGACCATGCGGGCCCGCGCGCACGGCGCTCAGCGCTTGGCCCGCGCCGCCGCCCGCCCGCGGGCCTTCTGGTCGAGCTCGGTCTTGCGGATGCGAACCGTATCCGGTGTGACCTCGATGCACTCGTCCTCGCGGCAGAACTCCAGGGCCTGCTCCAGCGACAGCTTCCGCGGCGGCACCAGGTTCTCCGTGGTGTCGGCTGCCGCCGCCCGCATGTTGGTGAGCTTCTTCTCCTTGGTGATGTTGACGTCCATGTCGTCGGAGCGCGAGTTCTCGCCGACGATCATGCCCTCGTACACCTCGGTGCCCGGTTCGATGAAGATGGTGCCGCGCTCCTGGAGATTCATCATCGCGAACGGCGTGGCCGAGCCCGCCCTGTCCGCGACGAGCGAGCCGCTGCGCCTCGTGCGCAGTTCGCCGAACCACTGCTCGTGTCCCTCGAAGAGGCTGTGCGCGATGCCCGTGCCCCTGGTCTCCGTCAGGAACTCCGTACGGAATCCGATCAGGCCGCGGGCCGGGACGATCCACTCCATGCGGATCCAGCCGGACCCGTGGTTGGTCATCGTCTCCATGCGCCCCTTGCGCGTCGCCATCAGCTGTGTGATGGCGCCCATGAACTCCTCCGGGGCGTCGATCGTCATCCGCTCCACGGGCTCGTGGAGCTTGCCGTCGATCTCCCGGGTGACGACCTCGGGCTTGCCCACGGTCAGTTCGAAGCCCTCGCGGCGCATGGTCTCGACGAGGATCGCGAGGGCCAGCTCGCCGCGGCCCTGCACCTCCCAGGCGTCCGGGCGCTCGGTCGGCAGCACGCGCAGCGAGACGTTGCCGACGAGCTCGCGCTCCAGCCGGTCCTTCACCAGCCGCGCCGTGACCTTGTGGCCCTTGCCGCCCTTGCCGACGAGCGGCGAGGTGTTCGTGCCGATCGTCATGGAGATCGCCGGCTCGTCGACGGTGATGAGCGGCAGCGCCACCGGGTTCTCCGGGTCGGCGAGCGTCTCGCCGATCATGATGTCGGGGATGCCCGCGACCGCGCAGATGTCGCCGGGGCCGGCGGCCTGCGCGGGCTTGCGGGTCAGGGCGTCCGTCATCATCAGCTCGGTGATGCGTACGTTCTGCTCGCTGCCGTCGCGCTTGAGCCACGCGACCGTCTGGCCCTTCTTGAGCGTGCCGTTCTTCACGCGCAGCAGCGCGATGCGGCCGAGGAAGTTGTCGGCGTCGAGGTTGGTGACGTGGGCCTGGAGCGGCGCGTCCTCCTCGTACGTCGGCGCTGGGACCGTCTCCAGCAGGGTCGTGAAGAAGGGCTCCAGGCTGTCGCTGTCCGCGGGGACGGTGCCGTCCTCGGGCTGGGTGAGCGAGGCCACGCCGTCGCGCGCGCACGCGTAGACGATGGGGAACTCGATCTGCTCCTCGTCGGCGTCCAGGTCGAGGAAGAGGTCGTACGTGTCGTCGACGACGGCGGAGATGCGGGCGTCGGACCGGTCGGTCTTGTTGATGCACAGGATGACCGGCAGCCGCGCCTCCAGCGCCTTGCGCAGGACGAACCGGGTCTGCGGGAGCGGCCCCTCGGAGGCGTCCACCAGCAGCACCACGGCGTCCACCATGGACAGGCCGCGCTCGACCTCGCCGCCGAAGTCGGCGTGGCCGGGGGTGTCGATGATGTTGATGACGACGGAGCCGCCGCCGTCCTTCGGGTGGTATTTGACCGCGGTGTTCTTCGCGAGAATGGTGATGCCCTTCTCGCGCTCCAGGTCGCTGGAGTCCATCACGCGGTCGTCGACCGACTCCAGCTGGTGCGCTGCGAACGCCCCTGCCTGCTTGAGCATGGCGTCGACGAGGGTGGTCTTCCCGTGGTCGACGTGGGCGACGATGGCGACGTTGCGGATGTCGTGGCGCGTGGGCATGGCTGGCTGACGCTTCTCCCGGATAGTGAGTGGGGCACGGTGCGTAGCTGCTCCTCACGCGCCCTGCCGCGCTGGACCTCGCCGCGGCTCCGCCCACCATGGTAAGGCCCGGCCGCCCGGCGGGCGTCTTCCGCCCGATGCCGGGGGCCGGGCCCGGGCCCGGTGCCGGCGCCCGGTGGCTACTTCTCGAAGCCGATGTCCTGGTAGCGCGGCGTCTGGAACCCGAAGGCCCCGGCGTTGGCGACCTTGGCCCCGGCCGCCACCAGCTGCGGCCGCTGGTAGAGGGGCACCGAGCCCGCCGCCGCCCAGATGCGGGCGTCGGCACGCTTGATGAGGTCGTTGCGGGCGCCGTCGTCCAGCTCCCTGGAGGCCTGGTCGAAGAGCTGGTCGATCTGGTTGGTGCCGACGCGCGTGTAGTTCTGCTCGACGAACAGCGAACCGTCCGCGGCGGCCGCCGGCTTGGCGAAGATCGGACGGGCGTCGGTCGCCGGGTAGGCGGTGCCGGGCCACGAGTAGATGGCCAGGTCGTAGTCGCCCGCGGCGATGTGCTTGCCGAAGTAGTCCTCGTCGGGGACCTGCTTGATCCGCGTACGGACACCGATGCGGGTCAGCGACTTGGCGATGCGGTTGCCGGTGTCCCTGATCGACTCCGAGCCGGGCCCCGAGGGGAGGACGAAGCGCAGCGTGAGCGGCTTGCCCGCCTTCATCCGCTGCACCTTCGCGCCGCCGTCGGAGAGCCGCCGCAGCTCGTCGGCGTCGGCGCGTGCCCGGGTGGCGTTCGCCATGGCGGCGTGCGCCTGGCGCACTCCGCTGCCCGTGCCGCTCGCCTCCGCCGTGTTGAGCTGTACGCGGGCCGCCTGGGTCATCACCGAGGCGCGCTGCCCGGCGGTGGCCGGTGAGAGGACGAGCGGCTGGCCGGCGAGCCGCGCCGCCTCCTCGGCGCTGACGGGGGCGACGGCCGGAGCAGCGGCGCCGGCGCGGTCGTGGGCGCTGCTCTGCTGGGCGTTCTTGTCGCCCTCGCTCCCGGCCCTGTCGCTCCGCTCGCCCTTCTCGCTCCTCTGGTCCTTGTCGTTCCTCTCGTCCTTCTTCTGGTCTGTGTTCTGGTCTGTCTTCTGGTCCTTCTCGTTCTTGTCGTTGTCCTTCTTGGCGTGCTCGCCCTTCTTCGCGTCCGCGCCCGCCGTCGACCCCGATTGCGCGCCGCCCTCCTTCCACCCGGCCTCCGCGAGCAGGGACTGGGCCGATTCCACGTCCTGCTTGCCGAGTGCGTCGCTGTTGTCGGCGTATCCGTCCTGGTCGATCATCCGCAGATGGCTGCCGAGCGCCTTGACGGGCAGCCCCGTGCCGCGCAGCGCGTGCTTCGCGATGGCCTCGCGGTCGATCGCACGGGCGACGGCACGCCGTACCCGCTCGTCGGCGAGCGGACCTTCGGCGCCGTTGAGCGCGAGCTGCGTGTACGCGGGCTCGAACGCGTGCCGTACGGCGACGTGGCGCAGCTGCCCGTCCCGCTGCGCCGTCTTGCGGAGCTCCGCCGCGGACTTCTTGGGTGCGTGGCCGTCCCGTCCCCGGCTCTTGGCGTCTTCTTCTCCGCCCTTGTGCGCCCGGACGATGCTGCGCACCGTCGACACATCGACCTCGGCCAGGTCGAGTTGCCCCTGCCGCAGCGCCTCCTCGCGCTGGTCGCGGGGGACGACGCGGAGCGCGATCCGCTTCAGCCTCGCCTGGTCGCCCCACCACTTCTTGTTCCGTACGAGAGTGACCGACGTGTCGCCGCGGTGGATCTTCTCGACCCGGAACGGACCGGCGGACGTCGAGAGCGACTTGCGCGCGGCGTGCTTGAAGTCGTCGGGCCGCTCCATGACCGTCCTCGGATACAGCGGCGTGAAGAGCGACTTCCAGTCGGCGTACGGCTTGCGGAAGACGACCTTCACCTCATGCGGCTTGTCTCCCTTGGTCACCTTGCCGATCCGGTCGTAACCGGCGTTGCGCGCGGCACCGAACGACTTCTTGCTGCCGTTGAGGGCCTTCCACTGAGCCTTGAAGTCGGCGACGCCGATCGAGCGTCCGCTGCTCCACTTCGCCTTCGGATTGAGCTTGTAGACGACTGTCTGGTGCGGCTCGTGCGAGGTGACGTCGGCGGTCTCGACGTAGTCCGGGTTGAGCTGCGGGCGTGCTGCCGCGTCAAGGGTGAAGAGCGAGGGCAAGGTGGCGCCGGTGATGCGTTCGGTGGTCGCGTCGGCGTTGGGCTGGAAGGCGTTGAGAGTGGAGGGCAGGGCATCGACGGCCCAGTGCAGCGTGCCGCCCGCGGCGACCTGCTCCCGGTCGAGGTGCGGAACGTCGCGCGAGGCGCCGCTGCCGCCTCCTTCGGAGCTGGGTCCACTGCCGTCGCCGGACGTGCACCCGGCGAGCGGGATCAGTACGCCGGCCAGGAGGAGTGCGAGTGAACGCCGGGTGGCTGCGTCGAGAGCTTGCGCGGCTGGCATGTCTGAACCTCCGGGGCTGACGGGGTCCGACTGTGCGTACACGCGGCTCGGTGCCTGCGTGGGCACGTTCGGCGGCATAGGCGTTTCATCACATCTATCGCCCACTGAAGGCGAGGCCCCTCGCCGTGGCGCGGAGGCTCGGCCGGGTCGTCCGGCACGCCACCCGTGCGGAGCACAGCAGTTCGTACGCGACCGGAGGCGCCGGGAAGCGGGCGGAAAGGGCCGGGCAGAGCCACGAAAGACTCGCGAGGAGCCGCGAAGAACCGAAGAGAAGAAGGGGAGAGACAGCCGCGCCGCCTCGGGCATACCTTTGACTCAGTCAAAGAAAGGGAGGACGTGCGATGGCCGTTCGTACCGTCCAGGAGATGCGGTCGTTCAACCGCTTCTACACCAACCTCATCGGCGCGCTCGACTACAGCCGCCACCTGCACACCCCGTACACGCTCACCGAGGCGCGCGTGCTCTACGAGCTGGTGCACGTGCCGCGTACGGACGCCGCCGATCTGCGGGCGGCGCTCTCCGTGGACGCGGGGCAGCTGAGCCGCATGCTCGCGCGCTTCGAGGAGCGGGGGCTGGTCAGCCGCGGGCCCTCGCGGCGGGACGCGCGGCGCGTCAACGTCGAGCTGACCGAGGAGGGCCGGGAGGCGGCGCGGCTGCTGGAGGAGCGCTCGCAGAGCGCGGTCGAGTCGCTGCTCGACGGCATGGCGGAGGCCGAGCGCGAACTGCTGGCGCGCAGCCTGCGCACCGCCCGCGGGATCCTGGAGGGCGGCGCCGCGCAGGACGGCGGCACGGAGCCCGGCGGTGAGGACGGCGTCCAGAACGGCGAGCAGGACGGCCACGCGGCACGGGGCGGTCACTCCCCGCGGATACGGGTCCGGGCCCCGCGCCCCGGCGACCTGGGCTGGATCGTCGAGCGCAACGCGTCCGTCTACGCCGAGGAGTTCGGCTGGGACGCGACGTACGAGGCGCTCGTCGCGCGCATCGTCGCCGAGTTCGCCGCGGAACACGACCCCCGGCGGGAGGCCGCCTGGATCGCCGAGCTCGACGGGCGCCGGGTGGGCTGCGTGATGTGCGTGGCGGACAGCGCCCCGGACACGGCACGGCTGCGGCTGCTGCTCGTCGACCCGTCCGCGCGGGGCCACGGACTCGGGGACCGGCTCGTGGCCGAGTGCCTCGCCTTCGCCCGCGCCGCCGGCTACCGGGAGATCGTGCTGTGGACCAACGACGTGCTCGCCGCGGCCCGGCGCATCTACCAGCGGGCCGGCTTCGAGCTGGTCGACGAGGAACCGCACCGCAGCTTCGGCCACGACCTGACCGGGCAGAACTGGCGCCTGAAGCTCTGAGTGTGACGCCCGTCATGCCGCCGCCGGGCCTTCGCCGATTCCGCCGGATCTCCGGAGCGGCGACGGCTCCCGCAGCGTGCGGCGGCCGGGGCTGATCACGGGCCTGGTCCGGCTGGACGTTCTTTTTGTGGGCGGGCCGCAGCAGCCGTTACACGTCCGGGTGACCGGGCTTGGTGATCATGCCCCGCACGGTGTAAACCCGTGCAGCGCCCTTCACAACGGGCAGTGTGAAGAGCGACACTCGCCATCTCACCTGGGCACGCAAGCCGCTCATGTACACAAGCCAGCCGCCACGACCAGCGGAGGTAGGCACGTCATGTCTCCTCACACGTCACTGCACGACGACCTGACGGCGGCCCAGCGCTGCCTCGACGAGCTCACCCGGACCGTCGACCGCCTGGAGCACACCCTCGGCAGCGGCCTGGAGGTCAGGCGCGTACGCAGCGACGCCCAGCATCTGCGGGAGTCACTGGCGCTGCTGCGTGCCGCCTCGCCGGCCGCCGGGGCGCCGGGCTCGGCGCACCCCGAGATGGTCACCATCCCCGACAAGCCCTACGACCACGGCCTGTGGTCGGACGTCGACGACGAGGGGGTGGGCGCCAAGGACCGGCACGCGCCGTGAGCCCCGCGCCCCCGAGCTGAAACCCGGCCGGCGGCAGCGGACAGCTGCCGGAGGCCGGCAACGGCTCAAAGGCAGCCCAACCGACAAGCAAGTCGCCCCTACCGGAGAAACCGTTGGCCACTGGCACCCAACCCCAACCGAATACGAGCAGCACAGCAGGCAAGAGCAGTCCGCCGGGCGCCGGCGGCACGGGCGGCGTCCGCACGGGCACACGCGCGGCCATTCCCGAGCGGCATCTGCGCACCGACCGCTGGTGGCTCGCGCCGGCGTCCACAGCGTTCGGCCTCTTCGTCTTCGTCGTCTACTCGACGTGGCGGGCCTTCGCGAACGCCGACTACTACCACGCGCCGTACGTCTCGCCCTTCTACTCGCCGTGCCTCGCGGAGAGCTGCGAGAAGATGCAGAGCGGCCCCAACTGGGCGCTGTTCGGCGAATGGTGGCCGCTGTCCCCCGCGCTGATCATCCTGATCTTCCCGCTGGGCTTCCGGCTCACCTGCTACTACTACCGCAAGGCCTACTACCGCGGCTTCTGGGCCGCTCCCCCGGCCTGCGCGGTCGCCGAGCCCCACAAGAGCTACAGCGGCGAGACGCGGCTGCCGCTCATCCTTCAGAACATCCACCGGTACTTCTTCTACGCGGCGGTCGGAGTCGCGCTGATCCTCACCTGGGACACGCTGCTCGGCTTCCGCAACTCCGACTACGAGTGGGGCCACATGGGCCTGGGCACCGTGGTCTTCCTCATCAACATCGTGCTGATCTGGGCGTACACCATCTCGTGCCACTCCTGCCGGCACATCGTCGGCGGGCGGCTCAAGCACTTCTCGAAGCATCCGGTGCGGTACCGCATGTGGGGTCTGGTCGGAAAGCTCAACAGCCGTCACATGGAGTTGGCCTGGGCGTCGCTTCTGAGCGTGGGCCTCGCCGACTTCTACGTGTACCTGCTGGCGATCGGTGCCTTCACCGATCCGCAGCTGTTCTGACCACGCTTCTTCGAGAGGGATGCACGACAAATGACGCAAGTCGAACGCCAGGAGTGGGATGTCGTCATCGTGGGCGCGGGCGGTGCGGGTCTGCGGGCAGCGATCGAGGCACGCGAACAGGGGCTGCGTACAGCAGTGATCTGCAAGTCCCTGTTCGGCAAGGCACACACCGTCATGGCCGAGGGCGGCATCGCCGCCAGCATGGGCAACGCCAACCCGGGTGACAACTGGGAGGTGCACTTCCGGGACACCATGCGCGGCGGCAAGTTCCTCAACCACTGGCGGATGGCGGAGCTGCACGCCAAGGAGGCGCCGGACAGGGTCTGGGAGCTGGAGACGTGGGGCGCGCTCTTCGACCGCACGGCCGACGGCCGCATCTCCCAGCGGAACTTCGGCGGGCACGAGTATCCGCGCCTCGCGCACGTCGGCGACCGTACTGGCCTGGAGCTGATCCGTACGCTCCAGCAGAAGACCGTCTCGCTCCAGCAGGAGGACTTCAAGGAGACCGGGGACTACGAGTCCCGGCTGAAGGTCTTCCAGGAGTGCACGGTCACCAGGATCCTCAAGACCCCCGTCGAGGGCGGCGAGCCCGGCGAGGAGAGGGTCTCCGGCGTCTTCTGCTACGAGCGCGAGTCGGGTCGCTTCTTCGTCATCGAGGCGCCGGCCGTGGTCCTGGCCACCGGAGGCATCGGCAAGTCCTTCAAGGTGACGTCGAACTCCTGGGAGTACACGGGCGACGGGCACGCGCTCGCGCTGCTGGCCGGCGCCTCGCTGATCAACATGGAGTTCGTCCAGTTCCACCCCACGGGGATGGTCTGGCCGCCGTCGGTGAAGGGCATCCTCGTCACCGAGTCGGTGCGCGGCGACGGCGGCGTCCTGCGCAACTCCGAGGGCAAGCGGTTCATGTTCGACTACATCCCGGACGTCTTCAAGGAGAAGTACGCGGAGTCCGAACACGAGGCCGACGGCTGGTACGAGGACCCGGAGAACAACCGGCGCCCGCCCGAGCTGCTCCCGCGCGACGAGGTCGCCCGCGCCATCAACTCCGAGGTCAAGGCCGGCCGTGGCTCACCGCACGGCGGCGTCTTCCTCGACGTGTCGACACGCATGTCGCCCGAGGTGATCAGGCGGCGGCTGCCGTCCATGCACCACCAGTTCAAGGAGCTGGCGGACGTCGACATCACCAGCGAGGCCATGGAGGTCGGCCCGACCTGCCACTACGTGATGGGCGGCGTCGACGTCGACCCGGACACGGCGGCGGCCGTCGGCGTCACCGGCCTGTACGCGGCGGGCGAGGTCGCGGGCGGCATGCACGGCTCCAACCGGCTCGGCGGCAACTCGCTCTCCGACCTGCTCGTCTTCGGCCGCCGCGCCGGCCTGCACGCCGCGCAGTACGCGGCGTCGCTCAAGGACGACGGGCGGCCCGCCGTGAGCGACGAGCAGATCGACCGTGCCGCGGCGGAGGCCCTGCGCCCGTTCAGCGCCGCGGAGGTGCCGGACGGCGAGCCCGCCGAGAACCCGTACACGCTCCACCAGCACCTCCAGCAGTCCATGAACGACCTCGTCGGCATCATCCGCCGCGACGAGGAGATGACACAGGCGCTGGAGCGGCTCGCGGAGCTGCGCGTACGGGCGACGTACGCCGGCGTCGAGGGGCACCGGCAGTTCAACCCGGGCTGGCACCTCGCGATCGACCTGCGCAACATGCTGCTGGTCAGCGAGTGCGTGGCCCGTGCCGCGCTGACCCGTACCGAGTCGCGCGGCGGCCACACGCGCGACGACTACCCGGAGATGGACCGCCAGTGGCGGCGCTCGAACCTCGTCTGCACGCTCGCCGACGAGCCGGTGTCGCTCGACGCGTCCACCGAGCCGGGCGAGGCCGCCGAGCGCGCGGACCGCGGCCGCATCCATCTGCGGCGCCGCGACATGCCGCAGATCCGGCCGGATCTGCTGGAGCTCTTCGAGAAGGAGGAGCTGATCAAGTACCTGACGGACGAGGAGCTGACAGCCGAATGAGCGCCGAGACGCACGCGGGCGAGGGCACGGGTACGCACACGCGCCCCGGCGCGGACGACGCGGGGGGCACCGCCGAGGGCACCGGTACGCCGGGCGCCGTCAGCGGAGGCGCCCCGGACGCGGCCGGTACGAGCTACATCGCGGACTTCCGCGTCTGGCGCGGCGACATCGAGGGCGGCGGTCTGGAGGACTTCAAGGTCGAGGTCTTCGAGGGCGAGGTCGTCCTCGACATCGTCCACCGGCTCCAGGCCACGCAGGCGCCGGACCTGGCGGTCCGCTGGAACTGCAAGGCCGGCAAGTGCGGCTCGTGCAGTGCGGAGATCAACGGGCGGCCGCGGCTGCTGTGCATGACGCGGATGTCGGTCTTCGAGCGTTCGGAGACCATCACGATCACGCCGCTGCGGGCATTCCCCGTCGTACGGGACCTGGTCACGGACGTCTCGTACAACTACAAGAAGGCCCGCGAGATCCCGGCCTTCGTGCCGCCGCCGGACCTGGGTCCGGGCGAGTACCGGATGCAGCAGGAGGACGTCGGGCGCTCGCAGGAGTTCCGCAAGTGCATCGAGTGCTTCCTGTGCCAGGACGTGTGCCACGTGGTGCGCGACCACGAGGAGAACAAGGAGGCCTTCGCGGGTCCGCGCTTCCTGATGCGGATGGCGGAGCTGGACATGCACCCGCTGGACTCCGCCGAGGAGGCGGGCCTCGACCGCAAGTCCAGTGCCCAGGAGGACCACGGGCTGGGCTACTGCAACATCACCAAGTGCTGCACGGAGGTCTGCCCCGAGGGCATCAAGATCACCGACAACGCGCTGATCCCGCTCAAGGAGCGGGCCGCCGACCGCAAGTACGACCCGCTCGTGTGGCTCGGCAACAAGATCCGCCGCAGGAGCGGCGCCTGAGGGCGTCACGGTGAGAGGTGCATCACGGGGGCGTGCGAGTGCACGCCCCCGTCGCACTGCCCGTTTCGGCCCGCCCCCACCGCGTGGAAGCCGGTTCCGGACCGCCAGAGGTCCGACCATCGGCATCTCCGTACGACCGCTCGCTGCGGCCGTGACCTGGATACCCTGCTGAGAGTCCGGACGCGCCGCCGCACGCCGCGCGCCCGGACGCGCGTCACCGCACCGCCGCCACGACCGCACCAGCGCAGGGGATTCACGATGAGACGCCGGCAGTTCCTGGGCACCGTGGGCAGCGTCGCGCTCGCCTCCGGGGTGGGCCCGAGCTCGGCCCCGGCCTTCGCCGCGACGCCGTACCGGCCGAGCCTGGACGGGCCGCCCACCGTGACACCCGACGATCTGCGGTTCCGCCCCCGTACCCTGCGCCGCGGCAGCCCGCAGCGCGCCGGGCTGCTGCGCGCCGAGGTCGAGCGGATCGTGCCCGCGGCGGAGGAGTACATGCGGCCCGGGCCCGGCCGCCCCCATCCCTCGCACCCGGGCTTCGTGGTGCTGGCGGCCAGGGACGGCGTGGTCGTCGAGCACGCGGCGCGCGGCCACGCGCTGCGCTACGCCCGCTGGGACGCGGCCACCGGCACGGCGGTCGAGCTGCCGCGCGAGCAGTGGGTGCCGATGCGCGAGGACACGATCTTCGACATGGCGTCGATCTCGAAGCTGTTCACCTCGGTGGTCCTGGTCGCGCAGGCCGAGAAGGGAGAGCTCGACCTCGACGCCCCCGTCGCCCGCTACCTGCCGCCGTTCGACGAGAGCGATCCGGCCAAGTCCCCCATCGTCGTACGGCAGTTGGTGAACCACACCTCAGGCATGAAGGCCGACATGAACCTCAAGCCCTACCCGGACAACGAGGCGCGGCTGGCCGCGATCTACCGGGAGCCGCTGGAGAATCCGCCGGGCGAGCACTACACGTACTCGGACCTCAACCTCATCACCGCCGGGCACCTGCTGGAGGAGATCACCGGCAAGGGCCTGGACGAGCTCGTCGCCGAGCTGATCACCGAACCGCTGGGCATGGCCGACACCGGCTACAGGCCCCCGGCGTCGAAGCTGGACCGCATCGCCGCGACCGAGTACATGCCGTGGACGGGCCGGGGCATGGTGCGCGGCTCCGTGCACGACGAGAAGGCGTACTACCTGGGCGGGGTCGCGGGCCACGCGGGCGTCTTCTCCACCGCCGCCGACATGGCCGTCTTCGGGCAGATGGTCCTGAACGGCGGCACGTACGGCGGTCACCGGGTGCTTGGCGAGAAGTGGGTCCGGGCCATGATCACCAACGAGAACCCGGACCTCGGCGAGGACGCGGCACGCGGCCTGGGCTGGCAGCTCGACCAGCGCTTCTACATGGACGCCCTCACCTCGCCCGTCACCACCGGGCACACCGGATACACCGGGCCCTGCCTCGTGGCCGATCCGATCGCGGGCACGCTCTTCGTCCTCATGACCAACCGCGTGCATCCGACCCGCGATTGGGGCACGGAGAGCGTCTACCGCCGTGCCCCGGCACGCCGCCTGGCGCGCGCGGTGCCGGTGCGTCCGGCGGTCGGCCGCGCCGCCTGGTACTCGGGGCAGCGCGACGACGCCACGTCCACGCTGCGCGTGCCGCTGAAGGACGCCGTGCCGGAGGATGCCTCGCTGCGCTTCCGGGTCTGGTACGACACCCAGTCCACCGACGTGTGCACGGTGGAGGCCACCACGCAGGCGCGTCCCGGCGGGGACGACGCCTGGCGTCCCGTGCCGCTCAAGTTCAGCGCGTGCCGCCATCGCTGGGACAGCGACGGCGACTTCGCCGGTTTCTCCGCCCGCCGCTGGCTGCGCGCCGAGGGTGCGCTGCCGGACGGCGTCACGGCGGTGCGCTGGCGGTACGTCACCGACGAGGAGCAGCAGGGCCGCGGGATCTACCTCGACGACATCAGGGTGCTCCGCGGCGCGCGCCCCGTCTTCATGAGCCTGCGGCCGCGCGACAACGCCCGTATCCGCGCGAACGGTTGGAAGCTCTCCGAGGACTGAGTGCGGCCGAGCGCGACTGAGGACGGCCGAGTGCGTGAGTACGGGTGAGAGCCGAGCCGCACATCGGGGCCCGTGTCTC
This sequence comes from Streptomyces winkii, assembly GCF_032248595.1. Classification (NCBI taxonomy): domain Bacteria; kingdom Bacillati; phylum Actinomycetota; class Actinomycetes; order Kitasatosporales; family Streptomycetaceae; genus Streptomyces; species Streptomyces winkii. The sequence goes on along the minus strand of NZ_JASTTH010000001.1, from coordinate 615,864 downwards.
AGAAGAGGCTGAGCAGCGCCTCCGTCGGGTCGGCGGGCTTGGAGCTCTCGCCGGGGCGGGCCAGTTCGAACCAGACCGTCTTGCCGCGGTGCGTACGCCTGCTGCCCCATCCGGCGCTGAGCAGGCCGACGAGTTGGAGGCCCCTGCCGCCCTCGTCCGTGACATGGGCGCGGCGCCGGCGCGGCTGCACCAGGCCCGAGTCCCACACCTCGCACACCAGCGTGCGGTCCAGCAGCAGCCGCAGTCGGATCTCGCCCTCGCCGTGCCGCAGCGCGTTCGTCACGAGCTCGCTCACCAGCAGCTCGGCGGTGTCCGCGAGGGCGTCCAGCTCCCAGGTGGAGAGCTGCTCGCGGGTCAGCTCGCGGGCGCGGGCGACGGAGCGTGGCTCGGCGGAGAGCGTCCAGTCGCCGACGGCGCCGTCCGGCAGGCCCTGCACGCGGGCGACGAGCAGCGCGATGTCGTCCTCGCCGTGGTGGACGTTGAGCGTCGTCAGTACCTGGTCGGCGACGTTCTCCAGGGACTCGGTGGCGTCCGTGAGGGCCGCGCGCAGAGAGCCGAGGCCCTCGTCGATGGGGTGCTCGCGCGACTCGACGAGTCCGTCGGTGTAGAGGGCGATCATCGCCCCGTCGTTCAGTTCCATCTCGATCTCTTCGAAGGGCTCGCCGCCCACGCCGAGCGGTACGCCCTTGGGGACCTCCAACAGCAGCGCCGGCTCGTCCGGTTCGACCAGTACAGGAGGCAGATGGCCGGCGTTGGCTATCGTGCAGCGGCGGGAGACCGGGTCGTAGACGGCGAAGATGCACGTCGCGAGGTAGACCTCCGCGAGGTCGTCGCTGCCGCGCTGCGAGCCCGGCGAGTCGCCGAGGCCGCGGGCGATCTCGTCGAGCGCGCCCAGCACTTCGGCGGGCTCCATGTCGGTGGTGAGCGCCAACGTCCGTACGGCGGTGCGCAGTTCACCCATGGCGACGGCGGCGCGCAGCCCGCGGCCCATCACGTCGCCGACGACGACGGCGGTGCGGTGCCCGGGGAGTTCGATGACGTCGAACCAGTCGCCGCCGACCTCCGTCGCCGGATTGCCGGGAAGATAGCGGCAGGCGATGTCGAGGCCGGCGGCTTCGGGGTCACCGGGCGGCAGCAGACTGCGCTGAAGTATCAACGCCCGTTCGTGCTCCCGGCGGTAGAGGCGCGCGTTGTCTATGCAGACCGCGGCGCGGGAGGCCAACTCGGCGGCCAGGGCCGCGTCCCGCTCCCCGAACGGCTCGCTGCCCTTGACGCGGGAGAACTGCACGAGCCCCAGCACCCTGTCGCGGGCGACCATGGGAACGGCCAGCGTCGACTGGACGACGGCGCCGAACTGCACCGGCACCGTGCCGTCCTGCCCGGGTATGTGCTGGACGCGACCGCTGCGCAGGGCCTGCGCGCACGGGGTGCTGAAGGGATAGCAGTGCGTCGCGCCCACGGTGACCGGGCTCGAACCGGTCGCGCTCGTCTGCCCGTCGCGGGTGAGCGACGGCGGCGCCTCGGAGACGGAGCTCGCGAAGCCGACGCGGCGCAGCTCGCCGCTGCCGTCGCCGGGGCCGACGGGGCGCGGCTCGTCGCCGGCGAGGACGTCCATGTACAGGTCGACGGACGCGAGGTCGCAGAACTGCGGTACGCCCACGTCCAGCAGCTCACGGGCAGTCGTCTCAAGGTCGAGCGAGTTGCCGATACGGGCCCCCGCCGCGTTGAGAAGAGCGAGAGCGCGGCGAACGTCGTCCGGCTTGCCTGCCGCCTCCACAGGGATATCGCTCAACGCCGCCCCTTCCCGTGACCAGTGGCACCGGTTCTGAGCAGTGTGGCAGGCGTAAGGCACCCGGAACACGCTCTTCCCGATCGCCGCACGAAATTCGTCGTTCCCGTCGCTTGTGACAACTGACGTGCGGCCTCACACCTCCGTGCGCTCCCCCCTGACCTTGTGCGGCAGGGACACCTCTCTCCTAACCAGGCTGGGCCTGTTCGAACCATCTTCGCCAAGGGCGTACGGCGGATGCAGACGGAAGCGATGGGGCGAGCCGGTGAGGAACGGTGCCGGACCGGGGGCGCGGCGGCGGGTTCCGGACAGCGGGCGGCAGTGGACGGCCGGCCCCGCGCGCGCTCGAATCGGCCCCGCGCGCGCTCGAACTCCCCTCAGGGAAGCGCGATTTCGAACCAGACGGTCTTGCCCATCGGCCCGTGCCGCGTGCCCCAGCGGCGGGCCTCCCTGGCGACGAGCCGGATGCCTCGGCCCCCTTCGTCGTCGGGCATCGCGCTGCGCTCGCGCGGCGGATCGGGCAGCGGGTCGGAGACCTCGACCAGCAGCGAACTGCCGCGCACCATGCGGACTCCGATGGGACCGTGCGCGTACCGCAGCGAGTTGGTGACCAGTTCACTCACCAGCAGCACGGCGGTGTCCTCCAAGGCGTCCAGACCCCACTCGTGCAGAGTGCGGCGCACGACCTCGCGCGCCCGGCGTACGGCGTAGCTCTCGGAGGGGAACGTCCAGGAGGCGGCGCTGCCTTGGGGAAGTCCGCCGAGCTTCGCCATCAGCAGGGCCACGTCGTCGTTGGGCTGGGACTCCGTCCTGCCTTCGAGGTCGTCGATGATGCTGTCGCAGGCGTCCTCGATGGTGGCGGGGGTGTTCGGGTCACGCCGGGCGGGGCCGCCGGAGAGCATCTCGCAGAGGCGGTCGATGCCCTGGCTGATGTCCTCGCCGCGGGATTCGATGAGGCCGTCGGTGTAGAGGATGAGCACCGAGCCCTCGACGACCTCCAGATCGTAGGACTCGAAGGGGACGCCGCCGACGCCGAGCGGTGCGCCCGAGGGCAGTTCGAGGGTGCCGGCCTCCCAGCTGCCGTCGGGGGTCTCGGTGAGCAGCAGCGGGGGAGGGTGCCCGGCCTTGGCGAGGCTGCACCGGCGCGTGGACGGGTCGTAGACGGCGTAGACGCAGGTGGCGATGAGGGGGTCGTCGGAGCTCTGGACGAAGTCGTCCGCCAAGTCGTTGATGCGGCGCAGCATTTCGTCGGGCGGGAGGTCGAGTCCGGCCAGGGTCCGTACGGCCGTCCGCAGGCGTGCCATCGTCACGGCTGCGTGCAGTCCGTGCCCCATCACGTCGCCCACGACGAAGGCGACCCGGCCTCCGGCGAGCGGGATCACGTCGAACCAGTCGCCGCCTACCTCGGTGCCGCTGCTGCCGGGGACGTAGCGGTAGGCCACGTGGACTCCGGGCGGCTCCGGCACCTTCTGCGGCAGCAGGCTCCGCTGGAGCATCAGCGCACCGGCGCGTTCGCGCTCGTACAGGCGCGCGTTGTCGAGGGAGACGCCTGCGCGGTCCGCGAGTTCCATGGCCAGTGCTATGTCGTCCCTGCCGAACTGCTCGCGGCCCTGGGCGCGGCTGACGACGAGCAGACCGAGCACGACGCCGCGGGCGCGCAGCGGCACGGCCATCATCGAGTGGACGTTCAGATCGAGGGCGGCCTGCATCTTGGGGTCGCCGGGATAGGTGGCGGCGAGCAGTTCGCGCGGCGAAGAGGCGACGTGCGGGACGCCGCTGGCCAGCGTACGGCCGAAGAAGGAGTCGGCGAGAAAGGGCACGTCCTGGCCGACCCGGAGCATCCGGTTCACCAGCGGCCCCTCGTCGCGTGCCGCGACGCCGAGCTGGAACAGCGGGGTTCCGGTGAGGAGTTCGATGTCGGGGAGGTCGCCGCCGTGCGCCGCGGCGCCGATGAGCATCACGCCCGCGTAGTCGGCGAGGCGCGGGACGAGCGCGGAGGCGAGCGCCTGCGAGATCGCCGTGACGTCGAACCGGTCCGCGAGCCCGACGCCGACGTCGTCGAGGAGGGCCAGCCGCTCACGCGCGGCCTCGATCTTCTCCAGTGCCTCGCGCCGCTCGGTGATGTCCATGATCACGGTACTCACGCCGAGCACTTCGCCCTTGTCGCTGGTGAGCCTGCTGTACGAGACGGAGCGCGAGCCGGGGCCGTCCGGCGCGGGCATCACGACGTCGACGACGGGCTCCCCGGTCTCCAGCACGGTCGACTGGACGGTGGAGACCTCGTCGGCCATCCATGACGGCAGGACCTCGAAGACGGACTTTCCGACGTGTTCCTCGACGCTGAGCTCGTTGAGCCTGGCGAGCGCCTCGTTGACGCGTACGAACCGCTTGTCGTTGTCGAAGAGGGCGATGCCGAGCGGGGAGGAGGCGAACAGCGCGTCGAGGGCGGCCAGATCGTGCTCGACGGCGCGGATCCTGCTGGTCTCGACGATGTTGGCGAGGATGACGGGGCGGTTCTGTCTGTCGCGGAGGAGCGAGACGCGCCCCTCGACGGGGACGTGGTGACCGGCGCTGTGCAGGATGCGCATGCTGCCGCGCCATCGGCCGTGGTTCCGCAGGGCCTCGTCGCGCTTGCGCTCGCCCTCGCCGTACCCGTCCTCGAGAAAGTCCTGGATGCGACGGCCGACGACCTGGTCGGCCCGCCAGCCGAGGATCTCCTCCGTGATCGGGTTCCAGAGCAGGATCTTTCCGTTGCCGTCGAGCATGACGATGCCGACTCGGAGGGTGTCGAGGATCGAGGCCGCTCCCTCGGAGGGTCCTGTGCTCACACCGCCCACGTCCCTGATCGGGTAGCTGACCCGCCCGGTCCTTCCGGGCAGGCAAGGACGAAGAGTCCCTGCTTCCGATTTTGGGACTAGTCAGGCGTACTCGCCGCTCGCGCATCCCAGTGGCTCGACCAGATAGCTGCCGTCGCGATCGCCGCCGCCCTCCGCGGGGCCTGCGCCGCTTCCGAGCCGGTCCGCTACCTGCTGTGCTTCCGTACGGGTGGCGTAGCTGCCGACGCGGTAGCGGTTGCCGTGGCCGTCTTCCCGTATGACATGCCAGGGCAGCACAGAGTCGCCGTCGCCGCTCACGCTTCGCATATGCCGGAGCTTACGCCCGGCGTTCACTCAGCGCATTCGGCTTGGCACAACGAGGCATCGATTTCGGCCACACGTTCGCACGCGGGAGCCCGGGTCACCTCACGGGCATGTGGTACGAGACGCGGAAGCGGTCCGCGGGGACGATCACGTCCGCTGTCTCCACGGGGCGCCCGCCAGCGAAGAACGTACGGGTCACGACCAGCACGGAATGCCCCGGAACGCCGCCGAGATCGATCATCTCCTCGGCCAGCCCGGGGCGGGCGCCGACCTCCTCCGCGACGTTGTCCACGACGACGTCGATGGCGGCCATCCGCTCCACCACGCCCTTGCCGCCCAGCGGCCCGTCCTCGGGCAGGACCACGGGCGTGCGGCCCGTCAGCGACAGCGGCTCCCAGGACGTGGAGAGCATGACGGGCTCGCCGTCCACGCGGAAGACATACCTGGTCCGCATCACGCGCTCACCGGGCTCGATGCGCAACCGCTCGGCGGTGAGCGGACTCGCGTCCTCCTGCTCGCTGCGCGACTCCCAGGTGCCCTTCACGTCCTCATCGGACTGCTCCTGCCGGAACGGCGTGGAATCACCGAGGGACCGGAAGCCGCTGCGGAAGACGCTGCGCGGAACGGGATGCTCGCGCACATACGTGCCGGAGCCGGACCGGCCCTCGACAAGACCCTCGGCCATCAGCACCTTGCGGGCCTCCAGGGCGACGGTGTCCGAGACGCCGTACTCCGCGCGGATGCGGGCCTGGGAGGGCAGCCGGGTGTGCGGCGGCAGATCGCCACCGATGATCTTCTGGCGGAGATCGCCGGCGACGCGAAGATAGGCGGGCTGTTCACCGAATGGCACGAGTGCCCTCCCCGTTCTCGAAAGGCCAGTACCGCCGACGGCGCCCTCTGTGAAAAGGGGTCGCGACAGGTAGTGAAGTTGACAATGGGCAACAGCTTCGCAACTCACCGTTGCGCGTTGCAACTGACGCCCAGAGTTTCACCCGATGTGATGAGTAGCTGCTCAGAGCCTCCACACGGCTCCGGAATCGTTCACACACAAGGGCTTCGAAGCCCCTCTCGGCCGCATGGCGCAGGACGTCTCCGGGAGGCCGGAGGGCGGGAGCCGGGAAGCCGAAGCCGATCGGGAATCGGAGAGCGGTAATTGCTTTTCCGACACGAAATCAATTCCGGGTCAGGGTTCGATGAGGCCGGCCCGGCTCGCGTACCGGGTCAGCTCCAGCCGGTCCTTGAGACAGAGCTTCTGCAGGAGGTTCGCCGGGTGCCTCTCGACGGTCTTGGCGCTGATGAAGAGGATCTCGCCGGTCTCCTTCGACGTGTGGCCCTCGGCGACGAGTTGAGGATCTCCTCCTCCCGGTCGGCGATGGCACGGGCGGGCAGCCTCTCGCCGTCTCTCGCCCGGGCCGGGTAGTCGCGGATGAGCGCGGTGACGGCGCCGGGGTAGAGGCAACGGCTCGTCGCGCGGACACCACATCTCCTTCTGGCAGTTCTCGCGCTACGGCCTCGTCTCACCGCCGTGACGATCCTCGTTTCGGCCCTCTACGTGTGGCTGCGCTACTTCACGCCGGTCTGACGAGGAGGGCGGAGCGGTGGAGGGCGACGACGACGGGCGGAACCGTGAATCCCCCACGTCCGACGGCGCGACCGGGCGTCCCGCGCGTCCCGGGCCGCACTCACCGACGCGCGCCGGCGTCTGCTCGGATGGCTGGTGCTGATCGCGGCCACTGCGATCCTGGTGGCCGGCATCGCCATGGGCCAGTGCTTGCTCATCGCCACGGGATCGGTACTGGCGGGCTTCGCGGGACGCCTCTTCCCACCGGAGTTCCCCCGACGGCACGGCGCCCCCATTCGTGACTGGGCCCCCTCCGGCAGCAGAAGTCACCCGTCCGGCGGCTTGCCCATCGGCTCCCCAAGCGACTCCGGAGGAACCGTGCTTGCATGAGTGAGGCAGGTGAATTCGCTGAGGAGGTGGGCCTTTCTCATTTCCGGAGATGCACGCGAAAGCCCTCGGGGCGGCGCATTCGACATGAGAGCCTGATCGACCGGCGAGCTCGGCCGACCCGTTTCCTGACGTACGACGAGCTCACGTCCGCCGGCCGATGCCACTCGGAGCTCGCTCGGCTCCCTTGCGCCGGACGGAACGCAGCACTCGGTGATCTTGCCGGTCAGGCCCCAGGGGACCGTACATGTCCAGAGAGAAAACGCTGCCCAGCAGACGTACTCCCCTTCGTGCGCTGGCGAACGAGATCGCGAAGTTCGCTGCCGTGGGCGGTTTGGGAATAGCGGTGAACTTCGCGGTTTTCAACCTGTGCCGCGCGGTCACGTCGATGGCCACGGTGAAGTGCAGTTTCATCGGGACCAGCGTCGCCATCGTCGCCAATTACCTCGGATTCCGTTATTTCGCCTACCGGGACCGGCGCAGCAGTGAGCACACCCGGGAATTCGCGCTCTTCGTCCTGTTCAGCGTGGCCGGGCTGGTGATCGAGAACGGAGTCCTCTACTCCGCGACGAGCTGGTTCGGATGGAACACCGCGTTGCAGAGCAACCTCTTCAAGGCGCTGGGCATCGGCACTGCCACCTGCTTCCGCTTCTGCTCGTACCGCACCTGGGTCTTCAAGGCGAAGGCCGGGGGCGGCCCCGTCGGTCAGCCTCGGCCCTCGGAGGAGGAGTAGCGGAGGCAGAGGAGCGGCGACGGAAGTCCGCGCCCGGCGGGAACCGCCTCGGGCGCCGAGACGACGGAGGACACAGCGAATGTCCGCATCCCAGGTCACGCAGGCGCTGATCTTGGCCGGCGGCCGGGCGACCCGCATGCGGCCGTACACGGACGAGGCGCCCAAGGCCATGGTCCCCGTGGCCGAGGTCCCCATCGTGGGCTACCAGCTCGCATGGCTGGCCCAGCACGGCGTGCGGTCCGTGACGATCAGCGGAGGCTACCGGCACGAGATGATCGCGGACTATGCGGGAGACGGTTCCGGCTTCGGCCTGGCCATCCGGTACGCGATCGAGGACGAGCCGCTGGGCCGGGGCGGGGGCATGAAGTTCGCGGCCCGGCATCTGCACGACGTCCGCGCCCCGTTCTTCGTGCTGAACGGCGACGTGATCACGACCTTCTCCCTCGCCGAACTCGCGGAACACCACGGACGGCAACGCGGATCCGTCACCGTCGCGCTGTCTCCGTACCGCTCCAACTGGGGGCTCGCCGACCTGGACGAGGAGGACCGCATCCGGGGATTCACGCAGTCTCCGGAGCTGCCGTACTGGATCAATGCGGGCGTCTACGTGTTCAACCCCGACGTGATCGGACTGCTGCCGGACACAGGGGACCACGAGGAGACGACCTTTCCGAGGCTGGCCGGCGAGGGACGGCTCGTGGGCTACCGGCTGTCCGGCTACTGGCGCGGAATCGACACCGTGAAGGACGTCATCGACGCCTCCAGGGAGATCCAGGAATCCGGGGGGATTCTCCCGCCGGAATTCAGGGTGGGACGCTCCTGCCCTGAAGGAGCCTCACGCCCCTGAAGGGGCTCCCGCTGCGAACCAGATCCACCGCCCCGCGCCCCGCGGACGCCCGGCGGACGGCTCGTCCCGGCCCGTACTCCCACCGGACGGCCCCGTCTCGCCGGTCCGGCAGCACGCGCGCACCCTGACAGGAACCTGCCTGACGTGTGAGAAGGGCTGCCCTGCGCCCGCCGAGCTGGAGGGTCCATGGCCACAGACTCAGCCGAGAGCGAGAAGCGGAACGCCGCGCGGTACAGGCAGTTGAGCCTCGCGATCGCGAACGCGGCGCCGGCGCTCGGCGTCTACTCCGCGATCCGGCTCACCGGACTTCTGGCTGTCGTGGTCTCCGCCTGGGTGATGGGCAAGGAGCCGGCCATTCTCCTGGGGGGCTCCTGGGATTCGGCGTGGTATGCGCGGATCGCCACCGTGGGATACGGGACTGTCGTCAAGGACGGCAGCGGCTTCACGTACAACGACCTCGCGTTCTTCCCGCTCTTTCCCGGGCTGGAACGGGGCGTGACGACGGTCCTGCCGGTGGCCCCGATGGAAGCCGGAATCATCGCGGCATGCCTGGCCGCGCTCGCCGCCGCGTGGGGCCTCTACTCCGTCGGCACCGTCGTGCACAGCCGCTCCACCGGGATCTGGCTCGCGGCCCTCTGGGGCGCGCTGCCGAACGCCGTCGTCCAGACGATGGCGTACTCCGAATCCCTGCTGACGGCGCTGGCCGCCTGGTCGCTGTATGCCGCGCTCACGCGCCGGTGGCTCTGGTCGGGGTCTCTGGCGGTGCTCGCGGGACTCACTCGTCCCAACGGTTTCGCGGTCGCACTCGCGGTCGTCTGCGCGGCGGCGGTCGCACTCCGGCGGGATCCGGAATCCCGCGGGGACTGGCGGACATGGACGGCACCCGCCATGGCACCTCTCGGATACCTCGGATACATAGCCTGGGTCGGAGTACGGACCGGCACGCCCCTGGGTTATTTCACGGTCCAACGCGGATGGGGATCGCGTTTCGACTTCGGCCGGTTCACCGTCGGCTTCGCGCGAGAACAGCTCCTTCGCGGCCCGACCAGGCTCTCCTACCTCGTGGCGGCGGTCGTCGTGGCGGCCGCGCTCGTCGGACTTCTGCTCGTACTGCGAGCGCGACTGCCCCTGCCGCTGGTGGTGTACACGATCGCGATCATGGTGGTCGCTCTCGGGGGTTCGCACTACTTCTCCGCCAAGCCGCGCCTGCTGATGCCCGCCTTCCCCCTTCTCCTCCCCGTGGCGATCGCGGCGGGCGGGGCCCGGATGCGGATCTCCGGCTCGCTCGTCGGCGCGTGTGCCGTGTTGTCCGTGGTGTACGGCGTCCACCTCGTCATGGTGTCGCCCACCGCGCCGTGAGCGCGTTCCGTTGCGGGCATCCGGGACCGACCGCCGCCCCTCAGGCGCTCGGGCCGGCGAACCCGCCTCAGCGGCACGGATTCCGGGCCCCCTTGACGGCGACGTGAATCGTCCGAAGAATGCGACGTTGCTGACAACGTTGTCCGGAAAACTGTGCGCGTCGCCCGCCACCTCTGGCCGCCGGCAGTCCCACCGCGCCGCGCCTCACACAGCGGAGGTCCCACCATGCGATGGACGAGGCGCCTGCGCCTGCGTACCGCCGGCGCGCTGACGGCGACGGCCGTGCTCGCGGGCGTGCTCACGGCCGCGAGCCCGCAGACGCCCACACCGCAGGACGGCCCTCTCACCGACCTGGTCAACCCCTTCATAGGCACCGAGAACGAGGGCAACACCTATCCCGGAGCGGCCGTTCCGTTCGGAATGGTGCAGCTCTCCCCCGACACGGGGCACAACACCGGCTACGACTACTCGCAGGACCACATCCGGGGCTTCTCGTCCGTCCATCTCTCCGGTGTCGGCTGCGGGTTGGGCGGAGATCTGCCGGTGCTGCCGACCACCGGCGACGTCACCGAGACGGACAACGCCAAGTACGCGGCCCACTTCAGCCACGAGGACGAGAAGGCGAGCCCCGGCTACTACCGGGCCGGACTCGACGGCGGCATCGGCGCCGAGCTGAGCGCGACGCAGCGCACCGGCGTGCAGCGCTACACCTTCCCCGCCACGAAGAAGGCCAATGTCCTGCTCAACGCGGGCCAGTCGCTGCACAAGACGGTCTCCACGAAGGTGGAGGTCCTCGACGACAGGACGGTGCGTACGGCCATCACCGGCCGCGGCTTCTGCCAGGACACCCGGCCGTACACCGTCTACACCGTCACCCGCTTCGACCGGCCCTTCACCACCTCCGGCACCTGGAAGGGCGACGAGGTCAGCGAAGGCTCGAAGCAGTCGTCGGCGAAGGGCGGCCGCAACGGCGCCTTCGTGCGCTTCGACACCACCGGCGATGACCGCACCGTCGAGGCCACCACCGCCCTGTCGTACGTCGACGCGAAGGGCGCGGAGCGCAACCTGCGTGCCGAGGGCGGCCGTTCGTTCGACCAGGTCACCGGCGCCGCGCGGGCCGCCTGGGAGGACCGGCTCGACGACGTACGGACCCGGGGCGGCAGCGACACCCTGCGGCGCACCTTCTACTCGTCCCTGTACCGTTCGTTCCTCGCGCCCAACATCGGCAGCGACGTCGACGGCCGCTACACCGGCTGGGACCAACGAGTCCACCGCGCAAAGGACTTCACCTACTACCAGAACTACTCGCTGTGGGACACCTACCGCACCCAGAACCAGCTGCTCTCGCTGCTGGCGCCGCGCGAGGCGCGCGACATGGCGGTCTCCGCCCTGCACGTCGACGAGGACGGCGGCTGGCTGCCGAAATGGGGGTACGGCACCGTCGAGACGAACATCATGACCGGCGACCCGATCACGCCGTTCCTGACCAACGCGTACCAGCAGGGGCTGCTCAAGGGGTACGAGGAGCGCACATACCGGGCGCTGAAGAAGAACGCCGACGGGGTGCCGCCGGCCGATTCACCTGCGCTCGGCAGGGAGGCCAACAAGGAGTACATCGACCGCGGATTCGCCCCGTACATCAAGGGCCGCCCGCACACCAAGCCCGGCGACTCGGACTACGAGCACGGCGCCTCTGCCACGCTGGAGTACGCGCTCTCGGACGCGATGCTCGGCGAGATGGCCTCCGAACTCGGCCACGAGGCCGACGCGAAGCGCTACGCCGAGCGGGCCCGGAACTACCGGAAGATCTTCGACGGCTCCACCGGCTTCTTCCGGGCACGTGACGCCGCCGGCGACTTCACGGGCCCGTCCGACCCCGCCAAGAGCGAGGGCTTCCACGAGGGCACCTCGTGGCAGTACCAGTGGCTGGTGCCGCAGGACCTGCCAGGCCTGGTCGGGCTGATCGGAGGCGAGAGCGCGGCCAACAAGCGTCTCGACTCCTTCTTCGCCTACGACGAGTTGCTCAAGGACCCGGAGAAGACCGCCCGCGAGGTGTGGGTCAACGGCCCGTACGACTACTACAACGCGGACAAGTACAACCCGCAGAACGAGCCCGACCTCATCGCGCCCTACACGTATCTCTCGACCCGTCAGCCGTGGAAGACGACGGATGTGGTGCACGCGGCGCTGACCCTCTTCACCGACACCCCGACCGGCATGACCGGGAACGACGACCTGGGCACCATGTCCGCGTGGAACGTGCTCTCGTCGATCGGGATCTTCCCGGTCCAGCCCGGCACCGACACCTGGGGCCTGTCCACACCGGTCTTCGACCGCGTCGACATCACGCTCGACCGGCGCTACTACCCGAAGGGCCGGCTCACGGTGGAGGCACCGGGGACCTCGAAGACCGACCGGTACATCCAGTCGGCCTGCACCGACGGCCACGCCCTGGAACGTACGTATCTGACCACCGACGCGCTGCGGCACGTGGGGAAGCTGTCCTTCGAGGTCGGCGACTCCCCCTCGTCGTGGGGCACTTCGGAGCACGCCGCGCCGCCGCCGCTGAACTCGCGGTCCTCGGCCGGGGAGCCGGAGCGCGAGCGGTAGGCGCCGCGGTGCCGGGGGCCCGCCGCGTACTCCCGCGGCCCTAGACGTGGAAGGGGACGGTCGTGATGACCATCTTCGGAAGCGGGCGGAGCGCGCGGCGCAGCCGTGCGGCCAGATGCGAGTGCAGGAGCCGGTGGCGCCGGTGGCGCACGGCGATCTCCGGGATGATCACGGTCACGGTGACGTCCGAGCACTGGTAGTGCAGGCTCTCGATGTAGCTGACCAGCGGGGCGACGATGGCCCGGTAGGGCGAGACGACGACTTCCAGCGGCAGATGGTCGCCCCACACCTGCCAGTACTCCTGGAACCGCTCCGCTTCCTCCTCCGTGGGGCTGATGTGCACGGCGAGAGCGGGCTGTTGGAGCGAGGCGACGTAGGCCAGGGTCCGCATGGCCGCGCGGTCCAGGTCTCCGACGGGGATGACGGCGAGGTGGCGGATCTCTTCGGGCGCCTCCTCCACCTCCTCGACCTCCTCGTCGTCCTCATCCTCACCCTCCTCTTCCACCTCTTCCTCCTCGGTCCCGGCCTCCGGCTCCTCACCCGTGACCGCTTCGCCTCGCTTGCGGGGTGACGGGGCCCGCGTACGCGACCTCGGCGGAGCGAGCGACTGAGGCACCTCGACGCGGTGGGGATGGAGAGCCAGGGCATGGGCGACGTGGTCGTAGTGGTGCCGTACTCGCATCATCAGCGTGATCAGCAGCCCGACGATCACGATGGCCAGCCAGGCTCCGGCGGCGAACTTGGAGATGACGGCGGTGACGAGCACCGTCGCCGACAGCACGCAGCCCGTGGCGTTGAAGGCGAGGCTCCTGCGCCAATTCGCCGTCCGCAGACGGTTCCAGTGCACGACCATTCCCGACTGGGAGAGCGTGAAGGCGAGGAAGACGCCGACGGCGTACAGCGGGATCAGCGACGTGAGGTTCCCGCCGAAGAGCGTGAAGATGAGCGCCGCCGTCACGGCCAGGACGAGGATCCCGTTGGTGAACGCGAGCCGGTCCCCCATCCGCAGAAACGCGCGGGGCGCGTGGTGATCCCTGGCGAGGAAGAACAGCACTCGCGGAAAGTCGTTGAACGCCGTGTTCGCGGCGAGCAGCAGGATGGCCGCCGTCGCCAGCTGCGTGACGGCGTACAGGGGACCGCCGCCGAAGCTGCGGCCCGCCAGTTGCGAGAGGACCGTCTCGTCCGCGACCGGCACGACTCCCGTCAGATGGACGAGGACCATCACGCCGGCGAACAAGGTGATGAGGAAGCCCACCATCCACGTGAGCGTCGTACGCGCGTTCCGCCACTCGACGGGCTGGAACGCGGGCACCGCGTTGGAGACGGCCTCGATGCCCGTCATCGCCGTCGAGCCCGATGCGAACGCCCGCGCCACCAGGAGCAGGCCCACGCCCTCGGCCGGCGGCGGGAGATGGGGAGGCACCGGATGGAATCCGCGCTCGGCGGACTGGAAGAACCCCGTGACCACCACGGCGAACACCGCGGCGAGGAAGAGGTAGGTCGGTGCGGCGAACAGCATGCCCGCCTGCCGGACGCCGCGGAGATTCCCCGCCAGCAGAAGCGCGATGGCGCCCAGACCGAGGGGCACGGTGTACGGCAGGAGACCCGGCATGGCCGAGGTGACGGCCGCCATGCACGACGCGACGGAGACGGCGACGGTGAGGATGTAATCGGTCATCAGACCCGCGGCGGCGACGAGCCCGGGAAGCCGGCCGAGGTTGTCGCTGGCGACGATGTAGGACCCGCCGCCGTGCGGATACGCGCGTACGGTCTGCCGGTACGAGATCCCCAGCGAGAACATCAGCAGCACGATCACGGCGGCGATGGGCAGCGAGTAGTCGAGGCCCGCGGTTCCGGCGAGGACGAGCACCGCGAGCATCGCCTCGGGGCCGTACGCGATGGAGGAGAGCGCGTCGGCGGAGAGCACCGGCAAGGCCACGAGCTTCCGCATCCGCTCCCGTACGAGCGCCGTGCTCCGCAGGGGCGCACCGAGCACGACGAGCCGGGCCCGACGGGAGGCGCGGGCGAGCAGCGAGCGGGCACCGGACGCCGGCACGGCCTCGACCCTGTCCGTTCCGCCCCCGGGCCCGGCCCCGGGAACGACCACGAACCGTCCGAAGCGGCCGGGGGTCACGTCACGCGGGCTGGGAAAACCGGTGAGCCCGGGATCCGCCGGAAGCGCCTCACGCCAGCCCCGCGCGTCACCCGCCACGATGCCCCACTGGCGGCCGACCTGCCGCAGCGTCCGGATCTGCTGCGACGTCAGAGCCGGCATGATCGCGGCCGGGTTCGGCGCCGGCATCTGCCCGTACGACTGCCTTGCACTCACACCGGAGGCCTGATCCTTCATGGGTGCATTGTCATGGCATTTATGACTTCATCAGCTTTCCGGCCCTCCGGCGCGGGGTGTTGAGAGCGCCGGTCGAGGACGGCCCGCGGCGAGGGTTCGTTTGGATCAGCCGGACCCGGAGGGGGTGCCGGCTATGTGGGGTCCGACCGCGACCGGCTGATCCGAACGACGCTGCGCAGCCGCCTAGCCGCGGCCGCCGGCCCGCCGGTCCCAGGGGCCCGTGATGGCGAAGACGTGGCCCGGGCTCTGGATGTTGGCGAACAGGATGCGGCCGTCGTCGCTGAACGTCGGCCCGGTGAACTCGCTGTCGTTGAGATCGTTGCGGGCCAGCGGGTAGGCGGTGCCCCGCTCGGTGACGCCCACGAGGTGCTGGATGCCCTCTCCGTCCTCGGCGAGGATCAGGCCGCCGTGCGGATCGACGACGATGTTGTCGGGGCCGTCGTAGTTCGTGTCGGCGTCGGGGTCGGGGTTCACGCCGAAGATGGTCTTCAGCGTGACCGTCTCCGACTGCGGGTCGTAGAACCAGACTTGACCGTCGTGCTCGTTGGCGCTGCCGTCGTCGGCGCGGGCGTAGCTGGCGACGAAGTAGGCACCGCCGTCGGCCCAGTACGCGCCCTCGAGCTTGCGGCTGCCGGTCACCTGGCCGGCCTCGAACTGCTTGCGCACGGACTCGTTTCCGGCATCGCGGTCGGGCACGTCGGTCCACTTCACGTTGTAGCGGGTGCCCGTCTGCGTGGCCTCGGACAGGTCGGCGATGTGCTTGCCGCCCTTGAAGCAGCTCATCGCCTGGAGGCTGCCCGCGGTGTCGCCGCCGTCGGAGAGCGCGAGGGCCCGCAGCGCACCCTTGCCCGGGCGGAAGCCCCTGGGCGGAGTCCAGCGGTAGTACAGGCCGTGCGGCCCACTGGCGTCCTCGGTGAGGTAGACGGGCCCGCGGGGGTCGACGGCGACGGCCTCGTGCGCGTAGCGGCCCAGGAACTTCAGCGGTATCGGCTCGGTGTTGGCGTCGCGGTCGAAGGCGTCGACCTCGAAGACGTAACCGTGGTCCTTCTGGAGGGCGCCGCCGGCGCGCTCCTCGGTCTCCTCGCACGTCAGCCAGGTGTTCCACGGGGTGTGCCCGCCGGCGCAGTTGTTGACCGTGCCTGCCAGGCTCACGTACTGGCCCACTCGCTTGCCGTCGGAGTCGACGACGATGTTGGTGGTGCCGCCCCGGGCGCCCGGGTCGTACGTCAGGCCGGGCAGCGGCGGCACGGCGTGGTCCTCGTCGCCCTGGATCTCGTGGTTGCTGACCAGCACCGAGCCCTTGCCGTCGCCGCGCGGGAAGCACGCGGTGCCGTCGGGGTCGGACGGCGTCGGCTCACCGCTCTCCAGCTTCGTCACACCGCTCTCGGCGATGATCCGGTAGCTGAAACCCTCCGGCAGGGACAGCAGACCCGCCGGGTCGGAGACCAACTTGCCGTATCCGCCGGCACTGCGGGTGACCGCCGCGGCCGCGGGCGCCGCGATGGCGTCCAGGCTGCCGGCGACCGCGATGCCCAGCCCGCCGAAGGCGCTGGTACGGAGCACATCTCTACGGGACAGTGGTGATGACACGGTCCCCTCCTCATCTCGGGATCTCGAACGATCGGGACCTTGGTGATTGAAGACGGCCCCGTCGATCCGGGGGCGGGCCGCGAAGCGATACCGAGATGAATGGATGGCAAAGTTCCGGTTCGCGGGGGAACTTCCCATCAGCGCAACGACGTTCCTTTGACCCGTCTGGTCCTTCTGATCCGTCTGATCCCAGTGGGAGCTTTCGAGCGCTGTTTCCGGCAGCACATTTCGGGAGTAGTCCGAAATTGCCCTCGACAGTGCATACAACCGGCCATTCAACTAGTCCATGTCCATGCCACCCGCAGGGGGGTCCGCGGGTCATAGGAGGGGGAAACGGACATGAGCTTGAGTGAACTCGTACGCCGGCGCCGCAGACGGAGGGGAGCGCGCGCCGCAGTGATCGCCGCCCTGGCGCTCGTCATGGCAGGTGCGACCCTTCCCGCCGCGGCCGCTGACGGGACACCCGGTTCCCAGGACGGCCGCCTCGTCGGCAAGTTGGTCATGCCGAAGGGCAGCGACAAGGACACCTGGCAGGAGCTGACTCGCCGTCAGCTGAAGTCCGACGACGGTGAAAAGTCCACGCGTACGTTGCATGAAGCGGCACATGAGCAGCGCAAGGCGACCGTCGCCTCCCAGAACGACGAGCCGGAGCCGCCCCCCGCCCAGCGGACGAAGGCGGCCTACGACTACTACTCCTGGGATCAGTGCCGAGCACACGACCCTGGCGACGACAACGAACAGGAGGTGCGCCGCAAGAACCATTTCGCCTTCTGCCTGGTCTCACGCCCCACTTACCGCTTCTACAGGTACATCTGGGGCCGGCCCGTCCTCGTGGGCGAATACCAGTTCCGCCTGACCATGCTGGGCAGGGGCGAACGCGGTGTGCAGCGCATCAGGTTCGACCTGGAACTCGATGACTGGGACGGCTGGGGCATACGCGACTCCAAGGCACCGCTGGGCATCCGTCTGTCCTGCCTGAACCTCGTCAACGCCGAATGCGACGAGATCGGCGGAGGACGCCAGGACACCATCAGCGGCTGGCAGTTCAACGGGAATGCGTATGCCTCCTTCATCACGACCCGCTCCGAAGGAGGAGGCGACGGAGTCCACTACGACCAGGACCGCGTCAACTACCACGACATGCGGATCCGGCTGACGAGCGCGACCGGAAGCACCCAGTTCGAGGAACCGTTCCGCTGCGACGCAGCGGCCTACGCCAGCGGCGGTGGCTGCATCTTCGACCAGGTGCCGGCCACCATGCACTACAGCCTGAACGGGGCCGGTGTCGACTCGGTCGCCGCACACATCAAGAAGGCCCAGGACGATCCGGCGAACGTCTACCCCGGCGGCGTCGGTACGGAAATCCCCGGTGCCCGCAAGAGCGGCAAACCCCTGACCCGCCTGTATCCCGGGATGGACGAGGAGGCCAGGCTCTACTACAACGCCAACAACCGGGTGGTCCGCACAACATGCCGTGAGCGGGATCCCAACTGGGGCACTCCGGGGATGCAGTGCGACGAGTACCCCTTCCGGTCCACCTGGGAAGGCGCGCACTACACAGAAGTGCAGCCCGGGGCGCGGTGGAAGTACTCGGCCAGAATGGTCGACGGTGAGGAGAACGGTAACGCCGGTTCCGCGCTCGGCGCCTGGTATACCGAGGACCACATTCTGGCCAAGGACGCCTTCTGGGTGCAGATCAACCCCTGACACCGGAAAGCTCCATCGTTCAAGCGCCGGGGGTTCCGGACGTCCTGGATCCCCCGGCATCACGAAAGCTCCGGCCCCACGAAAGCTGAAGCGCCCAATGGACCGATCCGGCTTCCCGCGTCCAGTGCACCCTGTCCAGGTGGTAGAGGAGGAGGTACTGGCCGAGTACGGCGTCCTCGCGCTCCAGGCCCACCACAGTTCCGCCATCGCACTGGACCTCGGACGGCCCGCCCGCGGAACACTGATGGCAACCGGCTCCGGTGGGGCGACGTTCCGCAGCGGCGGCTTCGACCACTACGCCCGGGTGCGCGTCGAATACTGGCTGGGCCGGCCCCCGGAGCTGGACGACACCTGGGAGGAAGTGCAGGAGGGGACCGCACAAGTCGACTCGACCGAGCTCCGCTTGCAGTCCGCCACCGCTTGGGTCAGCGGCAACCCGATCACGCTCCGCCACCCCGGCAGCTATCGCCTGCGCGGAGCGGCCACCGGACGCCAAGCAGCAGCGGGCCTTTCCCAAGACGAGGTGGGCTTCCCACACGGCCCGGAGCGCTGGCTCATCCAGCTCTGGCCGACCACGGCATAGGCCACCACCGGTCTCGGCCGGAGAACGCCGAATCGCCGCATGGCTCGCGCCCCTCGACGCCATTGGGTTCTCTTCGGGGTCACAGGGCGAATACGCGGTAGGCGTCGCCGGACTGCCGGTTCGCGTCGGGAACGGCTTTCGCCATGCGGCTTCAGGCCCGTCGTTCTCTTTCCCGGAGCGGCGAGAAACGGAAAGGACATACGCCGTGACGAAGGCCGATTTCCGTATTCATCTCTCGGCACCTACCGAATGAGACTCGGGCGCGAGAGGGCCATGCTGACGTAAAGAAACCCTCCATGAGGCTGGGGCGATCGGCGACTACAGCGCCGCTGTGATCACCAAGGAGTACGACGGCGAGGTGCACGTCGACAAGAGCGAACTCGCAACACCGCACGGAACGTGGGGCGGTGCGGCCGCCGGCGCGGCCAACGGGATCCGGTTCCCGCCCGCCGCGCCTGCGGCTGCCGCCGTCGGCGCGGCGGGCGGTTGAACCCTTGTATGTCTGTGCCAAATTCCACTCGGCGGAGGTGTGCGGATTGCGCTGGTGGATACCGTACGGGAGAAGCGTGAGGACAATGCCATCCGCACTGCGGGCGAGGCATCACCCCGTAGAGGACGACTAGTTGAATCACGGAGAAGAATCATGGCGCCCGCAGGCCGAGACGTCACTGCTGCCGCTCCCTGATGCCACGCCGTGATCGATGGGGGAATCGGACGAATGGAACCTGAGCGGCTGTCCGACGCCGAACTGCTCGAACTCGCTCGTGCCGGCGGGGAGTCAGGCGACGCGGCCCAGATCGAACTGACGGGGCGTCATTTCGGCGCTGTGCGGAAAATGGCCGGGTTGTGCGTGACCGACGACGCGGCAGCGCACCAACTCGCCGAGCACGCTTGGCGGCTGGTCCTGTGGCCGCAGGACACGGGCGAGGACGGGGCGCTGCGACCCCGCGCGTTGTCGTCGGTGCTGCAAGCAGCCGCCGAAGTCGCGCACACGAACCAATGGGGCGCGCTCGACGCCAACTTGGCGGAATGGCTGCGCACGCGGCTGGCGGCACTGGACTACGACCCCTCCAGCGGTGATGCCACGATCTTCCACGGTGGCTCGGCGATCTGGCGGGCGTTCTACGCGCTGCCGGCCAACCTGCAGACGGTGATGTGGCATCAGGTCGTGGAGCACTCCGACAGCGGCTGGATCGGGCGCCTGCTGGGCTCCGAACTGTCCGACCCTCGGGAGATTCCGACGCTTACCAGGCGCGCGTACAGGGATTTCTACGACGCTTATGAGCGGATTTCGCATGAAGGAATGACGGACGACTGCCGCCGTTTCCACCGGATGGTCATGGCCTACGCCGACCACAGGGGCGGCAACACCGCGGCTGTGATTCCGCATCTTCAGGAATGTGCCCACTGCTCCCGCACGGTCGCCGATCTGGAGGGCATGTACGCGAACTTCGGCGGACTCCTGGTGGACGCCGTGCTCCCCTGGGGAGGGCAGGCATACGCCGCCACTCGACGCGCGGAATGGGTCTCGGCGCCCATCGCCGTCCATGGGGAAGAACGGGCGGATGCGCCCCGGGGAGACGCCGGAGAGGCGGTCTTCCCGGACTCCCCGGACCCCGAAGAGCACGGCGGTGTGCTTGGCAGAGCGAGGTGGGGCGCGCTGGCGAGGGCCGGGGTCGCCGAGCGGAAGGCCAGCGGCTCCAGGGGCCGTGCCGGGCGCATCACGCTGGTCGCCGGTGTCCTGGGCGTGTGTTCACTGGTGGCGGCGTTCGTCTATGCGCAGGAGTCCGGCTCATCGCTGCCTCAACGCAGTGGCGAACCGCCGGCGAAGAAGGTCCCATCGGTTCCGGCACCGTCGAAGTCCGGCGAACCCGGCACTTCGGGGTCGATCGCCGGCTCCTCGTCACCGACCGATTCTGCGAGCGGCTCTCGCCGGCAGCCTTCCGACGACCGCGATCGGCGCACCTCCGGTCCCTCGGTACCGGATGCGGCCCTGGAGTGGCTCTTCGACGAGACCAAAGACGGCGAAACCGACGACAGTTCGGGCAACGGCGAGGCCGGGAAGCTCATCGGGAATCCGCCGCCGAAGCCCCTGAAAGACGGTGGAGTGTCGTTCTTCGGGCAACAGTCGGTGACATCACAAGATCCCGTGCTCGACACCGACAGCAGCTTCTCTGTTTCGGCCCGTGTGAAGCTGCGTAACAAGGACGAGTATCAGACCGTGGCCAGCCAGGACGGAGCCGAGGTCAGTTCCTTTCAGCTCCAGTTCGACCCGGTGGAGGACCGCTGGGAGATGCGCATGCACAGGGAGGACGAGCAGACCTCCGCGGCCGATGAGGCGGAATCCGACGCGGCCCCGCGTGCCGGCCGCTGGACCGCTCTGGCCGGCGTCTACGACGCACCCGAGGGCCTGATCCGCCTGTACGTCGACGGGAAGCTCCAAGACACCGTCCACCGGGAGGGGGACCGGAGTTCGGAGGGAGACTTCGCCGTCGGCCGAGCCCGGCTGGGCGACCAGTTCGTCCGCGGCTTCGAAGGCACCATCAAGGACGTACGGGCATTCCCCAAGGCGCTGACGGGCGCACAAGTCAGGAAGCTCGCAGGCGAGAAGTGACGGATCCGCATCGCGATCCGGGCCCGTAACCGGGAACGAACACGGCGCGGGCCATCCCGGCACCGGAAGAAGCCAGAGGCCTGAACTCGAGCCGCGCTACACGTTGAAGCGGAACTCCACCACGTCGCCGTCGCGCATCACGTAGTCCTTGCCCTCCATACGGGCCTTGCCCCTGGCGCGGGCCTCGGCCACCGAGCCCGCCGCGACCAGTTCGTCGAACGAGACGATCTCCGCCTTGATGAAGCCGCGCTGGAAGTCGGTGTGGATGACCCCGGCGGCCTCCGGGGCCGTCGCGCCCTTCTTGATCGTCCAGGCACGGGATTCCTTCGGGCCCGCCGTCAGATACGTCTGGAGCCCTAGCGTGCGGAAGCCGACGTGGGCGAGGGTCGCGAGGCCGGGCTCGTCCTGACCGACGGTCTGGAGGAGTTCCAGGGCCTCGTCCTCGTCGAGCTCGGCGAGGTCCGCTTCCAGCTTGGCGTTGAGGAAGACGGCCTCGGCCGGGGCGACGAGTGCGCGCTGGCTCTCCTTGAAGTCCTCGTCGGTCAGCTCGTCCTCGTCGACGTTGAAGACGTAGATGAACGGCTTCGTCGTCAGCAGATGCAGGTCGTACAGCGGCGCCGCGGCCTCGCTGCCCTGCGCGAGGCCCGCGGAGTAGAGGGTGCGGCCCTGTTCCAGGATGTCCTTGGCCTCCTGGACGGCCTTGACCTCTCCCTGCTTGTCCTTCTTCACCCGGGCTTCCTTCTCCAGCCGGGGCAGCACCTTCTCGATGGTCTGGAGGTCGGCGAGGATCAGCTCGGTGTTGATCGTCTCGATGTCGTCCTTCGGCGAGATCTTGCCGTCGACGTGTACGACGTTGTCGTCGTGGAACGCGCGGATGACCTGGCAGATCGCGTCCGACTCGCGGATGTTCGCCAGGAACTTGTTGCCGAGGCCCTCGCCCTCGCTCGCCCCGCGCACGATGCCCGCGATGTCGACGAAGTCCACCGTGGCGGGCAGCACCTTCTCCGAGGCGAAGAGTTCGGCCAGGGTGCCCAGACGAGGGTCGGGCACGCCGACCACGCCGACGTTCGGCTCGATCGTGGCGAACGGATAGTTGGCCGCCAGCACCTCGTTCTTGGTCAGGGCGTTGAACAAGGTCGACTTGCCGACGTTCGGCAGGCCGACGATTCCGATCGTGAGCGACACGTGGCGACTTCCCGTTGCGAGATCTGAGGCTGGCAGAGCGTGCGAGGCGTGCGGACCGAGTCCGGCCGGTCCACCAGTCTACGGCTCGAACTGACGGCCAATGCGTGTCCGTCCCCGGTGAACAGCGGTGACGCGGCCTACGTTGGAGCAGTGGAACAGCAGCACAGCGCTCACACGGGTGGGAAAGACCCCGGTCAGGGGCCGGGGCAGGGGCAGGAACCGGGGCAGAGTCAGGGGCATTCACAGAACGAGGGGCAGCGGCAGCGCCGCCCGCGCAGTACGGCACCCCGGGCCGCGGCCGCCGCGGCAGCGGGCCCGCCCGCCTCGCCTCCCGTCAGCTCCGCACGTACGCCCGACTCCGCATCCGGCGCCGCCGCCCCGGCCGGGCGGGAGCGGCGCCGCAGGCCCGGCGGCGGCGCCGGCGCCGTACGGCAGGAGGCCGCCGCGCTCTACCAGGCGCAGCTGCGCTTCCCGCTGATCCCCGCACCGCTGACCGACGCGGTCTCGTGGCTGCCGCGGGCCCGCCTCACCGCGCTGGGCAGCGGACTGCTGGGCGTACTGCTGATGCTGCTGGCGGGAGCGGCCGACCGCTGGCTCCTCGGCGGCACGCCCGCCGTGTACGGGGGTGCCTTCCTGGTCGTCTGTGTGGCATGCGCCGCCTGGGTACGTCCCACCGATCTCGTGACCGCCCCCGTCGCGGCACCGCTCGCGTTCACCTCGGGGCTCTTCTTCATCAGCGGCGGTGCGGGAGACCAGGGCATCAAGGACCGGTTGACGAACCTGTTCCCCGTGCTCGCCGTCAACGCCGTCTGGCTCTACGCGGGGACGCTCCTCGCGGTGCTCATCGTCACCATGCGGAAGATCGCGCTGATGGTGCAGCAGTCGCGCGTACGGGCGCTCATGGAAGCCGAGGACGCCGAGGACGAGGCGGCGGCGGAGGCCGACAAACCCTGAGATCACGAGGGGGACCGGCGGCGAGGCGGACTTCGGACCCGCCGCCGGGCGCTGAACCGGCGGTCGAGGGGCGGCCGTCAGCCCGTCTTGCGGGCCGCCTCCGCGCGCAGATCCCGCCGCAGCTCCTTCGGCAGGGAGAACTGCATGCGCTCCTCCACCGGCTGCACGATCTCGACGTCTTCCCAGCCGCGCTCGGCGAGCCACTCCAGCACCCCGTCGACCAGCACGTCCGGAACGGACGCACCGGATGAGAGGCCGACCGTGGTCACGCCCTCCAGCCAGGCCTCGTCGATCTCCTCCGCGCCGTCGACCAGGCGGCCGTCCTTGGCGCCGTGCGCGAGGGCCGTCTCCACCAGGCGCACGGAGTTGGACGAGTTCTTGGAGCCGACGACCAGCACGAGATCGGCGTCCTTGGCGACCTGCTTGATGGCCGTCTGCCTGTTCTGCGTCGCGTAGCAGATGTCGTCGCTGGGCGGGGAGAGCAGGTTGGGGTAGCGGCCCTTGAGGGCGTCGACGGTCTCCATCGTCTCGTCGACGGAGAGCGTGGTCTGCGAGAGCCAGACGACCTTGTCCGGGTCGCGGACCTCGACGTTCCCGACGTCGTCCGGGCCGTCGACCAGAGTCACGTGGTCGGGCGCCTCGCCGCTCGTGCCGATGACCTCTTCGTGGCCCTCGTGGCCGATGAGGAGGATGTCGTAGTCCTCCTTGGCGTAGCGCACGGCCTCCTTGTGCACCTTCGTCACGAGCGGGCAGGTCGCGTCGATCGTGGCGAGTTTGCCGCGCTCCGCCTCCTCGTGGACCTCGGGGGCGACGCCGTGCGCGGAGAAGATGACGATCTCGCCCTCGGGGACCTCGGCGGTCTCCTCGACGAAGATCGCGCCCTTCTTCTCCAGCGTCTTCACCACGTACTTGTTGTGCACGATCTCGTGGCGTACGTAGACGGGGGCGCCGTACTGCTCCAGCGCCTGCTCGACGGCGATGACCGCGCGGTCCACGCCGGCGCAGTAGCCCCGGGGGGCGGCGAGCAGCACGCGGCGCCGGGCGCCGGGGGTGTCGGCTGCGGACCTTGGGGTCTCCCCAGGGCGATGCCCGAGGGGATGGGAGGGCGTTGCAGACATGCGTCCATCGTAAGGGCGTTGGCGGCGGGCGCCTCGCGCGCACGTCGGCGGCGGCGCACCGGTGGCACCCGTGGCACCGGCAGGCATCGGCAGGCATCGGCGGCACCAGCCGGGGGGCTGGTACCGGGGACGCGCGGGCCGCGGGCTGTCGGCGGCGGCCGTTAGGGTCCTCGTATGGCTCTCATCACCACGCCCGAGGCCCCGGTTCCCGTCGGTGAGATCTCCCGGCTGATCGGCGGCTGGATCGACCGGCTCGGCGCGGTGTGGGTGGAGGGCCAGATCATCCAGCTCTCGCCCCGGCCGGGTGCCGGGATGGCGTTCCTCACGCTGCGGGACCCGTCGCGTGACGTCTCGATCAGCGTCACCTGTTTCCGTGACGTCTTCGACCGTGTGAAGGACGTCGTCTCCGAGGGCGCGCGGGTCGTCGTCTACGCGAAGCCGGTCTGGTACGGGAGGCAGGGCACGCTGTCGCTGCGGGCCGCCGAGATCCGGCCGGTCGGGATCGGCGAGCTGCTGGCGCGGCTGGAGCAGCTGAAGAAGTCGCTTGCCGCAGAAGGGCTGTTCGCGGCGGAGCGGAAGCAGTCGCTGCCGTTCCTGCCGCAGCGCGTGGGCCTCGTCACGGGCCGCGCCTCGGACGCCGAGCGGGATGTGCTGCACACGGCGCGCGAGCGGTGGCCGGCCGTCCGGTTCGAGGTGCGGCACACGGCGGTGCAGGGCGTGCGGGCCGTGCCGCAGCTGATCGAGGCGGTGCGGGAGCTGGACGGGCGTCCCGACGTCGACGTGATCATCGTGACGCGCGGCGGCGGCAGCATGGAGGATCTGCTGCCCTTCTCGGACGAGGAACTCGTGCGCACGGTGGCCGCGTGCCGTACGCCCGTCGTCTCAGCCATCGGCCACGAGGCGGACGCGCCGCTGCTCGACCTCGTCGCCGATCTGCGCTCGCGCACGCCGACGCACGCGGCCAAGGACGTCGTGCCCGACGTCGGCGAAGAGCACGAGCGCGTACGGGAGTTGAGGGCGCGTGCGTACCGCGTGATCAACGCCTTCCTGGACCGGGAGGAGCGAGGGCTCGGCGACGTCATGAGCCGTCCTGCGATGGCCGATCCGCACGCGATGGTGGAGGAGCGCGCGGAGGAGATCGCATTTCTGCTGGCGCGCACCCGGCGCACGCTGGGCCACCGCCTGGAGAGGGCGGAGGACGAGCTGGCGCACACGCGCGCCCGGGTCGTCGCGCTCTCCCCCGCGGCGACGCTCCAGCGGGGCTACGCGGTGCTTCAGCGGGAGGACGGCAGCGTGGTCAGGGCCGCGGAGGAGACCGCGGAGGGCGAGAAGCTCCGGGCACGGGTCGCGGAAGGGGAGTTCGGCGTCACCGTCGGACCGGACGCTTAGGGTTGCCGCATGACCTCGGACACGGAGACGGAATCGGGCGTGGGGACGGACAGGGAGCAGGTGCGCTCCGCGCTCAGCTATGAGCAGGCCCGGGGCGAACTGGTGCGCGTCGTCCAGCAGTTGGAGGCGGGCGGCGCGACGCTGGAGGAGTCGCTGGCGCTGTGGGAGCGCGGCGAGGAGCTGGCCCGCATCTGCCGTGAGTGGCTGGAGGGCGCGAGGGCCCGGCTGGACGCCGTGCTGGAGGCGGAGGCCGAGGCGGGCGACGACGCGGACCCGGAGGCGGGGGCGGACGCGCTCCCCGCGGACTCGTACGAGGACGAGAGCGAGGGCGAGGCCGAGGACGAAGATGCGGAAGGCGCCCCGCGCGGGCGCTGACCAGCGTGAGCAAGTGAAAGCGCCGAAGCGGAAGATTGAGCGGGGCTCGGTTGTTGGTGGAGGACGCAAGAGGTTCCCGACTACGGTGAACCGCCCCTCGAACTACAGCGCGCAAAGGCAAGGCATCCCCACATGACTCTCGCCCTCGACCCGACCGCCCAGGATCTGCTCTTCCGCGAGGCACACACCGCGTACACCTTCTCCGACGAGCCGGTGAGCGACGAACAGATACGGGCGGTGTACGAGTTGGTCAAGTACGCCCCGACGGCGTTCAACCAGTCCCCGCTCCGGATCACCCTGGTCCGCTCCCCCGAAGCCCGCGCCCGGCTGGTGCGGCACATGTCGGAGGGCAACAGGCCCAAGACCTCGACGGCTCCGCTCACGGCCGTACTCTCCGTCGACCTCGAGTTCCACGAGCGGCTGCCCGAACTCCTGCCGCACGCGCCCTCCGTGAAGGACAAGTTCTTCTCCGAGGCCGGCGCGCGCGAGGCCGCGGGCACGTTCAACGCGACGCTCCAGGCCGGGTACTTCATCCTCGGGGTCCGTGCCGCCGGGCTGGCCGCGGGGCCGATGAGCGGCTTCGACCGGCACGGCGTCGACAAGGAGTTCTTCGGCGACGGCAAGCAGAAGACGCTGCTCGTGGTCAACATCGGCAGGCCCGGCGAGGAGGCGTACAGGACGCGCTCGCCGCGTCTCGCGTACGAGGACGCGGTCACGGAGGTCTGAGGCCGGGGCCTTGAGGCTGGCTTGAGGCCGGAACCCGAGGCCTGGGGCGGCGGGGGCAGGCGACGCCTCAGGCGGGCGTCAGCCCTTGCCGCTGCCGCCGTTCCCGCCGGAGCGGAGCGCGGACGCCATCTTCTGGAGCTGCCCGAAGGAAGCGGTCCCGGTCACGACGGTGGTGTACGGGCGGCCCTTGCCGGAGCCTCCGGAGGCCCCGGAATCCCCGGCGCTCTCGGAGGCGGCCTTGCCACCCGGGTCGCGGGTCGTGGACGTCCGTACGAGCGCGTCGTACTTCGGACCCTCGTACCGGGTCCACTCCTCGCCGCGCACGCGCACCGTCTTCCCGGTCTCCCGCGCGCCCTGCGTGACGTCCTCGATGAACTGCACCGGGCGTTTGGCGTCGCTCTGCTCGACCGCCGCGTACTGGGTGTCGGGCGTCATGAAGCCCAGGTGCCAGGCGCGTCCCCGGGGGCCCGTGGCGTCGTACCGCACGGACGTCGCGCGCCACTTCGCGGGCAGCCCCTCGGGCGCGAGCACCGGGTAGGGCGCGGCGCGGCGGGCGGAGTCCAGCTCGACCTTGTAGCCGACGGGCTTGACCGGGTCCACGCTCTCGTCGTGCGGGATGAAGAGATAGATCACAAACGCGGACAGCACGACCACTGCCAGCGAGGGCACCATGCCCCGCACCGTCCTGCTGCCCTGCCGTCTGCCCGGCTGCTCTGCTTGTGCTGCCACGCCCCCATCGTCGCCGACGCCACAGCACGCGTGGCATCGGGGGTCCCGCAGGGCCGGGACGGAGGGACGGCCCCGCGGGCCGGAGACCGGCCGGCGGGCACCGGAACAGGAGCGGAACCCTGCCGGAACGGGAACGGAGCAGACTCCGAACACGGCCGGAACAGGAGCGGAACACGCTCCGAACAGGAACGGAGCAAGATCCGATCGGGCCCCGGACAGGCCCGGAGCAGGTCCGTAGCAGGGCCTGGGCAGGCTGTGAGCAGGGCCTGGGCAGGGCCCGGCAAAGCCGCTCATCCGTGGGGCCCACTGCTCACTCTGGCGGATGCTGGGTACCCTCGAAGGACCCTCGTTTAGCCCGGCCGCCGTCACCAGCCGAGCAGAAAGGTGTGCCCGATGACCGATCATCAGCACCTCCCCTCCCCGCTCGACGTCAGCCCCGAGGCCCCCGACCGCAACCTCGCCCTCGAACTCGTACGGGTCACGGAGGCGGGCGCCATGGCCACGGGCCGCTGGGTCGGCCGCGGCGACAAGAACGGGGCGGACGGCGCGGCGGTGAAGGCGATGCGCCACCTCGTCTCGACGGTCTCGATGAACGGTGTGGTCGTCATCGGCGAGGGCGAGAAGGACGAGGCGCCGATGCTCTTCAACGGGGAGCGGGTCGGCGACGGCACGGGCCCCGAGTGCGACGTCGCCGTGGACCCGGTCGACGGCACCACGCTCACCGCCAAGGGGATGTCCAACGCGGTGTCCGTCCTCGCCGTGGCCGAGCGGGGCACGATGTTCGACCCGAGCGCGGTCTTCTATATGGACAAGCTCGTCACCGGCCCGGACGCGGCGGAGTTCGTCGACATCACGGCACCGCCCGCCGTCAACGTCCGCCGCGTCGCCAAGGCGAAGGGCTGCACACCGGACGACGTGACGGTCGTCGTCCTCGACCGTCCACGCCACGACGGCATGGTCAAGGAGCTCCGGGAGGCGGGAGCCCGGATCAAGTTCATCTCGGACGGCGACGTCGCGGGCGCGATCATGGCCGTGCGCGAAGGCACGGGCGTCGATCTGCTGCTGGGCGTCGGCGGCACGCCGGAGGGCATCATCGCGGCCTGCGCGATCAAGTGCCTGGGCGGCACGATCCAGGGCATGCTGTGGCCGAAGGACGAGGAGGAGAAGAAGCGGGCGCTCGACGCGGGGCACGACCTGGGCCGCGTGCTGCACACCGAGGATCTCGTCGGCGGCGAGAACGTCTTCTTCGTCGCCACCGGCATCACGGACGGCGAGCTGCTGCGCGGCGTGCACTACAGGGGCGAGCGCGCGTTCACCGAGTCACTGGTGATGCGCTCGAAGTCCGGCACGATCAGGATGATCGACTCGACGCACAAGCTCTCCAAGCTCCGTGCGTACAGCGCCGTCGACTTCGACCGCGCCCGCTAGGACGGTACGGCGCACGAAGGGCACGGGCCGGACGGGTCGGCCTGCCCGTGCGCGCCGCCTACCCGAGCAGCCGCTCGAAGCACCGGGACGCCTCCACGCCGGCGTACGCGCCGAAGTTCGGGATCGGCTCGTACCCGGAACGGGTGTAGAAGCGGACGGCGTCGGGCTGGCGGTCCCCGGTCTCCAGCCGGAGGCTCCGCCATCCCTGTCCGCGCGCCCAGTCCTCCAGCGCGTCCAGGATCCGCGGGGCGAACTCCGATCCGCGCCACGGCGGCGTCACATACATGCGCTTGATCTCTCCGACGCCGTCCCCGAGATCGCGGAGCCCGCCGCAGCCCACGGCGGTGCCGCCGTGCTCGTACGCGACGAAGAACACCACGACGTCCTCCTCCGAGGGCGCCACACCGGGCTCGCTGTCCGGGGTGCCGTACCGCTCGGCGATCTCCACGCGCTGCCTGGCGCGCAGCGCGACGGCGTCGGGGGCCGTCCAGTCGACCTGCTCGATCCTCATGTGGCGCGATTCTGCCGGGGGGCCGTTTCGGACACGTAACACGGTGCGGCCGGGACGGGCCCCCGGCGCGGCACATGCGCGGGCACGACAGACCGCGCGCAGGACAGACAGAGGGCGCGACAGACAGAGGGCCCGCTCAGGCGATGCGGGAGACCTGCCCGGCGTCTTCGGCCGCGGCAGCGGCCTCCCGCCTGCGCCGTCTGGCCAGTACGACGCGGCGCTCGGCGGCGGTCAGGCCGCCCCATACGCCGTACGGCTCGGGGAGCAGCAGTGCGTGCTCGCGGCACTCGATCATCACGGGGCAGCGGGCGCAGACCCGCTTCGCCGCCTGCTCGCGCGAGAGCCTCGCCGCGGTGGGCTCCTTCGACGGGGCAAAGAAGAGTCCCGCTTCGTCCCGGCGGCAGACTGCCTCCGAGTGCCAGGGGCCTTCCTCGTCCTCGCGAGCGGAAGTCCGCTGTGCGGGAACGGGGGCGGCTGCCTGAAGGGACTGATGCGGCGGTTGCAGCACGGTCTACTCCTGACGGGACGACGGGGGGCACCTTCACCCGACTTGCTGCGCACGGCAGTTCGCGCTGCCGCCGTACGTGAAACGATGCCCAGGCTCTACCCGCTGTGTGCACCGGTATGCATACCGTAGGAATGCGGACGGGTTTCCCCGCGCCGCCGAAGTGCCGCGCCGCCCGCCGTCGTTCAGAGCTCCTTGCGCGTGCGGCCGCGGAGATCGCGCAGCCGCTTCCCGATCTTCGGCTTGGCTTCGACGCCGCCGAAGACCGCGGCCCCTTCGACCAGCACGACCGGGGCGTGCGGATCGTCCGACTCCCCGGTGTGGACGTCGAATCCGCCGAAGATCCCGGCGCCCTTCTGCCGCAGCGTGACGTTCTCGGGGACGCGGATCTCGATGCCGCCGAAGATCGCGGTCGCGTTGATCTGGAGATGCTGCCGCTCGAAGACGGCCTCGGTCAGATCGATCTCGATGCCGCCGAAGCAGGCGAAGGCGTTGATCTTGCCCGGGACGCGGAAACGTCCCTTGCGGGTGCTGCCACTGAAGATCGCGACCAGGTTGTCCTTGGCGCCGTCTCCGTGCACGGACGCGTGCGTCTGCGCCGGCGGCCGGTACTCCGCGGACACGTGGGCCCGGGGCTCCTCCTGCCGCACCCGGCCGGCGGGCAGATCCCGTACGAGCGGCTCGAGTTCGCCGAGCGTCTTGGCCTTGTACAGGACGTCGATGCGCTCCGAATGCTCCTCCGCGTCGAGGCGGCCCTCCGCCAGCGCCTCACGGAGGATGTCGGCGATCCGGTCGCGGTCTGCGTCCGAGGCGCGCACGGAGACGGCGGCCGCCTCGGCGTCCTTGACCGCGGGCCTGGTCTCCGGGCCGGTCCCGGGCTTCTTTTCGAGCGGAGAATCAGTCACGCGAGCAGACTACCCAAACGCGATAGATCGCGACTAGACCGTCGGCCGCATCAATGAGACCCGGACGGAACCCAACACCGGCGCGGCGAGGCCCCGATGAGGACGATGAGGGCCACCTCACCTCCACGGCCCGGTCCGGGCGCTCTACGCTGATGGACGCGCTCTCCCCATCGCCTTCCCTCTGGGGAAGCCCCGAGGAGTGGCCCAGCCGAGAGCCGCACGAGCCGTACGAGAGGAAGAGCCCACCGATGGCAGCCAGCCCGTCCCGACCGGACTTCACCTACACGGATCTGCTCCCGCTGGGCGAGGACCCCACTCCGTACCGCCTCGTCACGACGGAGGGGGTGAGCACCTTCGAGGCCGACGGGCGGACCTTCCTGCGGGTGGAGCCGGAGGCCCTGCGCCTGCTCGCCGCCGAGGCCATTCACGACATCTCGCACTGCCTGCGGCCGGGGCATCTCGCGCAGCTGCGCCGGATCCTCGACGACCCGGAGGCGAGCGCCAACGACCGCTTCGTGGCGCTCGATCTGCTGAAGAACGCGAACATCGCCGCCGCGGGCGTGCTGCCCATGTGCCAGGACACCGGCACGGCCATCGTGATGGGCAAGCGCGGCCAGCAGGTCCTCACGGCGGGCGGCGACGAGGAAGCCCTCTCCCTCGGCGTCTACGACGCGTACACCCGGCTCAACCTGCGCTACTCGCAGATGGCGCCGCTGAACATGTGGGACGAGAAGAACACCGGCACCAACCTCCCGGCGCAGATCGAGCTGTACGCGACCGACGGCGACGCCTACAAGTTCCTCTTCATGGCCAAGGGCGGCGGCAGCGCCAACAAGTCCTTCCTCTACCAGGAGACGAAGGCCGTCCTCAACGAGGCGAGCATGATGAAGTTCCTGGAGGAGAAGATCCGTTCGCTGGGCACGGCCGCCTGCCCGCCGTACCACCTGGCGATCGTCGTGGGCGGGACGAGCGCCGAGTACGCGCTCAAGACCGCGAAGTACGCCTCCGCCCACTATCTCGACGAGCTTCCCGCCGAGGGTTCCCCGGCGGGGCACGGCTTCCGCGACAAGGAGCTGGAGCAGCAGGTCTTCGAACTGACTCAGAAGATCGGCATCGGCGCGCAGTTCGGCGGCAAGTACTTCTGCCACGACGTGCGCGTGGTGCGGCTGCCGCGGCACGGCGCGTCCTGCCCCGTCGCGATCGCCGTCTCGTGCTCCGCGGACCGGCAGGCCAAGGCGAAGATCACCGCCGAGGGCGTCTTCCTTGAGCAGCTGGAGACCGACCCGGCGCGCTTCCTGCCGGAGACGACCGAGGAGCAGCTGACCGAGGGCGCCGGGGCGGACCAGGACGCCGTACGCATCGACCTCGCGCGTCCCATGCCCGAGATCCTCGCCGAGCTGTCCAAGCATCCCGTCAAGACGCGGCTGTCGCTGACCGGGACGCTGGTCGTGGCCCGTGACATCGCGCACGCGAAGATCAAGGAACGGCTCGACGCGGGCGAGGAGATGCCGCAGTACCTCAAGGACCACCCCGTCTACTACGCGGGCCCGGCCAAGACCCCCGAGGGCTACGCCTCGGGCTCCTTCGGCCCGACGACCGCGGGGCGCATGGACGCGTACGTCGCACAGTTCCAGGCCGCCGGCGGCTCGATGGTCATGCTCGCGAAGGGCAACCGCAGCTCGCGCGTGACCGAGGCGTGCGCCGAGCACGGCGGCTTCTACCTCGGCTCCATCGGCGGCCCGGCCGCCCGCCTCGCGCAGGACTGCATCAAGAAGGTCGAGGTGCTGGAGTACGAGGAGCTGGGCATGGAGGCGGTCTGGCGGATCGAGGTGGAGAACTTCCCGGCGTTCATCGTCGTGGACGACAAGGGAAACGACTTCTTCACGGACCCAGGCCCGTCCCAGCCCTTCGTCACCTCGATCCCGGTCCGCACGGGCGGGTAGACGGCCCCCAGGGGCCGAGCAACGCGAGGGCGGCCGTCAGGAAAGGTGCGGGCCGCGTAGCGGGGTACCCGTCGGCGTCGGGAATGACCGCGCGCGGCGGGGGCGCTGCCCCCTACGGAGGTGCACACGAATGAGCGACAGCCAGGAGTACCGGGTCGAGCACGACTCGATGGGCGAGGTCCGCGTGCCCGCGGAGGCCAAGTGGCGGGCGCAGACGCAGCGCGCGGTGTGGAACTTTCCCATCAGCGGCCGGCGCCTGGAGCGCGCCCACATCGAGGCGCTGGCCCGCATCAAGGCCGCGGCGGCCAGGGTCAACGCCGATCTGGGCGTGCTGGAGCCCGAGTTGGCGGAGGCGGTCCGTGCGGCGGCCGAGGAGGTCGCCGGTGGGCGCTGGGACGCGGAGTTCCCGGTGGACGTCTTCCAGACCGGCTCCGGCACCTCGTCCAACATGAACATGAACGAGGTCGTCGCGACGCTCGCCACGGAGCGGCTGGGAGCGCCCGTACACCCCAACGACCATGTCAACGCGAGCCAGTCGTCGAACGACGTCTTCCCGTCCTCGATCCACATCGCCGCCACCGCCGCCGTCACCCGCGACCTGATCCCGGCCCTGGAGATGCTGGAGGCGTCGCTCTCCCGCAAGGCCGAGGAGTTCGCGGGGGTCGTCAAGTCGGGCCGTACGCATCTGATGGACGCGACCCCCGTCACGCTGGGCCAGGAGTTCGCCGGTTACGCGGCACAGATCCGGTACGGGGTCGAGCGGCTGCGCTCATCGCTGCCGCGCCTGGCCGAACTCCCCCTCGGCGGCACGGCGGTGGGCACCGGCATCAACACCCCGCCCGGCTTCGCCGCCGCCGTCATCGAACTGATCGCCGCGGACACGGGACTGCCGCTGACCGAGGCCCGTGACCACTTCGAGGCGCAGGGGGCGCGGGACGCGCTCGTGGAGACCTCGGGCCAGCTGCGTACGGTCGGAGTGAGCCTCACCAAGATCTGCAACGATCTGCGCTGGATGGCCTCGGGCCCGCGCACCGGCCTCGCCGAGATCAGGCTGCCGGACCTCCAGCCCGGCTC
This sequence comes from Streptomyces winkii, assembly GCF_032248595.1. NCBI lineage: Bacteria > Bacillati > Actinomycetota > Actinomycetes > Kitasatosporales > Streptomycetaceae > Streptomyces > Streptomyces winkii. The sequence continues at coordinate 581,752 of NZ_JASTTH010000001.1, read as the reverse complement.
GTCGATCATGCCGGGGAAGGTGAACCCGGTGATCCCCGAGGCCGTGCTGATGGTCGCGGCCCAGGTGACGGGGAACGACGCGACGATCGCGGCGGCCGGGGCGTCCGGGAACTTCGAGCTGAACGTCATGCTGCCGGTGATGGGGAAGAACCTGCTGGAGTCGGTGCGGCTGCTCTCCAACGTCTCCCGGCTCCTCGCGGAGCGCACGGTGGACGGCATCACGGCCGATGCGGAGCGCGCCCGGGAGTACGCGGAGTCGTCGCCGTCCGTCGTGACACCGCTCAACAGGCACATCGGGTACGAGAACGCGGCGGCGGTGGCCAAGAAGGCGCTCGCGGAGCGCAAGACCATCCGGGAGGCGGTCCTGGAGGCGGGGCACGTCGAGCGCGGCGATCTGACCCTCGAAGAGCTGGACGAGGCGCTCGACGTCCTGCGCATGACCCGCCCCTGAGACGGTTTCAGCGGAGGCCCACGGGAGCCGGTGCCGCCGCCCGCCGGACCGTGGCGCATTCGGACCTCGGCTCACGGCGCCCGGTGCCGGGCACGCCTAGGATCTGCGCATGACAGCGGAGACGGCAGGAGCGGCGGGCCCCGCGGGAGCGGCAGCCGGCCCACGCGGCGGCGGCAGCGGCACCGGCACCGGCGGCGACCGGAGCGAAGGCCACTGGGCCCCGGGCACCCGCATCCTGTGGCGCTACCGCGCCAACGGCACCGGGAGCCCGCACATCTGCCGTCCCGTCACCGTCGTCCGCGACACCCCGGAGCTGCTCGCAGCATGGGTGGCACCGGGCACGGTCTGCGTCAAGCCGGAGATCGCGGACGGCACGCCCGTACACCACGAGCCGCTGGCGACCCGCTACACCAAGCCGCGCAGGACGGTGCTCTCCCGCTGGTTCGGGACGGGCGTGCTGAAGCTGGCCCGTCCCGGCGAGCCGTGGTCGGTGTGGCTGTTCTGGGAGCGCGACTGGCAGTTCAAGAACTGGTACGTGAACCTCGAAGAGCCGCGGCGTCGCTGGGCGGGCGGCATCGACTCCGAGGACCACTTCCTCGACATCGCCGTCTACGCGGACCGCAGTTGGGAGTGGCGGGACGAGGACGAGTTCGCAGCCGCGCAGCGCGCGGGCCTCGTCGACGACGCGCTCGCCGCGCGGGTACGGGCCGCCGGGCGCGCGGTGGTCGAGCAGATCGCCTCATGGGGGTCGCCGTTCCGGGACGGCTGGGAGAGCTGGCGCCCGGACCCGCGCTGGCCGGTGCCGGTGCTTCCGCAGGACTGGGACGGCAGCCCGCCGCCCGGAGCGGCCGAGCCGGCCGGTACGGAGGCGGCCACCGCCGCGGCGAACGGCACCGGGATCCACGGCACGGCGGCGAACGGCGCCGGAACGAACGGTTCCGGCGCGGGCCCCGCACTCGCGGCGGCGAACGGCACCGAGTTCACCGGCGAGCGCTCTCGCCGCTCCCTCCGCACCGGGGCCGAAGGAGCCCCGGCGGGCCACCGGAGCGGCGACGGGCGGCGCCCGTGAACGTGCCCGGGCTGCCCGGTCCCAGGCCGGCGCGCGTCCGGAATCCGGTGCGCACTCGGCCTGTTGTGCCCGGCAGCCGGACTCCGGGCGCTGTGTGGAAGACGGTCCGGCCCGAAAAATCCCCCCGCGGGGCCCGCGGAGGGAGGCTTGTTCCGTACTTGCGCGGATGTGCCCGTCCTGTCGGGCGACACGCGACCGCTTCGACCTCTCGTTCCCCCTTGCTGCGCCCCCATACTGCAAACGTAGGATCAACCTCCGTAGGCGCACTGCTGCAACAACTCCCCTCCCCTCTCGGGGATTTGGCGCGTGGCCAGAGAGGAGATCAAGCGTGAGCGGCACGGACGGAACCCTCGGGGGCACCCCCAGGCCGAAGGGCCAGGGTGAGGGCACCCCGGGCCGGGCCGACGGGGACGCTTCCGGCCGGGCCGGGGGCCGGGCCTCCGCGGGTCCGGCCGACGACGAGGGAACCCCGGACTCGGAGACCGGAGACGACGGTTCCCCGAAGTCGCCCGCGCGCGCCTACAGGGGCTTCGACTGGGACTCGATGGACCGGTCGGGGCAGGCCGCCGCTTTCGACGCGATCGGCGACCGCTACGACGAGGCGTTCCCTCACAAGGAGGGCCAGATCGCCGCCGGGGCCTGGCTCGCCGAGCAACTGCCCGCCGGCTCCCACATCCTGGATCTGGGCTGCGGTACGGGACTGCCGACGGCGCGTCAGCTCGTCGAGGCCGGCCACCAGGTCACCGGCATCGACCTCTCCCCCGGCATACTGGAACTCGCCCGGAGGAACGTGCCGGACGGCGAATTCCGCCGTATGGACATCTATGAGGTGGAGCGGTACGACCTCGGGCCGTTCGACGGTATCGCCGCTTTCTTCTCGCTCCTGATGCTGCCTCGGGCCGAAATTCCCTACGCGCTGCGCATGATGCACCAGCAACTGCGGGAAGGCGCACCGATGGCCATGTCGATGGTGGAAGCGGATGTCGATGACTTCTCATTGCCGTTCCTGGGCAACACGATCCGGGTATCCGGCTATCTGCGGGACGAATTGCGCCAGGTCGTGCGCGACGGCGGTTTCGAGATCGCCGGGGAGGACGCCTATGCCTACGCTCCGGCCAGTACGGACGTGCCGCCCGAGATCCAGATCTTCCTTCAGTGCCGACGGCGGCCGTAGGGGGCGGAGGGCAGTGAGCGCTGCGCGCCCGAGACGCGCGGCCCCGGATGGATGGAAACCGAACGCGTGACGGAGCACCAAGAGCCTGCGACCAGCACAGCGGTGCCGTCGCCCCCGCCCGCGGGCACACCCGCGGCGGGAGCGTCCTCGGCGGTCTCCCCCGGCCTGCGGCCCGGGGCGGCCCCGGACTTCGGTGTGCCGTCCGAGCCGCTCCCGACGGGACGCAGGCCGGGCGGAACCGCGGGCAGGGCGGCGGAGCGGGCACCCGCGGCGCGGGCCGGTGCGCACGACCCGCGCGAGAACGCCGCGGGCCCGTCCGGTGCCGCGGGCCCGTCCACGTCGGCGGGCCCCGGTGCTGCGGGCGCGGCAGGCGCTTCGCGTACGTCTCATGACAGCGCACCCCCCGCGTGCGCCGGTGGCGACGAGGTGGAGCGCGTGCGCCCCGCCTCGCGGCCCCGGCCCGGAGCGGGGCGTGCGGCACAGCAGGAAACCGCCGAGGCCTCACGGGGCTCCGGCGGGAGGGGCGGCGCAGGCCGGGCCGTCCCCGAACCGTCCCACGGCGGGCCGGGATCGACGCCCAAGCGGCCCTCCCGTGCCCCGTCCCAACCCCCTACCGCGGAGAGCGGTGCCGTGTCTCATCCGACTACAGGCGACGTGACAGCCGCCGACGTGCCTCCAGCCGCCCCGCCGGCCCCGGCTGCCGACCCCGCCGCGACGCGCGACAAGGCGGGGAACGGCGACGCCGCCGAGCGGGAGCGGCGCGGAGGCGACCGGCTGCGCTTCGTCGGCGCCGCCACCCGCCGCATCGCACGCGGCATGGACCTGGACGAGACCGTGCTCGGGCTCTGCCGGGCGAGCGTGCCCGCGTACTCCGACGCGATCCTCGTCTATCTGCGCGACCCGCTGCCCGTGGGCGACGAGCGCCCGACGGGCCCGGTCGTGCTGCGGCTGCGGCGCAGCGACCGCATCCCCGACGACCCGCACGCCATGGTGGCCGCCGCCTCCGCTGCCGACGGCAGGACGCCGCCGGACGGAGACGCCGCGGGCGGTCCGGGAGGCGCGGCCGCCGGCCCGTCGCTCTCCGCCGTCTCGGACGGCACCGCGGGCGCGACCGAGTACGTCGAGGTGCTCTCCGGCGGTCCGCTGGCCGAGGTGCTGCGCGGCGTGCGTCCGGTCTTCGCCGACGCGCCCGCCGCCCGCGACGCGCTTCCCGAACTGCTCGGCAGCGGGCCCGACGTGCCCTCCGGCCAGCGCGCCATACTCGCTCCGCTGCGTGGACGCCGAAGAGTCATCGGCGCCGCGGTCTTCCTGCGCGGCCCGGAGCGCGCTCCGTTCGAGCCCGACGATCTGCTGATCGCCGCTCAGCTCGCCACGCACACCGCGCTGGGCGTGGACAAGGCGGTGCTGTACGGGCGCGAGGCGTACATCGCGGACGAGCTCCAGCGCACCATGCTCCCCGACGAGTTGCCGCAGCCGACCGGCTGCCATCTCGCCAGCCGGTATCTTCCGGCGGCCGAGACGGCGCGCGTCGGCGGCGACTGGTACGACGCGATCCCGCTGCCCGGCAGCAGGGTCGCCCTCGTCGTGGGCGACGTCATGGGCCACTCCATGACGTCGGCGGCGATCATGGGTCAGCTCCGTACGACGGCGCAGACCCTGGCCGGTCTCGACCTGCCGCCGCAGGAGGTGCTGCACCACCTCGACGAGCAGGCGCAGCGCCTGGGCAGCGACCGCATGGCGACGTGTCTGTACGCGGTCTACGACCCGGTCGCGCACCGCATCATCATCGCCAACGCCGGCCATCCGCCGCCCGTACTGCTGCACCGCGACGGCCGCGCGGAGGTGCTGCGGATACCAGCCGGCGCTCCGATCGGCGTCGGCGGTGTCGACTTCGAGGCGGTGGAGCTGGACGCACCCGCGGGCGCCACGCTGCTGCTCTACACCGACGGGCTGGTCGAGTCGCGCCAGCGTGACGTGTGGACGGGCATCGAGCATCTGCGGGAGAAGCTGACGGCGACGGCGCGGCTGACGCGTCCCGACGCCTCGGCTCCGCTTGAACCCCTCTGCGACGAGGTGCTCGACATCCTGGGCCCGGGCGACCGCGACGACGACATCGCGCTGCTCGCCGCCCGGTTCGACGGGATCGCGCCGAGCGACGTCGCGTACTGGTTCCTCGACCCGCGCGCCCAGACGGCGGGTCAGGCCCGCAGGCTGGCGCGGCGCGCGCTGGCGCGCTGGGACCTGGAGGAGCTGTCCGACGCGGTCGAGCTGCTGGTGAGCGAGGTCGTCACCAATGCGGTGCGGTATGCCGAACGTCCCATCACGCTCCGGCTGTTGCGTACGGACACGCTGCGCTGCGAGGTCGGCGACGACGTTCCGCAGCTGCCGCGGCTGCGGCAGGCGCGGGCGACGGACGAGGGCGGCCGCGGGCTCTATCTCGTCAACCGGCTGGCCCGGCGCTGGGGTGCGACGCGGCTGTCGACGGGCAAGGTGGTGTGGTTCGAGCTGCCGGTGTCCTGACCCGTGGCCGAGGCTGCGGCCGCGGCCGCGTTCCAAGACCGCTCCAAGACCCGTGTGACCAGGCCGTGTTGTGAGCCCGGAGTGACGAGCCCGGAGTGACGAGGCCGGTTCTCCTCAGGAGGGCCGGCCTCGGTGCGTCCGAAGCTCCGCCTCCGCCTCCAGCGTCGTGCCGACCGCCTGCACGACGGCGGCGATCCTGAACGCCTCCTGCACCGTCTCGCGCTCGAAGCCCGCCCCGCGCAGGGCCTGTTCGTGCGAGTCGAGGCACTCGCCGCAGCCGTTCAGCGCGGAGACGGCGAGCGACCACAGCTCGTAGTCCGCCCTCTCGACGCCCGGGTCGCGGAGCACGTTCGTCCTCAGGCCGGCGCGCAGGGTGCGGTAGCCGGGGTCGGAGAGCAGATGCCGGGTGCGGTGGAAGACGTTGTTCATCGCCATGACCGATGCGGCCGACTTGGCCGCCTCGTACGCCACGTGGCTCAGGTTCTCCCTCGCCTCCGGCTCCAGCGCACGCAGCACGATGCCGGAGCGCGAGGCGATCGCGCAGACCAGCAGGGTGCCCCACAGCTGCTGCCGCGACAGCCGCGAACCGCCCGTGACCGAGGCGAGGTTGAGCCTGAGATCCTCGGCGTAGCCGGGAAGCGCCGACTTCAGATCGTCGATCGCCATCGCTGTGCACTCCCTGCCGGCGGCCGTCCGGGCGGGCGTGCCGCTCCCGCCCGACGTAGCAGCCTTCGACCCTGTGGAACCGGTTCTTGTCGTGTCGGGACGAAGCTCTACCGCATCCTCACACACCTTATTAACGTCCTACGCACTGCGAAGAGGTGTGGAGAGGGGGGCGGATGCGGTCCGCCATGATGTCCGGGCGGGCGATCGGCACAGTGCTGGTCGTGCTCGCTCTCATAGGAACGCTCGCTGCGCTACTGATACCCACGACGTGGTTCGAGGGCAACCGGTCCACGGCGCTCGCCCGAGCCGGATGGCAGGACGACGGCAAGGGCACCTGGAAGACGGAGTACGGTCCGCTGACCCCGATGGACCGCGACTTCATCCGGAAGGTCCGCTCGGCCGGCCTGTGGGAACTGCCCGCCGGACGCTCCGCCCAGGAGCGGGGCACGACGAAGTCCGTACGGATCGCGGGTGACCATCTCGTCGACGGGCACACGGAGTTGGACAGGCGCTCCGTCGCGGCCGGGCGCGCGATGGGGGTCTCGCTGCCGACCCAGCCGACGGGCTCCCAGCAGGAGTACCTGGGCGACATGGACAGGGCCAAAGGCAAGGACTTCGACAAGATCCTCGTCGCGCACCTGCGCAAGCAGCACGGCGTCGTCTTCGGCCTCGTCGGCCTCGTACGCGACCAGACCCGCAACTCGATGGTGCGGTCGCTGGCCACCCGGGCCAACGCCATCGTCCTCGACCACATCACGGTCCTGGAGGACACGGGGCTCGTGAAGTTCGAGGAGCTCAACGACGTGAAGTAGACGGGAGCCTGGCGCGGGTGGACTTCTGACGGTCATACGGGTGCGGCCGGAGCCGGTCTCACCCGTCGCGGCGCGTGCCGGGCGCCCGGTAGCGGGGCCTGGCGCGGAGCTGGGCGTTGGGAAGAGCCGGCGCGGGAAGGGCCGGGCCCGCGTATCCGCGCACCGCCCCGAAGCGGGCGCCGCCGTCCGCGAGTTCGCGCTCGGCCTCCCACGCGGTGCGGGCCTCGACGATCTCCTCGTGCGTACGGGCCACGAAGTTCCACCACATCACGAGGTGTTCCTCGAAGGGGACGCCGCCGAGCAGCAGCGCCCTGGCGGGCTTCTCCGCGGCCAGTACCACCTCGCGGCGGCCCCGGCCCAGGTAGAGCATGCTGCCGGGAGCGACCGTGCGGCCGTCGGCCGTGACGGGTTCCGAGAGCGCCAGCACGGCGTGCTCGAAGTCGGGCTGCACCGGCAGCCGCAGCCGCCCGTCCCCACCGGTGCCGCCCCCGTCGAGTGCGACGTCGGCGCCCACCAGGGGCGTATAGGCACGGGCCGGCGAGGCGGCGCCGGCGAGCTCGCCCATGATGACGGTGACGGTCCCGCCCGGCTCGGTGAACGCGGGCAGATCGCCGTAGTGGTCGAAGTGGGCGGGGCCGTTGCGATGCTCCTCGGGCTGGGCGACCCACAGCTGCACCCCGTGAAGGGTGTCGGAGTGGTCCGGCGGGGACTCCTCGGAGTGGGCGATTCCGGCTCCGGCGGTCATCAGATTCAGCTCACCGGGCCGTACGGTCCGCCTGCTGCCGAGGCTGTCCTGGTGCAGCACCTCGCCGTCGAGCAGCCAGCTCACGGTCTGGAGGCCGGTGTGCGGATGCGGAGGCACCTGCATGCCGGCCTCGCCGGTGATACGGGTCGGCCCGTACGAGTCGGCGAAGCACCAGGCACCGACCATGCGCCGGTCGCGATTGGGCAGGCTGCGGCGGACGAGCATCGCCCGCGGACCCCCGAGCGGGACCTCGCGCGGCTGAAGCAGCTCTATGTCGGGCTCGCCCTCGCCGGCGGGCGGGCCGTCGCAGACCGTCTGCTCGACGGGGCGGGTCTCTACGTTGCTCACGCGGTCACCGTAGCCTCCGCGGTACGCCGCGTCTCCGTGCCCCGCGGCCCGTACTCCCGTGCGCACAGGCCGAATTCGGGGCTCCGGCGGTTCCGGTTGCCCGGTCGCGACGGGGACGAACCTCAACAGACGGTACTTTTCACGCCGTTCGTGAGTGAGGTGGTGCCTAGGAAGTCAAATCGTGGAGCCTCAGTGTGGCCGTGGGGGCACACACTGTGATTGTCTAAGCGAACTAGCGCGGCTTCCGGCCATCCGGTTTCTCCCGTGCGCGGAAGTGAGGCAGTTGTGAACTGTGCCGACCAATTAGGGAACGACGTCATTCGGCTGCGTCACGACATCGCCTGCCAGGAGGTGATCTGCCGAGCTCAGGGCGCCTTGATGGCCGCCCATGGGTGTACGGCACAGGTGGCGGCGGGCATCCTCGGCGGAGTCGCGCGCAGCTCCGGCATCCAGCTGCACATCGTGGCCGAGAACGTGCTTGCCGTGGCGGAGATGAACTCCCAGTCCCCGCCTGAGGCGTTGCGGGCCGCGATCACGTGCGCACTGCGCAACGTCCTCCGGTAGAGCGGGCGTTGAGCGCGGGTGCCCGTCAGCTGTCGCGGCCGGGCCAGGCGGGCCGCGACCACTCCAGGCACAGCACTGTCGCGTCGTCCCGCGGATCGTGATCCGTCCGGTCCAGCACGGACTGGGTGAAGGCGCGTACGGCCTCGCGCGGATGCATGGCACGCGTCTGCTCGATGAGGCGGAGGAGCCGGTCGTGTTCGCCCTCGGGCTCCAGCATGCCGTCGGTGATCAGTACGAGCCGGTCGCCGGGGCGCAGATCGATGTTCTGGACGCGGTAGGTGGACTCCGGGGAGATGCCGAAGGGAAGGTCGACGGCCGGGGTGATCTCCTCCACCCGCCCCTCGCGCAGCCGCAGCGGCCACACGTGCCCGGCGTTGATGAAGGCGGTATCGCCCGTTTCGAAGTCCACCGTGAGCAGCTGGCCGGTGACCATGGCCGGTGCCCCGTGCTCGGCGAGCGCGCGCCGCACCTGGGCGGACTCGTCCATCACCACCCGGTGTTCCTGAACGGCGTGTTCGACGACGGCCATGTTGGCGGCGTCCGCCTGCTCGACGAGGCCGAGGCCGGCGCGGCGCGCGTTGCGCATGGCTCCGACGACCACGCTCGCCAGCTGGGCGGCGCGCACGTCGTGCCCCATCGCGTCCGTGAGGGACATGAACAGGCCCGTGCTGTTGAGGGTGTAGTCGAAGGTGTCGCCCCCGACGTTCGCGGCGGGCTCCAGCGACCCGGCGACGACGTACGGACCCGCGTCGCAGGTGAAGGAGTCGGGCAGCAGCCGGTGCTGGATCTCGGAGGCGAGCGAGAGCGGAGTCGTGCGCCGGCCCCACTCGTAGAAGTCGGTGAAGCGCCTGTTGACGATCACGACATAGGCGAAGGCGTGCGCCGCCTCGGCGAGAAGCTCCAGCGTGCGGTGGCTGGGAGGCCGCGGAAGCGTCACTTCGAGCAGTCCGATGGGGTCGCCGCGGTCGCTCACCGGGGCGATGACCTTCGTATGTCCCTCCGTGACCGGGGCTTCGGCGTCGGCCGTCGCCTGCGGGGCGTCGGCCGGGCTGCCGACCCACGGCTGCTGGGAGACGATCACCTTCTCGTAGACGCTGCCGGCGAGCGGCAGCCGCTCCGGCTCTTCCGTGCCGCGCTCGTCCGGCGCTCCGGTCAGCCGGACCACGGCGTTCCCGCCGAGGTCGTTGATCAGGAAGGCGACGTCCAGCGCGGAGAGCTGCTCCCGGAGGATCCGGGCCAGCACGGCGACCGACTGCACCGGCGGCGCCGCCTGCACCGACATCAGCAGTTCGCTCAACCAGTAGCGGTCGCGGTCGTCAGCCACCATCCCGTGCCTTCCCGTCGGCTTCGCACCCGACCCGGACGGCACGTCCGCTCCGGAGACAGGCGGAACACCCGGCCCTCGTAATGAGTATCGGCGTGGACGGGGCACAGCGGCGAGGCATGCTGCTCCGTCCGGGACCGCCGCGCCTGCCGACCGCGGGGCGCACCGAACCCACCGGCTTACGGGGCGTACGGGTCACTCCTCGCGCGGAGGGCGGCCCCGGCGGGGATGGGGCCGGGCGTTACGGGGCAGCCGCCGCGCCTCCGTCAGCGCCTTGCGCAGCAGATAGTCGATCTGGGCGTTGGTCGAGCGCAGCTCGTCGGCGGCCCAGCGGGCGATCGCCTCGTACATGGCGGGGTCGAGCCGCAGCAGCACCTGCTTGCGCTGCCGCCCGGCTCTGCCTCCGGTCCGCGCGCGCGGGGCGTCCGCGGGCCCGTCGTCCGTGCCGTCTGAAGGCGGCACGGACGGTGCGGGCTCCGCGGACCCGTCGCGCTCAGGGGGGTCGGTCACTGGTAGAGCGTCCCCGTGTTCATCACCGGCTGAGGCGAGCGGTCACCGCAGAGCACGACCAGCAGATTGCTGACCATCGTGGCCCTGCGCTCCTCGTCCAGCTCGACGAAGTCCTGCGCCGCGATACGGGTGATGGCGTCCTCGACCATGCCGCACGCACCCTCCACGATCGTCTTGCGGGCGGCGACGACGGCGCCGGCCTGCTGGCGCTGGAGCATGGCCGAGGCGATCTCCGGCGCGTACGCGAGGTGCGTGAAGCGGGACTCGATGATCTTCACTCCCGCCGCCTCCACGCGCACGGTCAGCTCCGCGGCGAGCTTCTCGGTGATCTCCTCGGCGTTGCCGCGCAGCGAGAGGCCGTCCTCTTCGTGGGCGTCGTAGGGGTACTCGATGGCGATGTGGCGCACGGCCGCCTCGGTCTGGGTGGCGACGAACTCGACGAAGTCGTCCACCGCGAAGGTCGCCTGCGCGGTGTCCTTGACCTGCCAGACGACGACCGCCGCCAGCTCGATCGGGTTGCCGTAGGCGTCGTTGACCTTCAGCACGGCGGTCTCGTGGTTCCGCACACGCGTCGAGACCTTGCTGCGGCTCGTGAGGGGGTTGACCCAGCGCAGGCCGTCCGTACGGATCGTGCCGGTGTAGCGCCCGAAGAGCTGGACCACGCGGGCCTCGCCCGGCGCCACCATGTTCAGGCCGCACATCGCGAAGACCGAGCCGATGAGCACCAGGACGCCGACGACGATCAGCGTCGCGCCGGGCCCGCCGGAGCCGCCCGACGCGATGCTGCCGCCGAGGACTATGCCTCCCACCCCCAGCAGGAAGCCGATCAGGCCGAGGAGCAGGGCGAGCCCGCCCGGGATGCTGTGCGCGGTGACCTCGCGGACCTCGGGGTCGGGCATCTCGGGAAGGTCCTGCTGCTCGGCCCCCGCGGCCGGCTCGTGCGAAGTGCTGGGCGTGCTGGGCGTGTTGGGCGGCTGCGGCGCCGGGTCCTGCTCTGACATCAGGGGTTCCCCCGTCTACGTGTCGGATGAGCGGCGGACGCCGTGCCCGCCACCGTCTAGCAAAGTGATAGCACTTTAGCGCGAAAACACGGTTCCGGCCAGCATGGGGGCCTGGCCGGAACCGTGTGCGGGTGGGAGCGGCCCACGGATCGCCCGCGGAGCCGCTCGGCGCGTCACTCCGTACGCAAGCCGTCCGGCCGCATCATCCGCCACAGGAACGGCAGGCTGACCAGGGTCACCAGCGCGATCACGCCGGCGCCCGAGGCCGCGGTCGGGACGAACACGAGCCAGTCCGCGGACGCGTCGCCGAGCATCCGCAACAGCACCCAGCCCAGGCCGAGTCCGAAGAGGACCGCGAGTCCGATGCCGAGCACGACCGGCACCGCCGTCTGCCACAGCACCGAGGCGCCGAGCGTCGAGCGTTTGGTGCCGAAGGCGACCAGGACCGACAACTGCCGCTTGCGCTCCCGCAGTTGCTCCAGCATCGAGACGGTCATGCTGGCGCCGATCAGCAGCAGCACCGCGACGGCGGCCGCCATCACCGCCCGCTTGAGGGTGCCGAGCTGCTCGGCCGTCTCCTGGTCGGCGTTCTCCCACAGGGTGAAGGAGGGGTCGGCGTGGAAGACGGTCGTACGGAGGTTCTCCAGCGCCTCGGTGTTCCGCTCCGTCACGGCCCAGCCCCTGAACGACGGGTTCTCCAGCCGATGCTGGGGCAGCACCGACGGCGTGAGCATGATGCCGCCGTACGGATAGCCCTCGGGTGAGCCGACGGCCCGGACCGTACGGGCGGAGTCGGGCACGCGCCAGAGGTTCTTCTTCTTGGCGTTCTTCGCGGTGGCACCGTCGAGGATCAGGGACATGCCCCGCTTGGGTGTCGGGTCACCGCTCTCCGGCTGCGGCATGGAGGGGTCGTCGCCCTTCTTGGGCGGCACGATGAAGACGTCTCCGTCGTTGCAGCGTCCGATGTGGGCCGCGGTGCGGAGCGTCGCGCACTTGCCGATCACGACGTTCACGCCGTCCTCGACGCCCTTGGCCTCCTGCCATGCCTCCAGATGGCCCTGCGCCTTCATGACGCCCTCGGTCCGCTTGAGCCGGCCGGCGAGGGCCTCGGCGTCGGCGAGCGTGGACTCCGGCCCGTAGACGTCGATATGGCTCTTGTCGGAACTGCTCGTGTAGCCCTCGGACGCCTGGGAGTTCTCCGCGACGGAGAAGAGCAGCTGGAGCGCGATCGCCCCGGCCACCGCGACGGTGATGCCGCTGACCGCCCTGGAGGCGTTGCCGCTGCTGAGCTGGAGCCTGCGCGTCGCGAGCTGCCAGGCGAGCGGCCCGCCGCGCAGCCGTCCGACGATGCGCTCGACGACCCACGGCAGCAGCAGCACGATGCCGCTCAGCAGCAGCACCACTCCGGAGACGACCTGCACCTCCTTGACCGATCCGCCGCCGCCGTCCAGCGATCCCGCCAGCGGGAGCAGCAGCGCCGCACCGCCCGCGGGAGCCAGCAGCCGCCACCACAGGCGCCGCTTGCGCTGCTCGCTCTTGCGTACGAGCCCCAGCGGCTCGATCGCGACTCCGCGCAGGGCGAAGATGGTGACCACCACGGCCGTGAGCGGCACACCGGCGACGATCAGCAGCCCCAGGGCGAAGCCAGGTGTGACGTCCTCGGGGAAGAGGCTGATGCGGAACAGCTCGACCTTGCCGATGAACGCCCTTCCCAGCAGGAAGAACCAGCCGCCGAGAAGCAGTCCCAGCAGCGCCCCGACCAGCGTCTCCCCCGCCGCCATCCGGCGGGCGCTCGCGATGTCGGCGCCGACGAGGCGCAGGGCGGCGAGTCTGGTGTCGCGCTGTTCGCCGCCGAAGCGCACGGCCGTGGCGATGAAGATGGCGACCGGCATCACCAGCACCGCACAGGCCACCACGACCAGCAGCACCAGCACCGGATCCATCGGCTCCTCGTCCTGCGGACTGCCGAACTTGGTGACTCGGGTGGCGCCGTTCGAGACCGAGAGGTCGTCCGCGCCCTTGTAGAAGGCGAGTTCGGACGGGCCGAGCAGGCCGTCCTCGCCGATGGTGCCGGTGACCTTCCCGTCGAGCCGCTTGCGCAGCTCCTCCCCCTGGGGGGATTCGAGCACGTTCTTCAGGGCGGGAGACACCGCGAGCTCTCCGGGAGCCGGTATGCGGTCCAGCCCGGGGGGAGTGGCCGGGCTGGACCCCTCGGCCTGGAGCAGGCGCCCGTACAACTGGTTGCCGTGCCAGCGGTTGTTGGCGTCCTTGCCGAGGACCGAGTACTCGCTCCGCTTGACCTTGTCGCTCTGCGTGCTGAACGCGCCCGAGCGCGCCTCCGAGCGGGTGTCCTGGCTGCGGACGATCTCCGGCACCGCCGCCGCGAGCAGCAGCACGGCCACGCCGAGCGCGACGCCGACGGCCGTCAGCAGCGTGCGGAGCCACCCCTGCCGCCCGCCGCTCGTCGCGAAGCGGGCGCCCAGCGCGAGATCGTGAGCCCATTCCCGGGGACCGGCGGCGCCCCTGCCGCGCCTTCGCGCAGCGGCGCCGGTTCCTCCTGTCCGCCAGGCCGGTCCGGCTGGTCCCGCCGGTCCGGCCTCCCCGGTGTGCTCGTCGTCCTCGTCCGCGCGCTGCTCGACGCGCGTGTCCGAGGCGCTCACAGGGCGCCCACCATGCTCCGCGCGCGGCCGTCCCGTACGACGACCTCGCGGTCCGAGTAGGCCGCGACCCGCGACTCGTGCGTCACGAGGACGACCGCCGCCCTGGTCTCGCGGGCGGCCTCGGTCAGCAGCTGCATCACGCGCTCGCCGTTGAGCGAGTCGAGCGCGCCCGTGGGCTCGTCCGCGAACAGCACGCGCGGTCCGGCCGCGAGCGCTCGGGCGACCGCGACCCGCTGGCCCTGTCCGCCGGAGACCTCGCCGGGGCGCTGACGCCGTACGTCCTCGACCTCCAGCCGCTCCAGCCACGCCGCGGCCCGCGACTCGGCCTCCTTGCGGGCCATGCCGGACAGGCGCAGCGGCAGCGCGGCGTTCTCCAGGCACGTCAACTCGGGGACCAGCTGGCCGAATTGGAAGACGAAGCCGAAGTCGGCACGGCGCAGGGCGCTGCGCCGCGCGTCGTTCATCGCGGTCACGTCCTCACCGCGGTACGTGACGGTGCCGGCGTCCGCCTGGACGATCCCGGCGAGGCAGTGCAGCAGCGTCGACTTGCCGGACCCCGAGGGGCCCATGACGGCCACGATCTCGCCGGGGCGGATCGCGAAGTCGGCGCCGTCGAGCGCGGCGGTCGAGCCGTAGGTCTTGTGCAGCCCGCTCGCGGCGAGCAGGAACTCAGAGGGCGCACCGGCTTCTTGAGCGCCGGCGGCCGCCGCGGATGCCGCGGCCTGCCCGGACGCCGCCGAAGCGGTCGATGCCGTGGACGTCATTTCCGTACCTCCGTGGCCAGCTTGTCGAGCCTCGCGGCCGTCAGCTCCAGCCACCGCAGATCGGCTTCGAGGTGGAAGAGCGCGTGGTCGCAGATGAGTTGGTCCGCCAGATCCCCGCCCTGCTTGCGCCGCGTGAGCTCCCGCATCAGGCGCAGGTGCTCGGCGCGCTGCGTGTCGAGCTGTTCGCCCGCGTCGCGCCCGGTGAGGAGAGCGAGCACGACCTTCGTGTAGAGGGTGCTCTGCAAGTACGGCTCCGGCTTCTCGGGACGGGAGAGCCACTCGGCGACGTCGGTGATGCCGGCGTCCGTGATGGCGTACCGCTTCCGTTCGGGTCCGCCGCCCGGTTCGATGCCGTCGACCTCCACGAGGCCGTGCTTCAGCAGGCGGGACATCGTCGAGTAGACCTGCCCGTAGTGGAGGGGGCGGTCGTGCCCGAAGCGTTCGTCGAAGGCGCGCTTCAGGTCGTAGCCGTGGCGGGGGCCCGACTCTTCCAAGAGGCCGAGCAGCGTGTGGCTGATGGACATGGCCGGGACTATACATCAGGGGTATACACCCCGTGCATAGAATCCCGTAAATGAGCTCTGAGCTGCGGAAAGGCGCCGAAGGGTCGCCGGATCGGCACCCGGGGCGGCGTCCTCAGGTCACGGGAGCCCGGCCGGTCGCCGGCTCGCCTTGAGGGCGCCGACGAAGGACGACCACGCCACCGGACCGAAGAACAGCGCGGGCCCGTGCGGATACTTGGCGTCCCTCACGGGGACGGCTCCGGGCCGGGGACCCGGGCCGGTAGCGGTACCGGAACCCGAACCGGCTCCAGCACCGGAACCGGCACCGCGGTCCGCGCGGGCGACCTCGACGCAGTTGCCGCCCTCCGCGTTGCTGTAGCTGGACGTGTGCCAGACGGGGCGGGCGGCGGCCGTCGCCCGTGGCGTCGTGCGCGGAGTCACGGTTCGTCTCCCTCCATCAGCTGCTCGATGAAGTCCGCGGACCGCGCGGGCGTCAGCGACGAGTCCCTCAGTACGTCGCACGAGACGCGGAGCCTGTCCACGTCCTCGGTCTCCTCGACCAGCTCCCCCGACCAGGAGCCCTCCGTATAGGCGACGGCCCGGCCGTCCGGCATCCACAGCAGCGTCAGCGAACTCCCCAGCAGATGCTGGAGACCCGCCGCGAACGGCAGCACCTGGAGCGTGACCCGCGGCAGCGACGCGATCTCCAGCAGACGCTTCAGCTGCCTGCGCCACGCCGCAGCGTCGCGCAGGCGCCGACGCAGCACGGCCTCGTCCAGCACCGCCCGGAAGCGCGGCGCCGCCTCGCCGGTGATCAGTCCCTGCCGCCCCAGCCGCGCGGCGGCCTGCTCCTCCACCTCCTGGTCGTTGCCGAGCCGAGCCGTATGGAGCTGCTCGCGTGCGTACTCCTCCGTCTGGAAGAGGCCGGGCACCGTGGCCGCCGCGTACTCGTCGCGGGCGGTGGCCCGCCGCTCCAGATCCATGAACCGCCTGAACCGCTCGCGGTACACCGCGTCACGGGCCAGCTTCCACAGCTCGCCGAGGTGGCCGCCCGTGCCGTACGCCTCGTCCAGGGCCGCGAACACCGCGGGCGTGCCGAGCCGTTCACCGCTCTCCAGCTCCCTCAGGTACGCGGGCTCGTACGCCGTGCCGGCCGCCAGATCCCCGAGCGACCTGCCCGACCGCTGCCTGAGCCGGGCCGTCTCCGCCGCCAGTACGAGCCTGGCCGACGGCTTGCGCCCGTGACCGGACTTGCGTGCGGGCATCGCCACTCCCCTGGTTTTCCTCTGAAACGTGCTTCCCGTCACCCCTACCGACGGCGGCTGTGGTGAACAACCCGTTTTCGGGACGGATATGCGCACTCAACCCGCTCCCTCCGCAATGCGTCAGCCGTAACGGCGACAGAGTTCCGGTATGGGGTGGGGGCGGACAATGGGGTACAGGACGGAGGAGAGACCGGGTCTCGACCGTACTGTCACGGGCACGGTCACCGATCGGGGTACGGACGCGGGTACGGAGACGGACGGGGATACGGAGGCGGACGCCTGTCCGGGTACGGACGCCCGTACGGGCACGGTTCAGGTGCGGAACGCGCTGCACACCGCGCCACCGGCCGTCCCCCGTCGCCGGGAGCACGGGCCTCTCGCGCCCTCCGCACCCGGCACGGGAGCCCCGTCGACGCCGCTGCCGCCGCCGCTTCCCGGCCCGGCCCCGCGGCAGCGCCGCACCCCCGCGCTGCTCCGGGCGCTCCGCCGCGCCGCCTCCCGTGGGGTCGCGATCGCCCGCCGGCCGTACTGGCAGCGTCCCGACCCCGCCTGGGTCGTACGGCGCTGGCCCGACCTGACCGCGACGTGCTTCGCCACGCTCTTCTTCTGGCTCTCCCTGACGCCGTCACTCGTGCCGCGCCCCTGGCTGCTGCAAGGCGTCATCGGCGGCATCACCGCCGCGATCGGCTATGCGATCGGGGCGCTGCTCGGCAGGCTCGCCCGCCTCGCGCTCGCACCGGTCTGCCGCCGCCTGCTGCCGCGACCGCCGGGCGAGCGCGCGCGGGCGCACGCGTGGCAGGCGTACTACGTGCTCGCGCTCGGGCTCACCGTCCTGGCCCTGTCCGAAAGCGCGCGCATGCAGCGGCAGTTGAGGGCGTTGCAGGATCTGCCCGAGACGCTGACCTGGCACTCGATGATGATCACGATCATGGCGCTGTCGCTGTGCGCGGCGCTGCTGTTCCTGGCCCGCGCCATACGCCTGGGCACGCGGACCCTGATACGGGGCCTGTGCCGCTTCGTGCCGCGCCCGGTCGCCGTCGTCGCGGGTCTGCTGATCAGCGCGACAGCGGTGGTCGTGGGCACGCGCGACGTCGTCTTCGACCGCGGTGTCGTGGACGTCGTGGCTCAGGTCGCGGAGAGCACCGACCGGGGCACCAAGGACGGCGTCGTCCAGTCCGGCTCCCGGCTCGTCTCCGGCAGCCCGCACTCGCTGATCCCCTGGCGCGAACTGGGCTACGAGGGCCGCAACTTCACCGGTTCCACGCCCTCGGCCCGCGCGATAAGCCGGGTCACGCACCGCCCCGCCCGGGACCCGGTGCGCGTGTACGTGGGCAGGCGCGCCTTCGGCGGACCGGGCGCGACCGAGGCCGAAGCGTACGAGGCCGGCGCCCGGCTGGCCGTCGCGGAGCTGGAGCGCACCGGCGCCTTCAAGCGCGAGGTACTGGCCGTCGCCGGCACCACCGGTATGGGGTGGGTCAACTCGACCGACGCCGAGCCGCTGGAGTACCTGCACGGCGGCGACACCGCCATCGTCGCGATGCAGTACTCGTATCTGCCCAGCTGGCTCTCCTTCGTGGTCGACAAGGAGCAGGCCGGACGCGCCAACCGGGCGCTCGTGAAGGCCGTACGGGAACGCTGGCTGGAGGAGCCGCCGGACAGCCGTCCCGAACTGGTCGTGTTCGGCGAGAGCTTGGGCGCGTACGGCGTCGAGGCGGCCTTCGACGGTCCGGACGACCTGCTGTCGAAGGTGGACGGCGCGGTCCTGGCGGGCTCGCCCGGCTTCTCACCGATCCGCGAGTCGATCACCGCACACCGCGACGCGGGAAGCCCCGTGTGGCGGCCGCAGTACGAGCAGGGCAGGCACTTCCGCTTCGCGCAGTGGCCCGCGAAGGATCTGGACCGGCCGCCGGGCCCGTGGAAGGGACCGCGGGTGGTGTACCTCCAGAACGCGTCCGACCCGATCGTGTGGTGGTCCTGGGACCTGGCCCTGGAACGGCCGCGCTGGCTCGCCGAACCCCTCGGCCCGGACATCACGGACGAGGTCCGCTGGTTCCCGTTCGTCACGTTCTGGCAGACGACGGTGGACCTGGCCGTCTCCTACGACGTCGACGCACCCCACGGCCACCGCTACGGCACCGGCTCGGTCGAGGCATGGATCGCCGTGGCCCCGCCGGACGGCTGGCACGCGGCGGACTACCACCGCCTCAAGCGGTACATGGACGACCGGAAGGCGCCCTACTGACGCGCGAGACCTCGGCACCTCCGAACAGCCCTGCCGGGCGGGGCGGTTGGGCGCCGCGTCCGGTGCCCTGCGCCGCCCTGAACGGCCGTACACACAGGGACGGTTCCAGACCCGCCCGGCGGCCCCGGCAACCCGGCACGGGCGCCTCGGACGGCCATTGGTACGGGGGGTGGCTTGGGCCCTGCCAACCCCGCAGGCAGCCATGACGGCACGGCCAGCGAGCCCCCGAGGGACGGCCCCCAACGGCCGTGCGTGGCCTGGCGGTTGGCGAACGCCTGCCGACCCGGCCGGGCTCGCGGCTCCATCGCATACGCCCGACCGCCTGGGGCGAGTCCGCAAAGCGGCGCGTCCCGCTCGTACGAGCGACGACGAGCGGTCTCGTGCGGCGATCGACAGGCTGGGGTGGGGGCACCCCCACCGGCGGCTAGGCAGAGCGTGCCAGGCCCGCGACCCGGGGCCCCAGACGGAGTCTGAGGGGGGACCTGCGGACACGCCCCAGCGCGAAGCGGCAGCTGTACAGGGGCAGTTGAGAGAGGCCCCGGCGCCCGACGCCTCAACGAGCCGATATGGACGACCCGGCACGCGCGCCACTGCGCGCTGCCACGACGGCGAAGGCTCGGCGGCGTGAAAGCCCGCCGGGCGGCCACCAGGCAGCGGGCCACCACCGCCTCAAGCGGGTACATGGACGACCGGAAGGCGCCGTACTGACCTTTCGCCGCGCCCCGGGGACCCGGCTCCGCCCAACAGCCCTGCCGAGCGGGGCGGTTGGGCGCCGCGTTCGGCGTCCGAGCCCGGACCGGCAGCCGCGCGGCGGCAGTTGAGGGCGGCGCGGCGGCGTGAAGGCCGCCGGGCCGTGGCCGCATTCCGGCGCCCGGCACCGTCTCCCGTACAGGAACTGGAACAGGAACAGCCCTACTTCTCGGGCCCGTTGGGACCGCCCGGCTCCGGCGGAGGTGCTTCGTCTGCGGACTCCGTGGGGGGCGCACCGGGTTCCGTGGGCGCTTCGGTGCCGCCCCGTCCCGTCCTGCCGCGCTTTCCGGGCTTGCCCGTACCCGGGCCGCCACCGGAGCCTGACGGGGCGCCGGAGGCGCCTCCAGAGGCACCGCGGGGGCCGCCCGCCGCCGCGGCACCCGCGACACCCGCGGGAAGCGCGTCCCCCCGCTGCCCCTCGGAGTACGCCCGCAGATAGCCGGACACCGTGTTGATCACCGCCACGAGCGGCACCGCCACCACGGCCCCGGGAATCCCGGCGATGAGGCTGCCGCCGGTCACCGCCAGCACCACCGCCAGCGGATGCACCCGTACCAGCCGTCCGAGAATGAACGGCTGGAGGATGTGGCTCTCGATCTGCTGCACGAGCAGTACGACGGCGAGCACCAGCAGCCCCGTGAGGGGCCCGTTGGTGACGAGCGCGACCATCACGGCCAGCGCACCCGAGACGACGGCGCCCACGATCGGCACGAACGCGAAGATGAAGATCAGGACGGCGAGCGGAACCGCCAGCGGCACTTCCAGGATGTAGATGCCGACGCCGATGAAGATCGCGTCGATCATCGCGACTATCACGGTCCCGCGCACATATCCGGTCAGCGTCCCCCACGCCCGCGGGCCGGCACCGGCGACGCCCTCGCGTGCCCCGGCCGGTACGAGCTTGAGGAACCAGTTCCAGATTCCCCGCCCGTCGTAGAGCAGGAACAGCGTGATGAACATCGTCAGCACCGCGCCGGAGAGGAACTCCAGCAGGACGGTGACCCCTTCGAGCCCCGCGGAGGTGACCTCCTGGCTGTTGTCGCCGAGCCACTGGCTGAGGTTCTTGGCGACGTCGTTGACCTGGTCCTCGGAGACGTGGAACGGGCCTTGGATCGCCCAGCGCTTCCCCTCCTCGATGGCGTCCTGCACGCGATCGGTGAGGGTGGGCAGGTTCTCCGTGACCTGCCAGACCACGAACCAGCCGACCAGGCCCATCACCACGAAGCCGGTGATGAAGGTGATCGCGGTGGCGAGGCCCCGTCCCACTCGGTGACGCCTGAGGCGGGCGACGGTCGGCTGCAACAGCGCCGTCACGAGCAGCCCGGCGGAGAACGAGAGCACGAGAAGGCTGACGGAGCTGATGACCTGTATCAGGACCCACACGACACCGGCGAGCACCAGCAGCCGCCACCCCGCCTCGGCCGCGACCCGTACCCCCCAGGGCACCGCCGTGGCGGGCGCGGGCCTGCCGGCGCCGGCCGCCCCGGCGGGCGCCGGGGGCCCGGGCGGCGAACCGGGCGGCTCGTCCGGCAAGGACGGCGACGACTCGGCGGCACCCTCCGCGCGCGGACCGGGCCCGGCGCCGGGGCCGCTGATCGCCGCCTCCTTCGCCAACTGCTCCTCGCGCCGCGCCGCGACGCGCGCCGCCATGCGGGCCACGCTGTCCCGGAGCCTGTCCACCCTGCTCGTCATCCCGCTTCCTCCACCCCCGGGAGACCCACATGTTCCCGTTGCCGTTGAGTGACGACGTTACCGGCGTGAAGGTTGCTTCCGCCGCGAGGAGGCGATGATGTTCACCACCTGGTCACGGCAGACGCTCACCCCCGTCCCGACGATGCGGGACGGGGGTGAGCGCTAAGTCTGTGACGTCGTACGGCTCAGGATCCGGCCGTGCCAACCGCCTTGATCAGTACCAGTTGTTGGCCTGCCAGAAGTCCCAGGCACCGCAGGGGCTGCCGTACCTGTCGTTCATGTAGTTCAGGCCCCACTTTATCTGCGTGGCGGGGTTCGTCTGCCAGTCGGAGCCGGCCGAGGACATCTTGGAGCCCGGCAGCGCCTGGAGCAGGCCGTAGGCACCCGAAGAGGCGTTGCTGGCGCGGTAGTTCCAGCCGGACTCGCGCTCGACGATGTTCGAGAAGCACTGGAAGTCGCCGCTGCCGACGATCTTCTGTGCCATCGACTTGACTTCGCCGACCGTGTACGAGCTCTGCGCGGGGAAGTCACCGGCGTCGGCACGGGAGGAACGGCTCGCGGCGAGCTTCGCCTGGCGCTCCTTCTCTGCCTTCTCAGCGGCAGCCTTCTTGGCCGCGGCGTCCTCGGCCGCCTGCTTGCGCGCTGCTTCCTCGGCGGACTTCTTCGCTTCGGCGTGCGCAGCGCTGGAGGCGGCGTCCGCCTGCTGCGTCAGGGAAGCGGTCTGTACCCGGGCCTGCTGACCCGCCGGTATGTCTTCGAGGAGCGTCGAGTCAGCAGCGGTGGCCTCGACATCGTTCGTCGTCTGACCCTGCTGACTGCCGGAGGCCACACCGACGACGGCGCCGACGGTGGTGACCGCGGTGGCGGACGCCACTGCGAATCCCCGGACGGAGATCCGAGTCACACGTTTTCCTTCCAACGTGCCCGCTTGGGTGACCACGCGGGCGCTGATCGTGCCCCTGGCACAGACCTCCTCGGAACACGGTCACAGGAGGTACGGGCCCGTAGGGCCCCCCTTGGGCTGGGAGGACCCGCATGGTGCTCGGGCGGCATACGGCGTGACTGCTTTTCAGTTCTGTACTGCCATGTGGTGCAGCACCATTGCTGGTACCGAAGTGCCGTATGCGGGGCCTGACAGGAACCACACCCTGCCGGACGCGAGTGGGCTGAGGCAATTCCAGGCTGAGTGGGATAGGTCACACGTGGTTTGGCTGTCACATTGAACGGAAACACGCGCGCGCGGCCCACCCGAGGGCTAGAGTGTCGCGTTCTCAACACCCCTCGTACGAGCGAACAGCGGGCGGCGAGGCTCTGAACAGCGTTGACGCCGGCCGCCCTTGAGAGCGACCGGCGCCGAACACCGGAAACGGGGTAAAACCCCTCAGATGTGCGTCTCTTCGAGCATCTCGGTCACAAGTGCCGCGATCGGCGACCTCTCGGACCGGCTGAGCGTGATGTGCGAGAAGAGCGGGTGCCCCTTCAACTTCTCGACCACGGCGACGACTCCGTCGTACCGGCCGACGCGCAGATTGTCCCGTTGCGCCACGTCATGGGTGAGAACGACCCGCGATCCGGCGCCGATCCGCGAGAGCACGGTCAGCAGCACGTTCCGCTCCAGCGACTGCGCCTCGTCGACGATCACGAACGCGTCGTGCAGCGAGCGCCCGCGGATGTGCGTCAGCGGCAGGACCTCCAGCATGCCGCGCTCCACGACCTCCTCGATCACCTCCCGGCTCGTGACCGCCGAGAGAGTGTCGAAGACGGCCTGCGCCCACGGGTTCATCTTCTCGGCCTCGGTGCCCGGCAGATAGCCGAGATCCTGGCCGCCGACCGCGTACAGCGGCCTGAAGACCATCACCTTCCGGTGCTGCCGGCGCTCCAGCACCGCCTCCAGCCCGGCGCAGAGCGCGAGCGCGCTCTTGCCCGTACCGGCACGGCCGCCCATGGAGATGATGCCGACGTCCGGGTCGAGCAACATGTCCAGAGCGATGCGCTGTTCGGCGCTGCGGCCCTTGATGCCGAAGGCCTCACGGTCGCCCCGCACGAGCTTGATGCGGCCCTCCGGCGTGACGCGGCCCAGCGCCCTGCCCTTCTCCGAGTGGAGCACCAGGCCCGTGTGGACGGGGAGTTCGGCGGCCTCGGCCACGAAGACGCTCTCGGCCGCGAAGAGTTCGTCGATCTCCTCCCCGGGCAGCGTCAGCTCGGACATGCCCGTCCAGCCGGACTCGGTGATGGCGAGCTCGGCGCGGTACTCCTCCGCGTGGAGTCCGACGGACGACGCCTTGATGCGCAGCGGCAGGTCCTTGGAGACGACGGTGACGTCGAACCCCTCTGCCTGAAGGTTCCTCGCCACGGCGAGAATCCGCGAGTCGTTGTCCTCCAGCCGGAAGCCGGCGGGCAGCACGCCCGGATCCGAGTGGTTCAGCTCGACACGGAGCGAGCCGCCCACGTCGCCGATGGGAATGGGGGCGTCCAGGCGGCCGTACTTGACGCGGTATTCATCCAGCCTCCGCAGTGCCTGCCGGGCGAAGTACCCGAGCTCCGGGTGATGCCGCTTTGCCTCCAACTCGGTCACGACGACGACGGGAAGCACGATCTCGTGCTCCTCGAAACGGTCCATCGCCATCGGGTCTGCGAGCAGCACGCTGGTGTCGATGACATACGTGCGCCGGTCGGAATCGTTGCGCTTCTTGCTTGTCACCACGGGTGGACGAACCCCCTCGGAAGAGGTCGGGGTGCGACGGCGTCGCAAGGGAAGAGACCGGTCCGGACCCGCGCGGGGCGGGCCGGGCACCGGCCCTCCGCGACATCCCAGTCGCCGCACTGGTGCTGCGGCGGTCCGTGGTCTGCAATCGGGCCTCCCGGCGCCGGGGCCTGTGGAGGGCACCCGGCCATGAGGGGATATTCCCCCGGGTGAGCACAAGCATGCAATGGCATATGCGGAGGTCCCCGCCAGGGTGATTTCGGCTACCCGTACCGGCGACACCGCCGCTGGTCACCGGCCGGAGCGGTGCCGGGGGCGCCTCGAAGCGCCCCTTCGGGCCTCCGTACGCGGGGGCGCGGAGAGGTGTGGATCAGTTCCCGTAGCGGCGGTGGCGGGCCGCGTAATCACGCAGAGCACGGAGGAAATCGACCTTGCGGAAGGCCGGCCAGAAAACCTCGCAGAAGTAGTACTCCGAGTGGGCGCTCTGCCAGAGCATGAAGCCGGAGAGCCGCTGCTCCCCGCTGGTGCGGATCACCAGGTCCGGATCGGGCTGGCCGCGGGTGTAGAGGTGCTCGGAGATGTCCTCGACGGTGAGCGTCTCCGCCAGCTCGTCCAGGCTCGTGCCGGCGGCGGCCCGGTCCACGAGCAGCGAGCGCACCGCGTCGGTGATCTCCTGGCGGCCGCCGTAGCCGACGGCCACGTTCACCAGCACGCCGTCGATGTCTCCGGCCTTCTCCTCGGCCTTCTTCAGCACCTGCTGCGTGCGGTCCGGCAGCAGGTCGAGCTGGCCGACGTGGTGGACGCGCCAGCGGCCGTCGTCCGCGAGGTCGCGCACGGTGTCCTCGATGATGCCGAGCAGCGGAAGCAGCTCGTTCTCCGCGCGGTTGAGATTGTCCGTGGAGAGCAGCCACAGGGTGACGACCTTGACGTCCGTCTCCTCGCACCAGCCGAGCAGCTCGCGGATCTTCTCCGCGCCCGCCTGGTGGCCCTGCTCCGTCGTGCCGCCCGAGGCCCGCGCCCAGCGGCGGTTCCCGTCCAGGATCACGCCGATGTGCTTGGGCACCTGGTCGGTGTCGAGGCGGTACTCCACCCGGCGGGCATAGAGCCTGTACACCAGGTCACGAAGCTTCTTGTAAATGGCCAGCCCCTCCTTCGGCGAGTCCGGGACCATTGAACCTTACTGCGGGTGAAGCCCTTGGACGAAGCCGGGCGGCAAGGCCTTCGCGGGCGGCCCCGCGCCTGAGACCGCCGGCTCCGGGTAAGCGCCGCCCGGGCGCGACGTCCCGCGGGTGAGGAGTCCGGGACCACGGTCGAGCGGCTCCGGTGGGGCGCTGATAGGAAAGGTCCATGACGGACGACTCTCCCCTTCACCCGTACCGCGCCGACGACTCCCGCTACGACTCCATGAACTACCGGCGCTCCGGCCGCTCCGGCCTGAAGCTCCCCGCGATCTCCCTCGGCCTGTGGCACAACTTCGGCGACGACCGTCCGCTGGAGACGCAGCGCGCGATCCTCCGCCGGGCCTTCGACCTCGGGGTGACCCACTTCGACCTGGCGAACAACTACGGTCCGCCGCCCGGCTCGGCGGAGCTGAACTTCGGCAAGCTGATGGCGCAGGACTTCCGCCCGTACCGCGACGAACTGGTCATATCGACCAAGGCGGGCTATCCGATGCACCCGGGCCCGTACGGCGACTGGGGCTCGCGCAAGTATCTGCTCTCCTCGCTCGACGCGTCGCTGCGGCGGACGGGCCTCGACTACGTCGACATCTTCTACTCGCACCGCTTCGACCCGGAGACCCCGCTGGAGGAGACGATGGGGGCGCTGGTCTCCGCCGTCCGCCAGGGGAAGGCCCTGTACGCCGGAATCTCGTCCTACAACTCCCGCCGTACGCGCGAAGCCGCCGCCCTGCTGCGGGAGATGGGCGTGCCCGCGCTCATCCACCAGCCCTCGTACTCGATGCTGAACCGCTGGACGGAGGAGGACGGGCTGCTCGACACCCTGGAGGGGGAGGGCATGGGCTGCATCTCCTTCGCCCCGCTCGCGCAGGGCCTGCTCACCGACAAGTACCTCCAGGGGATTCCGGAGGGCTCGCGCGCCTCGAAGGGCACGTCGCTGGACCCCGGGCTGCTGACGGAGGACGTCCAGCGCCGGCTGCGCGGACTGGACGACGTCGCCCGCCGCCGCGGCCAGTCTCTCGCGCAGCTGGCGCTGAGGTGGGTGCTGCGGGACCCGCGCATGACGTCGGCCCTGATCGGCGCGAGCAGCGTGCGGCAGCTCGAAGCGAACGTGGCGGCGCTGGACGGGCCGGAGCTGACGGCGGACGAGCTGCGGGAGATCGACTCGTACGCGGTGTCCGAGCCGGGCACCAACATCTGGGCCCGCAGCAGCGAGAGCTGACGGCGCCTCACGAGGAACCGCCCAAAACGTAAAACGGGCCGGTCCGTGGGGGGATACGGACCGGCCCGAGGGGGGGTTCCCACCCTAGCCCCTGTCAGGGGTTCGTCCGGACACCAACTGCCGCGCCCGCCACGTCGTTTCCACACTCTTCCCGCGCGCGGAACCCGCGGTTCGGACGGTCGTGGCGGGGCACGGAGGCCTGTGCCCGGGCTCGGGGCCTGCCCTCGCCGGACGTCGGGGTCGTGGGAGAGCGGCCGCGTGCAGTACCCCGACGAGCGACGCCATGGGACACACCAGCTTGACGCTCCCCGAGGCCCGGGCTCGGCGGACCCGGCGACGGCGCCGCCGAACGCTCGGGCCGGTCCTCGTGAGGCGCTGCTCACGTCGAGGCACGGCCGGCCGGAAGGGCGCGCACGGGCGGGCGGCGGCGCTGGGCTCGTCCTCGCGCGAAAGGCGCCGGTCAGGACCGACGCGGGCGGAGTTGAGCGGTCTTGAGAAAGTCGGCCTGGAGAGGTTTACATCCGGTGAGTTGGCGTCACGTGACCTAAATCGCCCACTATTTGGACGTGGCTGTCAGTCCGAGGCTCTAGTCTTGACTGCATGTCCTCGACTTCCCAGCCGCCAGTTTCCGACGGTCAGACCATCGCCGAAGCCAATGAGGCGATCCGGCAGTATGTCTCCGGCCGTACGATCTGGTCGCAGGCGGACCTCGCCGAGCTGGACCGTCTGCGTACGGACTGGAAGCGAGCCGTCCAGGCGGCGGTCACGCGCGCGGCCTGAGCGCCGTACACCGGCTCACAGCGGCTCACACGCCGCCTCGCTCCAAGGAAGCCCACCGAACCGGCTCGCCCGTCTCAGCCCGCCCCCGCCCCGTCGATCCAGGCGGGGGCCGGTCCTGCCCGGGCGTCAGTCCTTGCGGGGGAAGGACACCTCGACGCGGCGGTTCTTCTTGCGGCCTTCCTCGGTCTTGTTGTCCGCGATCGGATAGTCCTCGCTGTAACCGCGCACGTTGAAGGTGACGGTGGGGTCCAACTCCTCTGCCAGCGCCTTCTGTACGGCGTCGGCGCGCTTCTTCGAGAGCGTCTTCCCGTGCCCGTAGGAGCCGAGGTCGTCGGTGAAGCCGAAGACGTTGATCTCCTTCGCCTTCTGGGAGTTGACCTCGTCCGCGATGTCGGCGATGCGCGACCGTGCGCTGCTGTCGAGCTTCGAGCTGTCCTTGGGGAAGAGCACTTCCGCCTGAAGCGTGAACTTCGTCTTCTCCGTGCTGTCTTCGCGGCGTTCCTCACCGCCCAGGTCCTCGGTGACGAACTTGATGTCGAGCACCTTGGACGGCGCGAGCTTCGCCCCGTCCGCGAGCTTGAGGCCCGCGGCCTGCGGATCGATCTTCACCGGCGGCTTGGAGTCCCCGAAGTTGTCCGGGGGTTCGCTGTAGTCGGGCGCGGGCGCGCCGCCCTCGCCCGGAAGCGAGGGAGCGCTCGTGGGGATGGTCGTGGGGTCGTCCGCTCCGGGGAGGTCCGTGGGGCCGCCCGGAACCTCGACCGTCGGCTCCGGGGTGGGGTCGTCCGCCCGGGCGCCCGAGGCGCTGAACGTCGTCAGAAGTACGGCCGAGGCGGAGGTACACAGGACTGTGCGCAGCACGCGGGCGGTGCTCGGCTTCATCTCGTCACTCACCTGACAGCTTGACCGTCGCGCTGGGCATGTCCGCCACCTGGAAGTCGACCGAGGTCGTCGTCGGCGGCGGTGCGGGGAACTGGGCGAACCACTCGGAGGTCTCGCCCTCCTCGAATCCGCCGGTGAACTTCGTGCACAGGCAGTGCCCGTTGGTGTCCCGGAGGATGTAGTAGCGCTTCTTCCCCCGCTTGTCGATCATCGTCGCGCCGGCCATCGAGAGGCCGTTGTCCTTGAGTTCGGACTCGTCGCTCGCCCAGCCGGGCAGCACGGCGACGGTGGGGCCGTCGTTCTTCAACGTCCCCTTGAAGGTGGTGAACCCGGACTTGTCACGCTGCGCGGAGTTGATGGTCAGGGTGAAGTTCCCGCCCTGACCGCCCTTCACCTGCGCCAGCACCTTGTCCGTGTCGCCCGAACCGCCCCCGGAGCCCCCCGAACCGTCCTGCTGCGACGAGTCGGCGGAGTCCTTGCCGTCGCTCCCGCCGTCGTCGCCACCGCTGCAACCGGCCACAGCGAGCGCCAGGCCGGCGGCGACCGCAACCGCGGCCGCCGCTCTGCGGGTTCTCGGGGTGCGCCGAATGGTCATGGATTACCCGTCCCCTGTTCGTCGTCCACGCATCAACCGACCAGCACCACCGAGAAGAGATCCGACGGTCGCAGATCAAGGTCGATGTCGTCCGGGTCGATCGTGAAGTCCTCGCCGTCACACGTGATTTCGATCAGCTTCTTGGAGTCGCCCGTGAGCTCGCACCGGGGCTTGAGGACGGCGGTGGCGCTGGCCTCCGCCTTCTTGTTGCCGGTGCCGGGCACGACCGAGTCGCCGGTGTCGAAGCGCGTGCGGACCTTCACGGTGTAGCCGTTGTGCCCGTCCTTGTTGATCGCGTCGCAGCTGAGGACGTCCGAGCGGTTGCGGGCGGCGAAGTGGTCGGCCTCGCCGCATCCGTCTCCGAACAGGGAGCCGATTCCGTCGAGCAGGTCCTTCAGATCCTTGCCGTCGCCGATGGCGCCGAGGACGTCCTCGAAGAGTTCGTCCCGGTCGTCCTGGGCGGCCGCGAGTGCCGCGGCGTCCGCGGCCGACTGGCCTCCGTTGCGTACGGTGCCCGCCTGGGCCACCGCGAAGAAGGCGAAGGCGAGGAAGAGCAGGGCGGAGATGACGGCCGCGTAGAGGATCACGGTCGCCCCCTCGTCACGGCGCCCGAACCGTCTCCTCAGCCACCGATGATGCTGTTGACCGCCTTCGCGACCGCGGCGGAGATGGCGGTGTTCAGGCCCAGCCCCCGGATCGCCAGGATGATCGCGGCGACGATGATCACGATGCCCGCGTATTCGATGGCGCTGGCGCCCCTGTCCGACTCGCGGCCGTGCATTCTCTCTGTGACACGACGCCGCCAGTTGCGGATGGCGTTCGACATCGCGGTCTCCTTCGGTGATGGCGGGCTCGTTGTAGTTTTTGTCCGCCTCTTCGTCGGCCAAACGGCAAGACGGCGTAGGGGAGTTGGAAAGTGCTGAAGTGAACTGGCGCCCCGTCATGTCACCCCTCGCCCCGTCGCCCACCGTTGCTGTCCGAAAGCAGACTGTGCCACATCGGCAGGCTCCGACGAAGAGTTGGGCGTCACACTGCGGGACTTTGGCGGAATCGCTTGAGGTGCTTGACTCTTCGGCTGTCATCCCGTCACTCCCGTCACCCGCTCAGTACGGAGCCGAAGTCGGTGTCCGAACCGAGCACGAAAGTGGCCACGATCAGGATCAGCGTCCCGGGCAACAGGAAGCCGATCGTGGTCATCGTGGCCTTCGGGACGGTCTTGGCGGCCTGGCGACGGGCGTTCTGCGCGTCCGTGCGGCGCATGTCGGTCGCGATCTGGATGAGCGTGTCCGCGATGGGGGCGCCGAGTTCCTCGCCCTGCTGGAGGGCGGTGACGAACTGGTCGACCTGCTCGCTGTCGTTGCGCTTGCGCAGCTCGTCGAAGGCGGCACGGCGGCTCACGCCCAGGTCCATCTGCCGCAGGGTGATGCGGAGTTCGTCGGCCCACGGGCCCTCATAGTGCTCGGCTACGCGCTCCATCGCCTGACGGAAGCTGAGGCCCGCGGAGACCACGACGGCGAGGACGTCGAGGAAGTCGGGGAGCGTGCGCTCGATGACGCGCCTGCGGTCGCGTACGGCCTGCCGGATCCCCAGCTCGGCCGCGGAGAGGCCGAAGGCCAGCACGAGGAACGCGAACAGCCAGCTGTCCACGGCCACTCCGACGAGCGCCATGAGGACGCCGAAGACCCCGTACGCGGCACGGCGCGCGGCATAGCGGTGGATGGTCAGGCCGCCCGGGTTGCCGGCCCGGTCGATCTTGCGGCGCTTGGCGTTGACGCGCTCCTCGCCCATCAGACGCAGCACGAGCGGCGCCAGCGGCATGCCGAGACGGTCGACGGCGGCCTCGCGGGCCGTCGTACGCGTCGCGCCGACCTCGAGCGCGACGGCGAGGTCGCTGGGCAGCTCGATGTGGGCGCGGTACATGCGGATTCCCGCTATGGCTCCGTACACGGCGAGAGCCACGACGCCGGCGAGAAGGAACGGCAGCAGTGCGGTCACGGACTCCTCCTCAGATCTCGATCTTGCCGAGGCGGCGGATGACGAAGAAGCCGGTGGCGAAGAGGCCGACGGCCACGATGATCGCGATCTGACCGATGGCCGAGCCGGTGACGCGGGCGAGGGCGCCGGGCATCATCGAGTTCATCATCAGCATCGCGCCGAGGCCCAGTACGGGCACGGTGAAGGCGGTCGCGTTGACTTCGGCCAGCATGGTGCGCACCTCGCGGCGGGTCTCCTTGCGCTCCTCCAGCGTGTCGGTGAGGTTGCGCAGGGACGCGACGAGGGTGCCGCCCGCTCGGTTGGAGAGGACCAACGTCGTGACGAGGACGACCAGTTCACGCGACGGCAGGCGTTCGGCGAGTTCGCCGAGGGCGTCCTCGACGGAGCGGCCCATCGCCAGCTGATCGGTGACGTGCTTGAGTTCCTCGCCCGCCGGTGCCTCCAGCTCGTCCGCGGCCATGCTCAGCGCGGTACGCAGGGCGAGCCCCGCGGAGGTGGCGTTGGCGAGGATGCGGGAGAGCTCCGGCAGCTGGTTGATGAACTGCTCGGTGCGGCGCTGCCGTTGGTGGCTGAGGAAGGCGCCGGCGGACAGCACGCCCAGTATCGCCGCGATCGGCCCGAAGAACGGCGCGAGCACGGAGGCGGCCACGAGCCACAGACCGGCGACGACCACGGCGACGTAGACGGTGAACTCGCCGGGCGTGATGTCGAGTCCGGTCGCGGAGAGACCGCTCTGTACACGGTTTCCCAGCCGTGTGCCGCGCAGCCGCTTGTCCACGCCGGTGAAGGCGCGGCGGCGGCCCGGCGGCAGTTCACGGCCGGCCGCCTCCTCGGAGAGACGCTTGAGGATCTCCTTGTTCTGCGCGCGTCCCGACGCGAACGCCATGACCGCGGCGACGGCGAGCGCGCCGGCCAAGAGGGAGGCGCCGAGCGCGAGTTGGGCGGTGGTGTCCATGGCGTGGGTCCTGGGTCCTGGGTCCTGGTGGTCGGTCCTGGGGGGTTCCTGGCGAGTCCTGGGTGCGGTCCCGGTGCGGTGTTCCGTGTGTCTCGGGCGGGGACGTGGTGGCGGCCGGGCCGTCCCCGCGCCCCTACACCGCCTCCCTCGTGGCCAGTTGGCCCGCGTCGTCCGCGACCCCGAAGTGCGGCGGCACGGTCTCGCTCACCATGTGCAGCCGCTCGGCGGCGCGCCGGGGCACGGGCAGATGCTCGAAGGTCCCGTAGACCTTGCCGTCCGCGGACACGGGCTCGGCGTTGAACCGGGAGACCGAGGCGATGCGGAAGGTCTCGCGGCCGTGCGAGGCGAGGAGCGAGATCTCCACGATCTTCCGTGAGCCGTCGGGGAAGCGTGCGAGCTGGATGATCACGTCGACGGCGGAGTTGATCTGGTCCTGGAGCGCCGCGAAGGGGATCTCGACCTCCGACATGGAGGCGAGCGTCTGGAGGCGCATCAGCGCGTCCTCCGCGCTGTTGGCGTGCACCGTGGCCAGCGAGCCGTCGTGCCCCGTGGACATCGCCTGGAGCATGTCGAGCGTCTCCCCGCCACGCACCTCGCCGACGATGATGCGGTCGGGGCGCATGCGCAGCGAGTTCCGTACGAGGTCGCGGACCGTGATCTGGCCCTTGCCCTCGACGTTGGGCGGCCTGGTCTCCAGGCGGATGATGTGCCGCTGCTGGAGCTGGAGTTCGGCGGCGTCCTCGACGGTGATGATGCGCTCGTGGTCCGGGATGAGCCCGGAGAGCGCGTTGAGCAAGGTCGTCTTGCCGCTGCCCGTGCCCCCGGAGACGATCACGTTGAAGCGCGCACGGATGAAGCCCGACAGCAGCGCCACGATGTGCTCGTCGAGGGTGCCCAGCGCGATCAGTTCGTGCAGTGCGTAGGCGCGGGGGAAGCGCCGGATGGTGAGCGTCGGGCCGGTCAGGGAGAGCGGCGGGACGATGACGTTGACGCGCTCGCCGGACGGCAGGCGCGCGTCGACCATCGGATTCGACTCGTCCACACGCCTGTTGACGGTCGAGACGATGCGCTCGATCGTCTGCATCAGCTGCTCTTCGGAGGCGAAGCGGACCGGCACCTGCTCGACGCGGCCCGCCCGCTCGATGAAGACCTGGTCCGCGCCGTTGACCATGATCTCCGTGATGGAGGCGTCTTCCAGGAGCGGTTCGAGCACGCCCAGCCCGAGTGCCTCGTCGACGACGCGCCGGATCAGCAACTCCCGGTCGGCCGTGGACAGTACGGGCCCTTCACGGCTGACGATGTGCCCGAGTACGCGCTCCAGGCGTGCCCTGCGCTCGTGCGACGGCAGGGCTGACATCTCCGCGAGGTCTATCTCCTCGAGGAGCTTCGCGCGGTAGGCGGACACGAGATGCGCCGTGCCGCCGTCCGCGGCCGACCCGTTGCGCGTCCGGGATTCAGGGGTGGTGATGCGGGCCCGCAGACTCAATTCCGGCCTCCTCTCTGTGCGTTCGCGGTGGTCAGTCGCTCGGCATGGTCGCGGATCGGGACGCCTTCCCGAAGTCGTCCACACCGGGGACGACGGACGGAATGGTGACGGTCGTGGTGACCCGCACCTCGTCGTCTCCCTCGCCGAGGGAGAACTTGCTCCGGGACGCCGTCCACTTGGACATGGCCGCCTTACCGCTCGACGCGTAGTCCTCGGCGATGTCCTCCTGGCTGGCGATGCGGGCCGCGGCACGGGCGCCCGTACCGGCCTGCTGGATGGCGTAGCCCGCGACGCCGAGCTGGATCGCGGCCATGGCGACCAGCAGGAGCAGCGGCAGCATGCCCGCCAACTCCAGGCTGGACGCGCCGCGTTCGCGATCCGCGCCCCGTACGCGCGCCGGCAGGGAACGCGCGGCGCGGGACACACACATCGCACGGGGCACAGACATCGCACGAGGCACGGACATCGCGCGTGCCGCGCCCGCCGCCCGCGTCCGTCTCATGCCTCTCATGCCGCGCTCACCGGTCATCGCTCACCCCGCCTCCGCCCCCTCCTCGGCGGCACCGGCCGTGCCGGTGATGCTGAAGGGGAGCTTCCCCGCGCCGGGGAAGAGGACGGGCGCCGACAGATCGACGTCCGCCTTCCACAGATGGCCCTGGAGGCTGCAACTGACCGCCGAGTTGTCCCGCCACTCGGCGGGCAGGTGCTCGGTCGCCGCGGACTCGCAGGCGCCCTCCGCGTCGCCGGCGGACGCCGCCGCGGTCGCGGCGCGTGCCGCCTCGTCCGCGGCGTTGCCCGCGAGCGAGAAGGTGTAGCCGATCAGGACGCACTGCCACAGGATCGCCAGGACCGCGAGGATGACGGGCGCCATTCCGGCGAACTCCACGGTGACGGCGCCCTTTTCGCCCCAGACGCTCGTCTCGTTCTCGTCGTCGAAGTCGTCCAGCGACGGCCGCACGGGCCGGACTCCCGGTACGCCTCCGATCTCCGGGCCCACCGGTCCCACGCGTGTACGCGTGTGGAAGGGCGCCGCGCTGTTGGGCTCGTGCGGCCTGCGGTGGTCGCGGTAGTCGTTGCCGCTGCCCGCGGGCGCCTCGCCGGACGGACCGTGGGCGGCCCCGGTCGAGGCACCGGGTGGGAGTGCCTGCCGGCCGGCGGCGTCGGGCGGCGCCGCGTGCCGGGCCTGGGGTGCGCGGGGAGGAGCGGCGTGGCCGGGCGGTCCCGCCTGGGGACCAGGGCGGCCGCCGGGGCCGGGGCGACCCGCCTGGCCCGCATGACCGGCGTGGCCCGCGTGGCCTCCGGCTCCCGGGCCCGTCTGCTGGCCTGCCTGACCGCCCTGAGCTGCCTGGCCACCGCGCGCCGCCTGCGCCTGACCGCCCTCCGTGGACCCGCCCGGCGGCAGCGCACGTCCGCCCGACTCCGCGGCCGAGGAGGACGGCACCTGCTTGGAGTCCCCGCTCTGGCCCTTCACGGCTCTGACGCTGTGCTTGCCGCCGCTCACGGAGACCTTCGCCGCCGTGACGAGGCCCAGTTCACCGGCGAAGGACCACAGCGCCTGCCGGACCGTGCTCTTGGCGTCGAGGTCCTGAAGGCGCCCGGCGTCGACGGCGGTGTGAAGTTCCTTGTAGGCGGCGGGAATCGTGGTGCTGGCCACGGACGTCCCGACGATGCGGGAGATGAGCCCCGGATGGATCTCCGTGAAGCGCGAGGTCCGGTTGACGAGGGTGAGGGTCTCCTCCGCCTTGCGGATCTGCAACCGGTCCCACATCCGGACCATGCGCTTGGCCGCCCGTACGGCCACCACGTCGGGCGTCGTCACCAGCACCGCGTTGTCGGACGTCTCGATCGCGGCGGCGTTGGCGGCGTTGAGCTGGGTGCCGCAGTCGATCACGACGATGTCGTACCGGGCCCTGAGCGCGGAGATGATCTGCCGGGCCGCACGGTCGTCGACCTCCTCGCCCCGCTCGCCCTCGCCGGGGGCGAGCAGCAGCCCGAGCCCCGACTCGTGCGAGAAGAGCGCGTCCTGGAGCACGCGCGCGGAGAGGTCGTTGATCCCGGCGAGGTCGGCCGCCGAGCGGCGGAACTGCACGTCCAGGAACGAGGAGACGTCCCCGGACTGGAGGTCCATGTCGACCAGGGCCGTGCCGCGGCCCGACGCCTGTGCGGCGAGCGCCAGCTGGACGGCGGTGAGCGTCGTGCCGACGCCGCCCTTGGCGCCCGTCACGGCGACGACGGTGCCGCCGGGCCCGGACGTCTCCTCCGGCACGCCGCCCAGATGCTTCCGTACGCCCACCGCCCAGGAGGCGGCCGCGCCCACCCGAGCGGCGAGATCGTCGTAACTGAGGGGAAGCCCGAGAACGCCGCGCGCCCCCGCGTCCATCGCCGCGGAGTACAGCGGCTGGCTGGTGTCGCGCGTGATGAGCACGACCCCGACGGCGGGGAAGCGGAGCGCGATCTCACGGATCAGCTCCAGGGCCGGGAGCGGCCGGATGAGTTCGTGCACGAGCACGACCTCCGGCAGGTCCGCGACGGTCCCCTCGGCCAACCGCCCGAGCGAGTCGAGCAGTTGGGTGGAGTCGGCCGCCGGCGGCACCGGCTCGCTGTCCGGAAGCTGGCTGAGCAGTCCTACGACCGACCGGACCGCCTCCGGGTCGCTGACTGCTGGCTGAATGCGGGTGACCATGGGCTGACCTGCCTCACTTGTCCCCGTCGAGCGTGTACGTGCGGTCGCTCTCGGGGATGTCGTTGCCGTCGCCGGGGGCTACGAGCGCGAGCCGGACGTGCTCGGCGAAGGACTCCGCGTACGCGACGCGCTGCGCGTCCACGGTGGAGAGGGCGAAGGTGATGGGCACGCCGTCGCGCTCACGCTGCCGGCTGGTCTCGTCCTGGCCGGAGTTCTCCTTGAAGGGGGTGAGCTTCCCGACGTCGATGACCTTCGCGTCGCTGACGATGACCTTCGACTGGTTCGGCGACTTGGCCTTGCCCGCGGTCTGCTGCTCGCCCTCGAAGGTCGCGAAGATGTTGACCCTGTTCCCGGGATCGATCTTGCCGGCGACGCCCGTCTCGGCGTCGATCATGATGGCGATCTCCTGCTGGCCCGGCTTGAGTTCGGGACGCTGGTCGATCATGTCCGTCTGAAGCAGCGAGCCCTTGCGGAGCCTGTTGGTGGAGACCTTGCCGCGGACCTCGTCGAGGTCGGTGACCGCGGTGTCCGGCAGCCAGCGCTTCGGCACGGACACCTTCTCGAACTGCCCCTCGTCGAGGGAGTGGTACGGCGCGACGTCCGCCTTGAGCTTGTACGCCGTCTTCTCGGGGCCGACCTTGGTCTCCACGTCGCGTATGAGTGCCAGCACACCCCCGAACGCCGCCAGGGCACACAGGACGGAGACGATCAGCAGGATGACGCCACGGCGCTGGCGTGAATTCATGGACTACAGACCTCTGGGATCGGCGACAACTGCGTGACGGGATTGCGATTCGGAACGTGCGGCCGCGGCCGCGTGCCTCTGCTTGAGGAACGCGCCGAGGCCCGGGCCGCCCCTGCGCTGGGTGTCCGTACGGTCTCCGTCCGCGTCGTCGGCGGAGCCGGCGCGGGCGGCGGCGGAGCGGGAACCGAGCGCTGAGGCGGACGGACGGCGCGCGGAACGCACCGGCGCCGTCTTGCGCGACCCGGCCCCGTACGGCGCGGGCGCGGCGCAGAACGCGCAGCGGTCCCCGATGAGTTCGAGCCCGCACCAGTGGCACTCGTCCCGCCGTACGGACGAGACGAGCCGGTAGAGCACCGACACGTCCGGGATGGCGGCGGCGAACTCGACGAGCTTGCTGGTCCCCCACCAGCGGGCCGACTCCCCCGGCAGATACGCCTCTTCCACATTGCCCACGCGCCACTGCGTGGCCAGCGAGCCGGTGACCCACTCGGAGTTGAGCTGGCCGTTGGCGTAGGCGAGGTGCGTCGGGAACTGCGGCCCGGAGAGCGCGGCCCTGACCACGCCGCGCGCACCGCTGTCGGTGCGCACGAGCTGCGGCGTGGGCGCGGCCAGCACCGCGAACTGGGCCTTGGGATTCCAGGACCTGGCGCTCGCGGTGTAGGAGATCGGCAGATGTTCGAGCTTCGCGACGGAACTCAGCAGTGCACCCGCGTAGATGTAGTGCGCCAGCAGCCGAACGGACGCGCCGAGCACACCGGGGCTGAACTCGCACAGCGACAGCTGCCGCATCTGCCGCACGAGGACGGCCGTACCCAGCGGCGGCAGGGACGTCGGCATCAGCGCGATCCGGTCGCTCTCGAGGACGGAGCGGATGGAGTGGAGCCTGTGCAGGAAGGGCCTGGGCAGCGTCGTGGGATGGACGACGATCAGATGGCCGTGCTGGTCGATCAGCCGTTGCGTCTGGGCCAGCGCCACGTCGAAGGGCTGCTCGTCGGGGTTCTCGAAGACGTGCGCCCTCGGCGTGTGCCTGTCCGGCGGGGGCAGCATGTGACCATGGCTGGTGACTGCTATCGCAGTGGTCATCCCCGCCCCCGAGCTCCCAGTCGGGCCCTCTGGGACCCGAGTACCCGATCGTCATGTTGATCTGACGACACCACACCTTACGGGCGGAGGGCCAGCCTCGGAACAGCTTCGTCCCCGCCCGCTCCCCCTGCCATACCCCGCGCCGTCCGCGGGTCAATCCGGTCGTGCGCCCGCAGTCGCGTCGGCTGTGCCGGGACGGCGCGGTCCTCTCCCTTCTACCAGGGAATCTCCTTGACCTGCTGCACACATAGCACGATGAAGAGCATTCCTGAGACGAAGAGCATCACGTTGCTGAGGATGCCGTTGCGCCATTCACGCGGCGTACGGTCCGAGTTGAGCAGCCAGATGAGCGTGAGCGCGAGGAACGGCATGAAGAACGCGCCCAGCACGCCGTAGGCCACGACCAGGCCGAACGGCTGCTCCAGCCACAGCAGCGTCATCGGCGGGAACGTCAGCCACAGCAGGTACGCGCGGAAGGGCCACGAACGCTCGCGCCTGCCGCCGGCCACCGCGGCGACCGCCTCGTCGCCGTCGCCGGAACCCTCGCCCTCGCCGCCCCGCGTGCGGGCCGCGCGCAGCCGCTCCACGAAGTCGGCGAACATCAGGCTCACGCCGTGCCAGACGCCGATCAGCGACGTGAACGAGGTGGCGAAGAAGCCGATCAGGAAGAGGACGGAGGTGAAGGTCCCGAAGCGGTCTTCGAGCACCTTGTCCAGGTCGGCGAGGCCCGAATCCCCCTCGGCGATCGCGATGTTGGTGGAGTGCAGCAGCTCGGCGCCGACGATCAGCATCGCGACGACGAAGATGCCGGTGGTGATGTAGGCGACGCGGTTGTCGAGCCGCATCATCTTCATCCAGCTGCTGTCGGTCCAGCCCTTGGCGTTCACCCAGTACCCGTACGCGGCCATGGTGATGGTGCCGCCGACGCCGCCGATCAGCCCGAGGGTGTAGAAGACCGAGCCGTCCGGCAGGACCGGCACCAGCCCCGCGAAGCTGGCACCGATGTCCGGCGAGACGAGGATCGCCACGTACACGACGACCACGAACATGATGCCGACCATCGCCGTCATGACCTTCTCGAAGACGGCGTAGCGGTTGAACCAGACGAAGACCAGCCCGATCAGTCCGGTGACGATCGCCCAGCCCTTGAGGTCGAGCACCCCGGGGAAGAGCGCATCCAGCGGGAGCCCCGAGGACGACATGGCGGTGCCGCCGTAGACGAAGCCCCAGACCACGACGTACACGGCGAAGTAGACCGTGGTCCACGGGCCGAGCGAGCGCCAGCCGTCGAAGATCGTGCGGCCGGTGGCCAGATGCCAGCGGCCCGTCGCCTCGGCGAGCGCGATCTTGACGATGCAGCCGATGACCGCGGCCCACAGCAGGGTGTAGCCGTACTTGCTTCCCGCGATCAGCGTCGCGACCAGATCGCCCGCGCCGACGCCGGTCGCGGCGACGACGATGCCGGGGCCGACGAGTTTCCAACTGGCTTTCCGTACGGGAGGAGCGGGCCGGGTGGGGGCGGACTCCCCGCTCTGAGTGCTGTCCTCGCTTGCCATCTCTGACCGCCTTCGTACTCGTCCCCTGAAGAGGTCCTGCCCGGCGCATCCAATCCCCCGTAGACGATCAATACAAGAGCTCGGACGACTGTCAAAGGTCTTGACAACCGGATTGGTCTGGACCATCTTGTCGAGTTAAGCGCAGGGCCCCGCGCACCACATTCGGCACCTTTCCTCTCCTCCCATCTCTCCCCCCACCGGAGGCAGTTGTGGCACGCGCACGTTTCCTGTCCCGTTTGTGTACGCGTCCTCGCGTCATCGCCGCGGTCGCGGCAGCGGCACTGAGCGTCGGCGGGGTGATCACCGTCGGCACCGCCAACGCCGGCCCCGCCGCCAAGCCCGGCACGGGCCCCTCCGTGGGAGCTTCGGCGGTTCCCGACCACGCGGTGACCGGCTACTGGCAGAACTTCGACAACGGCGCCAAGAAGCAGAAGCTCTCCGACGTGCCGGACGACTACGACATCGTCGCCGTGGCATTCGCCGACGCCACCGGCAAGCCCGGCGAGGTCGACTTCAAGCTGGACCCGGCGACGGGCTACGGCTCCGAGGACGACTTCAAGGCCGACATCAAGGCCATGCACGAGGCGGGCAAGTCGGTCATCGTCTCGGTCGGCGGTGAGAAGGGCGCCGTCAGCGTCGCCGACGACGCCTCGGCCTCGGCCTTCGCCGACAGCATCGTCTCGCTCATGGACAAGTACGGCTTCGACGGGGTCGACATCGACCTGGAGAACGGCCTCAACGCGACGTACATGACGAAGGCGCTGGACGCGATCCACGGCAAGAAGAGCGACGTCGTGGTGACGATGGCTCCGCAGACCATCGACATGCAGTCCACCTCGACCGACTACTTCAAGACCGCGCTCAACATCAAGGACTACCTGACGGTGGTCAACATGCAGTACTACAACAGCGGTTCGATGAACGGCTGTGACGGCAAGACGTACGCGCAGGGCAGCGTCGACTTCCTCACCTCCCTCGCCTGCGTCCAGCTGAAGGGCGGTCTCGACCCCAAGCAGGTCGGCATCGGCACGCCGGCGTCGTCCAGCGCGGCGGGCTCCGGCTATGTCGAGCCCGGCGTGGTGACCGACGCCCTGGACTGCCTCGCCAAGGGCAGCAACTGCGGGAGCTTCAAGCCCGAGAAGACCTATCCCGGCATCCGCGGCGCCATGACCTGGTCCACCAACTGGGACGCCTCGAACGGCAACAGCTGGTCGGGCAAGGTCGGCCCGCACGTGCACGGGCTGGGCTAGGTCACGGGCCGCCGGCGTCCCGGGGCGGCCGCACCCGGCACTCCGCCACCGCCCCCGGCCCCGCCGTCCGGCCCCCTGACTGCTGCGGGGTGTCCCCCACCTCCCCGTACGCACGCGACGCCCCCGGACTCCATGTCCGGGGGCGTCGCACGTTTCGCGTGCTTGTCGCGCCGGTGCCGGGGCTGTCGCCGCCGGGCCGGCGCCATGGTGCCGCCGCACCACGCCGCCGGCCGGCAGCTGCCGGGCTCCGAGTACGGCCCGACGCTCAAGCCCTGCCTGTCTCTACGGGCCCCCGAAGGCGGCTGCGGCGGCCGGGGCCGCCGGCCGGTCCTCGAAGACCGCCCGGAGAGGACTTACGGCTTGGGCAGCTTGCAGTCCGGAAGGCTCAGGTCCACCTTGTTGCCCTCGGCTATGCAACTGGTGAGGGTGTGGGTCTGCTGCCCGTACGCGATGCCCTCGTGGACGCTGACCTTGCCGTCCTTGTCCACCTCGCACGGGTTGTTGAGGGTGCACTCCTCGCCGTCCTCGTTACGGGTGTTGTTGATCCCGATGATCTTCCCCGAGGAGTCGTCGACAATCGGAGAACCGGACGTGCCGCCCTTGGTCTCGCACTCCTTGGTGTAGCGGAGCGAGTCCTTCATGGTCCAGCCGTCCTCGCGCAGCTCCGGCACGAACGCGTCGACCGAGCAGCTGTACGTCTCCTTCCAGTAACCGGAGACGACGGTCATGGCGGTGCCCTCCTTGGGGTGCTCCGCCTGGACCTCGAGCGGGTCGATCTTCGTCTTGTCCTTGATCTCCTTGTAGGTGGAGTCCAGTTCGTAGAGCGTGACGTCGGTGTCCGTCATCGTCCCGTAGGCGATCTTCGTGGACGTCAGCGAGCCGGCGTCGCCGCCCTTGGCGTCGAGCAGGGTGAAGTCGCGCTTCACGTCCTCGTCGACGATGACCTGGCCCGGCTCCGGCATCCCCGCTTCGCGGCAGTGCCCGTTGGTGAGCACCAGCCCCGGGTCGGACGCCTTCGAGTCGGGCATCTTGACCAGGGCGCCGGAACAGTTGCTGAGCGCGACCGTGCCGGCGAAGTCCGGGGCGGCGGCCTTGCCGGCCTTGTCGGCCTTCTCGGCCTTGTGGGTCTGCGGGGCCTTGGGGGCCTGCTCGGCCTCCCCTGCGGACGCGGGGCCCGCGATGACGCCGGTGACCGCGGCGGCTCCGAAGAACGCCGAGGCAAGAGTGACCACGAGAGGTCTCTTCATGGTGGGGGGTTCCTCTCCTTATCCGAATCCTGTGACGGTGATTCGTTGGGGGTGACGCCGTGCATTCTTGGCGTTGGAGAGGTGCCCCCACAAGACCCCAACGGCGCCCCCAGAAACGGAAGATGATGTTCCGCACCGGGGGCGCCGCAGAGCCGCCTGTCAGACGAACGGACTCACCACCGCCGCCACCGCGAAGCCCGCCACGGACAGGACGGACTCCAGGACGGTCCACGACTTGAGGGTGTCCCGCTCGGAGATGCCGAAGTACTTCGAGACGATCCAGAAGCCGCCGTCGTTGACGTGCGAGGCGAAGATGGAGCCCGCGGAGA
Source organism: Streptomyces winkii (assembly GCF_032248595.1). Classification (NCBI taxonomy): domain Bacteria; kingdom Bacillati; phylum Actinomycetota; class Actinomycetes; order Kitasatosporales; family Streptomycetaceae; genus Streptomyces; species Streptomyces winkii. Next base: position 540,005 of record NZ_JASTTH010000001.1, on the reverse strand, counting down.
TCGCCATGATGACGAGGGCGATGTGCGGCTGCGAGTAGTCGCCGGACGACAGCAGCGGGGCGACGATCCCTGCCGTGGTCACGATCGCGACGGTCGCCGAGCCCTGCGCGACGCGCAGCACGAGCGAGAGCAGATAGGACAGCACGATCACGGGCAGGCCCGCGTCGCCGAAGGTGTCGGCGAGCGCCTGCGCGACCCCGCTGCCGTCGAGCACGGCGCCGAACACGCCGCCCGCGCCCACGACCAGCAGGATGTTGCCGATCGGCTTGAGCGAGGCGGTCGAGACCGTCTCCAGCGACTGGCGGGACCAGCCCCGCTTGAGCCCGAGCTGCCAGTACGCCAGCAGCAGCGCGATCGTCAGCGCGACGAAGGGGTGCCCGAAGAACTCGATGACGGAGCGGAGCGTCGAGGGGTCGAGGGCGATGGACGAGAACGTCGCCAGCAGGATCAGGACCAGCGGGGTGCCGATGATGCCGAGCACCACCGCCAGCGAGACGGGCCGCTCCGTGGTGACGCCCGCCGCCTTCTGTTCCGCGGCGACGGCCGCCTTGGACTCCTCGGCCGCCTCGACCATGTCGTGCGGCACCTCGACGAAGAGCCGCTTGCCGATCCACGCCGCGTACGCCCATGCCGCGAGCACGGCCGGGATGCCGGTGACGATTCCCATCAGGATGATCCAGCCCAGGTCGACCTTGAGCAGACCCGCGGCGGCGACCGGTCCGGGGTGGGGCGGCAGGAACGCGTGCGTCATCGACAGGCCGGCGAGCAAGGGCATCGCGTAGAGGACGATCGACTTTCCGGAGCGCTTGGCGGCGGCGTAGACGATCGGCGCGAGGACGAAGATGCCGACGTCGAAGAAGACCGGGATGCCGAATATGAGGCCGGTCAGGCCCATGGCCAGCGGTGCGCGCTTCTCCCCGAAGAGGGCCAGAAGCCGGCTGGAGAGCGCCTCGGCTCCACCGCTGACCTCGAGTATCGCGCCCAGCATGGTGCCGAGGCCGATGATGACGGCGACGTGCCCGAGGATGCCGCCCATGCCGTCCTCGATGAGGGAGACGGCGTCCGACTTCTGCACGGTGCCGAAGAGTTCGGTCACCGACAGCCCTGCTCCCAGGCCGACGGCTATGGAGACGCCGAGCAGCGCCACGAAGGGCTGGAGGCGGACCTTGATGATCAGGAAGAGCAGCAGCACGATGCCCAGGGCGGCGACGGTCAGCAGACCTGGGACGCCGCCTATGAGCGCGAGCAGGCCGCCGGTGTGCGGTGGCGCCTTCTCGGGCGCGGTTGCGAGCAGCATTGTGGTGGACCTCGGGGTTTCTGTGTCAACGGCGTTGATTCGGGAGGGATCTGGGACATGCCGGGGGTGGGTGAGGGGGGCGTGCGGTGCGCATGAGGCACCGCGGGCCGGGAGGGCGGAGGCGCGTGCCGCGTCAGCGGGACGCGCCTGAGGGGGACTTGCCTCGGTCCGCCCGCTCGGTTCGGGTTGCTCGGGGTTCGGGTTGCTCGGGGGCGGCGGTGCCAGGAGGCGGCTCGCTCCGGGCCGTACGCCCGCGTCAGCCGAGCACGGCCAGTGCGTCGATCTCGACGAGCAGCCCGGCGGGCAGGCCGACGTACACGGTCGTACGGGCAGCCGGGGCCTCGGTGAGATCCGCGAAGTACTCGTTGTAGATCTCGTTGAACTCGGCGAAGTGCGCGGTGTCGGTGAGATAGACGCGGATCATCATCACGTCCTCCCAACTCGCCCCGCCCTCCTGGAGAACGGCCTCGACGTTGGCGAGAGTGCGCAGCGTCTGCTCGCGCAGCCCCGGGCCGACCGGCGCGGGCGGCTGCCCGGGGACGGCGGGCGCGAACCCGACCTGCCCGGCGACCTGGAGGATGTTGCCCTTGCGCACGCCGTGCGAGAACTTCGCCGGCGGTGCGGTGTGGGTGAAGGGGGTGAGGGCCGTCTTGGCCGGCTTCTCGCTCATGGCTGCCGTTCCTTGTGTGGTGTCTTTCCGGAGTACTCGTCGCTGATGGCATCGGCGGTGCGCCGCACCAGCGGGAGAAGGGTGAGGAGTTCGTCGGCGCTGACGACGACGTTCGGCGCCGACACGGACATGGCGGCCACGGCACGCCCGTCCGGTCCGCGTACCGGTGCGCCGACGCAGTTGATGGACTCCTCGTGGCCACCCAGATCGGTGGCCCAGCCCTGTTCGCGCACCTTCGCCAGCTCCGCGAGGAAGGACGCGGGGTCGGTGATCGAACGGGCCGTGTAGCGGGGGTAGTCGAGCCGTTCGGCGAGCGACCGCCGCTCCTGCTCGGGCAGATCGGCCAGCAGCAGCTTGGCGACCGCGGCGTTCGTGATCGCGACCGGCTTGCCGATGCGCGAGTACATCCGTACCGGGTAGCGGCTCTCCACCTTGTCGATGTAGAGGACTTCGTCCTCCTCGTGGACCGCGAGATGGACGGTGTGCCCCGTCTTCGCGTTCAGCTCCACGAGGTGGGGATGCGCTATCTCGCGCACGTCCAGGTTCTCCACGGCCTGCTGCGCGAGCGCGAAGAGCCGCGTGCCCAGCCGGTAGCGCTGGTCGGGCTGGCGGTGGACGATGCCGTGTTCGTGGAGCGTCCGCAGCAGCCGCAGCGCGGTGGACTTGTGCACACCGAGCCGGTTCGCGACCTGCTCCAGGTTCGCCGGTCCCTCCGCGAGCAGGGGCAGGATGCTCAGTGCACGGTCGACGGTCTGGCTCATGTCGCGTTCGCCTTCTGTGTGTTCCACCCGGGGCCGAGCCGCAGTCTCCCCCAGGCCTCGTCGTCCAGTGCGGCCAGCCGGTCCGCGACCTCGCGCGACGGCGGCTCCGCGAGGTCGCCGGGCACGGTCAGCGCGGCGGCGGCCATGAGATGCCCGTGCCGCAGCCGCTCCCGTACGGGCAGTCCGCGCAGCGTGGCCGAGAGGAATCCGGCGGCGAATCCGTCTCCGGCACCGACGGCGCCGGCCACGTCGATCCGCAGGGCGGGCACGGTGTGGACGGTGTCTCCCGCGACGACGGTGTCTCCGGCCCGGGGGGTGCCTTCCGCGTGGACGCCGTCCTCGCCGTCGCCGTCGCCGTCGCCGCCCCCTTCTCCCCGTACGGACGCGGTCTCTTCCCGTACGAACGCGGTAGCCGCCGTCGCGCCCTGCTTGACGACGAGCACGGCGGGCTCGGGCAGCCGCTCCCTGAGCGCGTGCGGGCCTCCGGTGACGCCCCAGGCCGCCGCCGCCTCGTCCTCCCCGGCGAAGACGAGGTCGCAGCCGCGGGCGAGTTCGAGCAGCACGCCAGGACCGTGGCCGCACTCGGGATCGGCCGCGGCCCGATCCCACAGGCCCACGCGGTAGTTGACGTCGAAGGAGACGAGTGGGCGCCCCGCGCGCGGGCCCGTGAGCAGGCGCATCAGGTCGAGGCACTCCCGGGAGAGCGCGGCCGTGATGCCGGTGACGTGCAGCACGGTGGCGTCGTCCACGTCCGCGAGGTCCACGGTGTCCGGCGACATCGCCGAGGCCGCGGACCCGGCGCGGTAGTAGACGACTTCGGCCGTGCCGCCGTCGGCGTCGTCCGGGTCGAGGGTCGTGGGCCGCTCGCCCTCCGTGCGGAAGTAGATGCCTGTCGGACGCCTCGGGTCCCTGCCCACACCTCCGACGTCGACGCCCCGTGCGGCGATCGTCTCCACGAGGTGGTCGCCGAACCCGTCGGCGCCGACCCGGCTGACCCACCGCACGGAGTGCCCCGAACCGGCAAGCGCGCAGGCCACGTTGGACTCGGCGCCGCCGATGGCACGCTCGAAGGACGGCACGTCCGCGAGCCGTCCCGCCTGCGAGGGCAGGAACGTGACCATGGATTCGCCGAGGCAGACGACGTCGGTGAGTGCCACTGTCCGCATCCGCTCCTCATCGATTGACGGGTGTCGGGCGGGATGCTAAACAGCTCAGAGCGAAATACGCAATGCCTGTTGCAGATTCTGCAACAGCACGCCTCACGTAACGGAGTAGGAGTCCCCATGGCCGCCGAGGACCCTCTCGCGTCCCTCGCCGACGAGCGCGTCGACCACCGCTTCAAGGGCCTGCCCCCGGACGCCGCCGGCTCCACCGTCGCCGCCCTCACCGCCGAGCACCGCGACCTGTTCACCGGCGGCTTCACCACGCCGGTCCTCACGCTCTCCACGGAGCGCCTGGAGCACAACCTCGCGCTGATGGAGACGTATACGGACCGGCACGGCCTCGCGTTCGCTCCGCACGGCAAGACCTCCATGGCTCCGCAGCTCTTCCACCGCCAACTCGCCCGCGGCGCCTGGGGGATCACGCTGGCGGTGCCCCATCAGGTGCGCGTTGCACGGGCGTTCGGAGTTCCGCGCGTCTTCCTCGCGAACGAGTGCGTCGACGTGGCGGCGCTCCGCTGGATCGCCCAAGAGCTCGACGCCGACCCGGACTTCGGCTTCCTCTGCTACGTCGACTCCACCGAGGGCGTCGCGCAGATGGACGCCGCCCTCGCCCGGGCGGGCGCCGGGCGCCCCGTCGACGTCGTGGTCGAACTCGCCGCCGGCGAGGGTGCCCGTACCGGAGCCCGCAGCGAGGCCGAGTGCGAGGCGATCGCCGACGCCGTCGCCGCGGCCCCGACCCTGCGACTGGCCGGCGTCGCCGGTTACGAGGGCGAAGTCCCGGACGCCTCCCCGGAGTCGGTCACCGCCTGGCTGCGCCGCCTCACCGCGCTCGCCGTCGCGTTCGACGCCGCGGGCCGCTTCGAGGGGCTCTCCGAGATCGTGCTGAGCGCGGGCGGCAGCGCGTGGTTCGACGCGGTCGCCGAGGTCTTCGCCGGCGTCCCGCCGCTCTCCCGCCCGGTGCTGAAGCTGCTGCGCTCCGGCGCGTACGTGTCGCACGACGACGGCGCGTACCGCGAGAAGACGCCGTTCAACCGCGTCCCCGAAGAGGGCGCGCTCCAGGCCGCGTTCACGCTCTGGACGCAGGTCGTCTCGCGGCCCTCCGCCGACCAGGCGTTCCTCAACGCGGGCAAGCGCGACGCCGCGTTCGACCTCGACCTCCCCCAGCCCCACACGATCCGCTCCCGCGGCGGGGAGACGCGCCCGGCGGACGGCCTCACGGTCACCGCCCTCTCCGACCAGCACGCCTGGGTCCGTACGAAGGCGCCGGTCGAGGTCGGCGAGTGGGTCGCCCTCGGCCTCTCCCACCCGTGCACGATCTTCGACAAGTGGAAGCTCATCCCCGAGACGACAGCGGACGGCACCGTCACCGGCTACGTCCGCACCTTCTTCTGACGAGCGCGGCCTCCTGACGAGTTTCTGACCGGCGCAGCCTTCTGACGGGCGGCGGCCCGCACCCACCCGGAAGGGACGACCTGATGGATCTGCTCATCCGCAACGCGGACGTCGTCGACGGCTCCGGGACGTCGGAGCCGTACCGCGCGGACGTCGCGGTCGAGGACGGCCGCATCACCGCCGTCACGCCCGAGTCGGCGGGCCGCGGCGCCCGCCCCGCCGGAGCCCGCCGGACGCTCGACGCCACGGGCCTCGCCCTCGCACCCGGCTTCATCGACATGCACGCCCACTCCGACCTGGCCCTCCTCCGCGACCCGGACCACTCGGCCAAGGCCGCGCAGGGCGTCACCCTCGAAGTCGTCGGCCAGGACGGCCTGTCCTACGCGCCCGTCGACGACCGCACCCTCGCCGAGGTGCGCAGGGCCATCACCGGCTGGAACGGCAGCGCGCCCGGAGACAGTTCCCCTGATGCCCTCGACTTCGACTGGCGCACCGTCGGCGAGTACCTGGACCGCATCGACCGCCAGGGCACCGCCGTCAACGCCGCCTACCTCGTACCGCAGGGCAGCGTCCGCATGCTCGTGATCGGCTGGGACGACCGGCCCGCGACGCGCGCCGAGACCGAGGCGATGTGCCGCGTGGTCGCCGAGGGCCTGGAGCAGGGCGCGGTCGGCATGTCCTCCGGGCTGACCTACACGCCCGGCATGTACGCCTCCGACGCCGAACTCACCGAACTCTGCCGCACAGTGGCCGCGTACGGCGGCTACTACTGCCCGCACCACCGCTCCTACGGACGGGGCGCCCTGGAGGCGTACGAGGAGATGATCGCGCTCACGCGCGAGGCGGGCTGCGCTCTCCATCTCGCCCACGCCACCATGAACTTCGGCGTCAACAAGGGCCGCGCGCCCGAGCTGACGGCCCTGCTCGACCGCGCGATCGCGGCCGGCGCCGACATCACCTTCGACACCTATCCGTACACCGCGGGCTGCACGACTCTCGTGGCGATGCTGCCGAGTTGGGCGAGCGCGGGCGGCCCAGAGGCGATCCTCGAACGCCTCTCGGACGAGGAGTCCTGCCGCCGCATCCGCCACGTCATGGAGGCCGAGGGCTCGGACGGCTGCCACGGCGTCCCGATCGACTGGGACACCATCGAGATCTCCGGCGTCTCCGACCCCGCGCTGGCCGCCCATGTCGGCAGGACGGTCGCGCAGTCGGCGGCGGAGAACGGAGAGGAGCCCTTCACCGCCGCACGACGCCTGCTCGTCGAGGACAGGCTCGGCACGACGATCCTCCAGCACGTGGGCCACGAGGAGAACGTGCGGCACATGATGCGCCACCCCGTCCACACCGGCGGCAGCGACGGCATCCTCCAGGGCGACAAGCCGCACCCGCGCGCGTACGGCACCTTCCCGCAGTATCTCGGGCGCTACGTACGGGAGTTGGGCGTGCTCTCCCTCCCGGAGTGCGTCGCCCGTCTCACCTCGCGTCCCGCGGCCCGCCTCCGCCTCCCCGACCGCGGCCTCGTCCGCGAGGGCTACCGCGCGGACCTCGTCCTCTTCGACCCGGCCACGGTCGCGCCCGGCGCCACGTACGACGATCCGCGCGTGCTGCCCACCGGCATCCCGCACGTGCTGATCGACGGCCGCTCCGTCATCGAGGACGGCCGCCGCACCGACGTCCTCGCGGGACGCTCGGTCCGCCGCACCGAGGCCCCCTCTCCGCGGCACTGAAGGCCTGCCGCCGAGGAGGCTTTTCCGGTGGCCGGGGGCGCACCGGCGCGGCGCACGAGGGGAGCGCGAGACACGCGGAAGGCGCACATAAAAGTGTCTATTCCAGAATTTTGAAGTATTTCCTGTGCCGACTCTTCTGATTTCCGGGAAAGGGCAATCTTCCCCCAGCGGGGAAAGGAAATCGCCCGCCCAGAGGGTGATTTGCCTCCGAGCCGCCTCCGGTCCTCAGGTGTTGCCCAGCGCCGTGACCGGCCTGTGAACACCACCCGGGCTGCCAAGACGATCAGGACGAATCACAGGAAGAAGCCACCGGCATGAGGAACACACTTCGACGCAGCAGTCTGAGCGCCGCCATCGGTCTCGGACTGTTTCTGGCAGTTTTGCCCGCGTCACCGGCCCACGCCACAACCGTCGTCCCCTGTAACGACATCGGGGCTCTCCGAGACGCCATCGATCTGGCCAACGTGACAGGCGAATCCATCGTCCTGGCATCCGGCTGCACCTACACCCTGAACGACACCGACAACGACTCGGACGGGCTCCCCGAGATCACCGGCAACGTCCAGATCTCCTCCCAGGGCTCGAGCACCATCCGGCGCTCACCCGCCGCCGCCGATGAGTTCCGCATCTTCCACGTCAAGGGTTCGGGGAGCCTCACCCTCAACCGGCTGACCGTCTCCGGCGGACGGGCCAATCAGGCCGTCACGGACGGCACCTTCGGCGGCGGCATCTACAACCAAGGGGGCACACTCACGCTCAACAGCACCACCGTCACCGGCAACGAGGCCAACAGGGGCGGTGGCGTCTACAACTCGGGGACCCTGACGATGCAGTTCGGAGCGCTCCGGCTCAACAAGTCCACGGGTCAATTCGGAGGGGGTCTCAACAACCAGAGCAGTGCGACCCTCAACTCCGCCGCCGTCGAGGACAACACGAGCGTCACGGACAGCGGCGGTATCGAGAACTGCGGCGCCGCCACACTTCGCCTCAACTCCTCCACACTCACGGGCAACAAAGCCGGCGGGAGCGGCGGGGGCATGTACCACTGCGGCGTCACGGCCAGGTTCGTCTCCAGCCAGGTGAGCGGCAACACCGCTGCCAGCAGCGGTGGCGGCATCTTCGCCGGAGCCGGCGGCGTGACGCTCACATCGAGCCAGGTCACCGGCAACTCCCCCGACAACTGCGCTCCCCCAGGGGCTGTCGCCGGCTGCACCAACCCCGTCAGCGCCTTCGCGCGGAACGCATCGGAGTCCGCCGGCGGATCTCAGCGTCACCGCGCCACAGAGACGACAACCCACTAGTCCGTGAGTCCGATATCGCGAAGACCTCCGCTGCGCTGGAGGCCGGCTCCGTCCCGCCGCCGCAGCGGAGGTCTTCGCATCTCCGCAACCCGGCGAGGGCCGGCGAGGGCTACGCGTGCTGGTAGGCGACCAGCGAGATCCCCACGTAGTGGACGGCGAAGGCCGCGAGCGTGAACGAGTGGAACACCTCGTGGAACCCGAACCAACGAGGCGACGGGTTCGGCCGCTTGATGCCGTAGACGACGCCCCCGGCGCTGTACAGCAGGCCGCCGACGATCACGCACACGAGCACCGCGATGCCGCCCTCGCGCAGGAAGTCGGGCAGATAGAAGACCGCCGCCCACCCCATCGCGATGTAGCAGGGCGTGTAGAGCCAGCGGGGTGCGCCGACCCAGAACACCCGGAAGCCGATGCCGAAAACGGCCCCCGCCCACACGCCCCACAGCAGCGGCGAACCGGAACCGTCCGGCAGCAGCAGGATCGTCAGCGGCGTATACGTGCCCGCGATGATCAGGAAGATGTTCGCGTGGTCGAGCCGCCGCAGTACGGCGTTGGCCCGCGGCCCCCACTCGCCGCGGTGGTACAGGGCGCTCACGCCGAAGAGCAGACACGCAGTCAGGGTGTAGACGGCGCAGGCGATACGGCCGCGGGTGCTGTCGGCGAGCGCGGTGAGAAATATCCCGGCCGCGAGCACCGCGGGGAACATCCCGGCGTGCAGCCAGCCGCGCAGCCGCGGCTTGATCAGGGCGGGGAACGCGGCGGCGCCCCTGGACGCGGCCGAACTGACCGCCGCCGCGGCCGACTCCAGGGATGCGGCGGCGGAGCTGCCGGCGCGGTCGGTCTTCCCGGTTCCGTCCGCGCCGAGTTCGGAGTCCGCGCTCTTCGCGGACTCGTGCGGACGAGGCGCGTCAGTCATACGGCCCATCGTAGCTACGGGGGCGTAACTACAGGCACGCTCTTCCGGGTCTTAACCCGCTCATCGGAGTGGTGATGGACACATCCTTTCCATCTGGACAGGCAGCCGATAGCCTCACATGCTCAGAGGAGCAAGGGTGACACCGGATGAGCGAGCCGCGCAGACGCACCAGCCCAGCACCACCACGAACGCATCCGGGTCGCGGCCCCCAAGGGGCGAGTTGAAGCACGAAGACAAAAAATGCGGATACCAGTGCAGTTATCCGCCCGAACCCTCAACGTCTGGAGAGATCGTGGCGCGCAGTTCTGCGGCTCCCGCCATCAACCCCGTTCCCACCCGCCACCAGGAGCTCGTCTCCTGGGTCGAGGAAATCGCCGCTCTCACAGAACCGGACCGGATCGTCTGGTGCAACGGCTCCGAGTCGGAGTACGAGCGCCTGTGCGAAGAGCTCGTCCAGAAGGGCACGTTCACCAAGCTCGATCCGGTGAAACGGCCGCACTCCTACTACGCCGCCTCCGACCCCAGCGACGTCGCACGCGTCGAGGACCGCACGTTCATCTGCTCCGAGAAGGAAGAGGACGCCGGTCCCACCAACCACTGGAAGGCCCCCGGCGAGATGCGGGCCGTCTTCCAGGGCGAGAACGGGGAAGGGGGGATCTTCCGCGGCTCCATGCGCGGCCGCACCATGTACGTCGTCCCCTTCTGCATGGGCCCCCTCGGCTCCCCGCTCTCCGCACTGGGCGTCGAGATCACCGACTCCGCGTACGTCGCCGTCTCGATGCGCACCATGACGCGCATGGGGCAGCAGGTCCTCGACGAGCTCGGTGAGGACGGCTTCTTCGTCAAGGCCGTCCACAGCGTCGGCGCACCGCTGGAGCCCGGCGAGCAGGACGTGCCCTGGCCGTGCAACAGCACCAAGTACATCTCCCACTTCCCCGAGAGCCGCGAGATCTGGTCCTACGGATCGGGTTACGGCGGCAACGCCCTGCTCGGCAAGAAGTGCTACGCGCTGCGCATCGCCTCCGTCATGGCGCGCGACGAGGGCTGGCTCGCCGAGCACATGCTCGTACTGAAGCTGACGCCGCCGCGCGGGGAGTCCAAGTACGTTGCCGCCGCCTTCCCTTCGGCCTGCGGCAAGACCAACCTGGCGATGCTCGAACCCACCATCAAGGGCTGGACCGTCGAGACCATCGGCGACGACATCGCGTGGATGCGCTTCGGCGAGGACGGGCGGCTGTACGCCATCAACCCCGAGGCCGGCTTCTTCGGCGTCGCGCCCGGCACCGGCGAGCACACCAACGCCAACGCCATGAAGACCCTCTGGGGCAACTCGGTCTTCACCAACGTCGCCCTCACCGACGACGGCGACGTGTGGTGGGAGGGCATGACCGAGGAGACGCCCGCACACCTCACCGACTGGAAGGGCAACGACTGGACTCCCGAGTCCGGGACTCCGGCCGCCCACCCCAACGCCCGCTTCACCACACCGGCCGGGCAGTGCCCGATCATCGCGCCGGAGTGGGAGGACCCGCGGGGCGTGCCCATCTCCGCGATCCTCTTCGGCGGGCGGCGCGCGTCGGCCGTACCGCTCGTGACGGAGTCCTTCAGCTGGCAGCACGGGGTCTTCCTCGGCGCGAACGTCGCCAGCGAGAAGACGGCGGCCGCCGAGGGCAAGGTCGGCGAGCTGCGGCGCGACCCGTTCGCGATGCTGCCCTTCTGCGGCTACAACATGGGCGACTACTTCGCGCACTGGGTCAACGTCGGCAAGAACGCCGACCAGGCCAAGCTGCCGAAGATCTACTACGTCAACTGGTTCAAGAAGGACCAGGACGGCAAGTTCGTCTGGCCCGGCTTCGGCGAGAACAGCCGCGTCCTGAAGTGGATCGTGGAGCGGCTCAACGGCGACGCGGAGGGCGTCGAGACGCCCATCGGCGTCCTGCCGACGAAGGAGTCGCTGGACCGGGACGGGCTCGGACTGTCGGACGCGGAGCTCGACTTCGTGCTCCAGGTCGACAAGGAGGTCTGGCGCGACGAGGCCTCCCTCGTCCCCGAGCACCTCAACACCTTCGGCGACCACACGCCGAAGGAGCTCTGGGACGAATACCGCGCCCTGGTCGACCGCTTGGGCTGACCTGACCGCCCTCAGGGCGTGCTCGGACTCTCCCGTCGCCCCTCGTGGGTTCGCATCGCGCGGACCCGCGAGGGGCGCCGTCGTGCGGTCGCGCCCGGGCCCCGCCCGCGTCGGCGCGCCTCTCAGGCCGCGGTGAGTCCGAGTGCCGACGCGTGGAAGTCGCGGCACTGGCTCGCCAGAACGAGGGCCGGTTCGTCGTCCCGGTACGTGGCGATCACGACCGCGTGCCCCGCGAGAGTGTGGGCCCGGTGGTGCAGCGAGTCGAGATGCGCGGAGTCGGCGACGGGGGTGGACGGGGCCGCACGCTGAGGGGACGCGCCGTTGCGGAGCCGGGTGACCTGGTCGGCCAACTCCTCCGCCGCCTCGTCCAGTTCGGCGGACGGGGTGAGGGCGCGCAGCTCGTCCGTCACCGTGAGCAGCGCCGTGAGGTGACCCGCCAGCCGGATGTCCAGCTCCTCTTCGCGCGAGCGGTGGGGAAAGTCGGACTCGGCCATGGCATGTACCGACTTGCTGCGGATCGGTTCGTACATGGTCGGCCTCCTGCGTGACGTCGCCTGGATGCCAGCCTAACTTAGACTCCGTCTAAAGTTGAGCCGTGTACATTTCACGGCCCGACGACAAGTGGCCCGCCGCGGCGCGGCCGCGGATCCGGGCAGGCGCAGCGAGCAGCTGGCAACTGGCGGGGCACGGCAGAACAGGGCCAGGGCAATGGCAAGGCACAGCAGGACAGGGAGAGATGACGGGCCACTCCGGGGGCGCCACGGTCGCGCCCCGCGAGATCACGGCTGGCTGTAGCCCTCGAGGAAGGCGCCGATGCGGGTCACCGCGTCCTCCAGTTCCTTCGCCGGCGGCAGGTTGACGATGCGGAAGTGGTCGGGGTCCGGCCAGTTGAACCCGGTGCCGTGGACGATCATGATCTGCTCGGCGCGCAGCAGATCGAGGACCATCTCCCGGTCGTCCTTGATCTTGTGGACCTTCGGGTCGAGCCGCGGGAACGCGTAGATCGCGCCCTTCGGCTTCACACACGTCACACCGGGGATCTGCGTGAGCAGATCGTGCACCTTGTCGCGCTGCTCCAGAAGCCGGCCGCCCGGCAGCACCAGGTCCTTGATCGACTGCCGCCCGCCCAGCGCGGCCGCCACCACGTGCTGCCCCGGCATGTTCGCGCACAGGCGCATGTTGGCGAGGATCGTCAGGCCCTCGATGTAGCTCTGCGCATGGTCCTTCGGGCCGCACACGGCCATCCAGCCGCTGCGGTACCCGGCCACCCGGTACGCCTTGGACAGGCCGTTGAAGGTGACGGTCAGCAGGTCCGGCGCGACGACGGTGGTCGGGGTGTGGGTGGCGCCGTCGTAGAGGATCTTGTCGTAGATCTCGTCGGAGTAGACGATCAGGCCGTGACGCCGCGCGATGTCCGTGAGGCCGCGCAGGATCTCCTCGTCGTAGACGGCGCCGGTGGGGTTGTTCGGGTTGATGACGACGAGCGCCTTGGTGCGGTCGGTGACCTTGCGCTCGACGTCGGCCAGATCCGGCATCCAGTCGGACTGCTCGTCGCAGCGGTAGTGCACGGCCTTGCCTCCGGAGAGGGAGACCGAGGCCGTCCACAGCGGGTAGTCGGGGGCCGGGACGAGGACCTCGTCGCCGTCGTCGAGCAGCGCCTGCATCGACATCTGGATCAGCTCGGAGACGCCGTTGCCGAGGTAGATGTCCTCGACGGAGAGCTCGATGCCCTGCGTCTGGTAGTGCTGCATCACCGCGCGGCGGGCCGAGAGGAGCCCCTTCGCGTCGCCGTAGCCGTGGGCCTCGCCGACGTTGCGGATCATGTCCTCGAGGATCTCCGGCGGGCACTCGAAGCCGAAGGGCGCCGGGTTGCCGGTGTTGAGCTTGAGGATGCGGTGGCCTGCCGCCTCAAGCCGCATCGCCTCCTCCAGGACCGGGCCCCGGATCTCGTAACAGACGTTTGCGAGCTTCGTCGACTGGATCACCTGCATTCCGCCACCCTACGGGCTGACCTGGTGCGCGGCCACGTGTTATTTGCCACCCGGCGTACGGCCCGGAAGCCGCTCTCCGCCCGTGCTCACGCCTCAGGTCCGCAGTGAGCGCTCCAGTACCTCCGGGTCGGCCGTCGGTGCGTCGCACGTGAAGTTGCGGCACACGTACGCCGTGGGGTTCCCGTCCAGCAGGGGACGGTCCCGCAGCAGCGGCACGTCCAGCGCCGCCTCCGAACCCGGTTCGCCCAGCGCGACCACCGCGCCGGGCGCCGTCGCGAGCAGCGCCGTACGGTGCAGCGTGCCCGTGCCGGGGTCGGTGTGCGGGCCGACCACCGCGACCTCGCGGGGGCCGTCGAGTGCGGCCTCCGCCGCGGCGAGACCCCAGCCGATGAAGCGCGGAGCCCGCGGCGCGAGGGCGCGCACGATGCCGAGGGCCCGCTCGGCTGCCTCGCGATGGCGGGAGCTGCCGGTGTAGGCGGCGTACGAGAGAAGGGCGTGCGCGGCGGCCGTCCAGCCCGACGGCGTCGAGCTGTCGGTCGGGTCCTGCGGGCGGCGGATGAGGGCCTCGGCGTCGTCGGCGGTGTCGTAGAGCGTGCCGTCGGCATCGGTGAAGTGGCCCAGCACGGTGTCCAGGAGTACGCCGGCCTTGTCGAGCCAACCGGCCTCTCCCGTAACGGAGTAGAGGCTGAGCAGGCCCTCGGCCACGTCCGCGTAGTCCTCCAGGACGCCGGCGCTGGGGCCGGCCGTGCCGTCGCGCGAGGTGCGCACGAGGCGGCCGTCGCCGTTCATGTGCACGTCGGCCAGCAGACGCGCGGCGGCGGACGCGGCCTCGACCAGGTCGGGACGTTCGAAGTACGCGCCGGTCTCGGCGAGGGCGGCGACCGCGAGCCCGTTCCAGGCGGCGACGACCTTGTCGTCACGGGCGGGGCGCGGCCGCTGCTCACGGGCGCGCAGCAGCCTCTCCCGTACGGACGCCAGCCGGCTCGCGTCGGAGAGGTGCGCGCCGTCGCGGAGCTGGAGTACGGAGGCGCCCTCCTCGAACGTGCCCTCCTCCGTGACGCCGAAGTACCCGGCCGCCCACTCCCCGTCCCGCTCGCCGAGGACCTCGGTCAGCTGGGCCGGAGTCCACACGTAGTAGGCGCCTTCGCGGTGCCCGCCGTCGCCGTCGCCGCTGTCGGCGTCGAGCGCCGACGCGAACCCGCCCTGGGACGTGCCGAGTTCGCGCACCATGAAGTCCGCGGTCTCCAGGGCGACCCGGCGGGCCAGGTCCGAGCCGGTGGTGCGCCAGGCGTGCGCGTACACGCGGCACAGGAGGGCGTTGTCGTAGAGCATCTTCTCGAAGTGCGGGACGACCCAGCCGGCGTCCACGGAGTAGCGGGCGAAGCCTCCGCCGAGCTGGTCGTAGATGCCGCCGCGGGCCATCGCCTCGCAGGTGGCCTGGACCATCTCGAGCGCGCCGCCGGAGCCCGTACGGGCGTGGTGGCGCAGCAGGAACTCCAGCGCCATCGACGGCGGGAACTTCGGCGCTCCGCCGAACCCGCCCCGCTCCGCGTCGAATTCGCGCGTCAGCTCCAGCAGCGCGGTGGCCGGCTCCTCCGGGCCGGGCGGCTGCGGCTGCTCGTAGTGGATGCCGCGCGCGGCGAGGTCCCGCACGATCCGGCCCGCCACGTCGGCGACCTCCTCGCGCCTGTCGGACCAGGCGGTGGCGACGCCCTCCAGCACCTGCCGGAAGGAGGGCATGCCGTGGCGGGGCGCGGGCGGGAAGTACGTGCCGAAGTAGAAGGGCTCGGCGGAGGGCGTGAGGAAGACGGTCATCGGCCATCCGCCCTGCCCGGTGGCCGCCTGCACGGCCTCCATGTAGACGGCGTCGACGTCGGGACGCTCCTCGCGGTCGACCTTGACGGAGACGAAGTGCGAGTTGAGGTACTCGGCGGTGGCGTCGTCCTCGAAGCTCTCGTGCGCCATGACGTGGCACCAGTGGCAGCTCGCGTATCCGACGCTGAGGAGCACCGGCACGCCCCGCCTGCGCGCCTCCTCGAAGGCGGCCTCCGACCAGGGCCACCAGTCGACCGGGTTCCCGGCGTGCTGGAGGAGGTACGGGCTCGTCTCGTCCGCGAGTCGGTTCGCCATCCCTCCATCGTGCCTGACGTGCTGCCGGACGCGGCTCCCGGTGCCTGCCGCGCGGCCGGGGTCGCGGCATGGGTCGCTGCTCGGGTCGCTGCTCGGGTCGCGGCCCGTGCCGTCAGATCTGGGCCCGGTCCCCGCCCGTCGCCTCCCAGCCCGAGACCGCCAGCGCGCGGTACGCCGTGTAGTGCGCGGCCGGGTCGCCCGAGTCGGCCCACGGCATCGCGCCGACATAGCCGTCGACGACGCGCAGCGCCTCCATCGCCTCGCCGTACCGCTCCGCCCGTACGAGGAAGCAGATCAGGAGATGCAGGACGTGCGGACGCACGGGATGGTCGCCCTCGACCTGGTCGACCGCGTACTCGGCGGCCTCCACGGCCTTCTCGATCTCCTCGCTCTGGTAGAGGCCGCGCACGACGTTGACCTCCGGCAGATGCTCGTACACGGCGAAGAGCGGAAGCGCCGGCAGCAGCGTGCCCTCGGGCGCGTGGGCCGCGGCGGTCTGTGCGAAGGCGTCGGCCTCCGCGCGCGAGCCGCTGCCCTTCTCGGACCAGTACGGCAGCGCGGCCAGATGTGCGCCCATGTGGTTCGGCGCCTTGCGCCGCAGCGTCGCCCACAGCTCCTCGAAGTCGGCGCGCCGGTAAGAGAGATGGCGCGCGATGAAGAGTTCCGTTATGTGCGGCGTGGGGTCGTCGGGGGCGAGCCGGGCCGCCTCCTCGCAGACCGTACGGGCCTCTTCGAGGATGATGCGGTGGTCCGGGGAGGAGGTGTCGGAGACGGCCTGCCAGACCAGGAACTGCGCGTAGACCTGGGCGCCGCCCGCGTCGCCGGGCTGCTGCGTACGCCACTCGCGCAGCCAGCTCGCGTCCCGCAGGCCCGGCTCCTTGCTGAAGGAGACGGCGGCGCCGGAGCCGTCCTTGCCGCGGGCCGGCGACTCGGGGGCGCCGAGCGCGCGCGCCTGCGCCAGCTCCATCGCCGCCGCGCCCGCCATCGACTGCACGCGCTGCCAGCGCAGCTCCCACTCGTCCCCGGTCAGGGCCAGCAGCCGGGCGACGGGCTGCCAGTCCTGGGTCCGCTGGGTCTCCTCCAGCGCCTCGGTGAACTCGTGGTCGGGGCCCGGCAGTCGTACGTCGAGCTGCTCTGTCGGCACGAAGCCGTAGCCGGTGCCCGGCTCTATGGCGCGGGCGACTCCCTGCGCGCCCTGGAGGCGCTGCCGCCGCCGGCGCATGGCGGGCGCGACGAGGACGCCGAAGACGGCGGTGAGTGCGATCAGCACGAGCAGGGCTTCCATGGCTGCTGTCTCCCCGTTGGTACGCGTGCGGGACATGGTGCGGACGTGACGGGCGTAATCGTGCGGGGCGGTTCGCCCGAGCCGCTCCGACTACACCGTACGGCGGATTACCCTCGCCCCATGAGCGACCAGCGCGACAGCGGGCACACGCCCCACAGCTTCGAGACCCTCGCGATCCACGCGGGGCAGACCGCCGACCCCGCCACGGGGGCGGTGGTACCGCCGATCTACCAGGTGTCCACGTACAAGCAGGACGGCGTCGGGGGCCTGCGCGGCGGTTACGAGTACAGCCGTTCCGCGAACCCGACCCGCACGGCACTCGAGCAGAACCTCGCCGCCCTGGAGGGCGGCCGCAACGCCTTCGCGTTCGCCTCCGGCATGGCCGCCGAGGACTGCCTGCTGCGGACCCTGCTCGTCCCGGGCGACCACGTGGTGATCCCGAACGACGCCTACGGCGGCACCTTCCGCCTCTTCGCGCGGGTCGCGGAACGCTGGGGCGTGGAGTGGTCGGTGGCCGACACGTCCGACCCGGGGGCGGTCCGGGCCGCGCTGCGCGACCGTACGAAGGCGGTGTGGGTGGAGACGCCGTCCAATCCGCTGCTCGGCATCAGCGACATCGCCGTCCTCGCCGAGATCGCGCACGGCGCGGGCGCACGGCTGGTCGTGGACAACACCTTCGCGAGCCCGTATCTCCAGCAGCCGCTCGCCCTCGGCGCGGACGTCGTCGTGCACTCGACGACGAAGTACATGGGCGGCCACTCGGACGTCGTGGGCGGCGCCCTCGTACTGGACGAGGCCGAACTGGCCGCGGAGATCGCCTTCCACCAGAACGCGATGGGCGGAGTGTCGGGCCCGTTCGACTCCTGGCTGGTCATGCGGGGCACGAAGACGCTGGCCGTACGGATGGAGCGGCACAGCTCGAACGCCTCCCGCGTGGCCGAGATGCTCCAGGCGCACCCGGCGGTGACGCAGGTCTACTACCCCGGCCTGCCCTCGCACCCCGGGCACGAGACGGCGGCGAAGCAGATGCGCGCCTTCGGCGGGATGGTCTCCTTCCGGGTGGCCGGCGGCGAGGAGGCGGCCGTGCGGGTGTGCGACCGCGCGCGGCTGTTCACGCTCGGGGAGTCGCTGGGCGGCGTCGAGTCGCTCATCGAGCACCCGGCACGCATGACGCACGCGTCGGCGGCGGGCTCGGCGCTGGAGGTGCCGGCGGATCTGGTGCGGCTCTCCGTGGGGATCGAGTCGGTGGAGGACCTGCTGGCGGACCTGCGGCAGGCGCTGGACTGACACCGCGCGGACGTCAGAGACGCACGAACGTGCCGCCCCTCCCTGCCAGTTGCCTGCCAGTTGCCTGCCAGTTGCCTGTTGCCAGTTGCCTGTTGCCAGTTGCCAGTTGCCAGTTGCCTGCCGGGCTCCTACCAGCCGAGGGGCGGCGTCGTCTGCACGGACGGTCCGGCCCAGGGCTCGGTGATTGCCGCCCAGACGGCGAAGGCGACGGCCGCGGCGAAGAACGCCCAGAGCAGCAGCGCCGCGGTGCGCCGCCGGTGCGCCGTGCGCAGCCCGCGCACCAGGGCGCGTTCGGCGAGGTCGGGGGGCACGGGAGCGGGCGGCACGGACTCCAGCAGGCCGCGCACCTCGCTCTCCTTGCGGTCGGGCAGTCTCACGTGGCCCCCTTCGGCTCGCGTCCCGCGCCGTCGCGCTGCGGGACGGCGCGTGCCGTAGTGGCTTGCCGTGCGGCCGCCGCTCCCCGGTGGCGCAGGCCGCCGCGGAGGCGGGAGGCGAAGTGGGCCGCCGCCCCGAGCGCCGTCCCGGACGCCCCGGCGGGTGCCGCGTCCGAGGTGGTTCCGCGCCCTGGCCTGCCGCCGCTCGGCCTGCCGTCCGTGCTGCCGCCCGTCTTGCCGTCCGCCTCGCGGCTGAGAACGGCCGCCATTCCGCGCGTGCACAGCGCCCGCACCCGCTCGACCGGAAGCCCGAGCGAGGCGGCGACCTGTTCCTCCGCCACCCCTTCGTACAGCCGCAGCACCAGCATCAGCCGCTCCTGGGGCGGCAGCCGGTCCAGCAGGCCGCCGCGCGGGCGCCGGTAGCGCCGGGCGGTGTGCGCGAAGTGGGCGGCGAGATCCTGCCGCGTGTGCTCGTACGGGTCCTCGCCGCGCAGGCGGTCCCAGTCCGCGTACGTACGCGACAGGGCGCCGACAAGCAGGTCCTCCGCGGCCGGAGCGGCGCCGAAGGGTTCGGCGGTCAGCAGCGTGGCGGCATGCAGCAGTCTGCCTGCCGCGCCCGCGACGAACGCCTCGAACTCCCGGGCCCGGCGGCGTTCTTCTCGCGCCCGCCGCTCTCCCACGTTGCGCCTCCCGTACGGCAATAGGACGGCAGGCGCGGTGATCAAATCAAGAGGCCGGTACTTCCGGAGTGTCCGTAGAGGGGTGAATGCTCTGCATCGCGCTGTTGAAGCGGGTCAGAAGCCGGCAGAACGTCTCGCGGTCCTCCTCGCTCCACTCCTCCGTCAGCACCGCCATCAGCTCGCGCCGCGAGGAGCGCACCTGCCCGAGCCGGGCCGTCCCGTGCGCGGACAGCTTCAGGACGACGGCACGGCCGTCCTCGGGGTGCGTGGTGCGAGTGACCAGCCCGGCCTCGACGAGCGGCGCGACCTGCCGGGTGACGGTCGAGGAGTCGATCCCCATTCCGGAAGCGAGCGCCTTGACGCCCATCGGGCCGACCTGGTCGAGCCTGTTGAGCAGCAGGTAAGCGGCACGGTCCATGGAATTGCGCGCCTGGCCTATCCCGCCCAGCCGGGTCTGCTCGGCCCGGCGCGCGAAGACGGCGACCTGGTGCTGCATCGCGTCGAGAACACGGCCTTCGGGGCTCTCCGGGCTTCCGTCGCGCTCGGCGCGTACGGAGCCGTCCTGTTCCGCCTCATGCCCGGCGCGGGCCTGCTCCGGGGCCTGGTCTGAGCTGTTCATCGTCATCATGTCCGTTTGCGTGGGCATGCCGGGTGCTCGCTTCTTCGGGGAAGTCCAAGGGACACGGAAAAGACCTGATTGTGCCGCCCAGAGTACTTGGCGACCACGCGACCCGTACCGCCGCTGCGCGAACCGCCCCGAACCACCCGGCGCTTCCCGCCTCGCCGACTGCGACACTGACGCCATGGTCTCCCCTGCCTCCGACGGCTCAGCCGTAACCGCGTCCGTCACCGTCGACGACGTGCGTGCCGCACAGAAGACGCTCACCGGAGTGGCCCGTACGACGTCGATGGAAGGCAGCCGTCACCTCAGCTCCCTCGTCGGCTCTCCCGTCCACCTCAAGTGCGAGAACCTCCAGCGCACCGGCTCGTTCAAGCTGCGCGGGGCGTACGTGCGCATCGCGGGGCTCACCCCGGGGGAGCGCGAGCGCGGCGTCGTCGCCGCGAGCGCGGGCAACCACGCCCAGGGGGTCGCGCTGGCGGCCTCGCTGCTGGGGGTGGCCTCGACGGTGTTCATGCCGGAGGGCGCCCCGCTGCCCAAGGTGGCCGCGACCCGCGACTACGGCGCCGAGGTGAGGCTGCGCGGTCAGGTCGTCGACGAGACGCTGCGGGCGGCGCAGGAGTACGCGCAAGAGACGGGCGCCGTCTTCATCCACCCCTTCGACCACCCCGACGTGGTGGCCGGACAGGGCACGCTCGGGCTGGAGATCCTGGAGCAGTGCCCCGAGGTGCGCACGATCGTGGTGGGCGTCGGAGGCGGCGGTCTGATCGCGGGCATCGCGGTCGCGGTCAAGGAGCTGCGGCCGGACGTACGGATCGTCGGCGTGCAGGCGGAGGGGGCGGCGGCGTATCCGCCGTCGCTCGCGGCCGGGAAGCCGGTGGTGCTGGACTCGGTCGCGACGATGGCCGACGGGATCAAGGTGGGCCGGCCCGGCGACGTGCCGTTCAAAATCGTTGGCGACCTGGTCGACGAGGTCCGTACGGTGTCCGAAGACGCCCTCTCCAGCGCGCTGCTGCTCTGCCTGGAACGGGCGAAGATGGTGGTGGAGCCGGCGGGGGCGAGCCCGGTGGCCGCCCTCCTCTCGCGGCCGGAGTCGGTCGAGGGGCCCGTCGTCGCGGTGCTTTCGGGAGGCAACGTCGATCCGCTGGTGCTCCAGCAGACGCTGCGGCACGGCATGGCCGCCGCGGGCCGCTATCTGTCGCTGAGGCTGCGCCTGACGGACCGGCCGGGGGCTCTGGCGGCGCTGCTGAAGGAGTTGTCAGTGGCGGACGCTAACGTCCTCGACGTGAGCCATGTACGGACCGATCCGCGGCTCGGGCTCGACGAGGTGGAGGTGGAGCTGCACTTGGAGACCAAGGGACCCGAGCACTGCACCGAGGTCGCGGCGAAGCTGCGCACGGCCGGATACACAGTGGTTCTGACCCGCTGACGCCACCGGCGGAACGGAGACAAGGGGGGAGAGACAGAGGGGGGAGAGAACCGGGGAAGCCGAACGAGGCGGACGGGCAGGTACGTTCACCGCTCCGGCGCCCGGCACCACGGCCCGCGTTTCACACCGCGCACTCGCGACTATCGCGAGTTATCGCAATCGGTTGACGCGATGTATCGCGTTCACTCATACTGCTTGCCTACCGGCTTGCAGAACGTCCGTTACTTCCGGATGCCGGACATGTCCGGCCTGCTCTACATTCACCGTTACTTCTCCATAACTGGGAGCCCACTTATGCCAGGCGCCATTTACGCCGAGGGTCTCGTGAAGACCTTCGGCGAGGTAAGGGCACTGGACGGCGTCGACCTCGATGTCCCCGAGGGCACTGTGCTGGGTCTGCTCGGGCCCAACGGCGCCGGCAAGACCACTGCCGTGCGGGTGCTCACCACCCTCATCCAGCCCGACAGCGGCAAGGCTGTCGTGGCGGGGCTCGACGTCCTCAAGCAGCCCAACGAGGTGCGGCGTTCGATCGGCCTGTCCGGCCAGTTCGCCGCCATCGACGAGTATCTGACCGGCAGGGAGAACCTCCGTATGGTCGGGCAGCTCTATCAGCTCTCCGCGCGCGACGCGAAGAAGAGGGCCGGCGAGCTGCTGGAGCGCTTCAACCTCGCGGACGCCGCCGACCGTACGGCCAAGACGTACTCGGGCGGCATGCGCCGGCGTCTCGACCTCGCGGCGGCCCTCGTCGTCCGTCCTCCGGTGATGTTCATGGACGAGCCGACCACGGGCCTCGACCCGCGGAACCGGCTTCAACTGTGGGAGGTCATCGAGGAGTTGGTCGCCGGAGGCACCACCCTCCTGCTCACCACGCAGTATCTGGAGGAGGCCGACCGCCTCGCCCACGACATCGCCGTGGTCGACCACGGCAAGATCATCGCCCGCGGCACGTCCGACCAGCTCAAGGCCCAGATGGGCGGCGAGCGCATCGAGGTCGTCGTGCACGACCGCGACGAGATCGCCACGGCGGAGACCATCCTCGCCAAGCACCGCCTGCCGGGCACCGGCCCGGACGGCGTCACCGTCGAACAGCACACCCGCAGGCTCACCGTCCCCGTCACCGGCGGCGCGAAGCTGCTCGCCGAAGTCATCCGCGAACTGGACGGCCGGGGCGTCGAGATCGACGACATCGGCCTGCGCCGCCCCACCCTCGACGACGTCTTCATCACGCTCACCGGCCACGCGGCCGAGGAGCGCGACGAGAACGGCGGCAAGGCGGACGCCGGCGACGGCACGGCGGACAAGAAGCAGAAGCGCAAGGACAGGAAGCAGCAGAAGCAGCAGAAGGAGGCCGTCAAGTGACTGCCACTACCGCGGCACCGACGGCTCCCACCCCGGCGGCTTCGGCCGGAGGCGGCCTCCGTCAGTCCGTACGCGACTCGCTCACGGTCGCCAAGCGCAACCTCATCCGGATGCTGCGCATCCCCGAGGTCGTCGTCTTCGGGCTCTTCCAGCCCATCATGTTCGTGGTGCTCTTCAGCTACGTCTTCGGCGGCTCCATCAACCTCCCGGGAGCCGGCCTGGACCCGGGCCTGTACCGCGAGTTCCTGATGGCCGGCATCTTCGCCCAGACCGTCACGTTCGCCACGGCGGGAGCGGGCGCCGGGATCGCCGAGGACATGCACAAGGGCCTCATCGACCGGTTCCGTTCGCTGCCGATGGCCCGCGGCGCGGTGCTCACGGGCCGTACGCTCGCCGACCTCGTGCAGACGGGGCTCACGCTGATAGTGCTGGCGCTCGTCGCGCTGCTCGTCGGCTGGCGCACCCATGAGAACGGGCTGAGGGTGCTCGCCGGTTTCGGCCTGCTGCTGCTCCTCGGGTACGCGTTCACGTGGATCGGCGCGCTGATCGGTCTGACCGTCCGCACACCCGAGGCGGCCACCTCCGGCGGGCTGATCTGGCTCTTCCCCCTGACGTTCATCTCGAACGCCTTCGTCCCCTCGCAGAACATGCCGACGGTGCTGCGGCACTTCGCCGAGTGGAACCCGTTCAGCGCCACGGTGCAGGCCTGCCGCGAGCTGTTCGGCAACCTCCCGCCGAACTACCCGGTGCCCGAGGCGTGGCCGATGCAGCACCCGGGCTGGGCCTCGCTGATCTGGTCGATCCTGATCATCGCGTTCTTCCGCACCCTGGCGGTGCGCAAGTACAAGTCCGCGACGGGCTGACGCCTTCCGGCGCGTTGCGCAGCATGGGCCCCGGCCGCTCCGGCCGGGGCCCATTCGTCTCTGCCTCCACTGCTGTGTCCGGCACTGCGGTATCCGGTTCCGGGACGCGTACGGACGGCCGGTGGAAGGCCGGCCCTCGCGGCGTCCCGCGCGTCAGCCCTGGTACGGCTTCGCCTCCAGGATCTTCACCGACGCCAGCTTGCCGTTGGGCAGTTCGTACTCGGCGTCCGTACCGACCTTCTTGCCGTTCACGCCGCTGCCCAGCGGGGACTGCGGCGAGTACGTCTCGATCTCCGAGCTCGCGTACTCCCTCGACGCGAGCAGGAAGGTCACCGTGTCGTCCTCGTCGCCGTCGAAGGCGATCGTGACGACCATGCCCGGCGCCACCACTCCGGTGTCCGCGGGAGCCTCGCCGACCTTGGCGTTCTCCAGCAGCTGTTCGAGCTGCCGCACACGCAGCTCCTGCTTGCCCTGCTCCTCCTTGGCCGCGTGGTACCCGCCGTTCTCGCGGAGGTCACCCTCTTCGCGAGCTGCCTCGATCTTCTTCGAGATCTCGGTACGTGCAGGACCCGACAGGTACTCCAGCTCGGCCTTGAGCTGGTCGTACGCCTCCTGGGTGAGCCAGGTGACGTTGTCGCTGGTCTGGGTCACAGGTGCTCCTCGTCGGTACTGGGAATAAAAACATCGCCCTGCCCAGGGGCTGCGCCTTCAGGGTGGGGCGGAAACTACGAGCCTAACAATTCAGGTGGAAAAGGGAAGAAGGCCGAACGCTGCGTACGGTCTCAGTGACCTTCGGTTTCCCGCGGTTCGCAGCCCAGCAGTTCCGCGCTCGTCGCGCGCCTCGTGGTCCGCAGGGAGGCCACGGTGTCGACCCGCTCGGCGCCGCGCGCGACGGGCACGTCCTTCCGCGCGACCTCGCCTCCGTCGGCCGCCCGTGCACGCAGTGTGCAGACGCCCTGGGCGTCCGCGTCCTTGCGGACCTCGAGGTGCACTTCCACCGTACGACTGGAGACGACCTTGAACTTGATCACCTGCCCGCTCACGGGCTGCCCGCCGATGTAGTCGACTCCGAACCAGGCGACCCCCGCGAGCCCCAGCACACCGAGCACAGCCCCGACGATCTTCAGTCTCCGGTCGCTGCGCGCGTCGCCGCCGAGGCCCGAGCGCGCCCCGTAACGCCCCTCGGGCGGGCCGCCGGCAGCGGGAGCGTGCCGCACGTCGTCCACGGATCGCGCGTCAGCCATGGCCGGGTCCACTTTCATCGCATCGAGGGGGCGGAGGAATAGGGAATACATCGGGATGCCGATTCGGTCACTATAGGTGTCGCCCCGCCATGACGAGTTACGAGGACCGAGTCTTGACTGAGCAGCTGCGACTGATGGCCGTCCACGCGCATCCCGACGACGAGTCGAGCAAGGGTGCGGCCACGATGGCCAAGTACGTATCCGAGGGGGTGGACGTGCTGGTCGCGACCTGCACAGGGGGCGAGCGGGGCTCGATCCTCAACCCCAAACTCCAGGGCGACCCGTACATCGAGGAGCACATCCACGAGGTCCGCAAGAAGGAGATGGACGAGGCCCGGGAGATCCTCGGCGTCAAGCAGGCCTGGCTCGGCTTCGTCGACTCAGGGCTGCCCGAGGGGGATCCGCTGCCGCCGCTGCCGGAGGGCTGCTTCGCCCTCCAGGACGTGGACGTCGCCGCGGGCGCCCTCGTGCGCCTGATCCGGGAGTTCAAGCCGCACGTGATGACGACGTACGACGAGAACGGCGGCTACCCGCACCCCGACCACATCATGACCCACAAGATCTCGATGGCGGCCTTCGATGCGGCGGGCGACCCGGAGAGGTATCCGGAGGCCGGGCCGGTGTGGCAGCCGCGGAAGATCTACTACAACCAGGGCTTCAACCGCCCGCGCACCGAGGCCCTGCACAAGGGGCTGCTGGACCGCGGGCTGGACTCCCCCTACGGAGAGTGGCTGGAGCGGTGGAAGTCGATGGGCCGCGAGCGCACGATCACCACGTACGTGCCGTGCGGCGACTTCTTCGAGATCCGCGACAAGGCGCTCATCGCCCACGCCACGCAGATCGATCCCGACGGCGGCTGGTTCCGCGTCCCGCTGGAGTTCCAGCGGGAGGTCTGGCCGACGGAGGAGTACGAGCTCGCGAAGTCCCTTGTGGATACCTCCGTACCCGAGGACGACCTCTTCGCCGGCATCCGCGACAATTGAAGACATGACCCTGACGAGTCCGGCCCAGACGGCCGTCGCCCAGGTCCTTCCGCTGGCGAAGGACCTGGATGAGAACAAGGTGACGCCCGGCGTTCTCGGCTTCATCGTCTTCGCCGTGATGGGCGTCGTGGTGTGGATGCTCATGAAGTCGATGAACCGGCACATGCAGAAGGTCGACTTCGAGGAGGCCCCGCCGGGCGGCCCTCGCGACGGCGGCGGCGCCTCGGGCTCCGCCTCCCCCGCCGCCTCCCCGTCAGCGGGGCACCGGGACGGGAAGAGTCCCGGGCCGGGCGCCTGACCGGCACGACACGCATACGTACGACGGGAGTTCAGCCATGCTGTTCGGCAGCCACAAGAATCGCCTCCCGACCGCGGACGAGGCCCTTCCGGGCCGCCCCGAGCGCCAATTCAGCGTTCCCGAGCGGCACACCGTCCTCGGCAGCCCACTGCTCGGCCCCTACCCGGAGGGCCTTGAAGTGGCGGACTTCGCCATGGGCTGCTTCTGGGGAGCCGAGCGGATCTTCTGGCGCGCCGAAGGCGTCTGGACGACCCTCGTCGGCTACCAGGGCGGCGTCACTCCCAACCCGACGTACGAAGAGGTCTGCTCCGGCATGACGGGGCACACGGAGACGGTGCGCGTGGTCTACGACCCCGCGCGGATCTCCTACGACTCCCTCCTCAAGCTCTTCTGGGAGTCCCACAACCCCACGCAGGGCTTCCGCCAGGGCAACGACACGGGCACCCAGTACCGCTCGGCGATCTTCACGCACGGCCCCGGCCGGCAGGCCGCGGCGGAGGCCTCGCGCGACGCGTACCAGAAGGTCCTCACCTCGGCGGGCCACGCCACGATCACCACGGAGATCCTCCCCGCCGAACCCCGCCCCTTCTACCCGGCGGAGGGCTATCACCAGCAGTACCTGGACAAGAACCCGGCGGGGTACTGCGGGATCGGGGGGACGGGCGTGAGCTGCCCGGTGGGGGTCGCGCCAAGGCCCCAGGACTGATACCCGGTGGCCCTCGGGAGCTGAACTCGGCAGGCTGATCGCACCATGACTGCCGCTGAGTTCATCCCGGGTCTTGAGTTGTCACGGGTCTTCTACGAGGACGCGGTGCGACCGATCCTCGACAGCGAGTACCCGGGACTCCGGTACGCGGCCGCACGCGTCGGCGCTGGATCCGAAGTGCTCGGCTTCGACACGGCGCGGTCGGCGGACCACGAGTGGGGTCCGCGACTGGATCTGTTCCTGGTGCCGGAGGACATCGCCCACGGGTCTGACCTGCGCCGGCTCCTGTCAGACCGGTTGCCCAAGCAAGTGCGGGGGTGGCCGACACACTTCAGCCACGACGACCCGAGCGACCCTGTCGGTCACATGGCGACCACCGACGGCCCGGTCAACCACCGCGTCTCAGTGGCGGACGTCGGCGGGTGGCTGAACACTCAGCTCGGCATCGACGGCGAGACTGCCGAACCCACCATCCGCACGTGGCTGGCGATGCCGCAGCAGAAGCTCGCCGAAGTCACCGGCGGCGCGGTGTTCCACGAGGGACCGGGCGCATTGAGCGCAGCACGGCGGCGGCTGGCCTGGTATCCCGATCAGGTGTGGCGGTATCTGCTGGCCTGCCAGTGGCAGCGGATTTCCCAGGAAGAGGCGTTCGTCGGGCGCTGCGCGGAGGTTGGGGACGACATCGGGTCTTCGGTCGTCGCGGGGCGGCTGGTGCGCGACCTGATGCGGTTGTGCCTTCTCCTCCAGCGGCGATATACGCCGTACAGCAAGTGGCTTGGGAGCGCGTTCGGGCGCCTGCCGGCCGCGGGGGAACTGACGCCGTCGCTTCGGGGCGCGCTGACAGCGACGGAGTATCCCGCAAGGGAACGCCACCTGTGCGACGCGTACGAGATCGTGGCCAGGCTGCAGAACGAGACCGGGATCGCGGAACCCGTGGACCCGACGCGTCGGCCGTACCACAGCCGGCCGTTCCAGGTCCTGCACGCTGAGCGCTTCGCCGACGCCCTCTTCGACACTGTCGCTGAACCTGAGCTGCGGACCCTGCCCCTGTCCGGAAGTGTGGATCAATGGGCGGACAGCACCGACTTCCTCGCACACCAACGCCCCGTCCACGCTGCTGTCAACGCACTCCCGTGACGCGAGGACCGAGGTCGCGCCTTCCGAAGAGTGAGCCACGGTCCCTGACGAGATCATTCCGCGCTGTGCGGTGCGCCGGAGATGGCGCCGTTGGGCGCTCTCTCCTCAAGCAGACTTGGCCTCGTGGATCGCGGCGAGAGCCGCGCGGGCGTCCGGCACGGTGACGGTCACGGTTCGGCCGGTGCGCAAGGTCAGCCGCAAGGCCGGCCCGGAGCGGACCGTGCAATACGTACGGCGAGGGGTCCACCAGAACCCGAAGGCCACGTACCACGGGGGGAGATCGATCACCTCTGCGCGCTCGACCCTTTCGAGGCCGTAGGTGCAGCGCGGCCACCCGAGCGGCCCGAACCTGACCGAAATCCCGTTGGGACCCGCCGTCGTCCGGACGCTGGACCCGGTCAGCGCGTTCACGAGCCCCACGGCGGCCGCCACCAGCAGCGGTACCGCGAAGCCGCGCCAACTCTCGTTCGACGAACCCCCCATGACCAGGAGCGGCGCCATCGGCACGACGCTGAGAACCACCAGGGGCCAGTTCGTGACCCGTCCCGTGTAGATCGAGTACCGGCCCCGGCCGGTCAGTGCGGATGCCATCACCGGGCACCGTCCTCTCGGTAGGTCACGTCAACTTCTCGATGAGGCGGATCAATTCGCTGCGTCCGAGCCCGTGCCGGCGGGCAACGGCCACCAGCGCCTGAGCCGCCTCGGTGACCGGGGCGGGCTCCGTGGCAGCGGACGCGACCCGCGCCCCGCGGCCCCGGCGGAACTCCAGCAGGCCCTCGTCCCGCAGCTGCCGGTAGGCGGCAAGCACGGTGTTGCGGTCGACCGACAGGGCCTCCGCCAGCTCGGCCGCCGGAGGAAGCTGCTCGCCGACCGCCAGCTCCCCCGAAGCCACGTCCTGACGGACGCAACCGGCGATCTGGTGCTGAAGCAGCTCCCGCGACGAATGATCGATTACCCACCTCATGGTGCTAGCACTATTAGCACCATGAGGTCTCGGGTCAACCCCCCGGACCAGACCGGCGACAATCCCGCCTGGACAAGATCTGACCGGGTACGGCGTGTGGACGTCCGGGACACGACGTCAGAGCTTGTCCATTCCCGTGTACGGGCTGACGATCCGGGCCTGGAGAGAGCCGAAGTTGACAAGCATGGCGAGCCCCTCCTCGACGCCGATGATCGTGCCGAGGCCGTACCGGTCATGTGAGACGCGGTCTCCCAGCGCGAAGTCCTTGACCAACGGCTCGACCGGAGCTTTGAAGGGGCTTGTGGGCAGATGGCGCCGAGGCGCGGGTGGCTTCGTCATCGTGAGTTCAGTATGCGCCGCCCCAGCCCAAAGTGGTCAGGCGGGACAGCAGGGGAGGCGGGATTCGATGGCTGTTTCTCCCTCGGTCCTGGTGGACGGTCTTGAGAAGGAGGCGGTCGTCCCCTGGACGGGCCGGGCTGGAAAGCCCCCGCCTCAAGGCGGAGACGGGGCGGCGCCGGCCGTGCCTCGATCGCAACAACGCGGGCCACGGCGGATTCGGCCACCGCCATTAGCATCAGCGCATGGCAGATCAGCCATCGCAGAAGCCTCGACTGCTGTCGGGCGGCAACCCCCAGATCCCGAAGGGCGACGGGGAGGGGCCCGTGCAGGCCTACCTCGACGCGATGCCGGGCTGGAAAGGCGATGCCGGCCGGCGCCTGGATGACGTCATCGTGCGTACCGTGCCCGGCGTGCGCAAAGCCGTTCGCTGGAACTCGCCCTTCTACGGCACCGAGGGCAACGGGTGGTTCCTCAGTTTCCACTGCTTCACGAGGTACGTGAGGGTGACCTGGCACAACGGCTCGTCGCTGGATCCGCTGCCCCCGGGCGACTCCAAGCACGAGCACGTGCGCTACCTCGACATCCACGAGGGCGACGAACCCGAGGAGAGGCTCCTTGCGGGCTGGATCCGGCAGGCCGCCGGCATGCCCGGCGAGTACCTCTTCTGAGCAGACCGATGCGCCGCCGCGGGGCCCGTACGAACCCGCCCTCCCGGCTTCGTCAAGGAGGCCTCGCCCGTGTCACCGCTAGCGATCGATGCCGTCGTGTTCGACGTGCTCGGCACACTCGTCGACGAACCCGCCGGTCTCCGCGCGGGCATTCGCGAACTCGACGCGTCGCTCGACGAGTCCGGGACCGAGCGGCTGTTGTCGCTGTGGCAGCAGCACATCGAACGCGAACAGCGCCGCGTTCTCGACGGCGGCCGGCCCTACCTCCCCAGCAACGAACTCGACCTGGAAGCCGCCCGGGTCGTCGCCGACGCCGCGGGAGTGAGCGACCCCGCCACATTGGCCGAACTGGCCCTGGCGGGGCGGCGGCTCCCGCCGTGGCCCGACACCGCGACAGGCCTGGCCCGAGTCGCCGAGCGGTTCCCGCTGATCGGGCTCTCCAACGCGAGCCGGACCGCACTGCTGGAACTCAACGCCCACGCCGGACTGCGCTGGCACCAAGCGCTGTCCGCCGAGGACGCGCGGACCTACAAGCCGGACCCGGCGGTGTACCAGCTGGCCGTCACCGCCTCCGGACGGCCGCCGGAGCGACTGCTGATGGTCGCCACCCACTCCTGGGACCTGCGCGCGGCGCAACGTGCCGGCCTGCGCACCGCCTACGTCGAGCGCCCCGTCACCGACCCGCCCCTCTCGTCGGACCACTTCGACCTGCACGCGGACGGCCTGGCCGGCCTGGCGGACCGGCTCGGGGCCTGAAGTCGTCCTGGCGGACCATGGCAGCATGCCGCACATGGACGCTCCGGACGCGACAGCCGCAGCCCGCGAGGTACGCCGCCGGTGGCGTGCTCGTGAGGCGCCCGACGGGGACTTCGTCATGTTCGGCGACGGGTCTCTCCGCGTGATGGACCTCTTGCGTCTCCGCTCGCCGGGTCAGGTCGAGGAGCCACAAGCCGAACACTGGCAGTGGATCGAGCTCCTGCGAGCGACCGAGTGGAGTGCTGTCAACTGGGTGGACGTCGACGCTGTGCTCGCTTCGCACGCTCATGCCGGAAGCCGCGCCGTAGCGGGAGAGTCAGCCGCGCACGGAAGCATCGGCTATGTCGCCTTGACCCGGGACGACGACGAAGACGACCTGGAATGGGTCGCGATCTCCAGGTGGTCGAACCCGTTCTGCGGGGTGACGGTGGACGAGACCAGCGTGACCGCCGTCAGCACGGCAGGCCGGATCTGGACCTTCTCCCGGAACGCGCCCCAGCAAGTGGTGATCACCGAAGATCCCGACAACCCCTGGCGTCTCTGATCACGGTGTCCTCTCGTGGCGGACGCTCAGACGCTGAACCAGCACGGTTCGGAGTTGGAGCACTGCCGTATCTGCACCGTGTCGCCGCGGTATTCGGCCCGCGCGAAC
Organism: Streptomyces winkii; assembly: GCF_032248595.1. Classification (NCBI taxonomy): domain Bacteria; kingdom Bacillati; phylum Actinomycetota; class Actinomycetes; order Kitasatosporales; family Streptomycetaceae; genus Streptomyces; species Streptomyces winkii. The sequence goes on along the minus strand of NZ_JASTTH010000001.1, from coordinate 508,880 downwards.
TCCAGCGGCCGCTCGCCGTCGCGCGTGCCGACGTGCTCCGTGGCTTGGACCAGGAAGACGCCCGAGCGGTGCGGGATGCCGAAGCGGTCGGCCTCGAACTGACCGCAGTGGCTCGTCTCGATCGAGACATGGGAGGACGACAGGGTGAGGCCGTGCTGCGCGAGCGTCAGCTCGGGGTCGATGTGGCGGCCTGTGTGCGCGTGCTCGTCGAGCCACGTGGCGTCCTGGTCGCGGAGGAACGAGTAGGTGATCGCCACCGGCTTGTCGCGGAACGACAGTTGCCCTCTTGCCGGGCCGGCCGATGCGGCGTAGGTGTGGATCGGCCACTCCGGGCGAACTCGATGGAACGCCTGCCCGGGACGACCGGCGCTGACCAGCACGTCGGTTGAACCAGACACGTCGGTCCAAGGAGCCCGGACGGCAGGACGACAAGAGAGAAGGAGCTGGCGCACGCCATATGTACCGACTGACCGTCCTCTACGGACATCCCGAGGACCCCGCGGCCTTCGACGAGTACTACGCCAACACGCACATCCCGCTGGCCAACAAGATGCAGGGGCTCACCGGCTGGACGATCGGCCACTGCGAGGCCACCGAGGACGGCGAGAAGGCGCCGTACTACATGATCGTCGGCCTCTACGCGGAGTCCCGCGAAGCGCTCGAGGCGGTCCTGGCCAGCCCGGAGGGTCAGGCGACCGTCGCCGACGTGCCCAACTTCGCCACCGGAGGCGCATGGTTCTTCTTCGACGACGAGCGGGCGATCATCCCGGTCAGCCTGGCCTGAACCTCGTCCGAACCTCTCCCCGCCTGCTCCGGCCGTGGGTTGTCGCCCGGGCGGGTCCGGGCCGTCCCACGGGGGTATGCAGCCCGGAGGAGCACACCGGCTCTCCACCGGCACCGCGCCGCATAAGGCGCCGACGACGGAGGCCCCATGCTGGACGACTTCACCGCACGGCTGCCCACTCCCGAGGAGGCGCTGCCCGGGCGCACCGAGCCGATGTTCTCCGTGCCGGAGGTGCACGCCGTGCTCGGGACGCGCCTGACGGGGCCGTACCCGGAGGGCTGCGAGATCGCCGACTTCGCGCTCGGCTGCTTCTGGGGAGCCGAGCGCCGCTTCTGGCGGACGCCCGGCGTGTGGACCACCCTGGTCGGCTTTCAGGGAGGCAGCACCCCCAACCCCATCTCCGAGGAGGTCGCCGACGGCAGGACCGGTCACGCCGAGACGGTACGTGCCGTCTTCGACCCGTCGCGGGTCTCGTACGACGCGCTGCTCCGGCTCTTCTGGGAGTCGCACGACCCGACGCAGGGCTTCCGTCAGGGCAACGACATCGGGACCCACTGCCGGTCGCTGGTCTTCTGCCACTCCCCCGCACAGCGAGCCCGCGCCGAGGAGACCCGCGACGCCTACCAGAAGGCCCTCCGCGAGGCCCGCTACGGCGACATCACCACCGAGATCCTCCCCGCCTCGGCCTTCCCCTTCTACCCGGCCGAGGCCCGCCACCAGCAGTACCTGGACAGGAACCCGGCGGGCTACTGCGGTCTCGGCGGGACGGGGGTGAGCTGCCCGACCGGGGCCGCGCACTCGGACGGCTGACGTCAGGTCAGGCGGCTGACCTGTGCCGATCAGGGGTGGCGGCCCGCAAGGACGCAGAACTCGTTCCCCTCCGGGTCGGCGAGGCAGACCCAGGTCTCGTCGCCGGTCTGGCCGACCTCGGCACGCCGGGCCCCCAGGTCGATCAGGCGGCGGACCTCGTCGTCCTGCTCCCTGTCGGTCGGGTTGACGTCGACGTGGAGCCTGTTCTTGGCGCTCTTGCCCTCGGGAACGCGCGTGAACGTCAGCGTCGGCGGCACAGGGCCGAGACGGACCTTGCCTTCCGGCACCGAGGGGGAGCCGATCGTGACGAGCCCGTCGTCCTCGTCCTGCACCTCGTAGCCGAGTACCGAGCACCAGAACCCGGCGAGACCGCCGGGATCGGCGCAGTCGATCGCAAGCTCGGTGAACTTACTGGTCATGTCAGGACCTCCCGGTCGCGTAGCGGGCCCACCGAAGGCCACACGCTAAATCGCGGGGTCCGGCAGCGAGGCGAGGCGCGGGTGCTGGTGCTGGTGCTGGTGCTGGTGCTGGTGGCCACGGCGTGAGAGCGGGCCCCGCTTCTCGCCCTTCGTGGCTGCCTGTCGTGCCTACTCGCCGTGCTTCCTGCGCACCATCTCGGTGATCCAGGCGGGCGCGTACGGAGACGTACAGCCCGGAGACGTCGGATAGTCCTTGAGCACTTCCAGGCGCTCACCGATGCCGAGCGCACGCGTGCGGTGCTCGGGGTGCTCGATCCCGATCTGGGCCAGGCAGTGGTTCATCGCCCACTGGAGGCGGTCCGGGGCGTCCTTCATCTCCGCCTCGATCGTGCCGAGCAGCCCGGCGAGGTCGAGACCCTCGGGCTTCTTGGCCACGCGTTCGGTGGTCAGCGCCCAGCCGGCGCTCGCGACCACCGGATCCGGATCGGCGGACCAGGCCACACGCAGCTCTTCGGCGTGCGGGCTCTTCTTCACCACGTAGTTCACGAGCCAGTCGTGGACCTTGGGTGCGCGCGCCTGGCGCAGCATGGCGTCCAGCTCGTCACGCTCGTACGCCTTCGGGCGGCAGATCAGAAGCGCCAGCAGTCTCGCCGCGGTGTCGTCCGTCTCCCAGAGCCGGCGCGCGAGTTCCTGCTGCGTCTTCAGCCGCTTCGCGATCGCGCGCAGCTTGCTGAGGTTCACACCGTGGTCGTCGCCGTGCTTCTCGTTCACCGCGCGTGCCTTCGGGTCCTCGAGCCCGGCCAGCTCGGCCATGACCTCGGACACCGTCGTCTCGGTCAGCGTCGTCTCGGACACCTCGGCCTCCTGTCCATCGCGCGGGAGATTCAGCGTACGACGGAAACCGGCCTCCACGACCGGCGAGAGGATGCCGCACCTCCCGGGATGCCGCTCCTCCCGGGATGCCGCTCGTTCCCGCGAGGTCCGGTCCGTATGAACCGGGTGGACCCGTGGCCGGGCGACCGGGAGGCCGGACGGGCCAACCGCGCATGCGGCGACCACGGGCTTCCTATACAGCTCTGAGTGTCGGTCCGTGCCGCCCAGGCGAAGGCCGCTCGGTGACTGGGCGTCACGAGGTCCCGTCCTTCCTGTCCGTCCGTCCCCCACACGCAAGGGAAGCCGCATGACTGACACGTTCAGACGCGTAACCGTCACCGCCGTCACGGGCCTCGGCCTGTGCCTGACCCTTCTGCCCGCCGGACAAGCGCAAGCCCAGGCGCCGACTCGTGTGCCGTGCAACGACATCGCCGCCCTCAAGGCGGCCATCAACGACGCGAACACCGGCGGCGGCAGCATCCTCCTCGCGCCCCGATGCGTCTACACCCTCAGGACGGCCGACAACGAGGGCGACGGCCTTCCGGAGATCACCGGTGACGTGCGCATCTCCGGTGACGACACCTCCATCGAGCGCAGCTCCACCGCGGCCTTCCGCATCTTCCACGTTCGCCAGAGCGGCAGTCTCAGCCTGAACGGGATCACCGTTCGCTACGGCGCGACCAGTGCCGCGGACAGCGACGGCGGGGGCATCAAGAACGACCGCGGCAGGCTCGCCCTGACCGACTCGACGGTCCGGAACAACATCGCCGGAACCGGCGGCGGGATCTGGAACCAGCGGGGAACGCTCACCCTGAAGAACTCCACGGTCAACAACAACCGGAGCGGGTTCGGCGGCGGCATCGCCACCAACGGCACGACGACGATGCGGGGCGGCTCCCTCCGCGACAACACCGGCGGCAGCTGGGGAGGCGGCCTCGCCAACGCGGGCGACACCAAGCTGAACCACGTGGAGGTCGACGGCAACGACGCCGGCGAGTACGGGGGCGGCATCGTCACCCTGGCCATCAACAACGAGACCGGGCCGCTCCGCCTCAACTCGACCGACGTCAGGGGCAACATCGCCCGGACCAACGGCGGCGGCATCATGACCGGATCGGACGAGCCGACGACTCTCTACCGCAGCACCGTCAGCCACAACACGTCCAACGGCGGACCCACCACGGGCGGCGGCATCGGGAACCCCGGCATCGACCTCGGCCTCTTCATCGGTACGGACGGCAGCACCCAGCACAAGGTGACCAAGGGCACCTCGGCCAAGCAGCAGCCGACACCGCACAAGGTCAACCTCATCGAGAGCCGCGTCTTCAAGAACCGGCCCACCAACTGCGCGCCGCCCAACAGCGTCCCGCGCTGTGACGCGGTCGGCTCCGCGCCGGCCACGACCACACCGGAGCCCGGCAGGAGCTGAGACCGCGGGAGTGTCCGCGGGACAACTCGGCCCCCGGCCAGGGAAGCCGGCCGGGGGCCACCTCGGCTCTCGGTTCCGGCTTCCGGCCTCCGTTTCCGGCTTCCGGCTTCCGGCTTCCGGCTTCCGGCTTCCGGCTTCCGGCGGCTCAGCGCTTCTTCTGCTCTTCGGCGGCCTTCTTGCGCTCCTCTTCCCGCTGCTTGCGCTCTTCTTCGGCCGCCCTCCGGGCCTCCTCGGCCTCCTTCTCGGCCTGCTTCCGGGCCTCCTTGCTCTGCTCGGTGCTCGTCTCCGAGGGCTCGCGCCGGTCCTTGCCGTCCCGTGGTCCTCCCGGTGCCCGCTCCTTGCCGCCGGGCGGCGCGGTGGTGGAAGGGGTGTCCGGTGACGGAGAGCGTGGTCCGGACTCGGACGGCTTGGTGGCCGGAGGCGCGTCGTCGTGGGAGGCGTTGAGCTGGAACCCGACGACGCAGGCGAGAAGGAACACCGCCGCCAGCGCCACGGACGCGAGGACCACCGAGCGGCGGGACCTTCTCCTCCCGCGGGCCACGGGCAGGCGGCGGGTGGTCTGAGAGGCGTCGGCTTCCTCCGCCGTCGCGAAGGCGCCCGCACCGGCGCGGGCGGGCTCGGTGTCCTCGGTGAGGAAGCGGGCCGCCTCCCCCGCGGTCGGCCGGGCGGCCGGGTCCTTGGCCAGCATCCCCAGAACCGACGCCGCCAGCGCGGCGGGCACGTCGGGGCGGAGTTCGGCCGGGTGCTGCGGCGGCTGGTCGACGTGCTGGTACACCACTGCCGCCGGGTCACCGGTGAACGGCGGACGGCCGCAGAGCATCTCGTACAGCACGCAGCCCAGCGCGTAGACGTCGCTCGCGGGTTCGGCGTCACGGCCCATGCCGCGCTCCGGAGCGAGGTAGTTGCCGGTGCCCAGCACGGCGCCGGTGGTGGTCATCGAGGAGCCGGCCTCCATGGCCGCACGTGCGATGCCGAAGTCCGCCACCTTCACGGTGCCGTCGGCGGTCAGCAGCAGATTGCCGGGCTTGACGTCCCGGTGGACGACTCCATGGGCGTGGGCGGCGGCCAGACCGGCGGCCGCCTGTGCGCCGGTACGGCGCACCTCGTCGATGTCGAGGGCCCCGCGTGCGGCGAGTTCGTGCCGCAGGCTGCGCCCCGGGACGAGTTCCATCACCAGGTAGGCGCGGCCGTCCTCCTCGTCGAAGTCGTACACCGCGACGACGTTGGGATGGTTCAGCCGGGCAGCCGTCTGTGCCTCGTGCCGGAACCGTTCGGCGGCGTTGTCCATCGCCACCTGCTCAAGGAGGAGCTTGACGGCGACCTCGCGTCCGAGCGCGGTGTCCTCGGCCCGCCACACCTCGCCCATGGCGCCGCGCCCCAGCAGTTCCAGCGTCCGGTACCGCTTCGCGACCAGCACGCCCTCACCTCCTTCAGTGCCGGCTTCAACACCGGCGGGCGGGCCGCAGCCCGACGCGACGGGACGGCGCACCGGGCTGCGACTCGGCCGCCCACGGCACGGGCGGGGTGCAGACCAGGGCCCCTGGGTCCCCTGAACCGCCCGCGCCGTGGGCACGGAGCAGGAAGGCGGGGGTCGCCCCTCCGCTCCGCATACGACCGGAACGACCGGCCGTGCTCTGTTCTGCGCCACAAGAGGGTGACTCCGTCACACCATTCCTGTGAACGAATCGTGGAATTCCCGCAACTAACTCGCAGGTCAGGCATAGGCGTCCCCGTAACGCTTTGAAGGCGTTCCCCGCAGAGTGCGGTGCGGAGAGGACACAGCCCACAACTGATCACGGCGAAGGCGGCCCCCCAGAAACCTCCGAAGCGTACGGGCACGCTCGCCGTGGTCCGCCTCCGTCCTTACTCCTGCCGTCAGGAAATTCGCACCACGGATTGGACCGTCATGAGCTACACCCCCGAGCCGGCCGCCACGCGTCATTCCCCTACGGACTCCCGCGGCGAACCGGCGTCGCAGCGGACAGCGCTGATCATCCACACGATCGCCGACATCGCGGCGGCGATACTCGGCCTCTGGATCGTGCTCTATCTCCTCAAGGCCAACCAGGCCAATATCTTCGTCCAGTTCGTCCAGGACATGGCCAACTGGCTGGCCGGATGGTCGCAGGACATCTTCACCATGGAGAACGAGCACGTGCGCTTCGCGCTCAACTACGGCCTTCCCGCGCTCGTTTACCTCTTCATCGGCCACGGAATCGCCGCGAAAGTCCGTCGCGGCTGACCGGATCCCCGTCGAGTTCCGCTCAGGAGCCGTACCTGCACGACGACGAGCAGGTACGGGAACGGCCGGCAGAGCCGCGGCGGCACCCTGCCCTTGCCCCTGCCCTGCCAGACCCATGCGCCCGGAGGTCATCCGGCCCTGTCCGCGCGCCGCAGAGATTGGAACGTCATGAGTCGCGAAGGCGAAACCGCGCCCGCAAGCCATCGATATGTCGAGCCCCGGGATGAATCGGCGTCGAAATGGACCGCTTTCGCGGTCCACACGGTCACCGACATCGCAGCCGCTTTCGTGGGCCTCTGGATCGTCTTCTATCTGCTTGAGGCCGACGAAGCCAACCTGTTCGTCCGCTACATACGCGACATGGCGTACTGGCTCGCGGGCTGGTCCGAGAAGCTTTTCACCGTGGGGAACGGCTATGCGCGGCTCGCCCTCAACTACGCGCTGCCCGCACTCGTCTATCTCCTCATCGGGCACGGCGCAGCGGCGAAGATCCGGCGCACGTGACGAATCCACCGGAGCCCGGACTCGTGCGAGTTCCGTGAACGTGCGGCGACATCCGCCTTCACCGGACGGGCACTTACCCGTCGACCGTCGTCACACCCGATCACCGAGTCCGGCGCGAATGCGGCGGGACGGAGGCCGCAGGGACCACGACAGGGCCGTGAGGGCGGTGAGGACGACCAGAAACGCGACCTCGCCGGTGCCGTAGCCCACGACGAGGTGGGAGGCGACGGCCCCGGTGTCGGCGAAGACCACGCCCGCGTACGCCCATTCCTTGAGCACCGGGAACCGCGGGGCGAGCAGCGCGGCCGCTCCGAGCAGCTTCCAGACGCCGAGGATGACGAGGAAGTACGGCGGATAGCCGAGGTGGCCGACGACTCCGCTGACTTGGGGGACGCGCAGCACGTCCCAGGCCCCGCCCACGACCAGTTCGGCCGAGACGAGCAGGGTGGCGGCCCAGTAGCCGAACTGCCTTCTTCTGGCTCTGACGCTGGTGAGATCCGTCATGGCGATCACCTCCGGGCCGATTCCGTCATCTCTATGACGAACCTCGGCGGGGCGATGTGACCGCAGCCCGGGAATCGTCGGCCCGCGGACGGAACGGAGGAGAGGACCGGGTACCCGTCGGTCAGGCCAGGACAGTCGGCGCCGCGGTGCGCGTGGCCGTAACGGCGACCGTGGTGTAGCGCACCGTGATGCTGCCGCCCAACTCGTCGACGGCGGCGCCGGCTCCCGCCAGCAGCTCCTCCAACTCGGCCGGTGTGAGCCTGCTGTTGGCCCCGTGCGTCGGCAACTGGTCGAGCCACTCCTCGCGTGTGTACGAGTGCTCCCAGTCGTATCGCCACTGCTCAGGGCCGGAGAACGTGCCTGCCTGCCGTATGCCGTCGGAGGCCTTGGTGAACATCTCGGCGTACACGTCGAGCGCGGGCTTCGCCCACAGATCGCCCGGCACCTCGGGCATGACCCGGCGGTAGACCGCGGACAGGGCCTCACCCACCTCGGGCGGGAGCTGGAAGACGTTCCAGAACACCGCCAACAGCCCGCCGGGACGGAGCACTCGGGCGGCGGCGGCCGCCCCCGCGACCGGGTGGATCCAGTGCCAGGCCTGGCCCGCGACGACCGCGTCGAATCTCCGGCCGCCGGGATCCCGGGCTTCGAACCTCTCCACGTCGACGTCGACCCCGAACTGCCGCGCCACCTCGGCCATCCGCTCGTCGGGCTCGACCCCCAGCACCCGGCAGCCGGCCGCCTGGAACTGCCGGGCGGCGATTCCCGTGCCGCAGCCGACGTCGAGGAGTTCGGGACCAGGACCGGGACCGGGAGCGGCGGCGACGATTCGCCGCACCAGGGCCTCGGGGTAGCGGGGCCGGGCGCGGTCGTAGCGTGCGGCGTCCGTACCGAAGGACTCGGCCATCTCCCGGTGCCGGTGAGGCTCGTTCCCGGACGGCGATAGAGTGGGCATGCGCCCACTATGAGTGGGCACGTGCCCACTCGTCAATCGGGAAGGCCTTACGAGGACGAACGGGCCCCGCGAGGACGGGAGAAGCGGGACGAGGAAGGAACGGAAAGCGGAAGAGGAAGGTACGGAGGGGAGCCGCATGCCGACAGGTGTGGCCATGCGCGACGTACGTCAGCAGCTGTTCGACGCCGCCGAGCGCGTCCTGCTCCGCGAGGGGCCGAACGCACTGACCAGCCGTGCCGTCACCGCGGAGGCCGGGTGCGCGAAGGGCGTACTGCACCGGCACTTCGCGGACTTCGACGCCTTTCTCGCCGAGCTCGTACTGGACCGCGCGGGACGGGTCGAGGCGCAGGCCGCCGCTCTGCGCTCCGCGGCGGGCACCGGCACCGTCGCCGGGAACGTCGCCGAGGCGCTGACGGAGCTCTTCGGCTCGGTCGCGGTGGCCGTCGTCGGCCTCATCACCTTCCGGGACGGCCTCCGCGCCCGGCTGCGGCAGCGCAGGCCGGTCGGCATCCCGGTGCTCGCGGAGGCCTCGGACATGGTCGCCTCGTATCTCACCGCCGAGCGGGAGTTGGGCCGCGTCGCGGCCGACGCCGACGTCGGGACGCTCGCACTCTCGCTCATCGGAACCGGGCATCTGCTCTTCGCCGGGCGGGGAGACGACCCGCCGGACACCGGCACCGTGAACAAGACGGTGGCCTCCGTCATCGCCGGAGTCGTACGGCGGCCGCCCGCATGAACCGCGGAGCGGGGCCCGCCGTTCACATGTCGCCGGCGCCGCCCGCCGTCTCCCCCGCGTAACCCAGCCGCTCGGAGAGCCGGCCCGCCGCCTCGCGGGCCTGGGGGACCAGCCGGAGCAGATCGTCGCGTCCGGCCCGTACGGAGGGGATCGAGATGCTCAGCGCCGCGGCGACCGCACCGCGGTGGTCGCGCACCGGAACAGCCATGGCCACGACGCCGGGCACGCGTTCCTGCAAGGACAGCGCGTAACCGTCCTCCCGGATCGACTCCAGCTCGGACGCGAGGTCCCCGGCGTCGAGTTCGGCGCTTCCGTCCGAGGTCGGCAACGGACCGTCCACCACGCGCCGCCGCAGCTCTTCGTCCGAGAAGGCGAGCAGCAGCTTCCCCGGCGCCCCCAAGAACGGGGGACGGGGTGCGCCGAGGCTCGGCGAGCGCGGCTTCACCGCACCGGAACAGCCGCTCGAAGGCCGCCGGGGTCTCCTCGCCCTGTTCGCGCCGACGGCCGAAGCCCCGGATCCGGTACGCGAGTTGGGGACGCGGTGGTGCGCCGAGGAGGTCCTCCAGGACACCCGCGGACAGGACACAGCGGACCGGCGCTCTGCCGTGGGCAGATCTGCCGCAGGGCGAGATCTGTGACGCGGGCGGCGGCACGGGCCAAGGGTGGGGTGAGCGCGGCGAACTGCGCCGCGGCACACCACCGTCAGGAGGACCGATGTCGCCACTCGCCATCCCCCGGGAAGAGGCGTCGCCCCCGCGAGCCGAGGAGGGTGACACCCTTCCGTCGCGGTTCGACGACCACCTCGCCGCCCAGCTCCTCACGCAGCGCATCGTCTTCCTCGGCAGCCAGGTCGACGACGTCTCCGCGAACCGCGTCTGCGCGCAGCTGCTCCTGCTCTCCGCCGAGGACTCCCGTACCGACATCAGCCTGTGCGTCAACAGCCCGGGCGGCTCGGTCACGGCGGGTCTCGCGATCTACGACACGATGCGGCTGATCCCCAACGACGTCTCCACGCTCGCCATGGGCTTCGCCGCGAGCATGGGGCAGTTCCTCGTCACCGTGGGAGCGGAGGGGAAGCGCTACGCGCTGCCCAACTCGCGGATCATGATGCACCAGCCCTCCGCGGGCATCGGCGGCCCCGCTGCGGACATCGCGATCCAGGCCGAGAACCTCGAGTACATGAAGAAGGCCATCGAGCGGATCACGGCCGAGCACACCGGCCAGAGCGAGGAGACGATCTCGCGGGACGGCGACCGCGACCGCTGGTTCACGGCCGAACAGGCCCTGGAGTACGGGATGGTCGACCGGGTCGTGAGCTCCCTCGACGACGTACGCCCGGCGGCCTCGAAGCGGAGGGTGGGTCTCTGAGATGAGCCAGTACACGATTCCGACCGTCGTCGAGCGCACTTCGCACGGGGAGCGCGCGTACGACATCTACAGCCGTCTGCTCTCCGAGCGCGTCATCTTCCTCGGGACGGAGATCGACGACGGCGTGGCCAACGTCGTCATCGCCCAGCTGCTCCACCTGGAGTCCTCGGCGCCCGAACGCGAGATCGCGATCTACCTCAACTCCCCCGGCGGCTCCTACACTTCGCTCACCGCGATCTACGACACGATGACGTTCGTCGGCGCCCCGATCTCGACGTTCTGCGTCGGCCAGGCGGCCTCGACCGCCGCCGTGCTGCTGGCGGGCGGCGATCCGGGGCGCCGCTTCGTGCTCGACCACTCGCGCGTACTGCTGGGGCAGCCCGCCAGCGGCGGCAGCCGGGGCACCGTCTCGGACCTGAGCCTCCAGGCCAAGGAGATGCTCCGGATCCGCTCCGAGGTGGAGGAGATCCTCTCCCGGCACACCGGGCACGACGTCGCGGAGCTGCGTGCCGACATGGACCGCGACAAGGTCTTCACCGCGCGCGAGGCGGTGGCCTACGGGCTGGCCGACGAGGTGCTGAGCCGCCGGCAGCCGGCGGCCGCCGCGGCTTGACCCGTGTCATGAGGCGCCTCGCGGCTCACGCTGCGAGGCGCACCTCGCCCTGGTACGGGGCCGCGGGCCGCGTACCGGTGCGGCGCGTGCCCAGCGAGGACACGGGCCTCGCCGTGCCGTCGCCGCCCTGCGGGACGGTGGCGGCACGGCCGTGGCGCACACGCGTGGGCGCGGCGAGACGGGTCAACTCGCTCTGGACCAGCGTCAGTACGTCGGTCAGTCCCAGCCCGAGGGCCTGGGCGGCAGCGGCGAGAACCTCCGAGGAGGCTTCCTTGCGCCCGCGCTCGACCTCGGAGAGATAGGGCATCGAGATCCGGGCCGCGTCGGCGACGTCCTTGAGCGTGCGCTCCTGTGCGAGGCGCTCGGCGCGCAGCACTCCGCCCACGACGTGCCGCCACAGCGGCTCCTTCGCGGAGGACGCGGACGGAGCGGCGGAGGGCACCGGCGCTCCGGGGCCCTGCGGCGCCTCGGGAGTCGGCGCCTCGGCGGCCGGTGCACCGGCGGCCGGACGCAGGGGAATGACGCGGGCTCGATCGGACGCGTGGCTGCTCACCACTTCAGATTAGAAGCGCGACCGCGCACGGGAAGGGGGCGGCGTCCACTTCCGCCACCGGCGAAACCCAGGGGGCACCGAGGCACCCGGCGCAACCCACCGCCCGCCCCCGGCCCGGCGCTCGACGCGCTGCGGGACCGGCCCGCGCCGGTCGGCGGATCGGGAGCCTGACTCCGGAGTCCGGAACCTGGCTCCGGCTGACGGCGGACAGCGGACGGCAGACGGCACCGGTGGCCCCGGTGCCGTCTGCCGTGGAGCGGGCTGCGGCCTGCGCACCTGGATCTGGACGTGGATCAGGACGCCGACAGGACGGCCGCTCGCCTCGTTCCGCATAGGGGAGCTCTGCTGCTCCCGCGGCCCTCGCATTCCTTGCGCGGCCCGTTCAGGACCGCCTCACACCCCGTGCCGGAGCCGAAATCGGCCCGGACCGTCAGCTGTTGGCAGCTGTGTCGATCATCTCCCGGGCCTTGGCCTCGCTCTGGTCGTAGCGGTCGGGGAAGGCCGAACGCTGGACGCTCTGCGCGAGCTGACCGGCGGTCATGCTCGGGTCTTCCTGGTCGTTCGGGATGGCCTGGTCGAGGAACGCGTTGGTGGCGTAGACCGGGTCCATGATCTGCTCGGGCGTGCCCCAACCGGCGCTCGGCCGCTGCTGGAAGACGCCGAGCGAGTCGCTGTCGCCACAGTTGAGGTTGTTCATGTGGGACTCGACCCAGCCGGCCTCGAAGGCGGCGAGCATCACCTTGTCGTTGACACCACGCTGGGTCGCCACGTCGTGCACGGTGTTGATGATCGCCGCGTCGAAGTCCGGCGGCACTGCGCACTTCTCGTCCAGGATCTCGGCGTTGGCGCGGTGGTCCTTGGCCTTGGGCTCACCGGCGCTGGCCTGAACCGCCAGGCCGCCCGCGACGAGCACGCCCGCGGCCAGAGCCGTGGCGCTGCGCATCACCGTCTTGCGTCTGATCTTCGCGGTAAACGTCATTGGGTCTTTCCTTCCAGGTGGGGACAGGAACGCGCGTAGATACGCATCCCTGCTGGCGCGGAACCCAGTAACCCCTCGCCACTCCCCCGGCCCTTGGGTGACCTGCGGAAGTGCGAGCAATCGATTTCGTTGCGGGACCGTACAAGTCTGACCGTGTCCCGTCAACGGACACTGGTTTTCACGCTTCGCGCACAAGGAGCAGATCCGAAAATGGCCCCAGGAAGCGGAAAATCAGGTGTCAACAAGCCACTGTCCCGGCGCGGAAATCGCAGGTCGCTGATCGCGATCTTCACGGAATCGATTTCTTGGACAGCCTTCGCGGGCAGACCGGTCTTGATCAACTCCCGCCCCACGACGGCACGATCGTGACACCTGTCATTTGTCTAGTTGTATCGGCCATCGATATTCTTACGTGCGGCGTACACCGAACTGAGTGGCGCCGAGCAGCCGCAACCGAGCAACGCCGGGAGCGGTTCCGCACCAAGCCGAAGGGACGCCCCTGACATGAACGGGCCTGACATAGCCGCGCCCGAAGCGACCGAGGCAGACGACGGGCCGACCCGCACCCACGACGGCGACGGCCGTCCGCCCTCCCCCGACGGCGCGAGTTCCGGAGCCACGCCGCCACCCGCTCCCCACGCCCCGCACCCGCCCGCCGAGAGCCCGTTCCGCCAGCCCAAGGCCGTCTGGGCCGTGGCTTTCGCCTGCGTGATCTCGTTCATGGGCATCGGGCTCGTCGACCCGATCCTGCCCGCGCTCTCAAGCCAGTTGGACGCGACTCCCAGTCAGGTCACGCTGCTCTTCACCAGCTATCTGGTGGTGACCGCCGTGGCGATGCTCGTCACCGGATGGGTCTCCAGCCGGCTCGGGGCCAAGCGGACCCTCGTGGTCGGCCTCGTCCTCATCGTCGTCTTCTCCGCGCTCGCCGGGGCCACGGGCAGCATCGACGGGATCATCGGATTCCGCGCGGGCTGGGGCCTGGGGAACGCCCTGTTCATCGCGACGTCCCTCGCGGTCATCGTCGGATCGGCCAGCGGCGGATTCGCGGGCGCGATCGTCCTGTACGAGACGGCGCTGGGCGTCGGCATCGCCACCGGGCCGCTGCTGGGCGGTCTGCTGGGGAACGTCAGCTGGCGCGGGCCGTTCTTCGGCGTGGCCGCGCTCATGGCCGTCGCGCTCGCCGCCACGTCCGTCCTTCTCCCCTCCACCAAGGCCACCGAGCGCCGCGAGTCCCTCATCGAACCGCTCGCGGCGCTGCGCCACCGCGCACTCGCGACCACGAGCGTCACCGGGCTCCTCTACAACTGGGGCTTCTTCACGATGCTCGGCTACGCGCCGTTCCTGATGAACCTCTCCGCGATCCAGCTCGGCTGGGTCTTCTTCGCGTGGGGCCTGCTCGTGGCCGTCTTCGCGGTGTTCGGAGCCCCGGCGCTGCGCGGCCGGTTCGGCACGCCCCGCACCCTCTACGGCAATCTGCTCTTCATGGCCGCCGATCTGGCCGTGATCGGCGCGTTCCCGGACGAGCGCTGGGTCGTGATCGGTGCGGTGATCGCTGCGGGCGCCTTCATCGGGGTCAACAACACCCTTGTCACCACTGCCGTGATGAGCATCGCGCCCGTTCCGCGGCCCGTGGCCTCCGCGACGTACGGCTTCGTCCGCTTCATCGGCGGCGGGCTCGCGCCCTTCGCGGCGGGCAAGCTCGTCGAGCACTACAACGCCCATGTGCCGTTCGTGCTCGGCGCGGTGAGCGTCACCGCCGGGGCCGTGCTGCTCGCGACGGTGCACCGCTCTCTCGACGAGGCGGACAAGACGGCCTGACCGGCGGGTTCACGCTGGCCGCTGCCTCCTGCCCGCTGCCGGGCAGAGGCGGGGGACACCGGCATGACATGCGAGACGGCGGGGACCCGTACTTCGCAACTGGAGTCCCTGTCGCGCCGTGCGCGCGGCTCGGAAGGAAGTGGCCAGAATGCGCATCGCCTTTCTCATGGCCCCGGAAGGGGTCGAGCAGGTCGAGCTGACGGAGCCGTGGAAGGCCGTGAAGGACGCCGGGCACACACCGCGGCTGATCTCCACGACGGCGGGCCGCATCCAGGCGTTCAACCACCTCGACAAGGGCGACACCTTCCAGGTGGACCAGACCGTCGACGAGGCGTCGGCCGAGGAGTACGACGCCCTGGTCCTGCCCGGCGGGGTGGCGAACCCGGACGCGCTGCGCCTCGACGACGACGCCGTGCGACTGGTGAAGACGTTCTGTGAGGCGGGCAAGCTCGTCGCGGCGATCTGCCACGCACCGTGGACGCTGATCGAGGCGGACGTCGTACGGGACCGCACGCTCACCTCATGGCCGAGCCTGGAGACGGATCTGCGCAACGCCGGCGCCCACTGGGTCGACGAGCAGGTCGTCGTCGACGAGGGCACGTACACGCTCGTCACCAGCCGGAAGCCGGACGACCTCAAGGCGTTCAACGACGCCGTCGTGGTCCAACTCGGCGGCTGACACGGAGACTTGAGGAGACGTGAGACCCCCGCCGGAGGGTGGAGGAAAGAAGGGCGGCGCACGGGCCCGAGAGCCCGTGCACCGCCCTTCTTCTCACTGCGCTGTCGCGGTGGGTGTCAGACGGCCGAGCCGGCCTTCCACTGCGCCCAGCTCATGTTCCAGCCGTTGAGGCCGTTGTCCGGCTGGACCGTCTTGTCCGGGGAGCCCTTGACCTCGACGACGTCGCCGACGATCGAGTTCGAGTAGAACCAGGCACCGTCGGTGCTGTTGTCGTGCGCACCACGTGTGTCCTTCAGGCCGATGCAGCCGTGGCTGGTGTTGCCCGAACCGAAGGGCGCGCCCCAGTAGTTGCCGTGGATGAAGGTGCCGGACGTCGACAGGCGCATCGCGTGCGGGACGTCCTTGATGTCGTAGCCCTCTTCGCCCTTGCGGCCGAAGCCGACGGTGTCGCCGTCCATCCGCGTCTCCTTGTGCTTCTCGGAGATCACCATCTTGCCGTTGTACGTCGGGTTCTTCTCGCTGCCGGCCGAGATGGGGATGGTCTTGAGCTGCTTGCCGTCGCGCACGACGCTCAGCTGGTGGCTGTTCACGTCCACCGTGCTGACCTGCGAACGCCCGATGTTGTAGGTGACCGTCTTGTTCTGCACGCCGGTCATGTTCGGGCCGCCCTTCACACCGTCGAGCTTGAGGGCGAGGGTGACCTTGGAGCCGGGCTTCCAGTACTCCTGCGGGCGGAAGTCGAGGCGGGTGTCGTTGAACCAGTGCCCCACGACCTCCTGGCCGCTCGTCGAATTGACCTTGATCGCGGACTGGACGGCCTTCTTGTTCGCGATCGCCTTATCGAAGTTGATCGACACGGGCATGCCGACGCCGACGGTCTGGCCGTCCTCACCGGCGTAGGTGCCGATGAAGCTGTTGTCGGGCGAGACCGTGGTGAAGGTCGAGTTCTCGACGGCCTTGCGGCCTCCCGAGTCCTTCGCCGTCGCCGTGATCTTGTACTGCGTGGCCCGCTCCAGCTGTTCGTTCGGCTTCCACGACTTGCCGTTGCCGGCCATGGTGCCGGCGACGGCAGATCCGCCTTCCACGGCGGTCAGCTTGACGGCGGTCAGCTTGCCGTCGGCCACCACGACATTGCCGCCGGTGTTGATGCTCGCGCCCTCAGAGCCGTCCTTGGAAGCGATCTTTATTCGCGCTTCCGAACTCTTCTTGCCGTGCGCCTCCGAGTTGGCGTTCTTCGCGTCGTCGCCGTTCGCGCCGGACGAGCCGCACGCTCCCAGGGCGAGTACACCGCCGAGCACCAGAGCCGTGGCCGATGCGGCCTTGCGGTGCTTACCCAGCGTCGTCACAGGCTTCTCCATATACGTCAGAATCCCAAGCTCCCCGATTTCGCCGCGTACACCCCCAGCCGGACCAACCCGGACATGTGTGGACCCAGCTCTAGGGGTTGGAACGCTCCCGGGCAGGTGACCGGTTCCACAAGTTGCAAAACTGTGTTCCAGGACACGTACCCGTGAGGAATGCGGCCGGAGAGCGTCTCTGACCTGGAGATACGAGGGTCAGCGGCGGGCGCCGTCCATGCCGTGCAGGCTCGCGTGGACGTCCTCGCCGATCTCCTCCGGAAAGTCCTCGTGCGCCTCCGCCATGAGGTCCCCGGCTGGATCTTCCTGGTCGTCGTCGAAGCCGTCCGCGGCGTCCGCGCCGTCAAGGAACGAGAACGCGTCCAGATCGTCGGAGTCCATCTCCTCGCTGCCCCAACTCGCGTGCGCGAGTTCGACTCCCGGCAGCTCCCTGACGAGATCGAACGGGTCGACGAGACACGCGAGGGCCTCCCCCGCGTCGCCCCGGATGATCTCCTCGGCGTGCGCGCGCTCCTCGTCCGGCATCAGCTCGTCACGGGCCACGTGCTCCAGTGCGGACCTGGTCAGGGCGTCCGCGTCGGCGATCTCCACGACGAGGTCGACGCGGAGCCGGATGTGCGGCGAGGGCTGTGCGGCGGAGTCGGACGGTTCGGGACGCGGTGTCTCGTCAGCAGCCATGTCCGGAGCGTAGGACGGAACGGAGGCGCGGCTTCCGTACGACCCGCGGCTGTCTATAACATCGGCCGACGTGCCGCCAGTTCATGGTGCGCCCGTCGCACCGCAGCGCTTGGAAGGGGCTTGCTCCGTGCCCGCAGCCGGACGATCAGGCATCTCCGCCCACCGCCGCTCGATGGTGACGGCCACCGCGGCGGGAGCGGTGCTGTGCGCGCTCTGGTTCGTGCCCTCCGCGAAGGCGACGCCGGACGCGGCGGGGGCGGGCGGCGGCGCGCGCCACGCGGTGACGTCGTCATCGAGCCCGGACTCCGCCTCGTACCCGGAGTCGTATTCCGGCTCGTCGTCCGATTCGGGCCCCGCGTCGTCGGGTCCCGGCTCCTCGGCCTCCGGCGAGGAGCGCGCGGCCGTCGCCGCCGAGCGCTCCGGCGAGGACGGCCTCACCTCGCCGTTCATCCTGAGCGCGCTCGGGCTCGCGGGGACGGCCGGCGTTCTGATCGTCCGCGCCCGGCGCAGGGCCTCCGCCGCGGCGGAGGCCGGGTCCCCGGGTGCTGTCTCTCAGGCGCGCTCTCAGGGGACCTCTCAGGCGAGTTCGCCCGTCACGGACTGAGCCGCACGCACGAGCGCGCCCGTACGCACGAATCCCTCGGCCACGGCCAGGTCCGGCGAGAGGAAGCGGTCGGGGCCCGGCCCGTCCACTCCGGCCTCGCGCAGCGCGTCAACGACGGCGCGCGAGGCGGCGGCGGGCGTCAGCCTGCCGCTCTCGGCGCGCAGTTGGACGGCGCGCGCCGCCGCGTACAGCTCGACGGCGACGACCCGGGTGAGGGCGTCGACAGCACTCCGCAGCTTGCGGGCGGCGGACCAGCCCATCGAGACGTGGTCCTCCTGCATCGCCGAGGACGGGATCGAGTCGACGGAGGACGGAACGGCCAGCCGCTTCATCTCGCTGACCAGCGCGGCCTGCGTGTACTGGGCGATCATCAGCCCGGAGTCGACGCCGGCGTCGTGGGCGAGGAACGGCGGCAGCCCGTGCGAGCGGTTCTTGTCGAGGAGGCGGTCGGTCCGGCGCTCCGCGATCGACGCGAGGTCGGCGGCGGCGACGGCGAGGAAGTCGAGTACGTAGGCGACGGGCGCCCCGTGGAAGTTGCCGTTGGACTCGACACGTCCGTCCGGCAGCACGACCGGGTTGTCGACGGCGGAGGCCAGCTCGCGCTGCGCGACGGTGAGAGCGTGCGCGAGCGTGTCGCGGCCGGCGCCCGCGACCTGCGGGGCGCAGCGCACCGAGTAGGCGTCCTGGACGCGGGGCGCGTCGTCCTGGTGGTGGCCGGTGAGTCCCGAACCGGCAAGCACCTTCAGCATGTTGGCGGCCGACGCGGCCTGGCCGGGGTGCGGGCGGATGGCGTGCAGTTCCGGCGCGAGGACCTTGTCGGTGCCGAGCAGCGCCTCCAGCGTCAGCGCGGCGGTGATGTCGGCTGAGGTGAAGAGGCGGGCGAGGTCGGCGCACGCGAGCAGGAGCATGCCGAGCATGCCGTCCGTGCCGTTGAGGAGGGCGAGCCCCTCCTTCTCGCGCAGCTCCACGGGTTCGATGCCGTGCGCGGCGAGGAGTTCCGCGGCCGGTGCCACGGTCCCGTCCGGGCCCTCGGCCTCGCCCTCGCCCATCAGCGTCAGCGCGCAGTGGGAGAGCGGCGCGAGGTCGCCGGAGCAGCCGAGGGAGCCGTACTCGTGGACGACGGGGGTGATTCCGGCGTTGAGAAGCGCCGCGATCGAGCGCGCCACCTCGGCTCGTACGCCCGTGTGTCCGGACGCGAGGGTCTTCAGACGCAGGAACATCAGCGCGCGCACCACCTCGCGCTCGACGTGGGGGCCCATCCCCGCCGCGTGCGAGCGGACGATGTTGCGCTGGAGCTGGGCGCGCAGCCCGGGGCTGATGTGGCGTACGGCGAGGGCGCCGAAGCCGGTGGAGACGCCGTACACCGGCTCGGGCTTCGCCGCCAGTTCCTCGATGTGGCGCCGCGAGGCGTCGAGGGCCGCGACCGCCTGTGCGGACAGCTCGACGCGGGCGCCGTCCCGGGCGACGGCGATGACGTCATCGGGGGTCGTGCCGGAGTCGCCCAGCACCACGGTGTGCATACTCATATTCAGGCACCCTAAAGAGTGAATCGATTCCTGTCACGGCCGGGGTCCGCACGAAGGGGACGCGAGGGTGCGAGAGGGCGGAACCAGGGGATCACGCGCAGGCGTTCACCGCCGAGAGGTTCGCTGCTCAGAGGTTCACGGCTCGGTGGTTCAGGGCTCAGTCGTTCACGGCTCAGTCGTTCACGGCTCAGTCGTTCACGGCTCAGGGCCACCTCACAGCCCGGGGCTGCGGACGCGGCGGCCGGGGCGCTCCGGGTCGCCGTGCGCGTGCCGGTGCTCGTCGGCCGGGGGCCGCCCCTCCGGGTCGGGATGCCCCTTCGGCGGGTCCTGCACATCCGGCCCGTCATGCGCGTCCGGCTCGTCATGCGCGTCCGGCTCGTCATGCGCGTACTGCCCGTTCGGGTCCGGCGCTCCCGCCTCGTCCGGCTTCGCGACGTGCCCGCGGAAGTGACGGCGGTCGCCCACCGGCGCCGACGGCGCGGCCTCCTCCGCCTCGGAGGCGTCCGCGAGGCGCACCACCGGGTCCTCGGTGCCGCCCTCCAGGCCCGCGACCACCGGCCTGAGCGCCCGCGCCGCCTTCGCCCGGTACTGCGCGGCGTCCGCGAGCCTGAGGAGCCGGGCGGCCGAACGTACGAGCCCGATCGGATGCCCCGTGGAGGCCACCCCGCACGAGACGCCGTCCCCGCCGCGGAGTCCGAGCGCCATGCGGCAGACCTCCTCCGCCGCCCGTACGACCTGATCGGCGGGCGGCCCCACCGTCAGCAGGCAGAACTCGTCGCCGCCCAGCCGGGCCGCCAGCGCGCCCGGCAACTTCGCGCCCGCGAGCGACAGCACCATCCCGAACCGCTCCAGCAGCCGGTCTCCCGCGGCATGGCCGTACTCGTCGTTGACGCGCTTGAGGCCGTTGACGTCGCAGACGACGAGGCTCACCACCGTGCCGTCCTCGCGGTACCGCTCCAGCCCGTCGTCGAGCTCGCCCTCGATGGCCCGCCGGTTGGCCAGGCCCGTCAGCTGGTCGGTGAAGGCGAGTCTGCGCACCTCTTCCAGCTGCTCGTTCTGCGCGATGCCCGCAGCGATGATCTCGGCAAGTATCGTCGCGAAGTGCGCGTCCGACCGGTCGAAGACCGGCTCCCCGGGGGCGCGGGCCACATACAGCTCGCCCCAGGCGCGTCCGCGCAGCACTATCGGCGCGACGACGCAGCAGCCCCGGCCACGGTGACGCAGAGCGGCGACGCGGGCGTTGCGGGGAGCGTCTCCGGCGGCGTCGCCCGCAGGAGCCCCGGCCTCTGAGCCGAGGCCGTCGGGACCCGGGGCCGCAGCGCCGGCGCCGTCGGCGGTCTCGATCCAGGCCAGGGGCTCGTCGTCGCCGTCCGCCGCCCACCGTTCGGGCAGCGGCCCGGTGATCTCGGGGAAGTCGTGCACCGGATACGACTCGTGCTCGGGGAACTCGGCCTCGCCGGGGGCGAGTTTGCCGACGTTGACCAGTACGTCCAGCCTTCCGCGTGCGCGGTCCCAGGCGGAGAGGGAGGCGAAGGCGCCGTCCATCGCGGCGCATGCCCGTACGGCCGCGGCGTGCGCGACCTCGCGGTGTGCGGGGTGGCGGGGGTGCGCCTCGCAGAAGCGCTGCGCGCCGGCCATGGCCTGTGCCAGCTCCACCACGGCCCGCAGGCGTATGTCCTCTCCCATGAGAGCCAGGCTAGGACCGGTCCGGACAATCTTCTCGTGTCGGCTGCTCCCTCCAGGCCTCCGCGGCGGCCGTGCCGGCCGCGCGGCTGCGGCCGTACAGGCGGGCGCGAGAAGCCTCCGGCCGGAGCTGCCGTACGGGTTACCCGGGCGGCCGGAGCGGTCCGCCCGGGGAGGCGGACGGCCGCTCTCGGGCCGGCTCCGTCAGCGCCTCACTCGCCCGGCCACTGCGGCTTCCGCTTCTCGTTGAAGGCGGCCACGCCCTCCGTCCGGTCGCCCGAGAAGGCGACGGTGCGCCAGGCCGCGTCCTCGACCTCCAGGCCCGCCCGCAGGTCCAGCCCCCAGCCCGTGCGCAGCGCGCGCTTGGCGGCCCGCAGGCCCACCGGGGAGTTCCCGGCGATGCGCGCCGCCAGCTCGAAGGCTTCGGCACGGTCCTGCCCGGCCTCCACCAGGTGGTCGACGAGGCCGAGTTCGCGTGCCTCGGCGGCCTCGACCCTGCGCGCGGAGAAGATCAGCTCGGCGGCGCGGGCCGCGCCGACCCTGCGGGGCAGCAGCTGCGTACCGCCGCCGGCGGGGATCACGCCGACCGAGACCTCGGGCAGCCCGACGACGGCGCTGGGATCGGCGACGATCAGATCGCAGGAGAGGGCCAGTTCGAACCCGCCGCCGAGCGCGAATCCGTGCACCGCGGCGATCGTCGGCATCGGAAGCTCCAGCACGCCGGTGTAGGCGGCGCGGGCGACGGGCCGCTGGCGGCCGAGGTCGGCGTCGCTGAGGGAGTTGCGCTCCTTGAGGTCGGCGCCCACGCAGAACGCGCGGTCGTTGCTGGAGGTCAGCACCGTGGCGCGTACGTCCCGGTCCGCGGCGAGGGCGGCGCAGGCCTCGGCGAGGCGGGCGGCGAGCTCCGCGGAGACGGCGTTCAGGGCCTTCGGCCGGTCCAGTACGAGCTCGGCGACGTGGGTGGCGGCGTCCCTGCGGACCGCGATCCACTCGCCGTAACGCTCTTCGCTCACCGTGCTCATGAGGTCCTCCGGGATCGACGCTCGGGATCGACGCGGATCACCCTACGGTCCGCCTCCGGGACGGCCGGGCCCCGGTGCGGTCCCGGACGGGGAGAACCGCAGCAGTGTCAACTCACCTGTCGCAGGCGGCAGTCAGCGGCGGCCCAGCATCCAGGGCTCGACGACGCCCAGCCCGCGCACCGGCCGCTGGTACAGCGGCTGAAGCGCGTACCGGTACTCCGAGAGGTCCTCGGTCTCCTTCTCCGACTCCGGTGCGTCGCCCGAGGCGACGAGCTCCGCGCGGAAGTCTCCGTCCACGAGCACCCGGTCCTTGGGCGCTATCGACGTCAGCCTGCTCGCGAGGTTGACCGTGTTCCCGAAGACGTCGCCCATGCGCGTCGTCATGGTGCCGAAGGCGATCCCGACGCGCAGCTCCGGCATCGTCGGGTCGTTCGCCATGGTCTCGATGAGCCGCAGCCCGATCTCCGCGGCGGTGCCCGCGTCCTCCGCGACGTAGAGGATCTCGTCGCCCAGTGCCTTGATCAGGCGGCCGCCGTTCGCCGCGACCAGATCTGCGGCCGTGGTCTCGAACGCCTCGACCAGCTCGCCGAGTTCGTCGTCCTCCAGACGGCGCGTCAGCCGCGTGAAGCCCACGAGGTCGGCGAAGGCGATCGCCTGCCGCCGGGCGACGGTGTCCTCGTCGTCCAGCGCCTGTACGACACGGCCCGTGGCCGCGGCGAGCTGGCGCCGCCACACGTACACCAGGAACTCCTCCAGCTCGGGGAGGAGCAGCTGCACCAGCGGATAGGTGACCTCGTTGCGCGTCATGCCCGGCTCGGGCGGCTCCGTCAGCCCCATCAAAAAGGAGTCGATCTGCCAGTCGGCCAGCCGCGACGTGGTCTGCCCGGTCGAGCGGGCGACCTGCACGGCCGTCGTCTCGCTCAGCAGACCCGCCTCGACGAGGCCCGCGAGCCGGCGCAGCGCCAGTACGTCGGCCTCGGTGAGCGCCCTTGCCTGCCCCACGTCGGCGAAGCCCATCGCGCGCCAGAAGCGGGAGGCCAGCTCCATGGAGACGCCTGCCGCTCGGGCCGCCTGGAAGGGGGTGTACTGCCGCTTCGAACCGAGGATCAGCTGCTCGATGCGGAGGGCGCTCGGGTCGTCCTCGTCGTCCTCCGGGAGGGCCGGGAGATCCGCGGCGTCCGAGGCGGCCGGGGTGTCCTCGGCGCCCGCGCCCTCAGAGCCCTCAGAGCCCTCCCGGGCCTCCGGACCTTCCGGCCGCTCTTCGCGCTCCGGCTCCGGCGCCGACTGCGACCCGGACCTGCGCGCGGGAATGTCCGGTTCATCGTCGGCCACTGTCCGCCCCTCGCCAGGTCCGGTCGTCCCTGCGCACTGCCCTTCCGTTCTCTTGCTGATCCCTTGCTGAGATCGTCCGGGGAGCACCGGGACGCGTCACATCCGTGTCCCCTCCGCCGCGTGCCAACAATACGGCAGCAGTGCGCTGAACTGGTCCCTCTGCGAACGGGGCATCAGAACCGGACCACCGGCTCGGCGGAACAACGGTGTTGTGCGCACCAGGCTCCGCGCCGGGACCCGTACCGCCGCGCATTGCGGTGCCGGGCGCCGCCCCGCGGTCACATCTCCGCGCCGTCGCCGCCCGCCCGGCCGCCGTGGCCCCCGTGCCCGCCGTGCCCTCGCAGATGGACGATGTCGCCCGCGGCCACCGGCCGCTGCACCCCCGACTCCGTGGCGATGACGAGCCGTCCGTCGCTGTCGACCGCCACCGCCTCGCCGACGAGCTCCTCGCCGCCGGGCAGCTCCGCCCGTACCTCTCGGCCCAGCGTCGCGCACCCGGCGGCGTACGCCTCCAGCACGCCCGCGGCCAGCGGGTCGCCGCCGACGGCGACCCAGCGCCCGTACCAGTCCTCGAAGGAGCGAAGCACCGCACGCAGCAGCGGATCGCGGTCCGCGGCGCGCGCGCCCGCGAGGACGAGGGAGCCCGCGGAGGGGACGGGCAGTTCCGCTTCGCGCAGCGAGACGTTGAGCCCGATGCCGAGGACGATCCCGGCACGGCTCCCCTTGCCGTTCGTGCCGCTCGCGCCTCCCCCGCTGTCCGCGCCTCTCGCGCCGTCCGCCTTGCCGCTTCCCGCGACCGGCGCCACGTCCGTACGTTCCGCGAGGATGCCGCCGGTCTTGCGTTCCTCTCCGCCGACGTCCACCAGGACGTCGTTGGGCCACTTCAGCTTCGTGTCGACCCCCGCCGTGCGGGCCAGCGCGCTCGCCGTCGCGACCCCCGCGATGAGCGGCACCCATCCCCAGCGCTCCTGCGGCACCGGCGGCACGACCAGCATCGACACGAAGACACCGGAGCGTGCCGGTGCGCTCCAGCCCCGCTCCAGCCGGCCGCGGCCCGCGGTCTGTTCCTCGGCGACGAGCACGGCGCCCTCCCCCGCGCTTCCGTCGCGTGCGCGGCGGACGAGGTCGGAGTTGGTCGAGCCGGTGCGCTCCAGCACGTCCAGGGACGTCCACATGCTGTCGTGGCCGGTCAGCCCGCGGCGCAGCGAGGCGGCGTCGAGCGGAGGCCGCCCCAGGTCGGACCAGCGGCTGCCCGGATCGTCGGACGGGTTCGGGGTCATGCCGCCAGCGTAGGCCGCGGCCGGAGGCGCCGCCCGCGCGGCCGGCGAGAGCGCGTACGACGAGTGTGTTCAACGCCGCACCGACGAAAGGGCTCTTCGCGGATAGCCTACGAACCGGTAGCCGCACGCTGACGAGTAGGAGCCGCACGCTGATGTCCGAGCAGGAGAGCCCAGACATCCACACGACCGCGGGAAAGATCGCGGACTTCGAGCGCCGCGCTGCGGAGGCGACGCACGCGGGCTCCCAGCGCGCGGTGGAGAAGCAGCACGCCAAGGGGAAGCTGACCGCCCGCGAGCGGGTCGATCTGCTGCTCGACGAGGGGAGTTTCACGGAGCTGGACGAGTTCGCCCGGCACCGCTCCACCAACTTCGGCCTGGAGAAGAACCGTCCGTACGGCGACGGGGTCGTGACCGGATACGGAACCGTCGACGGCCGCCCCGTATGCGTCTATTCGCAGGACTTCACCATCTTCGGCGGCTCGCTCGGCGAGGTGTACGGCGAGAAGATCGTCAAGGTCATGGACTTCGCGCTGAAGAACGGCTGCCCGATCATCGGGATCAACGACGGCGGCGGCGCGCGGATTCAGGAAGGGGTCGTGGCGCTGGGGCTGTTCGCGGAGATCTTCCGCAGGAACGTGCACGCCTCGGGCGTCGTACCGCAGATCAGCCTCATCGTCGGCCCGTGCGCGGGCGGCGCCGTCTACTCCCCCGCGATCACCGACTTCACGGTGATGGTGGATCAGACCTCGCACATGTTCATCACCGGGCCGGACGTCATCAAGACCGTGACCGGCGAGGACGTCGGCTTCGAGGAGCTGGGCGGCGCCCGCACGCACAACACCACCTCCGGCGTCGCGCACCACATGTCGGGCGACGAGAAGGACGCCGTCGAGTACGTCAAGGCGCTGCTGTCCTACCTGCCGTCCAACAACCTCTCCGAACCGCCCGTCTTCCCCGAGGAGGCGGACCTGGAGACCTCGGACGAGGACCGCGAGCTGGACACGCTCATCCCCGACTCCGCGAACCAGCCGTACGACATGCACTCCGCGATCGAGCACGTGCTGGACGACGGTGAATTCCTGGAGACGCAGGCGCTGTTCGCGCCGAACATCATCACGGGCTTCGGGCGGGTCGAGGGCCAGTCGGTCGGCGTCGTCGCCAACCAGCCGCTCCAGTTCGCCGGTTGTCTCAACATCGACGCCAGCGAGAAGGCCGCGCGCTTCGTGCGCACCTGCGACGCCTTCAACGTGCCGGTCATCACCTTCGTCGACGTTCCGGGCTTCCTGCCCGGCACCGACCAGGAGTACGACGGCATCATCCGGCGCGGCGCCAAGCTCATCTACGCCTACGCCGAGGCGACCGTGCCGCTGGTCACCGTGATCACGCGGAAGGCCTTCGGCGGCGCGTACGACGTCATGGGCTCCAAGCACCTGGGCGCCGACCTCAACTTCGCCTGGCCGACCGCGCAGATCGCCGTCATGGGCGCTCAGGGCGCCGTCAACATCCTGTACCGCAGGCGGCTCGCGGAGGTCGGGGACGACGGTGAACGCGAGGAGCTGCGTGCGGAGTTGACGCAGGAGTACGAGGACGCGCTGCTGAATCCGTATGCCGCGGCCGAGCGCGGGTATGTGGACGCTGTGATCATGCCGTCCGAGACCCGCCGCCACATCACGCGGGGCCTGCGCACCCTCCGCTCCAAGCGCGAGCAGCTGCCCCCGAAGAAGCACGGCAACATCCCGCTGTGAGGAGGCCGTTCGCCATGCTCGACCCGACGACGTCAGAGGAGCACGGGGAGCGCCCGCCGTTCCCGCCGATCAAGGTGGTGCGGGGCAACCCGACGCCGGAGGAGCTGGCCGCCGCGCTCGCGGTGGTCAGGGCGCGGGCGTCGGCGGTGGTGTCCCAGGCGCCGGCGTCCCGGTCCGCGCAGGAGTGGTCGGACCCGGCACGCACGGTCCCGCGGCGGGTACCGCACCCGGGCCCGAAGGCGTGGCGGACGACGTACTGGCCGGCCTGACGAGCGGGCCCGGCCGGGCCGCCTGACCGGCCTGCCCGGCCCGCCTGACTGGTCGGGTCGAGGGGCGCGAGGCGCGGGCCCGAAGTGCGCGCGCCCGCGCGGGAATGAGTACGCGTACTCAGGCGCGGTCCGCCATGCCGCAGCAGCATGGAACCCATGCTGTGGTCCGACCCCAGAGACGAGCCTCCGAAGGAGATGCGCGCGACCCTCGCGATGCTTCGGCGCCTGTGCTGGCTGCTGCCGGTCATCGTGATCGGCTCCCTCGTCCTGGCCAACGTCCGGCCGGACGCGTAGGGCCTCCCGGCCCGACCGTCGTGGGCGAGCGGGGTCCGGCATTCGGCTGCGGGTGCGCGAAGTCGCCGCGCCGCGCGGTCTCTACGATTGCCCGCATGGCCTCCCAGACACCGCAGCAGCAGCCGCAGCCGCCTCAGCCCGCGCCGGACGCGCCCGTGCGCCGGCTCGTCCTCGCCTCCGCGTCGCCCGCACGGCTCGGGCTGCTGCGGCAGGCCGGCTTCGACCCCGAGGTGATCGTCAGCGGCGTGGACGAGGACGGGCTGTCGGCGCCGACTCCGGGCGAGCTCGCGCGCGTGCTCGCGGAGGCGAAGGCCCGGGCGGTCGCGGCCCTCCCGCACGCCGCGGACTCCCTCGTCGTCGGCTGCGACTCGGTCCTGGATCTGGACGGGGAGCCGCTGGGCAAGCCCGCGGACGCCGAGGAGGCGACGGCGCGCTGGAAGGCGATGCGCGGCCGCTCCGGCGTGCTTCAGACGGGCCACTGCGTGCTCGACACCCGTGACGGCACGGGCACTTCGGCCACAGCGGCCACCACGGTGCACTTCGGCGAGCCCAGCGACGAGGAGATCGCCGCGTACGTGGCTACGGGCGAACCCGTGCACGTCGCGGGCGCGTTCACGCTGGACGGCCGCTCGGCGCCCTTCGTCAGGGGCATCGAGGGCGACCACGGAACGGTGATCGGGCTGTCGCTGCCGCTGCTGCGCGATCTCCTCGCCCGACTGGGCGTCCGCATCACCGACTTGTGGTCCTCCTGAGGGGACCGCGACCGGGACCGTCAGAAGCGGCCCGCGCCGGTTCAGCCTGCCGAGGGCTCCGGGTGGGGACCGCCGGAGGACGGCCCGGAGGAGCCGGAAGAAGGCGGGGTGTCCGCGGCCGTCTCCGAAGTCCCGTCCGCGGACGGCTCTTCGACGCCGTACGACAGCAGCGACCAGACGATCAGCCCCAGCACCACCATCATGAACAGGAACGCCACCCAGCCGACCAGCCCGACGGACGCCGCGCCCAGCAGCCCGTGCACCACGGCCGCGCTGATGAGGACGATGCGCAGCAGGCCGACGGGAGAGGTGTCGCGGATGGCCGTACGGGCCAACACCAGTGCGCACAGCAGCAGATAGGCGCCGAAGAGCGCCCCCGCGACGACGGCCGACAGGGACATCGAGCGAGGCTCGAGGCCCGCCATAGACATCTGCTGCTCGTCCACGACCATGCCGAGAAAGATGTTCAGCAGAACGATGCCGACCGCCTCGACCACAAGTATCAGTGCCGCAGCCGCGGCCACCCATCGTCGGAGCCCCACCCCGCCCACCTACTTCCGCGTTTCACCGGCCATGGCCGATGTAGTTCGTTACCTGGAGTACGCGCCATGGCACCGTTGAACGCTACTTACGGGTATCACAGTGGGCAAGAGGCCCGGCGCGAAGCAAAGTTTCCGCTCGCGATTCATAGGAACCCCACAAAGACCGGCGCCTCCTCCACGCCGTGCCGCACGGAGACCTTGACCACATCCGGAGATCCCCGGGCTTCGCCGGAAACCCGGCGTACCTTGGGATGCCGGGGAGTACGGAGGGCTGTGACGGCCGCACGTCACAGTCCGTGTGGGAAAGCTCACGCCTGTGGGCGACTCGGCCAGTGGTGTCGCCAGTACCTAAACTCTCACCACACTCACCACTACAAATCCTCTTGCGGCGCAGCGCCAAGTAGGGAGTCATCGTGCGCAAGGTGCTTATCGCGAATCGCGGAGAGATCGCAGTTCGCGTTGCGCGTGCCTGCCGGGACGCGGGGATCGGCAGTGTCGCGGTCTATGCCGAGCCGGATCGGGACGCGGTGCACGTCCGGGTGGCTGATGAGGCGTTCGCGTTGGGCGGTGACACCCCGGCGGCCAGCTATCTGGACATGGACAAGGTGCTGAAGGCCGCGGCCGATTCCGGTGCCGACGCCGTGCATCCGGGCTATGGGTTCCTCTCGGAGAACGCCGAGTTCGCGCAGGCCGTCATGGACGCGGGCCTGACCTGGATCGGGCCGCCGCCGGAGGCGATCCGCGCGCTGGGCGACAAGGTCGCCGCCCGCCACATCGCCCAACGCGCCGGGGCACCCCTGGTCGCCGGCACCACCGACCCGGTCTCCGGTGCCGCCGAAGTCGTCGCCTTCGCCGAGGAGCACGGGCTGCCCATCGCCATCAAGGCCGCCTTCGGCGGCGGCGGACGCGGGCTGAAGGTCGCCCGCTCCCTGGATGAGGTCGAGGAGCTGTATGACTCCGCGGTCCGCGAGGCGGTGGCCGCCTTCGGCCGCGGAGAGTGCTTCGTGGAACGCTATTTGGACCGTCCGCGGCATGTGGAGACCCAGTGCCTGGCCGACCAGCACGGCAACGTCGTGGTCGTCTCCACCCGCGACTGCTCCCTCCAGCGCCGCCACCAGAAACTCGTGGAGGAAGCCCCGGCGCCGTTCCTGACCGACGCGCAGGTCGCCGAGCTCTACCGGGCGTCGAAGGCCATCCTCAGCGAGGCCGGCTATGTCGGGGCGGGCACCTGCGAGTTCCTCGTCGGGCAGGACGGCACCATCTCCTTCCTGGAGGTCAACACCCGCCTCCAGGTCGAGCACCCGGTCACCGAGGAAGTCACCGGCATCGACCTGGTACGGGAGATGTTCCGCATCGCCGACGGCGAGTCGCTGGACTACCACGACCCTCAACTGCGCGGTCACTCCTTCGAGTTCCGCATCAACGGTGAGGACCCCGGCCGTAACTTCCTGCCCGCGCCCGGCACCGTCACCACCTTCACCCCACCCACCGGCCCCGGCATCCGCCTGGACGCGGGTGTGGAGTCCGGGTCGGTGATCGGCCCGGCATGGGACTCACTGCTGGCCAAACTCATCGTCACCGGCGCCACCCGCCAGCAGGCCCTCCAGCGCGCCGCCCGCGCCCTGGAGGAGTTCACCGTCGAGGGCATGGCCACCGCCATCCCCTTCCACCGCACCGTCGTCACCGACCCCGCCTTCGCCCCCGAGGTCACCGGACGCGACGGCGAGCCCTTCACCGTCCACACCCGCTGGATCGAAACCGAATTCGTCAACACCATCACCCCGTTCACCCCGCCCGAGGCCGGCAACGAGGCCGAGGAAGACGAGGCCGCACGCGAGACCGTCGTCGTCGAGGTCGGCGGCAAACGCCTGGAAGTCTCCCTGCCCTCATCCCTCGGCATCACCACGCCCACCGCCGCGGGCAGCAAGAAGCCCAAGCGCAAGGCCGCCAAGAAGACCGGCAGCGCCGCCTCCGGCGACGCCCTGGCCTCGCCCATGCAGGGCACCATCGTCAAGGTCGCCGTGGAGGAGGGCCAGCACGTCGAGGAAGGCG
Source organism: Streptomyces winkii (assembly GCF_032248595.1). Lineage (NCBI taxonomy): Bacteria > Bacillati > Actinomycetota > Actinomycetes > Kitasatosporales > Streptomycetaceae > Streptomyces > Streptomyces winkii. The sequence continues at coordinate 478,477 of NZ_JASTTH010000001.1, read as the reverse complement.
AACTCGTCGTCGTGCTGGAGGCGATGAAGATGGAGCAGCCTCTCAACGCCCACCGCACCGGCACCGTCAAGGACCTCCACGCCGAGATCGGCGCCTCCCTCTCCGCCGGCACCGTCATCTGCGAAATCAAGGACTGAACAGCGGCGTACGCGATCGCCCGCCGTCCCCGGCATCAGGGGGCGGCGGGCGATCGCGTACGGAACAGACCGCGCTCAGCGGCGCCTGGGAGCCAGATCGGCCACACGCCCCGCCACGGGCGACTGTTCGGGCAGCGCCGGAGCGCTGCGCAGCTGCGGTGCCGGTGAACCGCCGCCGCCCGGCGGGAGGTTGCGCCGCTGGCCCGGCATCGGCACGTCCCTGCGGCCGCGGCCCTTCTCACCGGAGCCGCCGCGCGCGCCGCCCGCGCCCTGCACGGGAGCCGGCGCCTCGGCGGCGCCCGCCGGGGTCATCCCCGCCACGGTGATCTGCACGCCCTGATCGGCCAGCGCCTGCAACTCCGTGCCCGCGCGGTCCTCGTGGGGCGGTGGCTTGTCCGTCACCAGGCGCGTCATGACGTCCGTCGGGACCGTCTGGAACATCGTGTCCGTGCCGAGCTTGGTGTGGTCGGCGAGGACGACGACCTCCGCCGCCGCCTGCACCAGCGCCCTGTCGACGCTGGCCGAGAGCATGTTGGACGTGGAGAGGCCCCGCTCGGCCGTCAGCCCGCTTCCGGAGAGGAACGCTCGGGAGACGCGCAGCCCTTGCAGGGACTGCTCGGCACCGCTGCCGACCAGCGCGTAGTTCGAGCCGCGCAGCGTGCCTCCCGTCATCACCACTTCGACGCGGTTGGCGTGCGCCAACGCCTGTGCGACGAGGAGGGAGTTGGTCACGACCGTCAGGCCCGGCACCCGCGCGAGTCTGCGGGCGAGCTCCTGCGTGGTCGTGCCCGCGCCCACGACGATGGCCTCGCCCTCCTCGACGAGGCCGGCGGCGAGATCGGCGATGGCCGTCTTCTCCGCCGTCGCCGTGTGGGGCTTCTGCGGGAACCCGGTCTCACGGGTGAATCCACCCGGCAGGACCGCACCGCCGTGCCGGCGGTCGAGCAGCCCTTCTGCCTCCAGCGCCCGTACGTCTCGGCGCACGGTCACTTCGGAGGTCTGGACGACGCGGGCGAGCTCACGGAGCGACACCGCTCCGTTGGCGCGCACCATTTCCAGGATCAGTTGGCGACGTTCTGCAGCGAACACGGGACTGACAGTAACCCCAACGACCGTCTGCTTTCAGCAGTTTTCGTCGATTTTTGGAAGTTGTCCATAGCTGCACTTGCCGCGTGATATAGACACAACCGGACGAACCGGCAGGCTTGTTCAGCTCTCCTCGGCCGTCTTCCGCGTGTGCAGCTGCCGCGCGACCTCGCCGATCGAGCCGGTCAACGACGGGTACACGGTGAAGGTGTTCGCGATCTGGCCCACCGTCAGGTTGTTGTCGACCGCGACCGACAGCGGGTGGATCAACTCGCTCGCGCGCGGGGCCACGACGACGCCACCGACCACGATGCCCGTGCCCGGCCGGCAGAACAGCTTCACGAAGCCGTCCCTGATGCCCTGCATCTTGGCGCGCGGATTGCGCAGCAGCGGCAGCTTGACGCACCAGGCGTCCATGCGGCCGCTGTCCACGTCGGCCTGGCTGTAGCCGACGGTGGCGATCTCGGGGTCGGTGAAGACGTTCGCCGAGACCGCCTTGAGGTTCAGCGGGGTGACCGTCTCGCCGAGGAAGTGGTACATCGCGATCCGTCCCTGCATCGCCGCGACCGACGCGAGCGCGAAGACGCCGGTGCAGTCGCCCGCCGCGTAGACGCCCGGCGCGGACGTACGGGAGACCTTGTCGGTCCAGATGTGCCCCGAGTCCTTCAGCCGCACCCCGGCCTCCTCCAGGCCCATCTCGGCGGTGTTGGGCACGGCGCCGACGGCCACCAGGCAGTGGCTTCCGGTGATCGTGCGGCCGTCCTGGAGCTCCACCTCGACCTTGTCGCCCACGCGCTTCGCGGAGGCCGCGCGGGAGCGTGCCATCACGTTCATCCCGCGGCGCCTGAAGACGTCCTCCAGCACGGCCGCGGCGTCCGGGTCCTCACCGGGAAGCACCCGGTCACGGGACGAGACGAGCGTGACGTGCGAGCCCAACGCGCGGTAGGCGCCCGCGAATTCGGCGCCCGTGACGCCCGAGCCGACCACGATCAGCTCCTCCGGCAGCTCGTCCAGGTCGTACAGCTGCTTCCAGTTGAGGATCCGCTCGCCGTCCGGCTGCGCGTCCGGGATCTCACGCGGGTGCCCCCCGGTCGCGACCAGTACGGCGTCGGCGGCGAGCCGCTCCTCGTCCTCGCCGGCGGCCTCGCCGGTCGGCGTGACGACGACCTCGCGCGAGCCGTCCGCTGCCTGCGACGGCTCAAGGCGCCCCCGGCCGCGCAGCACCCGTACGCCCGCACGCGTCACGGACGCGACGATGTCGTGGGACTGCGCGAGCGCGAGCCGCTTCACGCGGCGGTTGACCTTGCCGAGGTCGACGCCGACGACACGGGCGGGGTCGTCCGGGTCGTGAGTGCTGTCCTCGACGCGGATGCCGAGCTCCTCGTACGAGGAGTCGAAGTTCGTCATGACCTCGGCCGTGGCGATGAGGGTCTTGGAGGGCACGCAGTCGGTCAGCACCGACGCTCCTCCCAGGCCGTCGCAGTCCACGACGGTCACTTCGGCGCCGAGTTGCGCCGCCACGAGGGCGGCCTCGTAGCCGCCGGGTCCGCCACCAATGATCACGATCCGAGTCACATGGACCATTGTCCCGCACATCCGTGCGGGCTCATCCCGGGCCCCCGCACGGGATGAGCACCCTGCGGCGGCCCCGGTCCGAGCGCCGAGGCGGGGAGAGAGCCCGAGGGGTGTGAGGGCAGCGCGAGCGGGGGCCGACGCCGCGTCACCATCGTGTGACCCCCGTGCGGCCGGGCCACCCTTGCGCCACCCCCGCCCCGGCGATGGACTCCCGTACCCTCATCGTCATGTCCCTCTACGCCGCTTACGCCGCGAACCTCGACGCGCGGCTGATGTCGCGCCGAGCCCCGCACTCCCCGCTGCGCGGCACCGGATGGGTCACCGACTGGCGGCTGACGTTCGGCGGCGAGCAGATGGGCTGGGAGGGCGCGCTGGCGACCGTCGTCGAGGCGCCCGTGGCGCAGGTCTTCGTGGCCCTGTACGACATCGCGCCCATGGACGAGGAGGCCCTCGACCGCTGGGAGGGCGTCGGCATGGACATCTACCGGCGCACCAAGCTGCGCGTCCACACGCTGGACGGCGAGGTGACGGCCTGGTGCTACGTCCTCAACGGCTATGAGGGCGGCCTGCCCTCGGCCCGCTACCTGGGGGACATCGCCGACGCCGCCGAATCGGCGGGCGCACCGCACGACTATGTCATGGAGATCCGCAAGCGCCCCTGCTAGGGCGTTCCGCGGGGTCCATCGACGGGCCCCCTGGCCCCCTGGCCACGGCTCCACCGCAGCGGTCCCCCCTCGGCCCGGAAGGCCCCTCGCGTCACATACGGGACGCAGCCCGAACTCCCCCCAACCGCGGGCTCCCTCTACGCGCGTAGGCTCGAAACCGCTACGCTCATCGCGTGAACGAATCAGCCTCGAACACCGCCGACGATCCGTACCGTTCAGCCGATTCGGCCGCCACGCGGCTGCGAGAGCTGACCGGGACGGACAGCCACGACGTCGTTCTCGTGATGGGCTCCGGATGGGTGCCCGCCGCGGACGCGCTCGGGGTCCCCCAGTCCGAGTTCCCGGTGACGGAGCTGCCCGGATTCCCCGCACCGGCCGCCGAGGGCCACGCGGGCACCGTGCGCTCCCATGAGCTGGGCGACAAGCGGGTGCTCGTCTTCCTGGGCCGCACCCACTTCTACGAGGGGCGTGGTGTCGCCGCCGTCACGCACGGCGTCCGTACGGCCGTCGCCGCGGGCTGCAAGACCGTCGTACTGACGAACGGCTGCGGCGGCCTGCGCGGCGACATGGTCCCGGGCCAGCCCGTGCTCATCAAGGACCACATCAACCTCACGGGCACCTCCCCGATCGTCGGGGCCAACTTCGTCGACCTCACCGATCTGTACTCTCCGCGGCTGCGCGCCCTCTGCCAGGAGGTCGAGCCGTCACTCGAAGAGGGCGTCTACGTGCAGTTCCCGGGCCCCCACTACGAGACCCCCGCCGAGATCGGCATGGTCCGGGCGATCGGCGGGGACCTCGTCGGCATGTCCACCGTGCTGGAGGCGATCGCGGCCCGCGAGGCGGGCGCGGAAGTGCTCGGCATCTCTCTCGTCACCAATCTCGCAGCGGGAATGACGGGTGAACCCCTCAACCATGAGGAAGTGCTTCAGGCGGGCCGTGAATCGGCCGCCCGTATGGGTTCGCTTCTCGCACAGGTGCTGAGCCGCATGTGAGCGGCGGGCCCCGGGCCGCAGGCAGTGACCGGGCCGCCCCACCGCCCGGCCGGACGGCCGCCCCGCGAGGGCCCACTCGCGTCCCCGCACGCGGGACGCTGAAGAGAGAGGCAGAGCTGTGCACGACGACCTGACCGAGCTGGTGGCCCGCGCCCGGGCCTGGCAGGCCGAGGACCCCGACCCGGAGACGCGTGAGGAGCTGGCCAAGCTCATCGAGGTCGACGGCGGCACCGACCGGGCCGCGGGCTCCGGGGGAGGCAACGAGCTGGCCGCCCGCTTCTCCGGCACCCTTCAGTTCGGCACTGCCGGGCTCCGCGGCGAACTGGGCGCCGGGCCCATGCGGATGAACCGTTCGGTCGTGATCCGTGCCGCGGCCGGGCTCGCCGCGTACCTGCGCGACCAGCGCTCCGAGGCCGGCGGCCAGGAGGGCGGGGAGCCCGATCTGGTCGTCATCGGCTACGACGCCCGTTACAAGAGCCACGACTTCGCCCGCGATACGGCCTCCGTGATGACGGGCGCGGGCCTGAGGGCCGCCGTGCTACCCCGCCCGCTGCCCACGCCGGTGCTGGCGTTCGCCGTGCGCCGGCTGCGGGCCGCCGCGGGCGTGATGGTCACCGCGAGCCACAACCCGCCCCGCGACAACGGCTACAAGGTCTATCTGGGCGGAGGCTCGCAGATCGTCCCGCCCGACGACGCCGCGATCGCCGCGAGGATCGAGGCGGTCGGGCCGCTCGCGGGCGTCCCCCGGCCGGAGTCGGGCTGGGAGGAGCTCGGCGAGGAGATCGTCGAGAGCTATCTGGCCCGCACGGGGTCGGTGCTGACGGAGGGCACGCCCCGTGACGTACGCATCGTGCACACCGCGATGCACGGCGTCGGCTCGGACACCCTGCTCGCCGCCTTCCGGCGCGCGGGCTTCCCGGAGCCGGTGCCGGTGCATCAACAGGCCGCTCCCGACCCGGACTTCCCCACCGTCTCCTTCCCCAATCCGGAGGAGCCGGGAGCCATGGACCTCGCCTTCGCCACGGCGCGCGGGACGGCCGCCGCGTCCGGCCCCGTCGATCTCATCGTCGCCAACGACCCGGACGCCGACCGCTGCGCCGTCGCCGTTCCCGACCCCGCGGCCGACGGCGGCTGGCGCATGCTGCACGGCGACGACGTCGGCGCGCTGCTCGCGACGCATCTGGTGCACAAGCGGGCGCGCGGCACGTTCGCCACGTCGATCGTCTCCTCGTCGCTGGTCTCGCGGATCGCGCACGCCGCGGACCTGCCGTACGAGGAGACGCTGACCGGCTTCAAGTGGCTCGCCCGCGTGGACGGTCTGCGGTACGCCTTCGAGGAGGCCCTGGGCTACTGCGTCGATCCCGAGGGCGTGCGCGACAAGGACGGCATCACGGCCGCCCTCCTCGTCGCCGAGCTCGCCGCCGAACTCAAGCAGGCGGACCGCTCGTTGACGGATCTCCTGGACGACCTGGCCGTCGAGTACGGGCTGCACGCGACCGATCAGCTCTCGGTGCGCGTCGACGACTTGTCGCACATCGCCTCGGCGATGGAGCGGCTGCGGGCCGCTCCGCCGGTCAGGCTCGCGGGCCTCGCGGTCGTCTCCGCGGAGGACCTGAGCGAGGGCTCCGATCTGCTTCCGCCCACGGACGGCCTCCGCTACGGGCTGGCAGGCGATCCCGGGGCGGGGGTGGAGAAGGCCCGCGTGGTGGTCCGGCCCAGCGGTACGGAGCCGAAGCTCAAGTGCTATCTGGAGGTCGTGGTGCCGGTCCGCGACCAGGCGGCGCTGGCGGCGGCCCGTACGGACGCGGAGACCGTACTGGCGAAGCTCAAGGCCGATCTGGCGGCCGCGGCCGGCGTCTGACGCGGACCCGTGCGGACCGTCGCGGGACCGGCACCGTATGTGATCGCCCGCTGACCAGTTGTCGTCTTCACTGGGCGCACGATATTGTGCGTCCAGTGAAGACTTCGCCTCGCTTGCTGCCGCTGCTGCGCTCCCAGTTGCAGGGAGAACTGCTGGCCCTGGTCCTGCTGCACCCCGAGCGGGAGTACAGCCTGACCGAGATCGCCCGTGAGCTCGGTGCGTCGCACACCGCGGTCCTGCGGGAGGTCAACCGTCTCGGAGAGGCCGAGATCCTCGCCTCACGGCACGTCGGCCGGACCCGGCTGGTGTCCGTGCGTTCGGACACGCCCCTGGTGCGTCCCCTCACGGAGCTGATCGCGGTCTCGTTCGGCCCCGTCCCGCTGCTGACCGAGAACCTGCGCGAAGTCAGCGGTGTGGAACGGGCGTTCATCTACGGTTCTTGGGCGGCGCGCTACCGCGGCGAGCCGGGGCAGCAGCCGGGCGACGTCGACGTGCTCGTGGTCGGCCGTCCCGATCCCGACGAACTCTTCGACGCGGCCGAGCGCTCGGAGCGCCGCCTCGGACGCGAGGTGAACATCCACCGCGTCTCGGCCTCGTCGTGGGACTCGGATACGAGTGACCCGTTCCTCACCAGTGTCCGCGAGCGCCCGCTGGTCGAACTTCAACTGGGCAAGCCGGGCAAGGGGGAAACGGCATGAGCCGATGGAATCAGGGCCGGTCGACGGTGGACGAGATGATCTCGCGGCGCGAACTGGAGCGCGTACCCCCGTCCCGGCAGTCCGCGGAGGCCGAACTGGAACGCAGCCGCACCCACGCCGGCTCCGCGCGAGAACTCATGGAGTCGGACCCCGAGGGCGCCTACACGCTCGCGTACGACGCGGCGCGCAGGGCGCTGGCGGCGGTCCTTCAGAACCAGGGTCTGCGCGCGACCAGCCGCGGCGGCCACAGGGCGGTCTACGAGACCGCGCGGGCGCAGCTCGACCCTCCGCTGGGCTCGGTCATCCGGCCGTTCAACCGCATGCGCGTCCGGCGGAACGAGGTCGAATACCGCTCGTCCGAGGCGCCGTCGGTGACCCCCGAGGAGGTCGCCGCGGATCTGCCGAAGGTCGAGGCGCTGATCGATCTCGCCGAGAAGACGATCCCGCAGATGTCGCAGTTCTGACCGTGTCGAGCTCGCCGTCGTCGCCGCCCGGCACGGCGAAGGCCCGCTGAGGGCTTCGGTCGAAGTCCTCAGCGGGCCGATGGAGCCGGGCTCAGGTGCGCCGGTTCAGCGGCCGTACGCGCCGCCGCGCACCGCGCGGGTGCCGGCGGGGCAGTGGACGGCCACGCGCTTCGTGCCGTACAGCGCCGGCGTGACGTAGCGGTTGTCGTCGGTGCAGTCGGTGAAGACGCGCCAGTACGTCCCGGAGCACGAGACGGCGAACGTCCGGCCCGAGATGTAGGGGTTCCAGCAGCGCAGGGACGAGGCGGAGTACGGCGGATCCACGGCGTCTCCGCCCGGCGACGCGTAGGCCGTCCCGGTGCGCACGGCACCGGTCCGCAGGTCGGACTGCGTGTAGCTGGCGTCGCCCCAGACCGGGGTGTGTGCTTGGGCAGAAGGCGCCATCACTCCGCCGAACCCGAGCGCCAGCGCAGCGCCCGCACCCAGCACTGCCAGAGATTTTCTGATCTTCACTTCTGTCTCTCGCTTTCTCATTGCTCGGCCGGCTTGGCCGAAAGCCCCGGTGAAGGGGTGCGCTCAGATTCCCCACCGAATGGCAACGAAACAAGAGAACTCGATTCTGCTGACGATATGCATTCGCATCGCCGGATCTGGATTTTCCTTTACGGCCAACTAGAGAACCGATTCGCCAGTTGGGCGCCGCCGATCGTGATTTCACCCGTACGAGCCATGTACGCGGCCGTGGCGCGACGCGCGACGGCCGCGGCCCCAACGCGCAGGCCACGGAGGCCTCCTGAGGAAGTGGACGCCGAATTCACGGCGCTGTGCGGTGAGTCGGGCACCGAAACGGACGCCCGGCCGAACACCGGACCGAACACCGTGCTCATTCCTCGTTCTTGGGGCTCGACGCGGGCGGCTCCGAGACGTCGTGAGCTCCGTGGTCCTCAATCGGCGGCACCCCGGCGGGAATTCGCCAGGCGGCTTCCCGGGGAGACAGTCCGGGGCGGCCGGAATCCGAGCGCGTCTCAGCCCATCGCGAGAAGGACCGCGAGGGCGACGGCTCCGGCGAGGGCGGGGGCGGCGATCTCGTAGGCCCAGCGGACGGTGACCTCGCCCTGGGCGGCCGGGTCCTTGCCGTTGTCGGCGGCGAGGCCGCGCAGCTCGTCGATGGCCTGGTCCGACGGCGCGCGGCGCTCCCCGACGTCGTCCCCGCCGGGCACGCCGCCCAGCCCGAACAGGCCCATGGGCCGGGCCGGGGCGGCGGCCACGGCGGCGCCTCCGCGGGCCGCGGCACGCTCGGCGCGTTCGGTCCGCCGTGCTGCGCGCTTGCGGGCGCGCAGCGACACCGGGATCGACCACAGCTGGTACTTGGTGCCGTCGGCGACGACCTCGCTGGAGTAGCCCGCTCGTACGGCCTCGACCGACCCCCATGGGACCGTGATCGTGCGGAAGGGGTTCCGCACGCGCATCCGCTGCCGCCCGGCGTACACGGCGGGCCGGAGCGTGAAGGCGACCACGAGCGGCACGGCGAGGACGAGCCCGAAGACGGCGGTCAGGCGCGTGTGATTGTCGCCGTTGATGAGCGCGTCCGTGCCGAGCCAGAGGCCGAGGAGGAGCAGCAGTACGCCGCCGGCGAGAGCGCCGGGCGAGCGGTAGCAGCGGTCGGCGTACACGGGCGCCTCGGGCTGCGGCGACGGGTCCGGTGCGGAGTCTGGTGCTGCCTCCGGGCCGGGCTCGGGCCCGGGCGCCGATTCGGGCTTCCGCTCGGCGTCCGGCTCGGACTCGGACCCGGACTCGGGCTCGGCGGGCTCGCGTTCCGCCTCGGGCGCGGTCGCCTGTGCGTCGGCGCCGGTGCCGGGCGGGGGCTGCTCCTCCGGCCCGTTCCGGGGTTCGCGTTCGCGCTCGCGCTCGGGTCGGGACTCGCTACTCATGGGGCCTGATTCTGCCGGACCGTCCGTATGGCGGACATTGCGGCTCGGCATCGATCCGCCCGCACCCGCCTCGATCGCCGCATCCCGTATGCGATGGCCCCTACCGGCGGCGCTACGCGTGTAGATATGCTCCTCTGGTGACCATGTCTTCAGCGTCCACAGCCACAGCGGCCCCCACCTCCGCATCCGCATCCGCGCTCGCGGACGTGACCGCGTCCGACGCAGCGCTGCGCCGCTATCTGCACGGCCTGCCGGGCGTCGACGCGGTCGGGCTCGAGGCCCGTGCCGCGACCCTCGGCACGCGCTCGATCAAGACGACGGCCAAGGCGTACGCCCTCGACCTCGCGATCTCGATGATCGACCTGACGACCCTCGAAGGGGCCGACACCCCCGGCAAGGTGCGGTCCCTGTGCGCCAAGGGCGCCAGCCCCGACCCGAGCGACCGCACCACGCCCCAAGTCGCGGCGATCTGCGTCTACTCGGACATGGCGGCCATCGCGAAGCGGGCCCTCGCGGCGGGCGGCGGCGAGGGGATCAAGGTCGCCTCCGTCGCGACCGCCTTCCCGTCCGGCCGCGCCGCGCTCTCCGTGAAGCTCGCCGACACCCGTGAGGCCGTCGCCGCGGGCGCCGACGAGATCGACATGGTGATCGACCGCGGCGCCTTCCTCGCCGGCGACTACGGCAAGGTCTTCGAGGAGATCCAGGCCGTGAAGCAGGCGTGCGAGCGGCCCGGAGGAGCAGAGCCCGCCCATCTGAAGGTGATCTTCGAGAACGGCGAGCTGTCGACGTACGACAACATCCGCCGCGCGTCCTGGCTGGCGATGCTCGCGGGCGCCGACTTCATCAAGACCTCGACCGGCAAGGTCGCCGTGAACGCCACGCTCCCGAACACGCTCCTCATGCTGGAGGCCGTGCGCGACTTCCACGCCGCGACCGGCACCCGGATCGGGGTGAAGCCCGCAGGCGGCATCCGCACCGCCAAGGACGCCGTCCGGTACCTGGTCGTGGTCAACGAGACGGCCGGACCGGACTGGCTGAGCCCCGACTGGTTCCGCTTCGGCGCCTCCAGCCTCCTCAACGACCTGCTGATGCAGCGCCAGAAGCTGAGCACCGGCCGCTACTCCGGTCCCGACTACGTGACGGTGGACTGAGGCAGAGATGACAGAGCAGATCTTCCAGTACGCACCCGCGCCCGAATCCCGCGCGATCGTCGACATCGCCCCGTCCTACGGGCTGTTCATCGACGGCGAGTTCCGCGAGGCGGCAGGCGGCAAGGTCTTCAAGACCGTCTCGCCCGCCACCGAGGAGGTCCTCTCCGAGGTCGCGCAGGCGGGCGCCGAGGACGTCGACGCCGCGGTACGCGCGGCGCGTTCGGCCTTCTCCGGCTGGTCGGCGCTGCCGGGCGCCGAGCGCGCGAAGTACATCTTCCGCATCGCCCGCGTCCTTCAGGAACGCTCCCGTGAGCTGGCCGTCCTGGAGACGCTGGACAACGGCAAGCCGATCCGCGAGACGCGCGACGCCGATCTGCCGCTCGTCGCCGCGCACTTCTTCTACTACGCGGGCTGGGCCGACAAGCTCGCACACGCGGGCCTGGGCCACGACCCGAGGCCGCTCGGCGTCGCCGGGCAGGTCATCCCGTGGAACTTCCCGCTGCTGATGCTGGCCTGGAAGATCGCCCCGGCGCTGGCCACGGGCAACACCGTGGTGCTCAAGCCCGCCGAGACGACGCCGCTCTCCGCGCTCTTCTTCGCCGACGTCTGCCGCCAGGCGGGCCTGCCGAAGGGCGTCGTCAACATCGTGACCGGGGACGGCTCGACGGGCGCCGAGCTCGTCGCGCACCCGGGCATCGACAAGGTCGCCTTCACCGGTTCGACGGCGGTGGGCAAGCAGATCGCCCGTACGGTCGCCGGTACGCGCAAGAAGCTCACCCTCGAACTCGGCGGCAAGGGCGCCAACATCGTCTTCGACGACGCGCCTGTCGACCAGGCCGTCGAGGGCATCGTCAACGGCATCTACTTCAACCAGGGGCAGGTCTGCTGCGCGGGCTCGCGGCTGCTGGTGCAGGAGTCCGTGCAGGACGAGTTGCTGGACGCGCTGAAGCGGCGCCTGCGCACGCTCCGCGTCGGCGACCCCATGGACAAGAACACCGACGTCGGCGCCATCAACTCCGCCGAACAGCTCGCCCGCATCCAGGAGCTGGCCGACTCCGGTGAGGCCGAGGGCGCCGAACGCTGGTCCGCGCCCTGCGAGTTGCCCGGCAACGGCTACTGGTTCGCGCCGACGCTCTTCACCGGCGTCAGCCAGGCGCACCGGATCGCCCGCGAGGAGATCTTCGGGCCGGTGCTGTCCGTGCTGACGTTCCGTACGCCGGACGAGGCGGTGGCGAAGGCCAACAACACTCCGTACGGGCTCTCGGCGGGCATCTGGACGGAGAAGGGCTCGCGCATCCTGGCCATGGCGAACAAGCTCCGCGCGGGCGTCGTCTGGGCCAACACGTTCAACAAGTTCGATCCGACCTCGCCCTTCGGCGGCTACAAGGAGTCGGGTTTCGGCCGCGAAGGCGGGCGTCACGGTCTGGAGGCGTACCTCGATGTCCGATAACTCGAAGAACCCGCAGAGCGCGAAGAGCCCGAAGAGCCCGAAGAAGGAGACCGCGAAGGCCGCGAAGAGCGCGAAGACCGCGGCCTCGGCCGGCAAGTCCCCCGCGCCGGCGCGGACTTCGGTCCGTACTCCGGCCCGGATCGATGTGATGAAGACGTACAAGCTCTTCATCGGCGGCAAGTTCCCGCGCAGCGAGAGCGGACGGGTGTACGAGGTGACCGACTCCGAGGGCAACTGGCTGGCCAACGCACCGCAGTCGTCCCGCAAGGACGCGCGCGACGCGGTCGCCGCCGCGCGCAAGGCCTTCGGGGGCTGGTCGGGCGCGACGGCCTACAACCGCGGTCAGATCCTCTACCGCGTCGCCGAGATGCTGGAGGGGCGGCGCGAGCAGTTCGCCGCCGAAGTCGCCGCGGCCGAGGGCCTGTCGGGACGGGCCGCCGCGGCGCAGGTCGACGCGGCGGTGGACCGCTGGGTCTGGTATGCGGGCTGGTCCGACAAGATCGCCCAGGTCGCCGGGGGTGCCAACCCCGTGGCGGGGCCCTTCTTCAACCTCTCGACACCCGAACCGACCGGCGTCGTCGCCGTGTTGGCCCCGCAGGAGTCGTCGTTCCTCGGGCTGGCCTCCGTCCTCGCACCGGTGATCGTCACGGGCAACACGGCCGTGGTCGTTCCTTCGGAGAGGGCACCGCTGCCCGCGCTGTCGCTCTCGGAGGTGATGGCCACCTCCGACGTGCCGGGCGGCGTGGTCAACGTCCTCTCGGGCCGCACGCGCGAGGTCGCCGCGACGCTCGCGGCGCACCAGGACGTCAACGCGCTGGACCTGGCGGGCGCGGCGGCGGACCCGGAGCTGGCGAAGGAGCTGGAGACGGCGGCGGCGGAGAACCTGAAGCGGGTGCTGCGCCCGTACGAGGGGAACGGGAGCGGCGAGGCCGCCGACTGGTCCGCCGACCCGGGAACCTCGCGGCTGCTCGCCTTCCTGGAGACCAAGACGGTCTGGCACCCGATGGGGGTCTGAGGGCGCGCCGCGCCTGCGTCCGCGAGGAGTGAGGTGCGTGCGGCGCCCCGGTCGTCCGTCCGCTGCGAGCCGGGGGGGGGAGCGAACAGGCCCTGCCCCCGGGCCCGTTGCCGAAGACCGGCGAGCTGCGGACGGACGGGTGCGGGCGGTACGTTCTGCCGCATGAACGACGAGACCTCCGAGCCGCGGACCTGCTCAGTGGCCCAGGCGGAAAGCATGCTCGACAGCCTGGTGAGGCGGGTCGCCCGCACGCGGGAGCGGATCACGATCACGGACCAGGGGCGCGAAGCGGCCGTTCTCATCAGCCCCGAGGAACTGGCCGGCCTCGACCGTGCGCTGGCAGCGGCCGAGTACCGAGCGCTGTTCACCGGAGGCGTGACAGAGCACAGCAAGATCAGCGAGGTGCTCGGCCGCGATGGGGACGAGAGCTGAGACCTCCGGCCGGTCCGGCCGGTTACGCCGCGGGCGCCATGGCCGACAATGGTCTCTCGTGACCGATCCCCGAGACATACCGCGCTCGCCCGGCGTCATTCTGCTCACCGGGCCCTCCGGCTCCGGGAAGTCCCGGCTCTCCGCGCGCAGCGGGCTGCCCGTCATGCGTCTCGACGACTTCTACAAGGAGGCGGGCGACCCGACGCTGCCCCTGCTCCCGCACGGCATCGGCGTGGACTGGGACTCGCCCGGCTCCTGGGACGCGGACGCCGCCGTCGCCGCGGTGCGCGATCTGTGCGCGACGGGACGTACGACGGTTCCGCTGTACGACATCTCGCTGAGCGCACGCGTCGGCAAGGAGACGCTCACGCTCGACGGCGCCTGGCTCTTCATCGCCGAGGGCATCTTCGCCGCCGACATCGTGGCCCGCTGCCGCGAGCTCGGGCTGCTCGCCGACGCGATCTGCCTGCGCGGGCGCCCGTCGACGACGTTCCGGCGGCGCCTGCTGCGTGATCTGCGCGAGGGGCGCAAGTCGGCGCCGTTCCTGCTGCGCCGGGGCTGGCGGCTGCTGCGGGCCGAGGGCTCGATCGTGGCGCGGCACCAGGAGCTGGGCGCGTATCCGTGCGCGCGGGACGAGGCGGCCGAGCGGATACGGCGGCTGCGCGAGGCGCGTGCCACGCGTACGGCGATGTGAGGACGGACGGACCGCACGGCGGCGGTGCGCGCACCGGGCCCGCGTCCAACTGCCCGCGGGAGAACGGCAGAACAGGGCGTTAAATGGAACGAATCGTGAACGAATCGCACAAACAGCTGGAATCGCCCCGCACATGAGGAGAGAGCGGGTTCGGGCAGACCCCCCGGTTGCCCGTACCCGCTCTCTCGTCCCGTCCCCCCGGACGGGTCCCCGTTTTTCCCCTCTGTTCCCCCGTGCCCCCCGGTGCACCCCCTCGGGGCTCCCCAGCCCCTCCCGAGGTCCCCGTCAAGGGCCCATCCCCGGCCCTTGCCCCTCAGGTCTGTGCGGTCAGGCGACCAGCTCTCCGAACGACTCCTCCTGGTCCCTGCCGAAGCTGAGCACCTCGTCGTCGCGCAGGCGGCGCAGCGAACGCCAGATGCTGCTCTTCACCGTGCCGACGCTGATGTTCAGTATGTCCGCGATCTCGGGGTCGGTACGGCCCTCGTAGTAGCGCAACACCAGCATCGTGCGCTGGAGTTCGGGAAGCCGGGCGAGCGCCTGCCAGAGCACGGTGCGCAGTTCCGTGCCGCGCATCGCGTCCTGGTCGCCGGCGGTCTCCGGCAGCTCCTCCGTCGGGTATTCGTTCAGCTTGCGGCGGCGCCACGCGCTGATGTGCAGGTTCGTCATGGTGCGGCGCAGGTAGCCGCCGAGTGCCGCCTTGTCGCTGATGCGGTCCCAGGCGCGGTACGTCGAGAACAGCGCGCTCTGCAACAGGTCTTCGGCCTCGAAGCGGTCGCCCGTGAGGTGGTAGGCGGTGGCGTACAGGGAGGCGCGGCGCTCGCGTACGTAGGCTGTGAACTCAGCCTCCGACGCGGCCTCCTGCCGTGCTCCCGGCTCCTCCCTGTACTCACCGTCCCCCGTGCTGCGGGCCTCCCCTCGAAGGCCCTCCACCGCGGTGATGTGCGGCGGCCGTGCACGCCCGGCCGAGCGGGCGCACCCTCGCCCGATCGTCGCGGACTTGTCGGCGACGCGGTTCGCCGGAACCGACGGGGTGTGCAGGCGCGTGTGAATGACTGCGCTGACGTTCTCGCTGTGCAGTGTGTTCATCTTGCGCCCCCCTCGGGCAAACCTGGTCGCTCACTGATGACGTACACACTGCACGGTCGATTTCATCGCCAGGTCCCCCGACTGTCACAGCGGTGTCACAAGGGCGGGAGTGGCCGTGTCCCGCCGTGTGAGCTGCGGACTCCCGCGGCCCGCGGGACGCCGTCACGGTGCCGGGCGGTGAGCTGAGCAGCACGCACGGTCGAAGTGGGAGGGGGGCATGGGACAGAATGGCCCGCGTGCCTTTCCTGTTGCTGATCGAGGACGATGACGCTGTCCGTACGGCCCTTGAGATGGGCCTGACCCGGCAGGGTCACCGCGTGGTGACCGCCGCGTCCGGTGAGGACGGCCTCAAACTGCTGCGCGAGCAGCGGCCGGACCTGATCGTGCTCGACGTGATGCTGCCGGGCATCGACGGTTTCGAGGTGTGCCGCCGCATCCGGCGCACCGACCAGTTGCCCATCATCCTGCTGACGGCGCGCAGCGACGACATCGACGTGGTGGTGGGGCTGGAGTCCGGCGCGGACGACTACGTGGTCAAGCCGGTGCAGGGCAGGGTGCTGGACGCCCGCATCCGCGCGGTGATGCGCCGCGGCGAGCGCGAGTCCAACGACGCGGCGACTTTCGGCAGTCTGGTCATCGACCGCTCGGCGATGACCGTGACGAAGAACGGCGAGGACCTCCAACTCACGCCCACGGAGCTGCGGTTGCTGCTGGAGCTGAGCAGGCGGCCGGGCCAGGCGCTGTCGCGGCAGCAGCTGCTGCGGCTGGTGTGGGAGCACGACTACCTCGGCGACTCGCGCCTCGTCGACGCGTGCGTGCAGCGGCTGCGCGCCAAGGTCGAGGATGTGCCGTCGTCGCCGTCGCTGATCCGTACGGTCCGCGGCGTCGGATACAGGCTGGACGCCCCGCAGTGACGGAACCGGCGCAGCCGGGGCCGGAACGGGGACGCGACCCCGGAAGCCGGGGCCAGGAGGACGGGGAGCGCCAGGACGGAGGCCGCCCGGGCCGTGCGCCGGGAAAGTGGATACACAGGGACCGCTCACGTGTGAACCGGGAGCGTGAGGAGCGGATGCGCGGCTGGGTTGCCGGGATGCTACCGACGCTGCGGCTGCGGCTCGTCGTGGTCTTCGCCCTCGTGGCGCTGACCGCGGCGGTCTCGGCGTCCGGGATCGCGTACTGGCTCAACAGGGACGCCGTCCTCACCCGCACTCAGAACGCCGCGCTCAACGACTTCCGCAAGTCCATGGAGGACAACGCCGGAAGCCTGCCCCGCCGCTACGACTGCCGCCAACTGCGCGACGCGGCCGAGAAGATGAGCGGCAGCTCGCAGAACTACGAGGTTCTGCTCACCGGCGAGGACGCCGACGGCATCCGCTGCGCCGTCGCCTCGGACCCGGCGTCCTTCAGGATGACGGACGTACCGGCGCGGCTGCGCACGGCCGTCGCCAAGCGCCGTACCGTCGACAGCGGCAACTCCTACCCGTACCACCTCTATTGGCAGCGGACGGCGGAAGGCGGCGGCAACGAGCCGTTCCTCGTCGGCGGCGCGAAGATGATCGGCGAGGGGGCGACGCCCTCCGGTTACATGCGCAAGTCGCTGGCGCAGGAGCGGGACGATCTCAACTCCCTCGCCTGGTCGTTGGGCATCGCGACAGGGCTGGCGCTGGTGGGCGCGATGCTCCTCGCGCAGGCCGCGGCGACGACCGTGCTGCGTCCCGTACGGCGGCTCGGCGACGCGGCGCGCCGGCTGGGCGAGGGGAAGCTGGACACCCGGCTGAAGGTCTCGGGCACGGACGAACTCGCCGAACTCTCCCGCACGTTCAACCGGACCGCGGAGTCGCTGGAGCACCGCGTCGCCGATCTGAGCGCGCGGGAGGAGTCCTCGCGGCGCTTCGTCGCCGACATGTCCCACGAGCTGCGCACGCCCATGACGGCGATCTCCGCGGTCACCGAGGTGCTGGAGGAGGAGCAGGACAACCTCGACCCGATGATCGCGCCCGCCGTGCAGCTCGTGGTCAGCGAGACCCGCCGCCTGAACGACCTGGTGGAGAACCTGATGGAGGTCACCCGCTTCGACGCCGGCACGGCGAAGCTGGTCCTCGACGACGTCGACGTGGCCGACCAGGTCACCGCCTGCATCGACGCCCGCGCCTGGCTGGACGCCGTCGAACTCGACGCCGACAGGGGCCTGATGGCCCGGCTCGATCCCCGCCGGCTGGACGTCATCCTGGCGAATCTCATCGGCAACGCGCTCAAGCACGGCGGCTCGCCGGTCCGGGTCTCGGTCCGTACGGAGGAGCCGCCGGCCGGCGGCGCAGGCGAGCTGCTGATCGAGGTGGCGGACCGCGGTCCGGGCATCCCGGAGGAGATGCTGCCGCACGTCTTCGACCGCTTCTTCAAGGCCAGCGCGTCCCGGCCCAGGTCCGAGGGCAGCGGCCTCGGGCTGTCCATCGCCCAGGAGAACGCGCACATCCACGGCGGCTCCATCTCCGTACGCAACGACAGGGAGCACGGCGGTGGTGCCGTCTTCACGCTCCGTCTGCCGCGCGACTCGGCACGGCACGATGCACGCGAGGGCGAGGAGGAGGACGGCGGGCCGGACGGCGGCCGCGGGGACGGCGGGAACGACGGGAAGGGCAGCGGCAAGGGCGACGGGAAGGGGTCGGACCGTTGAGGAGTACGGCGCAGCGCGGCGGGGCGGTCCGAGCGCGGATCCCGTGGGTCCTGGGACCGGGCCGCGCCCGGCTTCCCGCGGTCTTCACGGGCCTGGCCCTGCTCGGCGTGCTGGCCTCCGGCTGCGGCATCCGCTCCACGTCCGTGCCCGTCGACGCGGGGGCGGCGCCGTCGCGCGTGAGCTGTGTGCTGCCCGGCGAGCGGGAGAGCGGAGACGGGGGCGACGGCGGCAACCTGCCGGTGCGCGTGTATCTCTCGTGCGGCTCGCGCGTCTCGCCAGTCGACCGGCGCGTGGCCCTGCCCGACGGCGACGACTCGGAGCGGCTGCCCGTCGCCCGCGGCCTGCTCGACGCGCTGCGGGCACAGCCCGACTCGGACGAGGAGGCCGCGGGGTTCAAGACGGCCGTGCCGCGCGACCTGGAGATCTCCGGCCCACGGGAGGGCGATCCGCCGGCGGCGCTCCGCCTGAGCAGACCGGTCAAGGATCTCCCGTCGTTCGCGCTCGCGCAGATCGTCTGCACGTACGCGGACACGGCCGCTGCGGGCACCGACCGCTCGGTGATCCTGGGCGGCCCCGCGGACGGCGACGGAGGGGAGGACGCCGCGCGACGCTACGAGTGCGACACCGCGCTGCGCACACACCCGGAAGCCGCCGCGACGGCCGGTACACGGCTGTGACCTCGCCCCGGAACCGCGCACAGGACCGCGGCGTCCTTGCTGGTGTGCAGCGTCATGGCCGTGGCGGCGGTACCGCCGCTCCCGCTCCCCGAATCCGCGTCGCAGGACTCGTCCTGCTGATCGCGTATATGGCCGTCGTCGCATGGGTGGCGCTGCGTCCGCTCTCGGTGCCGTGGGTCGCGCCCCCGAACCTCCAGCCCTTCGCGACGATCCGCACCGACCTGCACGAGGGCTCGCCCGACGCGCTCGGCGGCCTGGTCCGCCAGCTGGCGCTGCTGGCTCCGCTGGGTGTGCTGCTGCCGCTGGCCTCAGGGCGTACGGAGCGTCCGCTGGCCGGGACCTGCGCGCGCACGGTCTCCGTCAGTGCGCTGATCTCGTCCGCGATAGTGCTCCTGCAGTCGGGAGTGCCGGGCCACTCGGTGAACGTCGACGCCGTGCTGCTCAACACCGCGGGCGTGAGCCTCGCCTGCCTGCTGGTCTTCCCTCTCGTACGGGCATGGCTGCGGCGCAAGGACGGGCACGGGCCCCCGTGGGGCGGCTCCGCCCAGCGGACGGGGGCGCCCGACGCCCTCCCCCTGCGGGACGAGTCCGGCGGGAGCGCTCCCCCGAGAGCGGCCAGGGTCGGGATCGCCCCCTAGACCGACGCCGCAGGTGTGGAGGGCGCCTAGCGTGGAAGCCGGACGTCGAGGGACGACACGGAGTGAAGGAGTCGCGCCATGCCCGCACTTGTCCGCCCGCGCGAAGGCCGGATGATCGGCGGCGTCTGTGCCGGTCTGGCACAGCGCTTCGGAACGAAACCGAGCACGATGCGCCTGATCTTCGTGCTCTCCTGCCTGCTGCCCGGCCCGCAGTTCCTGCTCTACCTGGCGCTGTGGATCCTGCTGCCGAACGGCGAGGAGCGCACGGCCTGGTGACCACGGTGGCGTCCGGCAGCCGGGGCGCCGGACACGGCCACGGGCCGCGCATCGTCATCGATGCGCGGCCCGCTGCATGCCCGGGTCGTGCCGTGTCGGGCGGGGAGCGTCAGAGCCCCCGGGCGTCGCCGAGCGTGTGGCCGACGGGGCCGCGGAGGTGGACCGCCTTCTTCTGCTTCTTCAGCACGTCCTTCTCCGCACTCCGCACGGAGCCGGCAGCGGCGTCCGCGGCCTGGTGACCCTCGTGCATCGCCTGAGCGGGGCCCTTGGCGACGGAGTCGAGGGTGTCGGCCGAGGCGGCCCCCGTACCGGCGGAGGCGAAGGCGGCGCCGAGGACCGCGACTCCGAGGATCTTCCTGGTTACCTGCTGCATCGTGGCTACGTCCTGTCGTATGGCTGGTGCGGTGCCGTGAACGTAGCGATCTACGCGAACCACCGGCAAACACTCCGAAGCTCCCCGAAGGCGGCCCGCACGGGCGCGTGACCACAGCCGCCGACCCGGGCACGTGTGCCCACCGGGTCGGCGAAAGCGCAGGTCACGAGCCGTATGGAGCGTCAGTCGCGGAAGAGCCACTCGGACTTCAGCGCGGCGTAACCGGGCTTGATCACCTCGTTGATCATCGCGAGACGTTCGTCGAAAGGGATGAACGAGGACTTCATCGCATTGACCGTGAACCACTGCATGTCGTCGAGCGTGTAGCGGAACGTGCGCACCAGGTGCTCGAACTCCTGGCTCATGCTCGTACCGCTCATGAGCCTGTTGTCCGTGTTCACGGTGGCGCGGAAGTGCAGCCTCCGCAGCAGCCCGATGGGGTGCTGCTCATAGGAAGACGCCGCCCCCGTCTGCAAGTTGGACGACGGGCAGAGCTCGAGCGGGATGCGCTTGTCCCGTACGTACGACGCGAGGCGGCCCAGCTTCACGGGGCCGTCGCCGTCCTCCTGGATGTCGTCGATGATGCGCACCCCGTGCCCGAGCCGGTCGGCACCGCACCACTGGAGCGCCTGCCAGATGGAGGGCAGGCCGAAGGCCTCGCCGGCGTGGATGGTGAAGTGGTTGTTCTCGCGCTTGAGGTATTCGAAGGCGTCGAGGTGACGGGTGGGAGGGTAGCCCGCCTCGGCGCCCGCGATGTCGAAGCCGACGACGCCCAACTCGCGGTAGCGATTGGCGAGTTCGGCGATCTCCAGGGCGCGCGCCGCGTGCCGCATCGCGGTGAGCAGCGCACCGACGCGGATGCGGTTGCCCTCGGCGCCGGCACGCCGCTCGCCCTCGCGGAAGCCCTCGTTGACGGCCTCGACGACCTCTTCGAGGGTGAGGCCCTTCTCCAGGTGCTGCTCGGGCGCGAAGCGGATCTCCGCGTAGACCACGCCGTCCGCGGCGAGGTCCTCCGCGCACTCCGCGGCGACCCGGGTCAGCGCCTCACGGGTCTGCATGACCCCCACGGTGTGGGAGAACGTCTCCAGATAGCGCTCCAGCGAACCGGAGTCGGCGGCCTGGCGGAACCAGCGCTCCAGCTGCTCCGCGTCGGTCTCCGGCAGTGCTTCGTACCCCGTCTCGGCGGCCAGTTCGACGATCGTCGCCGGCCGCAGACCGCCGTCGAGGTGGTCGTGCAGCAGGGCCTTCGGTGCGCGGCGGATCTGCTGCGGGGTGGGAACGGTGTTGAGGGTCTGGCTCGTCATCTGCGTACTGTAGCTCCTACGCGCGTAGATGGCATCTGCACCCTAACTTCCGTTTCGCGATGGGTGGTTGGGGAGAGCCCCCGGCTTCGATACGCAATGGTGATCCCGGGACACCCTACGTGCACTCCGGCTTCTGCCATCGTCTTCCTTATGGCTCAGCAAGCTTTGCCCGCGCGGGAGGCCCGACTTGGGCGGGCGCTGGGAGCGGACGCCTCCGGAGCCGCACCGCACGCGGTGGTCCTGCTGCTGCCCGGCGGCGGCATGGAGCACAGTGCGCGGCGGCGCTCCGCGGTCGCGGCGGCGGCGGTACGGCCGCTCGCGCGGCGGTTAGTGCGCAGCGCACAGCAGGGGGAGCCGGAGACGTCACTGGTGGCGCACGTCGTGCACTACCGCTACCGCGGCTGGAACGGCGAGGCGGCACACCCCGCGAACGACGCGGAATGGGCGGTGGCGGAGGTGGTGCGGCGCTACGGGGACGTTCCGGTCTGCCTCGTGGGGATCGACGTGGGGGCTCGTGCCGCGCTCCGCGCGGCGGGACATCCGATGGTCACGTCGGTGCTGGCGCTCTCGCTCTGGCTTCCGGGCTCCGCGGGCCGCGCCCCGGGCGACTCCGGCACGCCGGGCACTCCGGGAACGCCGGGCAGCGGCGCCCGGAACGGCTCGGGGACCGGTGCCGGGCACCGGCACCCCGCCGCGGGCGCCGCGGCCCCCGAACAGGAGCCGGTGCGCCAACTCATCGGCCGCCAGGTGCTGTTCGTCCACGGCACCGACGACGAGCACACCGACCCGGAGCTCTCGTACCGGCTCGCGGAGCGCGCCAAGAAGGCCAATCCGGACGTGTGCCGGTTCGAGGTCCACACCGACGGCCACCGGCTGCACCAGCACAACGCCGAGGTCGCCGCGCTCGCGGAGAACTTCGTCCTGGGCACGGTGTGCGGGCGGGACTTCGCACGCCCGCTCGTCGACGCGATGGCGGCCCCGCCGCCACTGGGCCTGCGCATGCCGCTCGCGACGGGCTTCGGGCAGAGCCTGCGGCGCTAGGCCAGACAGAGCCCAAGTCCGCGAGGCCCCCGCCCGGGCCACGGGCCACGGGCGCTGGCCGGTCCCCGGCCGGGCTCTGTTGATCAATAGGAGTGCACCGGCCCGGCCTTGTCGTTTCGCTGCCCGGGCGAGGCCCGTGGCCGGACATACGATGCCGGGCCAGAGCAGACGGCCACCAGACAGCAGCAGAGCCGAGGGCAGCGATGCGACAGACCAACCTCACCGGGGAGTCGGCCGAGTACGTCAGCGCCCGCGAGGCGCTGCGGCACGCCGAGATCGAGCTGATGCGCCACGTGGAACGGGTCGCGGAGCGGCGCCGCCGGATGCCTCCGGGCCCGATCGTGGACGACTACGAGTTCGAAGAGGGCCCGGCGGACCTGGAGTCCGGCGACACTCCGGTCAAGAGAGTGCGGCTGAGCGAACTGTTCACCGGCCCCGGGCGTGACCTGGTCGTCTACCACCTCATGTACGGCAAGAAGCAGACCGACCCGTGCAACATGTGCACCATGTGGCTCGACGGGTTCAACGGAGTGGCCCGCCACGTGACGCAGAACGTCGACTTCGCGATCGTCGCCGCCGCGGACCTGCCGGCGCTCCGCACCCACGCCCGCAACCGCGGGTGGACGAATCTGCGTCTGCTGAGCGCCGGGTCCGGCCCCTTCAAGTACGACCTCGGAAGCGAGGACGCCGAAGGCAACCAGGACTCCACGGTGTCGGTGTTCACCCGCGACGCGAGGGCCCGCGCCGAAGGCGCAGGGGGAGGCTCGGTACGCCACGTCTACTCGGCGCACCCGCGGATGTCCGGCGACATCGCCGAGCGGGGCATCGACCTGCTCAGCCCCGTATGGCACATCCTCGACCTCACCCCGCAGGGCCGCGGGGACTGGTACCCCGCGCTCGAATACCAGGCCCGGAACGGCTGAGCCCGGAACAGCCAGGCCCAACGACTAGGCCCCGTCCGCCGGTTCGGCGGGCCGGCCGGCACGGCGGTTGTGGGTGCCGGGCGTGTGGCCGAAGGCGCGGCGGAAGACGTCGATGAAGGCGCTGGTGGAGGACCAGCCGCAGTGATGGGCCACGCTGGTCACCGGGCTGCCGTCCGCGAGCATCTTCAGCGCGTGGTACAGGCGCAGTTGAGTGCGCCACTGCGGGAACGTCATGCCGAACTCGGAGCGGAAGAGGCGGCTGAGGGTGCGTCCGCTGACCCCGGCACCCTCCCCGAGCGCGGCGAGCGTGCGGGCGTCCGCGGGATCACGGTGCAGGACGTCGCAGACGGAGGCCAGTCGCGGGTCCGTGGGCGCGGGCAGCTGCACGGGCTGCTGCGGGGCGGCACGCAACTGGTCGAGCAGTACGGCGTGCAGCCGCCGGCGCTCCGGGCCCTCGTCGTGCGGCGCACGGGTGTAGGCGAGGATCAGCTCGCGCAGCAGCGGCCCGACGGCCAGCACGGTGGGCGCCTCCAGCCCCAGCGGGTTGTGCTCGGCGGGCACTCCGACCATGTGCAGGTCGAGGTGGCCGTGGGCGCGGTGTTCGTGCACCGTCCCGGCCGGGACCCAGATGGCGCGGGTCCCGGGGGCGAACCAGGTGCCCGCCTCCGTACTGATGGCGAGCACGCCCGAACCCGCGTACAGGATCTGGTGGTCGTCGTGGCGGTGCGCGTCGATGCGCTCCCCCGCGGCCAGGGCCTGGAACCGGGTCGGTGCCACGGGGGTGTGGCGGATGTTCGGCATACTTTGGCAATTTATCGGAAGCGGGACGCCGCTCACAGCGGTCAGGATCGCAGGGTGCCGAGGAACAAACCCATCGCCCTGCTGTCCATGGGGCACGCCTGCGTCGACGTCTACCAGGGTGCTGTGGCCGCCCTGGTGCCGTTCTTCGTCGCGGAGCGCGCCTATACGTACGCCGCCGCGTCCGGCGTCGTCCTCGCCGCGTCGCTGCTGTCGTCGGTGGTGCAGCCGCTGTTCGGGGCGCTCACCGACCGATGGGCGATGCCCTGGCTGCTTCCGGTGAGCACGCTCGTCGGCGGGGCGGGGGCCGCGCTCAGCGGGGTCAGCGGGTCCTATCCGGTGACGCTGGCGGTGGTGGCTCTCTCCGGGATCGGCGTCGCCGCGTACCACCCGGAGTCCGCTCGCGTCGCGAGGGCCGCGAGCCGAGGCAGTCACACCGCGATGAGCTGGTTCTCCCTCGGCGGCAACATCGGGTTCGCCACCGCTCCGCTCATGGTCGCCGCCGTCGTCGCGACGGGCGGACTGCGGGCCACGCCGCTGCTGATGGTTCCCGCGCTGGCCGGCGCCGCACTGTGCATGGCCGCGCTGCGCTCCGTCACCCCGCCCGGGCCCACGGCCTCGCCGTCGGGCGGCGCCGAAGGCACCGACGACTGGCGCTCGTTCATGACGCTGGCCGGAGCGGTCGTCTGCCGCTCGATCGTCTTCATCGGCCTCAGCGCGTTCATCTCCCTCTACGCGCGCGAGCGCACGGGCGGCGGCGAACTGGCGGGCACGGCCGCCCTGTTCGTGCTCTACCTCGGCGGGGCCGTCGGCACGGTCGCCGGAGGCAGGCTGGCCACGCGCTGGGGACGGGTGACGGTGGTGCGCTGGTCGTACGCGCTCACGGTGTTCGCCGTCGCGGGCGTGGTGTTCGTGCCCGGTCCGCCGCTGTTCCTCTTCGTCGCCCTGACGTCCGCCGGTCTGTACGTGCCCTTCTCACTGCACCTCACCCTCGGCCAGGACTATCTGCCGCGGCACGTCGGCACCGCCAGCGGCGTCACGCTGGGGCTGACCGTCAGCGTCGGCGGCATCGCCAGCCCCGCCATCGGCGCGATCGCGGACGCGACGTCGCTGCGGACCGCGCTCACGCCGCTGATCGTGCTGCCCGCCGTGGGCTGGCTGCTGCTGCGCCTGGTGCGGGAACCGGCCGTGCCCGGGCCGGGACCGGGCGGGACGGCGGACGCGGATGCTGCGAACGCCGGGACGGAAGCGCCGTCCCGCGACGGGAGTTGACCAGCGGCCGCGGCGGTACGGGGCCGTGGGCGCCCCTCGCCGCCCCGTACCGCTCACCGCCACCCTCGCCTTCGCGGTCGCAGTCACTGTCCCGTTGTCGCAGCCACTGTCCCGTTCAGGAGGCTCGTCCGGTGTGGACCGTCGTCGCGGCGAGATAGAACGCGTCCGGGCGGTGCAGGATGCCCGTCGGAGCCTCTCCGTCGAGGAGGGCGTCGAGGACGAGTGCGTCCTCCGCCGCGAGCCACTCCCCCAGCGTCTCGCGGGCCCGAGTCAGCCTGTCGTGCAGATGCGCGCGGGCGTCAGCGCCGAGGGGCGCCGGGAGGTCGGTCAGGAACGTGCGGGTGCCGGCCGGGACCAGACCCGCGCGCCCCAGCATCGCGGCCCAGTCCTCCACGACCGGCGTGTGTTCCGGCAGGGCCTCCCGCATGGCGGTGTAGCGCTCCTCGTTCGCCGCCTCCAGGCGGGCGAGCAGGCCGGGCCGTCCGATGCCGATGTCGCGCGGCAGAAAGCGGGGCGAGAGGCCGCGCTCGACGACGGCGAGCAGCCCGCCGGGCCGTACCGAGGCGGCGAGCGCGTCCAGCGCGGCCCGCTGGTCGCCGATGTGGTGGAGGACGTTGCTCGTCCAGATGACGTCCGCGCTGCCCAACGTGCCCAGATCGTCGGGGAACCGGGCCTTGTGCGTGGCCACGTTCGCGGCGACGCCCTCACGTTCGGCGCGGTCGCGTGCGCGCTCCAGGAGGCCGGGTTCACCGTCGACGGCGACGACCTCGGCCTGCGGGAACGCCCGGGCCAGCAGCGACGTATGGACGCCGGGGCCGCTGCCGACGTCCAGCACGCGGCCCGCGATCTCGGGACCGCAGCCGCCCTCCAGCAGCAGGCCGCGCAGCCAGGCGACGGCCTCTTCGACGAAAGGGATGCGCAGTTCGGCCTCCCGTTCGAGGTGGGCGGCCATGGCGTCCCAGTCGATGTCGCCGTGGTCGTGGTCATGCCCGTGGCCGTGGCCTTGCTCCTGGCTGTGGCCGGTGTGTGTGCTCACGTTGTCCTCCTCGTACGTACGGGAACGGTCATCCCGCAAGCAGCCTGCCGCGACGGCTCAGCAGAAAGCTCTTGAACGCGGCGACCGGCGGCGTGTCGGGACGGCCCGCGAGCCAGGCCACCCCGATCTCGCGCACCGCCCGCGGCGCGGTGACGGTCAGTTCGCGTACGCCGGGCCGCGGCACCGTCGGCGGAGGCAGCAGTGCGACGCCCAGGCCCGCGGCGACGAGCCCGCGGATGGTCTCGGCCTCCTCGCCCTCGAAGGCGATCCGCGGGCTGAACCCGGCCTCCGCACACAGGGATTCGAGGATGCGGCGCATGCCGTAACCGCGTTCCAGGGTGACGAAGTGCTCGTCGGCGGCCTCGGCGAGACGGACGCGGCGGCGGGCGGCCAGCGGATGGTCGTCCGGCACGACGAGGCGCAGCCGCTGCTCGTCGAGGCGCCGGCCGACGAGGTCGGGAGCGTCCGGCACGGGCGAGGTGAGGCACAGGTCGAGCTCGCCGGCGCGGAGCCGCTCCAGCATGGCCTCGCCGTAGTTCTGCACGAGGGCGAAGCGGACTCGGGGATGGTCGGCACGGAAGGCGCGGATGAGGACGGGCACGGTCTCCCACCCGAGCGTGTGCAGGAACCCGAAGGCGACCTTGCCCTTCGCGGGGTCGGCGTCGGCCCGTACGGACTCGGCGGCCTGCTCGACCGCCGCGAGGGCGCGCTCGGCGGAGGCGAGGAAGGTGCGCCCGGCGGGCGTGAGAGAGACGGTGCGGCCGCGCCGGGCGAAGAGGGCCACTCCGAGATCGCTCTCCAGCCGCGTGATGGCGCGGCTCAACGTGGACTGGGGGACGCCGAGTTCGTTCGCGGCACGGGTGACGTGTTCGTGCCGCGCGACGGCCGCGAACTGCGCGAGCCGGGGGGTGAGCGCTGCGCCCCAGTCCGATGTGACAGGGATGTCTTTCTCGTTGCGCGCCGGTGACATACCTTCCTCAGCTCGGCTGATGCGTGAGAGGAACGGTTATCCGGGTTCTGTGCATTGGACGCATCAGTGACCGGATCGTAGCGTCGAAGCATGCCCTCCGCCGATACCGGCGCGTCCGCGGGCGCGGGCGCCGCAGCCGATTCCCGTCCCGACCCCACACCCGAACCCATACCCGGCTCTGGACCCGACGGCGGACCCGGCTCCGGACCCGGCCGCGGATCCGAATCCGGCCGCGACTCCGGTCAGGACACCTCCAAGCTGAGCCCCGGCGACCCGGGCCACGGCAGGATGCGTCTCGCGCTCTTCGCCGCGGGCCTCGCGACCTTCGCGCTGCTGTACTCCACGCAGGCGCTGCTGCCGGAGATCTCCCGCGATCTGCACGCCGATCCCGGCCTCGCGAGCTGGACGGTCTCCGGCGCGACCATCGGTCTCGCCGTGGCGGTGCTGCCGCTGGCGGCGCTCTCCGAGCGCTTCGGGCGGCGCCGCATGCTGACGGTGTCCATGTCGGTCGCCGTCGCGCTCGCGCTGGCGGTGCCGCTCGCGCCGGACCTGGGCACGCTGATCGCGCTGCGTACGCTCCAGGGCGCGGCGATCGCGGGCGTACCGGCGTCGGCGATGGCCTATCTCGCGGACGAGGTGCGCGGCAAGCATCTCGTCGGCGCGACGGGCCTGTTCGTCGCGGGCAACAGCGTCGGCGGCATGAGCGGCCGCATCCTCAGCGGCTGGGTCACCGAGGCGTGGGGCTGGCGCATCGGGCTCGCAGCGGTGGCCGTCGCGTCGCTGCTGTGCGTCGTGGCGTTCCGGCTGCTGGCACCACCGGCCCGGCACTTCCGGCCGAGCCCGCTGAACGCCCGCGCCCTGACGCGTACGGTCTCGGCACATCTGCACAACCCGCTGCTGGTGCGGCTGTACGCCATCGGGCTGCTGTTCATGGTCGTCTTCGGCGGCGTCTACACGGTGATCGGATACCGGCTGGTGGCCGCGTCGTTCGGTCTCTCACAGGGGCTCGTGGGCTCCGTGTTCGTCATCTACCTCGTGGGCGCGGCGACTTCGGCGACCGCGGGCAAGCTCAACGCCCGGCTGGGGCGGCGCGGCCTGATCTACGCGGGCATCGTCACGGCGTCGTCCGGTCTGCTGCTGAGCCTCGCCGACAGCCTGGTGGCGGTCGTCGCCGGGCTCGTGCTGATCACGGCGGGCTTCTTCGCGGGACACGCGGTGGCCTCCGGCTCCGTCAGCCACACGGCGACGGAGGGCCGTGCGCAGGCCTCGGCGCTCTACCAGATGGCGTACTACACGGGCAGTTCGCTCGGCGGCGCCCTCGGTGCGGCGGCCTTCGCCGCGGGCGGCTGGGAGGCGACGGTCGCGCTGACGCTCGGCGCGATGGTCCTCGCGGCAGGTGTGACGTACTTCGGCACGCGCAGTGCGGCGGCCGTTCACCGCCGCCGCCTCCACGAGGCGCGCGCCTGACGGACCGGCCCCGACGGGCGCTGCGGTCGGCGTCAAAAGCGGACGGGGAAGTCCGCGCGTCACCCCGTCACGCGCTCCAGCACGATCGGCGTGACCGCGAACTCCGTGCCCTCCGGGGCGATCTCGTACGCGCCGGCCAGTGCCTCCAGCGCGTACGCGAATTTCCCGGGGGTGTCCGAGTGCAGCGTCATCAGCGGGCGTCCCGCCGTGACGGGGTCGCCCGGCTTGGCGTGGAGTTCGATGCCCGCACCCGCCTGCACCGGGTCCTCCTTGCGGGCACGGCCCGCGCCGAGCCGCCAGGCGGCGAGGCCGACCGCGTAGGCGTCGAGGCGGGTGAGGACGCCCGAGGCGGGCACCATCACGGGCTGCTTCTCCCGGGCCGAGGGAAGGACCGCGTCCGGATCCCCGCCCTGGGCGGCGATCATGCGGCGCCAGTGGTCCATCGCGGTGCCGTCGGCGAGCGCCTTGGCCGGGTCGGCGTCCGGCAGCCCGGCGGCGGCGAGCATCTCGCGGGCCAGTGCGAGGGTCAGCTCGACGACGTCGGCAGGGCCTCCGCCCGCCAGCACCTCGACGGACTCGCGCACCTCCAGGGAGTGTCCGACGGTGGCGCCCAGCGGGGTGTCCATGTCGGTGAGCAGCGCGCGCGTCCGCACGCCGTGGTCGTTGCCCAACTCGACCATGGTGGAGGCCAGTTCACGCGCGTCGTCGAGGGACTTCATGAACGCGCCGGAGCCCGTCTTCACGTCGAGGACCAGCGAGTCCGTGCCCTCGGCGATCTTCTTGCTCATGATGGAGCTCGCGATGAGCGGGATCGACTCGACGGTGCCCGTGACGTCGCGCAGCGCGTACAGCTTCTTGTCGGCCGGCGCCAGGCCGGCGCCCGCGGCGCACACCACCGCACCGACCTCGCCGAGTACGCGCAGCATCTCGTCGTTGCTCAGCGACGCGCGCCAGCCGGGGATCGACTCCAGCTTGTCGAGGGTGCCGCCGGTGTGGCCGAGGCCCCGGCCGGAGAGCTGCGGCACCGCCGCGCCGCAGGCGGCGACCAGGGGCGCGAGCGGCAGGGTGATCTTGTCGCCGACGCCGCCCGTGGAGTGCTTGTCGGCGGTGTGGCGGCTGAGGGCGGAGAAGTCCATCCGCTCACCGGAGTTGATCATCGCTCCGGTCCAGCGGGCGATCTCCTGCCGCGACATGCCGTTGAGCAGGATCGCCATCGCCAGCGCCGACATCTGCTCGTCCGCGACCTCGCCGCGCGTGTAGGCGTCCACCACCCAGTCGATCTGCTCGGGCGTCAGCGTGCCGCGGTCACGCTTCGTACGGATGACGGAGATGACGTCCATGGACATAGAGCGGAAGTCTCCTTCACACGAAGAGCCCGGCAGGTGAGGACAAGCCGGAGAACGGGCGCGCGGGCGGCACGCGCTCAGCGTTTCAAATCGACGGCCCCGAAGGCGTCCGGCAGCAGCTCGCCCAGCGTGCGGATGCCGCCTTCGGTCTCCATCAGCAGCTCCGGGCCGCCGTGTTCCCACAGCAATTGGCGGCAGCGCCCGCACGGCATCAGCAGCTCGCCGTGCCGGTCGACGCAGGTGAACGCCGTGAGACGGCCGCCGCCCGAGGCGATCAGCGAGGAGACCAGGCCGCACTCGGCGCACAGCGTCATGCCGAATGCGGCGTTCTCCACGTTGCAGCCCGAGACGGTACGGCCGTCGTCGGCCAGCGCCGCCGCGCCGACGGGGAACCCCGAGTAGGGGGCGTAGGCCCGGGTCATCGCCTCCCGGGCCGAGGCTCGCAGCGCCGCCCAGTCGACATCCGCGGAGCCGACCGGGGCGGGCGTCATGTGCCTTGCCCCCGGCGGTAGGACCTTCCGATGGCCTTGGGCGGTCGCAGCCGCTGCGCGGCGAGCGAGAGCACCAGCAGGGTGGTGATGTACGGGCTCATCTCGACGAACTCCAGGGGGACGGTGTCCGTCATCAGATACCACACCAGCAGCCCGACAGCGATCACGCCGCTGATCGCCGCCTGAATGACGCCGCCCTTGCGCAGCTTCCACAGCGCGAGCGCCGCCAGCATCACCGCGACGAGCAGCAGCAGCGCGTGCACCGTCGGGCCGCCGGCGCGCAGCTGGAGCGCGTCCATGAAGCCGAAGAGGCCGGCGCCCATGGCGACGCCGCCCGGGCGCCAGTTGCCGAAGATCATGGTGGCGAGGCCGATGTAGCCTCGGCCGCCGGTCTGCTGGTCCTGGTAGATGTGCACGCCGATGGCGAGGAACGCGCCGCCGAGGCCCGCGAGCGCGCCGGAGACCGTCACCGCCGCGTACTTGTACTTCAGTACGTTGACGCCGAGCGTCTCCGCCGCGACAGGGCTCTCACCGCACGAGCGCAGCCGCAGACCGAACGCCGAACGCCACAGCGCGTAGAAGCTGCCGACGAAGAGCGCGGCGGCCAGCACCGTCAGCCACGAGACGTTGCTGACGAGCGAGCCGACGATGCCCGCGAGGTCGGAGACGAGGAACCAGTGGTGTTTCTCCACCGCCTGGAGCCCTTCGGCGAGCCCCGGCACCGTGAACGTCGGCATGTCCTCCATCGGCGGCGACTGCTTGTCGTTGCCGCCGGCGTTCGCCGCGGCGCTGCCCTCCGCGCCGAACCACAGCTTCGCGAGGAACTGCACGACGCCGAGCGCCAGGATGTTCACGGCGACACCGGAGACGATGTGGTCCACGCCGAAGGTGACGGTGGCGATCGCGTGGATGAGGCCGCCGAGCGCGCCGCCCACGATGCCAGCCAGCGCCGCCACCCACGGCCCGTGCTGCCACCCCATCCAGCCGGCCGCGAAGGTGCCGAGCATCATCATGCCTTCGAGGCCGATGTTGATGACGCCCGCACGCTCCGACCACAGCCCGCCGAGCCCCGCGAGGCCGATCGGCACGGCCGCGGCGAGCGCGCTGGAGTACTGGCCGCTGGAAGTGACCTGGTCCGAGCCGGTGACGATGCGCAGCAGCGAGAGGGCGACCAGTGCGCCGGCGACGGCCAGCAGCACGACCGGGTAGGAGACCCGGGGGCGTCCGCCGCCGGGCTTCCGGCCGCCCGCGGCGGTGCCGTTCGTCTTGCCCTCGGCGCTGCCTCCGCCGCGCGCGCCCCCCGCGTCCCTGGGAGTCTCGGCAGTGATGTTCGTGCTCATGCGGACACCTCCGCCTTCTTCTCGCTCGTACGGGCCTGGGCGGCCAGCTCCTCGCCGACCTGACGTTGCTGCCTGCGGAGCCCGTAGCGGCGTACGACCTCGTAGGCGATGACGACGCACAGGACGATGACGCCCTGCATGACGCCCACGATCTCCTGGGCGTACTCCTCGAACTCCAGCTGTGTGCCCGTGCGTTCGAGGAAGCCCCACAGCAGCGCGCCCAGCGCCATGCCGACCGGGTGGTTCCGTCCGAGGAGGGCGATGGCGATGCCGGTGAATCCGATGCCGGCGGGGAAGTCGGTGCCGTAGTTGTACGACGCGTTGAGCAGCGTCGGCATGCCGACCAGGCCCGCGATCGTGCCCGAGAGCACCATCGACGTGACGACCATCCGCTTCACGCTCACGCCGCTCGCGGAGGCAGCCGACTCGGACTGGCCCACGGCACGCAGGTCGAAGCCGAAGCGCGTGCGGCCGAGCACGAACCAGTAGGCGACGCCGACGAGTACGCCGATGACGATCGTCCCGTAGATCGGGTCGGGATCGGTGGGGATGAAGAAGAAGTGGCTGGAGGCCGGGATGTCCGCGGTGTGGAAGAGGTTTCCGTCCTTGACCGCGAGCCTGCCGTCCTGGAGGAAGAAGCCGACGGTCGAGGCCGCGATGAAGTTCAGCATGATCGTGGTGACGACCTCGTGGATTCCACGAGTGGTCTTCAACAGCCCCGCGATGCTGGACCAGATCGCCCCGACCACCATGGCGACGACGATCATCAGCGGAATCTGGAAGATGCCGGGCAGCGTCAGCGCACCGCCGACGACGGCCGCGAAGAAGGCCGCGATGCGGTACTGGCCGTCGACGCCGATGTTGAAGAGGTTCATCCGGAAGCCGATGGCGACGGCCACCGCCGAAAGGTAGTACGGGATCGCCTTGTTGATGATCCAGACCTGACTGTCGCTCTTGGAGCCGAAGTCGATCATCACGTAGAAGGCGTGGAACGGGTCCTTGCCCGTCACGAGGATGACGCCGGACGTGATCACGAGCGCGGCGACGATCGCGAGCAGCGGGGCGCCGAGCGCCAGGACCAGCCTGTCCTTGTCGAGCTTCTTCACCGCTCCTCGCCCCCCTCGGATGCCTGCGGCGCCGCGTCCTGGACGGAGTCCCCGGAGCCTCCCACCGGATCCTGAACTTCCGCGCCGTCCCCGGTGTGTTCGAGGTGACCGCTGGCCGCACCCGTCATGGCGGAGCCCAGCTCCTCGGGGGTGATGGTGGCGGGGTCGGCGTCCGCGACGAGGCGTCCCCGGTACATCACGCGCAGGGTGTCGGAGAGCCCGATCAGCTCGTCCAGGTCGGCGGATATCAGCAGCACGGCCAGGCCCTCGCGCCGCGCCTCGCGTATCTGGTCCCAGATCTGCGCCTGCGCGCCGACGTCCACGCCGCGCGTCGGATGCGCCGCGATCAGCAGCTTCGGACGGTGGCTCATCTCCCGTCCGACGATCAGCTTCTGCTGGTTTCCTCCGGAGAGCGAGGCCGCGGTGACCTCGATGCCGGGCGTGCGGACGTCGTAGTCGGCGACGATGCGGGCCGTGTCGCCGCGCGCCCCCGCCAGGTCGAGCAACCGGCCCTTGCTGTTGGGCGGTTCGGTGACGTGCCCGAGCATGCGGTTCTCCCAGAGGGTGCCCTCCAGAAGCAGCCCGTGGCGGTGCCGGTCCTCGGGGATGTAGCCGATGCCGCCCTCGCGGCGCTCACGCGTGGAGCGCACGGTGATGTCCTCGCCGTCGAGGACCACCTTGCCCGCGTCGGGCACGCGCATCCCCATGACGGCTTCGACCAGTTCGGCCTGCCCGTTGCCCTCCACGCCCGCGACGCCGAGGACTTCGCCCTTGTGGATCGTGAACCCGATGCCGTCCAGCACCGCGCGCACCGGGCCGTCGGCGTCGTCCGCGGAGAGCCGCAGGCCCTCGACGGTCAGCATCGGCGTCGTCGTCACCGTCGACTCGCGCGTCTCGGGCGAGGGCAGTTCGCTGCCGACCATCAGCTCGGCCAGCTGCTTGGGCGTCGTCTCCGCGGGCTTCACCGAGGCGACCGTGGTGCCGCGCCGTACGACGGTGATGTCGTCGGCCACGGACAGGACCTCGCCGAGCTTGTGCGAGATGAACAGCACCGTGAGGCCCTCGGCCTTCAGCTCCCGCAGATTCTCGAAGAGGGCGTCGACCTCCTGCGGGACGAGGACGGCCGTGGGCTCGTCCAGGATCAGCGTCCGGGCGCCGCGGTAGAGGACCTTGAGGATCTCCACGCGCTGCCGGTCGGCGACGCCCAGGTTCTCGACGAGCACGTCGGGGCGTATGCCCAGCCGGTACGCGTCCGACAGCTCCTTGATCTTCTTACGGGCGCGGCCCCCGATGCCGTACAGCCCCTCGGCGCCCAGCACGGTGTTCTCGAGCACCGTGAGGTTGTCGGCGAGCATGAAGTGCTGGTGCACCATGCCGATTCCGCGCGCGATGGCGTCGCCGGGGGTGGCGAAGGAGACCTGTTCGCCGTCGACGGTGATGGTGCCCTCGTCCGGCTTCTGCATGCCGTAGAGGATCTTCATCAGGGTCGACTTGCCCGCGCCGTTCTCCCCGACGAGGGCGTGCACGGTGCCGCGGCGGACGGCGAAGTCGATGTCGTGGTTGGCCACGACACCCGGGAACCGCTTGGTGATTCCGTGCAGTTCGACGGCCGGCCGGGAGGCCGCGCCGTTCTCGGGCTCCGCCGCGCCGGCGGCCGCCGGCGGGCTGCTGCTGGACGTTGAGATGACGCACTCTCCTGAAACGCCGGTGTTCAGTGGAGGGTTCGGCCCGTGGCGGAGACGGGGACGGGACGGTCACGGGCGTATCCACAGGCGGTGGCTGCCTGTGGATACGCCCGATCGCGGACTCCGCGCCCTCCCCCGCTCCGTGTACGGGAGTCGCTGCCGGCCCGCCGTCACGGGCGGCGGGCCGGCGGCGGGGTCACGGAGTGTCCTTGACCTTGATCTTGCCTTCGACGATTTCCTTCTTGGCCTTGTCGATGTCGCTCTGGATGTCGTCGATGAAGCCGCCGGAGGTGGCCAGCGAGACGCCGTCCTCCTTCAGGTCGAAGGCGGTGGTGCCCTTCATCGGCTTCTTGTCCTTGACGCTCTTGACCAGGTCGTACACGGCGACGTCGACGTTCTTGACGGCCGAAGTGAGGATCGCGTCCTTGTACTTGGACAGACCGGGCTGGTTGTACTGGTCGGAGTCGACCCCGATCGCCCAGGCGCCCTTCTTCTTGCTGATCTCCTCGATGGAGCCGACGCCGGACTGGCCGGCCGCGGAGTAGATCACGTCGTTGCCGGAGTCGAGCATGCCCTTGGCCTTGTCCTTGGCGGCGGCCGGGTCGTTGAAGCCCTTGGTGTTGGTCGGGTACAGGTACTGCGAGGTGACCTTGACCTTCGGGTCGGTCTCCTTCACGCCCTGCTCGAAGCCCGCCTGGAACTTCTGGATCAGCGCGTTGTTGACGCCGCCGATGAAGCCGACCTCCTTGGTCTTGGTCTTCTTCGCGGCGGCGACGCCCGCGAGGTAGGACGCCTCGTGCTCGGCGAAGACCAGGCCCGCGACGTTCTTCCCCTCCGAGGGGGAGTCGACGACGCCGAACGTGGTCTTGGGGAACTTCTTGGCGACCTTGTTGACGGACTTGCCGTAGTCGAAGCCGACACCGATGACCGGGTTGTACCCCGCCTCGGCGAGCGAGGTTATGCGCTGCTCGCGGTCGGCCTCGGTCTCGTCGTTACTGGCCGTCATCTCCTTGAAGTTGACACCCAGGTCCTTCTTCGCCTTGTCGACACCACGGGCGGCTGCCTGGTTGAAGGAATGGTCGTCACGCCCGCCGACGTCGAAGGCCAGGCCGACTCCCTTGTCCTTCTTGCCGGCGGACTCTGTTGAACTCTCACCGCACGCGGTGGCGGTCAGGGCGAGGGCCGCGGTGGTGGTGACCGCGGCTGCAAGCTTGGTTACCCGACGCAAGAGGACGTCCCCTTCGGCTCTTGGAAGCGCCTCTTCCGGCGCTGGCTTCCGGCACAGATTAACGCGCGTAGATTTCAGGTAAAGGGGTGCTGGAATGCTGTTATCGGATCGGTGCGAAGGGGGCTGCGCCGCAGGCCAGGAAGGGGTATGGGGGCGGTTCGGGTTGGGGGTTCGCGGGTTCGGGGTGCGGGGTTCGCTTCTGGTGGGTGCGTGGTGCCAGGTGCGGGGCGCTCCGGGGGTCAGTCCGGACGGCATGATTTACGGCCTTTCGCCCCTCGGAACACCCCCGAACCCTCTGGCTAGCGGGCCGCAAATCACGCTTGAGTGTCCGGACATGCCCCCCTGCGCACCCCGCCCCCTCCCGCCGTCCGGCGACTCTCCCTCGGGGCCACAGGGGACCCACCGTTGTCATACTCCCCCCGGGCCCGGCCGCCCGTACGCGTACGTCCAACCGCCCCCGATCAGGGGCCGGTTGAGAGCCGCGGCCGGTCGCCGATCCCGTACGGGAGTGAGGAACTGCCGACCGGAGCCACGAACGGAGACCCGCCGACGGACGGGAGGGGGTGGGGCGCGCAGGCGGTGGTTCCGGGAAACTCAAGCGTGATTAGCGGACCGCAAGCCAAAGAGATCAAAACTGTTCCAGGGGCGAAGGCCGTAAATCATGCCTTCCCGGAGCCGCCGCCGGAGCGGCCCGCCCCCGGCACCAAGAACGCACCGGAAGCGAGCCAACCCGAAAAGGCCACGGGCCGCCCCGTCAGGCCGGAGCCGGAGGGTCCAGGAGCGCGGCCGCCGTGAAGAGTTCGACGCCGACCGTGATCGCCGTCTCGTCGACGTCGAAGTCGCCCTGGTGCAGATCCCGCGAGTGCCGATCCCCCGGCACACGAACCCCGAGCCTCGCCATCGCGCCGGGAACATGCTCCAGGTACCAGGAGAAGTCCTCGCCGCCCAGGCTCTGTTCGGTGTCCTCCACCGTCGGCGTCCCGCGCCGCGCCGTCATCGCCGTACGCAACAGCTCCGTCGTTCCTGCCTCGTTGACGACGGGCGGCACCCCCCGCACGTACGTGATCTCCGACTTCGCACGGTGCAGCGTCGCCGTCTCGTCGATCGCGGCGTGCACCAGATCCGGCGCGTCGCGCCATGCCGCGATGTCCAAGCAGCGGAGCGTGCCGGAGAGTTCGGCCCGCTGCGGCACGACGTTGCACGCGTGGCCTGATTCGATGCGTCCCCATGTCAGCGCCATCCCGGCGCGCGCGTCGACGCGGCGGGAGAGCAGGGCCGGGACCTCGGTGACGAGCTTCGCCGCGGCCGTGACCAGGTCGGTCGTCAGGTGCGGGCGCGCGGTGTGGCCGCCGGGCCCGCTGAGGCTCACCTCGACGCGGTCGCAGGCCGAGGTGATGGGACCGGGGCGCACGCCGATGCGGCCGGCGTCGACGCGAGGGTCGCAGTGGACGGCCAGGATGCGGCCGACCCCGTCGAGCGCGCCGCCGTCGATCGCGTCGGTCGCACCGCCGGGCAGGACCTCCTCGGCGGGCTGGAAGAGGAGCCGCACGGAACGCGTCAGATGGCCCGCGCGCGCGAGATCGGCGAGGACGAGCCCGGCGCCGAGCACGACCGTGGTGTGGACGTCGTGGCCGCACGCGTGGGCGCGGTCGGGGACCGTGGAGCGGTAGGGGACCGACTTGGTGTCCGGGATCGGAAGCGCGTCGATGTCCGCGCGCAGCGCCAGCATCGGACGTACGCCGTCCCACCGCTCGGCGAGACCCGGGTGGATGTCGCAGAGGAGGCCCGTGCCCATCGGCAGGGTGCGGGGCCGCAGACCTGCCTGCTCCAGGCGGGTCTTGATGGCGGCGGTCGTGCGGAACTCCTGGTTGCCCAGTTCCGGATGCATGTGCAGGTCGCGTCTGAAAGCGACCAGTTCCTCGCGAAGTGCGTCGGGAAGTCTGCCGGGCAGTTCTGGGACCACGCCCAGCAGGGCTGCTTCGACTGCTGCTTCGCCGGTCGGATCCACCTCCGGCTCAGGGGACAGGACTCTGTTCATAACCGCAGGGTAGGCGTATTCAGGCCATCGCATGCAGCCGATCCCCCAAAGTTCAGCCCCCCAGGGGACCAAAAATCTTTGGGGACGGCGATTATGTCCCGATGGAGGTGGGTATACCTACGCGCTTCCTCGGGCCGCCTCCGTAGACATGGACGTCCGTGACGGTTGCTGGGAAGCGGGTGCCCCCTGCGGCGGGGCGGGAGCCGTTCCGGTTCCGCCCCCGTGCCGGGGCGGCGGGGGAGCGTCCGTCCCGCCGAGCTTGCGCACCCGGCGGGCGCTGTCCGTGACGCCCGAGAGGAAGCCCTCCGCGCGAGGTGAGGCGCCGGCCGTGAACCACGTGCGGTCCACCTCGCAGACCGCGACCGAGACCGGCGTCCCGGCCAGCGCGAGCGGCAGGGTGTGTACGACGGTGGACGGGAAGCTCACCACGGTCCGGCCGATGGGCCCGCGCCGGGCGACGAGCTCCAGCGGAAGGTCGGGCCGGACGATCTCCAGGCCTGTGGCCGACTTCACGCGGTGAAGTTTCTCGCTGCTCTCGCGGCGGTGCGCGAAGTAGCGGGTGGCGCCGTGCGTACGGGCCAGCGCCGCGACCCCTTCGAGATAGCGCTCGAGGTCGACGACGCCCGTCTCCACGAGGGAGGTCCCCACGAGGTCGGTGCCGCGGGTCAGCCGGGGCGGCCCGAAGCGTGAGCGGGTCCAGGCGAAGTCGTTGGCGGAGACGGTGACGCCCAGCTCGCGCAGCCGCTTGTCGGTCGCGTCGACGGGCATCGAGCTGAAGATCTCGACTCGGCGGACACGGCCCTCGTCGCGCTCACCGGAATCCGCAGGGAGATCCGCCGCCCGCGCCGGTGAGGCCCCCGGGATGAGGCGCGAGCGGGCGCGCCGCGCGAACGGGGCGAAGAGCACGGCCTGTGCCGCCGCCTGCACTCCGGCCGGTGCCGAGCCCTTGCGGTGCCAGCGCACCAGCCTTTCGCCGCCCGCGAGTTGGGAGACGAACTCCATGGTGGCGGTGCCGTCGTCGACCACGACGACGCTGCGGGCGGAGGTGAGCGTGAGGAGCAGCTGCACGTAGCGCGAGAACGGGTCGCCGATGACGACCCGGCGCGCGCGGCGCAGTTCACGCGCGAGCGAGCCGATGGTCTTGAGCGGAGCGGTGGGACCGCCGCGCGCGTCCTCCCAGCGGACCGTGACGCCCTCGTCCCGGGCCAGCTCGGCGACCCTGCGCAGCTGCCCGCGCGTCATCGGGTCGTGCGGCGAGAGGACGACGACGGTCAGGCCGTGCGCCCCCGCGGAGGGCCTCCCGGAAGCGGTCTCCGCGGTGGTCGCCTCCGCGGCAGGCTCCCCGGAATCGGCCTCCGCGGCAGGCTCCCCCGCGGCGGCCTCCTCCCGGCCGCGCGCAGCCGGGAGCGCCGCCGCGGAGTGCGCCCACTCCAGGACGTTGAGGAGCTGTACGGGGCTCTCGACGAAGGCGAGCGTTCCGCCCGTCCTTCTTCCCCGGGTGCTCCCCCGGCGTCCCCCGTCCCGTCCGCTTCGGCTCACGGCGCGGCTCCGTCAGACCCCAGCCGGCTCGGCGGCCGACTCCGCCTCCGCGACGACGCCCTTGACGCGGCGCAGCTTCTCCATGGGCTTCAGCTCGCTCTCGTAGACCTTCTTCACGCCGTCGCCCAGCGACTCCTCGATGGTGCGGATGTCGCGCACCAGCCGCTGGAGGCCGCCCGGCTCGACGGAGGCGGCCTGGTCGGAGCCCCACATCGCGCGGTCGAGGGTGATGTGCCGCTCGACGAAGCACGCGCCGAGCGCGACGGCGGCGAGCGTGGTCTGGAGACCGGTCTCGTGGCCGCTGTAGCCGATGGGCACGTTCGGGAACTCGCGCTCCAGGGTGTGGATCATCCGCAGGTTCAGCTCGCCCGCCTGCGCCGGGTACGTCGAAGTGGCGTGGCAGAGCACGATGTTGGCGCTGCCGAGCACCTCCACCGCGTGCCGGATCTGCTTCGGGGTGGACATGCCGGTGGAGAGGATCACGGAGCGGCCGGTGGCGCGCATGGCGCGCAGCAGCTCGTCGTCGGTGAGCGACGCGGAGGCCACCTTGTAGCAGGGCACGTCGAACTTCTCCAGGAAGGCGACGGATTCGACGTCCCACGGCGAGGCGAACCAGCTGATCCCCCGCTTGCGGCAGTGCTCGTCGATGGCGCGGTAGCCGTCCTCGTCGAACTCGACGCGGTGCCGGTAGTCGATGTAGGTCATCCGGCCCCAGGGGGTGTCGCGTTCGACGTCCCACTGGTCGCGCGGCGTGCACACCTCGGGGGTGCGCTTCTGGAACTTCACGGCGTCGCAGCCCGCTTCGGCCGCGGCGTCGATGAGCGCGAAGGCGTTCTCCAGCTCCCCGTTGTGGTTGATGCCGATCTCGCCGGTGACGTACACGGGGTGTCCGGGGCCGACGGTCTTCTCACCGAGGGTGCGCAGACGGTTGGTGCTCATGAGGACGGTTCTCCTCCATCTCTCTTCATGCTGAGGTGAGTTACAGGGACGGGCCGAGAAGCCAGGAGGCGATCTCGCGGATCGCGCCCTCGCCGCCGGGCGTCGAGGTGATGGCGCGTGCCGCCTCGCGCACGACCTCGTGCGCGCCCGCGACGGCCACAGGCCAGCCGACGAGGTTGAAGCAGGGCAGATCGTTGACGTCGTTGCCCGCGTAGAGCACGCGCTCGGGCCCGATGCCCTTCTCCTCGCACCACTGCTTGAGTGCGAGGTCCTTGCGGTCGATGCCGTGCAGTACGGGGATCCGCAGCTTGCGGGCCCGCGCGGCGACGACCGGGTTCTCTTCCGTGGAGAGGATCAGCAGCTCCAGACCGTCGCGGCGGAGCGCCGCGACGCCGAGGCCGTCGCCGCGGTGCACGGCGACCAGTTCCCGTCCTTCGGAGTCGATCAGCACCCTGTCGTCCGTCTGGGTGCCGTCGAAGTCGAGTACGACCGCGTCGACGTCGTCGCGGGCGGGCAGCGCGCGCGGGTGCGGCTCGTCGAGCAGCGGCGCGAGCGCGCGGGCCCGCGCGAGGTCGTGCGGGTCGTCGATCTCCAGGACCCGCGCCGGGTCCGTACGGACCGGCTCGGTGCGCCCGAAGAAGCGGTGTCCGGCCTTGCGGAAGCCGGCGGCGTCCATGGCGTAGGCGGCGCCCGTCTCCAGCAGGTCCTGAGGACGGTCCTGGCGGCGCGGCCGGAAAGCCTTGTCGTGGTTGACGCCGAAGCCGCCCGTCGCCTCCTCGTCGGTGCCGTCGCGCCACACGAAGCCGTGGAAGGGAGCCACGGTCAGGGCGCTGTCCGCGCCGCCCTCGACGACCGCGCCGGCCACGGCGTCGATGTCGTCACGGGTGATGAACGGGCTGGTGCACTGGACGAGCAGCACCGCGTCGACCTGCGCTCCCGTACGGGCCTCGCAGACGTCCACGGCGTGCAGGACGGCGGCCTCGCTCGTCGCGGTGTCCCCGGCTATCTCGCCCGGCCGCTCGACGACTTGGGCGCCGGCGGCGCGTGCCGCGTCGGCTATCGCGGAGTCGTCCGTCGACACCGCGACGTCGGTGACGAGCTCCGCGCCGAGACAGGCCCGTACGGCCCTGGCCACCAGGGGTTCGCCGCCCACGGTCGCGAGGTTCTTCGCGGGCACGCCCTTCGAGCCGCCGCGGGCGGGGATCACGGCGAGCACGCGGCGGACGCCGGCTCCGGAGGCCGCTGTCCCCGCCGGTCCCGTCTCCGGGCCCGTCGCCGTCCCTGGCCCTGTCTCGGGACGTGTCCCGGTGTCGGACAGCTCGGTCATGTCAGCTCCTCGGCGGTGAGTGGGGGGATTCGGCGCGCGCCGGCGGACGGGCCGCGCGGCGCGGAGTGGCAGGGCGCCCGGCGCCCGTGTCCCGTCACAGCTCCCCCATGCGGCGGATCACGGGCGCCACGCGCTGGACGCCGTGCCGGTACGCCCCGCGCGCCGCGTCCCGTACGGCGCCGCGTACGGCCGCCCGTACACCGGTGGCGGCGCCCGCCGCGGCGGCCTTCGCGGCCCCGGGCAGCAGCGCGCCATCGGCGTCGAAGCCGTAGCGGGCCAGGACGCCCGGCAGATATCCGGGCGCGGTCGTGGGCGTGTAGTACGGCGCGATCGCGGGCAGCCGTTCGCGCTCCGCGAGCGCGGCGACCCGGTCACGCGCGGCGTCGAAGGCGCGCTCGTACGGGCCACCCGGCAGCACTCCCTGCCGCGCCGTCCACCCGGCGTCGGCCGACGGCAGATGCCCGGCGTCGAGCTCGTCCCACGAGGCGAGGCAGCCGGAGCCGAGGAAGTGGTGGTTGCCCAGCGCTTCCCGTACGCCCAGGTCGGTCAGGACGGCGGTGGGGATCGCGCGGTGCAGCGACTCCAGCGCGGCGGTCGAGCTGACGGTGACGAGCAGGTCCGTACGGTCCAGAACCTCGCTCATGTGCCCGTATACGAGGCGGCAGTTGGGCGGCAGGCCGCCGGGCAGCCGGTCGGCGAGCCGCTGGTACGGCTGCTCCTCGATGTGCGTGGTGTGCTCGCCCGGGCGGCTGCGGAGCTTGATCAGCACCTCGCGCCCGGGGTGTGCGCGGGCGTGCTCGGCGGCACGGCGCAGCAGATAGGCGCGGTCGTCGCGGCCCGCGGGCACCGACGGCTGCGCCGCGAAGACGACGGTGAACGGCCGCTGCGTGCAAGGGCCTTCGTAGTGCGCGCCGCCGAGGAAGGGCAGCGCGCCCTCCGTGACGGCGGAGGCGTCGGCCCCGACGCCCTCGTAG
This sequence comes from Streptomyces winkii, assembly GCF_032248595.1. Lineage (NCBI taxonomy): Bacteria > Bacillati > Actinomycetota > Actinomycetes > Kitasatosporales > Streptomycetaceae > Streptomyces > Streptomyces winkii. Next base: position 435,778 of record NZ_JASTTH010000001.1, on the reverse strand, counting down.
ACGCCGCGGAAACGCTCGGCGTCGTAACGGGAGTTGGCGAGGACGACGTCCGCACCGTGGCGCAGCAGCAGCCCGTCGGCGAGCTTCTCGTAGACGACGCCGACGTAGCCGGTGACGGTGACGGGGCGGCGCACGCCGTCGCGTGCGGCTTCCGGCGCACCTTCCCCTTCTTCTTCCTGCTTCCCTTCCTGCTCCCCGTGCGCGCGCGACGCGTGCGCCATGCCGTGCAGCATCGCCTGCACGGCGCCGCCGACGCAGGCGAGGACGACCACGTCGTAGGCGCTCCGGTCCGCGGCCTCCCCCACGAAGGCCGCGCCGGTCGTCTCCCGCAGCGAGTCCACGTCGACGCCGACCTCGGCGAGCTGCCGGGGCGTCGGGGTCGCACGCCCGCGCAGCAGCCGCCCGTCGACGCGGGCGCCGGGCGCGATGCGGCGGGCGGTGAGCGCCCCCCATTTCCAGCGGGTATCGGAATCCGCGAGCACCACCGCGCGCAGCGGCCGGAGCGGGGAAGCGGAATCCGCGGAATGCTCCCCGGAAGCAGAAGGGATGTGTGATGGCACGTCTACGACGCTAGAAAGCAATTCCGGAGCCCGGCCCAACGGCAATACAACAACTGGTTAACAGCGCACCGCCGACCGGCCAACTGGCCCGCCGGAATGCGGATTCACCATCCCGCCACGCGCCGTTCACCGGTGATTGCCGCGCAGGCCACAATCGGGGCGGGGGGCGGCTCTATGGTCGGCCGGGTGGTCAATCTCTCCGTCATCGTGCCGTTCTACAACGTGCAGTCCTTCGCCCCGGAAGCAATCAGAAGCCTACGCGCGAATGCGCGCGAGGACATCGAATTCATTCTCGTCGACGACTGTTCGACGGATGACACCCCGGAGATTCTCGCCGAAGCGGAGCGGGAACTGAGCGGGGCCGTCCTCGTACGGCACGAAAGCAACGGCGGCCTGGCGACGGCACGCAACACCGGCCTGGACGCATCCCGCGGCAGATATCTCACGTTCCTCGACGGCGACGACTGGCTCGCGCCGGGCTACTACCCCAGGCTGCTCGCCACGATCGAGAAGCTGGGCTGCGACTTCGTACGCACCGACCATGTGAGCTGCACCGCCCGCGCCCGCACCATCGCGCGCGTCCCGCACGGCCGCCGCGGCGTGGTCATGGACCCGCGCGATGCGATCCTCCCGGCAGAACGCACCACGTCCGTCGACTACGCCTACGCCTGGGCGGGCATCTACCACCGCCGGCTGCTGGACGACGGGCTGCTCCACTTCACCCACGGGCTGCGCACCGCCGAGGACCGGCCGTGGATCTGGCGGCTGCACCGCGAGGCGAAGTCCTTCGCCGCCGTCGGGCTGATGGGCGTGTACTACCGGCGCGGTGTCGCGTCCTCGCTGACCCAGATCGGCGACGTACGGCAGCTGGACTTCATCCGGGCCTTCGACCAGGTCATCGAAGAGACGGCACGGGACCGGGACGCGGAGTCGCTGCTGCCGAAGGCCGTACGCACGTACTGCGCGATCATCTCCCACCATCTGACGAGCGGAAGGTTCCAGCCCCGCGTCGAGCGCGAACTGCGTGCGCGCAGCGCGGCGGCGCTCCGGCGGCTTCCCTCCGGGGTGCTCTCCGACGCCCTGGACTCGATGGACGTCGAGCGCGCCTCCCGGCTGCGCAGGCTGCGCCGCCGCCCCGCCGTCTTCCGCCACGCGCCGGGACAGGCAGCGTGAGAGCAACAGACCCCACAGGAGCGACCGACCGCATGCGTACGCAGATCTTCTTCGCCTCCACCCTCTACGGCGCCGCGACGCTCGCCGCCGCCATCGACGCCGGGAGCTTCCGGGACGGCGACCGGCGCCTGCTGCTGGTGAGCAACAACGCGGCCAGCCCGGAGACCGTGCCGCCGCTGGACGCCACACCCGGATTCGAGCGGCTGCGCGGCCGCTTCGACCGCGTGCTGTCGTGGAACGAGGCCATCTGGCCCTTCCATCCCGGGGGTTGGTCGCCGCGTACGGACGACGTGCCGATGTGGGAGCGGTATCTGCGGCTGCTGTGGGGCCTCGGCGACGACGAGGTGGAGCTCGTCGTCGAGTCCATCCAGGTCGAACCCGCCCTCGCCGTCGCCCGGATGTTCCCCGACGCGCCCCTGGAGGTGTACGCGGACGGGCTGATGAGCTACGGGCCCACCCGCAACAAGCTGGAGCCGCTGGTCGGTTCGCGCGTCCGGCGGCTGCTCCATCTCGACCTGCTCCCCGGTGTTGAGCCGCTGCTGCTCACGGAGTTCGGCGTCGAGAGCGAGGTCGTGCCGACCGACGCCTTCAAGTCCGTACTGGGAGAGCTGGCGCAGGACGTGCCGCCGAGCGTGTCTGCCGCGCCGCAGGGCGGCGCGCTGCTGCTCGGGCAGTACATGTCGGCGCTGGAGATCCTCACGCCCGCGGAGGAGGAGCAGCTCCATCTCCAGATGCTGCGGGGCGCCGCGCGGCGCGGGCACAGCAGCGTGGTGTTCAAGCCGCACCCCGTCGCTCCGGCCCGCTTCTCGCGGGCCCTGGAGAAGGAGGCCGGCGAACTCGGCGTCGAACTGCTGGTGTTGAACACTCCCATGCTGGCCGAGGTGCTGTACGAGCAGATGCGGCCGGAGCTCGTCGTGGGCTGCTTCTCGACGGCGCTGCTGACGGCCGCGTCGTTCTACGGGCTGAACGTCGCCCGTACGGGGACGGGGCTGCTGCTTGAGCGGGTCGCGCCGTACCAGAACAGCAACCGGGTTCCGGTCACGCTCGTGGACGCGCTGCTGCCGGACGTCGGCGAGGACACGGCGGGGGCCGGGGACGCGAACAAGACCGGTGCCGGCAACGAGGCCGCGTCCGGGGCCGGTTCGGGCTCCTGGCGCATGCCGGACGCCGCGGAGACCGAGCGGAGGCTCACCGGGCTGCTGCGTGCGGTCGGCTACTGCATGCAGCCCGAGATCCAGCCGGGGCTGCGCGGCGACGCGGAGCGGTATCTCTCCGCGGAGCTCAACTCCCGTACGCGGCGCTACTTCAAGCGGCGCCGCCTCACGGCGCTGGCCCTGCCGGGCGGCATGACACGGCAGTTCGCGTTCCTGCGGCGCAGGCCCACGGTGCGCAGGGCGGCGCGGCGCGTACGTGCGCTGAAGCGCGCGGCGATGGGCTGACGGCCCGGCCGGCCTCCTGGACGGCCGGACACCTGGCCGCCTGGCCGCCTGGCCACCTGCACAGAGACGCGAAAACGCCGCCCCTTCCCCGGAGTTGGAAGCCCGTGGGAAGGGGCGGCGTTCTGCCGTACGGACGCTAGACCACGAGCCAGAGGAGCAACAGGAAGATCAGGGCGACGACGGAGATCAGCGTCTCCATCACCGACCACGTCTTGATCGTCTGGCCGACGCTCATCCCGAAGTACTCCTTCACCAGCCAGAAGCCCGCGTCGTTGACGTGGCTGAAGAAGAGCGAGCCCGCCCCGACCGCCAGCACCAGCAGCGCGGACTGCGCGGTGCTCATGTCGCCCGCCAGCGGCGCGACGAGGCCGGCGGCCGAGATGGTCGCCACCGTCGCGGAACCGGTCGCGAGCCGGATGCACACCGCGATCAGCCAGCCCAGCAGCAGCGCCGGAACGGACCAGCTCTTGGAGAAGTCCAGGATCATCTCGCCGATCCCCACGTCGACCAGCGTCTGCTTGAAACCGCCTCCCGCCGCGACGATCAGCAGGATTCCGGCGATCGGCATCAGAGACGTCTCGACGGTGGAGGTGATCCGTCCCTTCGTGAACCCGGCGGCCCTGCCCAGCGTGAACATCGCGACGATCACCGCGGCGAGGAGCGCGATCAGCGGCGATCCGGCCACGTCCATGATCCGCTGCACGGTGTTGCCGGGGTCGTCGATGACGATGTCCGTCAGGGCCTTCGCGAGCATCAGCACCACGGGCAGCAGCACCGTGCCGACCGTGACCGCGAACCTCGGCCGCTGCTCCAGGTCTTCGGACGGGCGCTGCGGGACGATCCCCTCCGGAGGCTGCACGTCGACCCACTTCGCCGCGAAGCGCGCGAAGAGCGGCCCCGACACGACGAGCGTCGGGACGCCGACGAGCACGCCGAAGGCGAGCGTCACGCCGAGGTTGGCGTGTACGGAGTCGATCGCGGCGAGCGGGCCGGGGTGCGGAGGCACCAGGCCGTGCATCACGGAGAGCCCCGCGAGGGCGGGTATTCCGATGCGGATGAGGGAGAGGTTGCCGCGCCGTGCGACGAGCAGCAGCACGGGGATCATCAGCACGAGGCCGACCTCGAAGAAGAGCGGCAGCCCGATGATTCCCGCGATCAGCGCCATCGCCCACGGCATGGCGCGCTCGCTCGTCCTGGCGAGGATCGTGTCGACGATCTCGTCGGCGCCTCCGGAGTCCGCGAGGAGCTTGCCGAGCATCGCGCCCAGCGCGATGAGGACGCCCACTCCGGAGACCGTGTCGCCCAGTCCCGTGGAGAAGCTCTCGATGGTCTTCTCCAGCGGGGCGGCGGCCACGGCACCCAGTACGAGCGTGCCGAGGGTGAGCGCCAGGAACGCGTGGACCTTGAAGCGCGTGATGAGGAGGACGATGACGGCGATACCGGCCAGGGCGGCGAGCCCCAGCTGAAGGTGGCCGGCGGAGCTGATCGGATCTATCGGCTCCGGACCGGCCGCCAGTATCTCGGCACTGAGATGGCGCACGGCTCTTCCTTGTCGACGTACGGACGGGGGTTAGGGGATGTGGGGGATGGCTGTGGTTGTGGGGCCCATGGCGGCCCGCGCCGGCACAGATGCCGGGAAACCCGAGGAAAACTGGGGTGGTTGGGGCCGCCGCGCCTACGGCGGGGCGGCGGGCGACTCCTCCGGCAGACCCGCGCGGAGCCCCTCCCGTGCCGCGGGCCGCTCACGGAGCACCGCGAGAGCCCGCCGGGTCACGGCCTCCGGACCCGCAAGCACCGGGACGGCAGCCCCGGGCTCGTCCGGCTCCAGCGGCTCCAGCGTCGCGAACTGCGAATCCAGCAGCGTCAGCGGCATGAAGTGGTCGCGGCGCTCCGCCATGCGCCGGGCGATGAGGGCCCGGTCTCCGGTGAGGTGCACGAAGAAGACGCCGGGCGCGGCCGTGCGCAGCCGGTCACGGTAGGCGCGCTTGAGCGCCGAGCAGCTGACGACCCCGCCGCTGCGCTCCCGCTCGGCCGCCCACTCGCCGATGGCGTCGAGCCAGGGCGCGCGGTCGGCGTCGTCCAGGGCCTGGCCCGCGGTCATCTTGGCGACGTTCGCCGGCGGGTGGAAGGCGTCGGCCTCGGCGTAGGGCACGTCCAGCGCCTCGGCGAGCAGCGCCCCCACGGTGGTCTTGCCGGTACCGGCGACCCCCATGACGACCACGGCGCCGAGCGGCGCGCTCTCCGCGGAACCCATGTGCACCTCGCTGTCTCCACATCCGGACCTCGTCCGGGCTTGTTCCGGGCTTGTTCCGGGCTTCGTCGGGCGCCGCACACTCAACCCCATTACGTCACACGTATTCAATAGGTCGAGCGCAATTCGTCATACTTAATTGCCGTGACGGCCACCACGTACGCTGAGTCCGACGGAGGCCGGCGACGGGCGGGGCCAGACGACACGGGAGACTCATGTCCAGCCAGGCTGCGGAGAGCCGGGGGCGGGGGCTGCACGCGCGGCTGCTCGGCCGGCTCGGGCCCGCGATCACCGCAGGCGACTATCCGCCGGGCACGGTCCTGCTCACGGACGAGCTGGCCGAGCGGTACGAGGTCTCGCGCACGGTCGTGCGCGAGGCGGTGCGGGTGCTGGAGTCCATGCATCTCGTGGAGTCGCGCCGCCGGGTCGGCGTGACCGTCCTGCCGACCGAGCAGTGGAACGTCTTCGACCCGCAGGTGATCACCTGGCGGCTCGCCGGCTCCGACCGGCCGCGGCAGCTGCGCTCGCTGACGAGGCTGCGTTCCGCCGTGGAACCGGTGGCCGCGCGGCTCGCGGCGGAGCTGGCCACACCCGAGGAGTGCGCCGAACTGACCGAGCACGCCCTGGGGATGGTGCGCACCTCACGCGGCCAGCAGCTGGAGAACTACCTCGTGCACGACGTCGCGTTCCACCGCGTGATACTGCGGGCCTCGCGCAACGAGATGTTCGCGCGGCTCGGCGATGTGGTGGCCGCCGTCCTCACCGGACGCACCGAGCACGAGGTGATGTTCAGCGATCCCCGCCAGGAGGCCGTCACCATGCACGTCCAGGTCGCCGAGGCCGTACGGGAGGGGGACGGCGCGAACGCCGAGCGCGTGATGCGGACCATCACCGAGGACGCCCTGGCCGAACTGGACGTCCTCGCGCCGTGACCGCCCGCCCCGCCGGCGGCGTCATGCGCCCGCGACCCTCCGTACGACGCGCAGCAGATACTCCTTCCTGTTGAGCGGGTCGTGGTCGGTGCGCGGGCGCGAGGGGATCTCCCCCACCACCGGCCGGTAGTGGGCGAATTCGCACTCCAGCACGCCCTCCCCGCTTGTCAGCGTGGGGAGTTGCTGCTCCAGCTCGTGCACGCGCGCCGCCGGGATCTCGCCCTCCAGGAGATACGCGTCGCCCTTCGTCACGGGCGCCTGCGGCACCGCGCGCAGACGCGAGAGCACCGGCAGTACGGCGCCGAAGGACTCCGCGGGGATCTCCAGCCGGAAGTGGTTCATCGGCTCGTGCACCGTCGTTCCGGCCCGCCGCAGGGCCTCCATCACGACGAGCGGGGTGAGTTGGCGGAAGTCGGCGCCCGTGCTCGACATGCTCTTGTCGAAGACGGCGTGGGCGTGGCTCTGGCGCGGTGCGTAGCCCGAGTGCGTCATCGTCACGGTGCAGTCCGGGATCTGCCAGCCGTGGACGCCCTCGCGCAGCGTCTCGCGGACGGTGTCCTCGACGGCCCTCATGAACGCGTAGGGCATGGAGCCGAGTTCGACCTCCAGCCCGTACCGCACGCCGCTGCCCGGCGGCGCCGGTTCGATGCGCAGCCCGACGGTCGCGAGGAACGGATTGGGATCCTTGTTCATGATCTCCGCGGCGGAGCCGGGCCCGTCGAGCCGTTCGATGCAGATGGTGGTGGACTCGCGGAAGGCGACGTCGAGGCCGAACTCGTCGGCGAGCGTGGCCTGTACGACCTCCTTCTGCACCTCGCCGTAGAGCGACAGGTGGATCTCGCCGCGCAGTTCGTCCTGCCGCAGTCCGATCAGCGGGTCCTGCTCGGCGAGTTGGGTGAGCGCCGTGTGGAGTGCGCCCCGGTCCTCGGGCCTGGCGGGAGTGACGACGGTCTCCAGCGTGGGCGGCGCGAAGTGGTGCTGTTCGCGCGCCGCGCCGCGCACCACCTCGGCCGCGCCGACCGTGTCGCCGATCCGGACGCCGGCGAGGCCGCGCAGCTTGCCGATGCGTCCGGCCGCGACGTACGGGCGCGGGACGTCCTTCCCCTGCTCGAAGACGTCGATGCCGGTGACCTTGCCCTCACGTCCGTCACCGGCGCCGCGGTCGTCCTGGTCGTCGCCGGCGCCGCCGTGCGGCAGCCGGTCGCGCACGCGGACGGTCCCGGCGAACATGCGCACGTAGGCGCACTTCTGCCCGCCCGCGGTGCGCTCGACCTTGAAGACAGTTCCGTGGGCGGGCGCGCGGGGGTCCCCCTCGGCGGCGGGCAGCAGCTCCCTGAGCCCCGCCGTCAGCGCGTCCACGCCCGCGCCGGTGATGGCCGAACCGAAGAAGACCGGGTGGACCACGCCCCGTCGGGACTGGGCAGCCAGCTCCTCGCGCAGCCGCCCGGGAGAGAGCGCCTGCTCGTCCTCGACGTACGCGGCGAGCAGCTCGTCGTCGTGCTCGGCGAGCACCTCGGCGAGGCGCGCGGCGAAACCGGCGTCGGACGCGCCGTACGGGGTGAACTCGGCGGCGCGCGTGCCGAGCCGGCGCACCCGCCCCATCGGGACGGCGGCGGGCGTCAGCTTCTCCGCGATCCTCCGCAGAACCGGCCCGTACCTCGCTCCGGCGCGGTCGATCTTGTTGACGAAGAGAAGGGTGGGGATGTTCAGGCGCAGCAGCGTCCGCATCAGTACGCGGGTCTGCGGCTGCACCCCCTCGACGGCGGAGATCACGAGCACGGCGCCGTCGAGCACGCTGAGGACCCGTTCCACCTCGGCGATGAAGTCGGGGTGGCCGGGGGTGTCGATCAGATCGACGGTCACGTCGCCGAGAGCGAACGAGACGACGGCGGACTTGATGGTGATCCCCCGCTGCCTCTCCAGCGCCAGGGAGTCGGTCAGGGTGCTGCCGTCGTCGACGCTGCCGACCTCGTCGATGACACCGGCGGCGTGCAGCAGCCGCTCGGTCAGGCTCGTCTTACCGGCGTCTACATGCGCCAGGATTCCCAGGTTGAGCGTTTTCACAGAGCGTCATGTCCTCGGAGTGGATGGAGATTCCGTTCGGGATGGACATGAACGCTCGCCGCATTGCCTCTCCTCGGGTCAGCCTGTGCTGTCGCCGTGGAGCACAGCAGAGCCGGGCCACGGAGAGCAACCGGTTTTCGGCCCGCCCACGGGCCGTCGCGAGGCGGCCGTCACGGCGCGGCCGTCACGGGGCCGTGCGCGGGCCGAGGCTCGCGGCGACGCCGGCGATGACGACCGCCAGGCCCTCCTCGAACCGCGCGTCGTAGTCGCGGAAGAGGTCGGCGCCCGCCTGGGCGGCGAGGGGGAACTCCGATCCGATCGAGCCGGACCGCTGAGCCACGTCGTAACCGGGGTCGCGCTCGCCGGGCATGGGCTCCACGGCCTGCTGCTCGATCACGAAGCCCTCGGTGAAGACGAAGACGATGAAGAAGGCGCGCGCGGCGGCTCCCGGTGAGAAGCCCGCCGCCACCAGGCGCCGCAGATACGCCTCCTGGTGCGCGGCGTGGCCCGTGTCGGTGAGGCGGGTGCCCGCGAAGACCTTCGCGCCGTCCCGGTAGCGCAGCAGCGCGCGGCGCAGACCCCGTCCGGTCTCCGCCAGCAGCTCCTGCCAGCTCGTGTCCGCGGGCGGGGCCTCTCCGGGCGCGGAGCCCTCCCCGGCGCTCATGTCCCGCAGCATCGCGGTGGCCATCTCGTCCAGCAGCTCCTGCTTGTTCCGCACGTGCCAGTAGAGCGCGGGCGCCTGGACGTTCAGCTCCTTGGCCAGACGGCGCAGGGTGAGCCCGTCGAGACCCACTTCGTTCAGCAGTCGCAGCGCCGTGCCCACGACACGTGAACGGTCCAGCGCCGGCTTCCCTTTCGCCTTCACCACGTTGACAACTTAACACCGTTAAGCGCATTCTCTCGCCATGGAGCGATTTAACAGCGTTAAGGAACCGGCCGGGGCCCCGGATGTGCTCGTCGTCGGCGCGGGCCCGGTAGGGCTGACCCTCGCGTGCGACCTCGCCCGCAGAGGCGTACGGGTCCGGCTCGTCGAACAGGCCGGGACGCTCTTCCCCGGATCGCGCGGCAAGGGCCTCCAGCCCCGCAGCCTGGAGGTCCTGGACGACCTGGGCCTCGGAGAGGCCCTGCGGCGCGAGAGCGGTCCGTACCCGCGGATGCTGCCGTGGGACGGCGACAGACCCGGCGAGCCCTTCGATTTCGTGGAGCCCTCCGAACCCCGGCCCGGTGAGCCGTACGGCGAGGGCCGGATGCTCCCCCAGTGGCGCACGCAGGAACTGCTCCACGAGCGGCTGCGCTCGCTGGGCGGCGAGGTGGAGTTCGGCACCCGGCTCACCGGCCTCGGTCAGGACGAGGACGGCGTGACCGCGCGCCTCACCGGGCCGGACGGCGGCGGAAGCACGGTGCGCGCGGCGTTCCTGGTCGCCGCGGACGGCGGCCGCAGTACCGTACGGACCTCGCTCGGCATCGACATGACCGGCGAACAGGTCGAGCCGCAGCCCTCACTCGTCGCCGACGTGCGGCTGACCGGACTCGACCGGGATCACTGGCACGTCTGGCCGCACGCCGAGGGCGGTGCTCTGGCGCTGTGCCCGCTGCACGGCACGGACCTGTTCCAGATGGCCGCCCGCTTCGACGACTTGGGGCACTCCCCGCGCCGAAGCCCGTGGGGGAAGGCGGAGCCCGGCACCTCACCGGCCGACGTCCGCGCCCTGGTCTCCGAGCGCAGCTTCCTGTCCGCCGACGACGTGCGCGAGGTGCGCTGGGCGTCCGTGTTCCGGCCGAACGCGGCACTCGCCGAGCGCTTCCGGCAGGGCCGCGTCCTCCTCGCGGGCGACGCGGCGCACGTGCACTCCCCCGCCGGCGGCCAGGGCCTCAACACCGGCATCCAGGACGCCTACAACCTCGGCTGGAAGCTCGGTCAGGTGCTGCGGCACGGCGCGGAGGACGCCCTTCTCGACACGTACGAGGAGGAACGGCTGCCCGTGGCCGCCGAGGTCCTCGGGCTCAGCACCCGCATCCACCGCGGCCGTCAGCAGCGCGGGCGCGCGACACAGCAGCTCGACATCGGCTACCGCGACGGCTCCCTCGCCCACGAGCTGCGCACCGCGCCCGGCGGCGAGCTGCGCGCGGGCGACCGCGCGCCCGACGCTCTCGTCGTGTCCCCGCCGAGGGCGGGAGACGCCTCGCGGAGCGAACGGCTGCGGCTCTTCGACGCCTTCCGCGGCCCGCACTGGACGCTGCTCGCCTTCGGCGGAGCGCGGCTGCCGGAGCGCGTACCGGCGGGCGTCCACGCGTACGGGATACGCGACGCGGAGGCGCATGCCGAAAAGGCGTACGGCGAGGGCCTGTTCCTCATCCGCCCCGACGGCCACCTCGGCGTCGCCGCCGACGCGTGGACGGACGGGCTCAGCGCTCTGCTGGCCCGCTTCGGCCTGCGTTGACGACGGCGCTAGTTCCGCGCGCCTTCCGAGTCGGCCGCCTCGGGGGGCGCTTGGGCCGGCCAGTGCTCGAACCACCGCTGGTCCGCCTCCAGTTGCGCGGCCAGCTGGACGAGCAGGGGCTCGCTGCTCTCCGGCCCGAGCAGCTGCGCCCCCAGCGGAAGCCCCGAAGTGGTGAAGCCCGCGGGCACGTTGACGCCGGGCCAGCCCAGCACGTTCCACGGCCACGCGTACGGGCAGTGGGCGATCATCGTGCGGTCCGTCTGCCAGCCGGAGAGATGCGCGAGGTCGCCGATCCGCGGCGGCGGCGTCGCCGTCGTGGGAGCGAGGACCACGTCGTACCGGTGGAAGATCCGCCCCACCCGCCGGTGCAGCGGCCCCTCGGCGGCGCGGGCGGCACGCAGCACGGAACCGCCGAGCAGCCTTCCCGTACGGGCGGCGCCGCGCGTACGGGCGTCCAGCAGGTCGAAGTCCGGGACGCGGCCGGTCCATTCGCGGATGCCGGCGGTGGCCCGCGGCACGAACGTCAGCCCGACAGGGCCGTAGTGCGGGTCGGCCTCCTCGACCTCGTGCCCGAGCGCCGCGATGCGCTCCGCGAGGCCGGTGACCGCTGCCCGTACCACCGGATCGAGTGACTTCCGCGTCGCCGTCCACGGTGGCCGCAGCGACAGCGCGACGCGCAGCCGGCCCGGGTCCCGGCCCACCGCGGGCAGCACCTCGACCGGCGACGGGCGGTGCAGATCCCCGTCCGCGCTGCCGGCGGCCACGTCCAGCAGCAGCGCCGCGTCCCGCACCGTGCGGGCCAGCGGCCCGAACACCGTGATCCCCTTGAACGCCTCGGGCTCGGGCATCGTCGAGATCCGGCCGCGCTGCGGCTTGATGCCGACGAGATGGCTCCAGGCCGCCGGGATACGGATCGACCCGGCCCCGTCCGAACCGAGCGCGGCGGGCACGAGCCCCGCGGCGACGGCGGCGGCCGAGCCGCCCGACGACCCGCCCGGCGTGTGCTCCAGGCTCCACGGGTTCCGGGTGTCCCCGAAGGCGGGCCCCTCGGTGAAGGGCCACTGGCCGAGCTCGGGGGAGTTGGTCTTGCCGACGACGACGGCACCGGCCGCGCGCAGGCGGCGCACGGCCTCGCTGTCCGCGTCCTTGGCCGGGAAGTCGCCGGGGCAGCCGAACGCCGTCGGCTCCCCCGCCACGTCGACATCGTCCTTGACGGCGAGGGGCACGCCCAGCAGGGGCAGGCGCTCGCCGCGCGCCAACCGGCCGTCCGCGGCGTCCGCTTCGGCGAGCGCGGCGTCGCGGCGGACGCGGCGGAACGCGTTGAGCGTGGGCTGCGTCGCGGCGATGCGGGCCAGGGCGCGCTCGGTCAACTCGCGCGCCGTCACCTCCCCGGCGGCCAGCGCCGCGGCCTGCTCGGCCAGCCCCCGCGACTCGCGTGGCTCGACCTGCGTTCCGACTTCAGCAGTCACCAGGACTCCCCATACTCGCCGGTAATCAGACCCTCATCCTCCGCCTCTGCGGGCGGCTCGGCAACGGGGGTTCGCGTGTTCGGGGTGTGGGGTGCGCCTCGGGGTTCGCCTCGGGTTCGCTTCCCGTGGGTGCGTGGTGCCGGGGGCGGGCCGCTCCGGGGGTCAGTCCGGACGGCATGATTTACGGCCTTTCGCCCCTCGGAACACCCCCGAACCCTCTGGCTAGCGGGCCGCAAATCACGCTTGAGTGTCCGGACATGCCCCCCTGCGCACCCCGCCCCCTCCCGCCGTCCGACGACTCTCCCTCAGGGGCACAGGGGCCCCACCGTTGCCGTACTCCCTCCGGGCCCGGCCGCCCGTACGCGTACGTCCAACCGCCCCCGATCAGGGGCCGGTTGAGAACCCGGAGACCGTGCCCGCGCTGGTCGGAGGCCACAAGGGGAGAGCCGCCGACGGACGTGAGGGGGTGGGGCGCGCAGGCGGTGGTTCCGGGAAACTCAAGCGTGATTTGTGGCCCGGCATCAAAGATCAACTCATCTGTTCCGTGAGGCCTGGGGCCAAAAATCATGCCTTCCCGGAGCCGCCGCCGGAGCGTCCCGCCCCCGGCACCACCCACGCACCGAAAGCGAACTCGCCCCGGAAAGACCAAAGCGCGCGAGCCACAACCCCTCAGAACGAGTCCGTCGGCACGTACGCCCCCCAGATCTCCCGGAGCGTGTTGCACACCTCGCCCACCGTCGCCCGCGCCCGCAGCGCCTCCTTCATCGGATACAGGACGTTGTCCGTCCCCTCCGCCGCCTTGCGCAGCGCCGCCAACGCCCCGTCCACAGCCGCCTGATCCCGCTCCGCCCGCAGCCGCGCCAGCCGCTCGCACTGCTGCTGCTCGATCGCCGGGTCGACGCGCAGCGGCTCGTACGGGTCCTCCTCGTCGCGCTGGAAGCGGTTGACCCCGACGACCACCCGCTCACCGCTGTCGGTCTCCCGCGCGATCGCGTACGCGCTGCGCTCGATCTCCTCCTTCTGGAAGCCCTGCTCGATCGCGTCGACCGCACCGCCCCGGTCCTCGACCTGTTCCATCAGGGCGACGGCCGCCGCCTCGACCTCGTCCGTCATCGACTCCACGACGTACGAACCCGCGAACGGGTCGACGGTCGCCGTGATGTCCGTCTCGTACGCGAGGACCTGCTGCGTGCGCAGCGCCAGCCGCGCGGACTTGTCGGTCGGAAGCGCTATGGCCTCGTCGTAGGAGTTGGTGTGCAGCGACTGCGTGCCGCCGAGCACCGCGCCCAGCGCCTGCACCGTGACCCGTGCGAGGTTCACCTCGGGCTGCTGCGCCGTGAGTTGGACACCCGCGGTCTGCGTGTGGAAGCGCAGCATCAGCGACTTGGGGTTCTGCGCCCCGAACTCCTCGCGCATCACCCGCGCCCAGATCCGCCGCGCCGCGCGGAACTTGGCGACCTCCTCCAGCAGCGTCGTGCGCGCCACGAAGAAGAACGAGAGCCGCGGCGCGAAGTCGTCCACGCTCATCCCGGACGCGACGGCCGTACGCACGTACTCGATGCCGTCGGCGAGGGTGAAGGCGATCTCCTGCGCGGGCGTCGCGCCCGCCTCGGCCATGTGGTAGCCGGAGATGGAGATGGTGTTCCACTTGGGGATCTCCGCGCGGCAGTACTTGAAGATGTCGGCGATCAGCCGCAGCGACGGCTTGGGCGGGAAGATGTACGTGCCCCGCGCGATGTACTCCTTGAGCACGTCGTTCTGGATGGTGCCCGTGAGCTTCGCCGGGTCCGCGCCCTGCTCCTCGGCCACGAGCTGGTAGAGCAACAGCAGCAGCGCGGCGGGGGCGTTGATCGTCATCGACGTCGAGACCTCCTCCAGCGGGATCCCGTCGAAGAGGACGCGCATGTCGTCGATGGAGTCGATGGCGACGCCGACCTTGCCGACCTCGCCGTGTGCGAGGGGCGCGTCGGAGTCGTGGCCCATCTGGGTCGGCAGGTCGAAGGCGACGGACAGGCCCATCGTGCCGTTCTCGATGAGCTGCTTGTAGCGGGCGTTGGACTCGGTGGCCGTGCCGAAGCCCGCGTACTGCCGCATCGTCCAGGGCCGCCCGGTGTACATCGTCGGGTAGACGCCCCGCGTGTACGGGTACGCGCCGGGCTCGCCCAGCTTCTCCCCGGCGTCCCAGTCACGCAGCGCGTCCGGACCGTAGACGGGCTCGATGGGCAGACCGCTCTCGTTGAACCGCTGGTTGCCCGACTGGCGTGCCATGGACTGTGCCTCCGTACCGTCTGGGGGTCGCGCCGGGGTCCTCTCCGGCGGCGGGCAGCAGCACTGCGCGCGCCCCGCTCTTGTGAGCCGGGGGCCGCTCGGGCTGATGCTCTCGGCTGCCACGGACTGTAGCGATCCGCGTCCGGCCGTTGCAGGGCCACCGGCTGGGACCTTGCTCACAGCGTGCCGCGCCGCCCTCACAGGATGCCGCCAGGGGGTGGGGTTCGCGCGCGGACCACGCGGGAAGAGAAGGGGCGATCGGTGTGGAGAATTCCGTGATGTCCGCTGAGGTTCCGGGGGTTGGGATGGCGGGGGTTCGAACGTCCAGAGGGTCCGTACGTGTACGGCGCGGCAGCGTGTGGGCGGTGACGGCGGCGCTGGTCGTCGGCGGGGGCGCGGCGGCCGGCTGCAAGGCGCAAGCCGCCGGGAGTGCGCCGATCCGCGTGACGAAGACCTCGGTTCCGCCGGAGACACCGGACGAGCGGCGGCGCTCGTCCGTGAGCAACAGCACACCGGGCGAGGGCGACGGCGAACCCGCGAAGCCGGTCCGGCGGACGAACCGGGCCGCACCCGCCGACCCCGTACTCCTGACCTTCGGCGCGCGTGGCGCACAGGTACGCGAACTCCAGGCGCGGCTGCGCAAGTTGGGCCTCTTCGACCGCAACCCGACGGGCTACTACGGCCCGGTCACGACCGCTTCGCTGCGCGTCTTTCAGCGGCAGCAGGGCCTGCGCGGCGACGGCACTCTCACATCGAGCGCGTGGACGGCGGTGCGCGCCCGCACGTCGCCCCCGTCGCACGACGAGTTGTACCCGCCGACGACGCTTCCGCTCGACGATCCGGACCCGCGCTGCCTGACGGGGCGCGCGCTGTGCGTGAGCAAGAAGAGCCGCACGCTGGCCTGGTACGTGAACGGGCGGATGCTCTCGGCGATGGACGTGCGCTTCGGTTCGGCCTACACGCCCACGCGGGAAGGGCAGTTCGGCGTCGACTTCAAGAGCCGTCACCACGTTTCGACGATCTACCACACACCGATGCCGTACGCGCTGTTCTTCAGCGGCGGCCAGGCGATCCACTACTCCTCGGACTTCGCGGCCCGTGGCTACGGCGGAGCGTCGCACGGCTGCGTCAACGTACGGGACAAGAAGAGGATCGCGGCCCTCTTCGCGCAGGTACGCAAGGGCGACAAGGTCGTCGTCTACAAGTGACGGCGGCCGGCGAGTGATACCCGGTCGATGAGCGGCGCCCGGCGGCGCCAAGGCACGCGGCCAAGGGGCCACTGCGGCGCGGATTCGCGGGAACGCGGAGGAAGAAGAAAGGTGAAGAGATGGGGCGCGGGCGGGACCGGGGGAACGTGTCCCGCCCGCGCCATTCGCGCGAGCCCGAAGGTACGGGGGGAACCTCGGACTTGTCGCGCAGCCGATGACCAGTCGGCTCACTTGTTACTGCGTCGTCCGCGCCGAAAGTGTCACACCAGGTTTCAACTAAATCGTGTGACGTGCGTCACATGTGCGAGGCAGGCGCGGCCAGTTGCCGAAATCCCTGTCCAGAGCCTCCGGCACGAAATGAAACACCCCCGGCGGTGAACCGGAGGGAAGTTGACGCCCGGGCGTCCGAACGGGCCCCGCGGGAAAGGACGTTCGCGGATCAGCCTGCCGACTGCGGCGCCTGCCGGGCCGGAAACCAGGAACCGGCGCCGGGTGCTGGGTGCTGTGGCGCTGTGGCGCTGAGCGCCGGGAACGAGCGCCTGGCCCCAGGGATCTAGGAACCGGCCGAAGGGCTCGCGTCCGCGCTCGGCGAAGCGTCCGCGTCCGGAGACGACGTGGCGTCCGGAGACGAGGTCGTGTCCGAGTCGGCGGTCGGGCTGTCCGGGTCCTGCTGCCCGCCACTGTCGGGCCTGCTGCCGCCGCTGTCGGAGCCGTCGGAGTCACCGGTGTCGCCCGACTCCCCGCCGGTGTATCCGCCGCTGTCGCCGTCCTGGCCGCCGCTGTCACCGCCGTCTTCACCGCCCCCGTCGTTTCCCGAGGACGTGCCGCCCGAGTCGTCTCCCGGCTCTCCGGGCTTGCCGACACCGCCGGAGGCGGTCTGCTCGTCCCGCCCGGTGTCGTTCTTGTCGCAGAAGTCCTTCACACCGTCGGGGCCGCCGGCCACCCACTCCAGGCGGAGCCGGTCGTTCACGGAGAGATCGCCGCTCTCGTACCGGTCGCACAGCGCGTGCGCCATCGCCTTCTTGTCGGACTGCGACAGGCCGTTGCCGTTGCCGTGCCACCAGTCCTCATAGCCCCTGGGACCCTTGGAGTTCTTCCCGTCCCGTCCGCGCTCCTTGCCCGCGAGGTCCTCGCCGCTCGGCGAGTCGGACGGGGACCCACCCTCGCGGGTGCCGCGTCTTGGACCGTTGCCGTCGTACGGGCTGCCGCTTCCGCCGACCGTTTCCTGGCGGTCGTCGTCGGGGCTGGCAAGCGGCGAAACGCTCGCCGCCGGTGAGTCCCCGCCGCCGAACGGCGTGGGCAGCACGCCCGTTCCGGCCGCGACCGCGGCACCGCCGAGCGCGCATCCCGCGACGGCCATGGCGAATCCGGCGCGCAACGGGCGCCCCACAAGTGAGTTGCGGCGGGCCGCTCCCGGGCGGCGCTCGCCGGAGCGCCGGCGGGCCTCCCGCATGGCGGCACGCCGGCCGACGACTGTTTCGGCCTCGGTGGGCCCCGCCGTGATGTGGACGGTCCCGCTGTGTTCGTCCACTTGCGGGTGCGCCGCGCGGAACGCCTCCACCGCGGCGGCCTCTCCGGGGAGTTCGGCGGTCGCATCGCCCTGCGCCCGCCCGCCGCGGCCGGCGCCGAGCGCGTGCAGCGTCGCTGTCTGCTCCGCGACGAGCGCGTCGAGGAGGGAGGCGAGACGTTCTTCACCGGAGCCGTTGGCGTCGCCCTGCCGCGGTACGGAACCGGCGGGTCCGGCGGCGCGCGCCCAGGACGGCGTGGCCGCCGCGGGACGCCCGTAAGCGCTGGTGGGACCGGCTTCAACGTTGTCGCGGCCAGCAGCATGACGTCCGCCGCGCCGCGCGCTACGCGCATTGACCGCCGAGCCGCGCAGCAACCGCTCCGCCGCTTCGTCGTCCAGCCACCTGTACCGGTCGTCGTCCGCCATCACGTTTCCCTCAGCGTTCGCGAGGCCTTATGCGTCACACCGCGCGCCGTAGGAGACGCATCCGGACCCCCTGGCGGTTCTGCCGGATCGGGGAGTCCTTCCGCGGACTCCTCCAGCAACTGTGCGAGCTTGCGCAGGCCACGGTGCGCTGCGGTACGTACGGCGCCGGCGCGCTTGCCCAGCACCTCGGCGGCGCTCTTGGCGTCCAGCCCGACGACCACGCGCAGCACCACGGCCTCGGCCTGGTCCTGCGGCAGAAGGGATATGAGCGCCATCGTGCGGCCGGTGCCGAGCGCTTCGAGCGCCTCGTCGGCGGTGTCCGCTCCGGCCGGCAGCACGGCGAGATCGCTCTCGTCGCCGCCGATGACGGGACGGCGGCCTCTCGTACGCAGATGATCGAGCGCCCTGTTGCGGGCTATTCGCGCGGCCCAGCCGCGGAAGCGGTCCGCGTCGCCGCTGAATCTGCTGATGTCGCGGGCTATCTGAAGCCATGCCTCGGACGTGACGTCCTCGGCGTCGGGATCACTCACGAGCGTGCGGACATAGCCGAGCAGCCGCGGGTGCACAGTGCGGTACACGGTGCGGAAAGCAACTTCGTCCCCGCCCTGTGCCGCACGCACCGCGGCGGTCAACTCCGCGTCGTCCCCCTGCACGGCCGTCTCTCGCCCCACTCCGCGATGTCCCAACGGATCTGGTCACGCCCCTGGTCGGACGTCTGTCGTCGTCTCGCTGATGCCTGCGTATGCCTTACGCAAAGACCAGCATCGATGCGAGAGCACGCTAAGGCCAAGTGTGCGTCATAGTCCACGCAAGTTGACCAGGTAACAGAATGCGGATCGCGAACGCTGTAAGAGGTACGGGCCTGCCCCTGGCGTGGTGCGCCCGTTCTCGAGGGCGATCGGGGTCTCTCCTGTGGGGGGTGGCGACCCCGGTCGCCTTCGCATTTTCCGGCGGGCCCGCCGGGGCTTCTCAGCTCACGCGCTCGCCGAGCCGCTTGAAGTCCTCCCAGCTCAGGGCCGGTTTCGCCGGGTCCCACAACTTCTGCGCGGTCGCGCGGAGCGGTGGCCTGATGCCGGCGGCGACCTGTTCCGGCGTCTGCGCGCCGGCGCGGTCGCACCACACGGCGAAGCGGCCGCCGAGGATGTGCTCCGGACCGGAGAGGGATTCCCGAACCGGTTTGGTGCCGCGCAGCACCGCCGGAGTCCAATCGTCGTAGATGCGGCGACCTGTCGGATATGTGAAGTTGTTGGGCTGGCCGAGAACGTAGTAGAGGAACTCGTCGTTCACGTTGATCAGCTTCCAGCCGTCCTTGAGATACGACTCGGGGCTCCGCTCGCCCGGCTCCTTGCCCGTCCAGTAGGCGACCTCGCGGTCCTGGTCGGCGGGAACCTCGCCGCCCGCGTGGATGCCGTCGTTCCACGCCTGCGGCGTCTTGCCCTTCTGCCGTACGACGTTCGCGCGGTCGTTGAGCCACGCGGTCGCCAGATCCTGCACGCGCGCGCCGCGGCCGTGCTCCTCGCGGGCCTTCGCCGCGAGAGCGGGATAGGAGGCCTCGGGATCCCGCTGCGCCAGGGCGAGGTACTCGTCGCCGCCCAGATGCCAGTACTTGCCGGGGAAGAGGTCGGCGTACTCGCGCAGCAGATCGTCGATGATCCGCGCCGCACGCGGGTCGGAGACGTCGACGGCGCCCTCGGTCGGCCTCCCCGCGGCGTTCCTCAGCTGGATCTCCGGGTGCGCCTTGATGACGGCGCCGAGGTGCCCCGGCGAGTCGATCTCCGGAATGACGTCGATGTGCCGGGACTCGGCGACCTTGACGATGTGCCGCACTTGCGCCTTGGTCAAATGCGGCCGCGAGACGACCTCGGGGTGCGTGCTGCTCTCGACCCGGAACGCCTGGTCGTCCGAGAGGTGCAACTGGAGCTGGTTCAGCTTGAGATCGCCCATCTCGCGGATGCGGTCCTCGATCCACTCGGCGCTGAAGTGCTTGCGCGCGATGTCGAGCGAGAGCCCGCGCTGCGGACGGTCCGGTTCGTCGTGGACCACGCCGTCGGCCACGCCGCCGCGGGCACGCACCGACTGGAGCAGCGTGCGGGTGCCGTAGAAGACGCCGGCGTCGGTGCCCCCGGCGATCCGCACCCGGCCCTGGCGGCTGTCCATCACGTATCCCTCGCGCGCGGTCTTCAGACCGGTGTCCAGGCTCAGTTGGACGTCCGCCGTGCGGGCCGGGCCCTTGGAGAAGGGGACCTTCAGCTCCCGGGCCAGCAGCCTGGCCTCGTCGGCGAGCGGCCCGCCGGGGTCGGCCACGACGCGCGTGAACTTCGACGGCTTCCACTCCGGGCCGTGCACCGGCCTCCACTCCCGTACGGACGGAACTGCCGCCGGTGCGGGGCCTGTTCGGGCGGGCTCGGTCGGCTTCGGCACCCCGGGTGCGTGGCTGTTCGCGACGCCGCTCCCGCTCGCGCCGGAGCCTCCGTCACCCGCGTCCTCGGTGGAGCAGCCGCCGAGGGTGAGAAGGCCCGCCGTGCTCGCCACGAGCACGGCTGCCGAAACCGTCCGTTTCTTTGGCCGCTTAGGTCCCATACGGATACGTTATTGCCCCTTTTCGACTCGCACTCGCCGGGTATGCGAGCGGGATCGTTCCCGTCCGGGTGAAATTCCCATACTCGTCGTATCGTTCGCACTCCGCCTCGTTACGGTGGCCGAGGCCCGATCGCGCAGCTGTATCGGAAATCACAGCGGCGGCCGGTCGGGCGGGGGCGAGCCGGGCCGGTCGAGGCCTCATCTCTCCCCCACCGGTCCACCGACGGGTCCGGGTCGGGGTTCGCCACGCGTACGCCGGAGCCGGGCCCTCACGTCAGCCCGCAGTCCGAGGAGCCCATGCCGCCGCCCAGTCCGCGAAGCGACGAGAAGGCCGCGCCCCAGCCCGTCGTGGGCGCCTCCGGAGGCTCCACGGGCCTCAGGCTGGGAGAGGGCATGCCCGCTCTGCCCGCGCCGCAACCGGCTCGGCACGGGCCGTCCGGCAGGTCCCCGAAGATGCCGCCGCCCCCTCCGATGCCGCTGTCCCGGTTCAACGCCGCGCCCGCGGAGCCGGCCTCCGCGGTGCTGCTGCGCTGCTGCGGCAGTGGCCGCTGGGCGGCATGCATCGCCGCCTGCCGCCCGTACCCGGACATGGAGTCGCTGCTCGCGGCCCTGGACGAGGCGAGTTACGACATGACGGCCGCCGATCTGGCGGAGGCGCTCGCCGCGGAGTCGCCGGTGGTGCCGGCCCCCGGCGAGGGCGCGGCGCACACCTCGTCCGGCAGGCGCGACCGGTCACCCGGCAGGCCCGACCAGCGCGTCCACCGGGACCAGCGCGGAGTCCTGGCGGCACACACCGCCCTCCGGGCCGCTCACGCCGCGTACGAGAACCGCTTCGGTCACGCCTTCCTCGTCTGCCTCGACGAGTGTGCTCCCGGGGAGCAGCTCGACCGGGCCCTCGCGGCCGTGCGCGACCGCCTGGCCAACGACGTGGAGGAGGAGCGTCTGGTGGTGACGGAGGAGCTCCGGCGCCTCGCGCGCGGCAGGCTCCTGCGGTTGGTGAGGGGCGCCGGGAAGGCCCTCCCGCGGCCCTCGTCCGAGGGGTCCTGAACACCCCCGCGACCCCGCCGCTCAAGTTCCGCCCGGCTCTGCCTGATTGATCACATCCGCCCCTCCCGGGACCGATGTACCGACAAAGCGTCGCTACGATGGCCCAGGCCGGTGGTCCGTACCCGGCCGAGCCCGACCGACACCGCTGCACTCTCAGCCGAAGATGGCGGCCGGCTCTGACACCGCACCCGGAGGGGTTTTTTTCCGTGCCGGCTGGAACGCTGTACCGCGGCCGGGAAGGCATGTGGTCCTGGGTGGCTCACCGAGTCACCGGTGTCCTCATCTTCTTCTTCCTGTTCGTGCACGTGCTGGACACCGCGCTCGTCCGCGTCTCGCCCGAGACGTACGACAACACGGTGGCGATCTACAAGACGCCGATCGTCAATCTCATGGAGTACGGCCTCGTGGCCGCGGTCCTCTTCCACGCGCTGAACGGTCTCCGCGTCGTCGCCGTGGACTTCTGGTCGAAGGGCCCGAGGTACCAGAAGCAGATGCTGTGGAGCGTCATGGCCGTCTGGGGCGTGGTGATGATCGGCGCCTTCTACCCCGTCCTCCGGCACACTCTGCACTCGCTGTTCGGGAGCTGATGAACATGTCGACCCAGACCGCGAACGCACCCTCCGAAGGGTCCGGCGACTCCGGCAGCTCCGGTAGCGGCCCGTACAGCGTGGACAATCCGGCCCCGCTCATCACGCCGCCCCGCGCCCGCACCACCAGGACGCCGAAGGCGACCCGCACCAACTTCGAGCTGTACGGCTGGCTGTTCATGCGGCTGTCCGGCATCGTCCTCGTCGTGCTGGTCCTCGGCCATCTGCTGATCCAGCTCGTGCTGGACGGCGGCGTGACCAAGATCGGCTTCGCCTTCGTGGCCGGCCGCTGGGCCTCCCCCTTCTGGCAGGTCTGGGACCTGCTGATGCTGTGGCTCGCGATGCTGCACGGCGCGAACGGCCTGCGGACCGTCATCAACGACTACGCGGAGCGGGACGGCGCACGCCTGTGGCTGAAGATGCTGCTGTACACCGCCACCGTCTTCACCGTCCTGCTGGGCACGCTGGTGATCTTCACCTTCGACCCGAACATTCGCTGACGTACGTACGGGGCTGAGGTAACCCAATGAAGATCCACAAGTACGACACCGTGATCGTCGGCGCGGGCGGCGCGGGCATGCGCGCGGCCATCGAGGCCACCAAGCGCAGCCGCACCGCCGTACTGACGAAGCTCTACCCGACCCGCTCCCACACCGGCGCCGCACAGGGCGGCATGGCGGCGGCCCTCGCCAACGTCGAGGAGGACAACTGGGAGTGGCACACCTTCGACACGATCAAGGGCGGCGACTACCTGGTCGACCAGGACGCCGCCGAGATCCTGGCGAAGGAGGCCATCGACTCCGTCCTGGACCTGGAGAAGATGGGCCTGCCGTTCAACCGCACCCCGGACGGCACCATCGACCAGCGCCGCTTCGGCGGCCACAGCCGCAACCACGGCGAGGCGCCGGTGCGCCGGTCCTGCTACGCGGCGGACCGCACGGGCCACATGATCCTCCAGACGCTGTACCAGAACTGCGTGAAGGAGGGCGTGGAGTTCTTCAACGAGTTCTACGTCCTGGACCTGCTGATGGGCGAGGTCGACGGCGTGCGCAAGACCGCCGGCGTCGTGGCGTACGAGCTGGCCACCGGAGAGATCCACGTCTTCCGGGCCAAGGCCGTCGTCTTCGCCTCGGGCGGCAACGGCAAGTTCTTCAAGGTCACTTCGAACGCGCACACCCTCACCGGCGACGGCCAGGCCGCGGCCTTCCGGCGCGGACTGCCGCTGGAGGACATGGAGTTCTTCCAGTTCCACCCGACGGGCATCTGGAAGATGGGCATCCTGCTCACCGAGGGCGCCCGCGGCGAGGGCGGCATCCTGCGCAACAAGGACGGCGAGCGCTTCATGGAGAAGTACGCGCCGGTGATGAAGGACCTCGCCTCGCGTGACGTCGTCTCCCGCGCGATCTACACCGAGATCCGCGAGGGGCGCGGCTGCGGCGCCGACAAGGACCACGTCTTCCTCGACCTGACGCATCTGCCGCCCGAGCAACTGGACGCGAAGCTCCCGGACATCACGGAGTTCGCCCGTACGTACCTGGGCATCGAGCCGTACACCGACCCGGTGCCGATCCAGCCGACCGCGCACTACGCGATGGGCGGCATGCCGACCAACGTGCAGGGCCAGGTGCTCGCCGACAACAGCACGCCCGTGCCGGGTCTGTACGCCGCGGGCGAGGTCGCGTGCGTCTCCGTGCACGGCGCGAACCGGCTCGGCACCAACTCGCTCCTGGACATCAACGTCTTCGGGCGGCGAGCCGGCATCGCCGCCGCCGCGTACGCCGCCACCGCCGACTTCACCGAACTGCCGGAGAACCCGGCCGCGTTCGTCGAGGGCGAGGTGGAGAACCTGCGCGACGCGACGGGCAACGAGCGGGTGGTGGAGATCCGCAAGGCGCTCCAGGAGTGCATGGACAAGAACGTCATGGTCTTCCGCAGCGAGCAGACGCTGAAGGAGGCCGTCGAGGAGATCGGCGAACTGCGCAAGCGCTACCGGAACATCAGCGTCCAGGACAAGGGCAAGCGCTTCAACACCGATCTGCTGGAGGCCATCGAGCTGGGCAACCTGCTGGACCTGGCCGAGGTGACGGCTGTCTCCGCGCTGGCCCGCAAGGAGTCCCGCGGCGGTCACTACCGCGAGGACTTCCCGAACCGCGACGACGTCAACTTCATGCGCCACACCATGGCGTACCGCGAAGTGGGCGACGACGGCACAGAGTCGATCCGGCTGGACTACAAGCCGGTCGTGCAGACCCGCTACCAGCCGATGGAGCGTAAGTACTGATGAGCACCGCAGTCATGGACAAGTCCGGGGAGCCGGCGGCCGGTTCGCAGCCGGCCTCGCACCTGGTCACCGTCACCTTCCGGGTCCGCCGCTTCAATCCGGAGGTCTCGGCGGACTCCCGGTGGGAGGACTTCACCCTCGACATCGATCCCAAGGACCGCGTCCTGGACGCGCTCCACAGGATCAAGTGGGAGCAGGACGGGACGCTCACCTTCCGGCGCTCGTGCGCGCACGGCATCTGCGGCTCGGACGCGATGCGCATCAACGGGCGCAACCGGCTCGCGTGCAAGACGCTGATCAAGGACATAACGGAGATCAAGGACGGCAAGGGCGTCAAGCCGATCCTCGTCGAGGCCATAAAGGGCCTGACGGTGCTCAAGGACCTCGTCGTCGACATGGAGCCGTTCTTCCAGGCGTACCGGGACGTCATGCCGTTCCTGGTCACCAGCGGCAACGAGCCGACGCGCGAGCGCCTCCAGTCCGCGAAGGACCGCGAGCGCTTCGACGACACGACCAAGTGCATCCTGTGCGCCGCGTGCACGAGTTCGTGCCCGGTGTTCTGGAACGACGGCCAGTACTTCGGGCCGGCGGCCATCGTCAACGCGCACCGGTTCATCTTCGACAGCCGCGACGAGGCGGCCGAGCAGCGCCTGGAGATCCTCAACGACAAGGACGGCGTGTGGCGTTGCCGCACGACGTTCAACTGCACGGACGCCTGCCCCCGCGGCATCGAGGTGACGAAGGCGATCCAGGAGGTCAAGCGCGCTCTGATCACGCGCCGCTTCTGAGCTGCGGAATCCGAGCGGCAGAATCCGGCAGGCAAGGGGCGGGCGCACGCGCGCCCGGCTCACACGCGCACGCGACAGCGCCCGGGGCACCGCCCCGGGCGCCTTGTTGTGCGGGTCCGGCGGCTTTGTCGTGCCGGTGAGCCGACTCCCGTTCGGCGGGGCCGATTTCGGGGCACGCTATCGACGCAGCACGCACCACCGCGATACGTACGACGCACACGTACCACCGCAACACGCACGTCTGTCCGCACCACTCGTCTGCCCCATCCCAGCAGAAGGAGTACGCGTGAGACGCACACGACGCACGCGCCGAGGCGCCGGCGCCCTGCTAGCCGTAGGCGCCCTGCTCGGCCTCGCGCTACAGACCACCCCCGCAAGCGCCGACTCCGGTGACACGACGCCCGGTTCGGCGATACCCAAGGCCGCGCAGGAGCGTGCCGCCGGGCAGTGGACCGCCGACCGCATGCGTGCGGCCACTCCCGTCGAAGACCTCCTCGACATCGGCACCCGCGCCGTCGAACGGGCCGGCAAGGCCGTGCCGCGCGGCGACGAGTTGAAGATCCCGCCGCTCGACACGGACGCCGTCACCAAGGCGCTGCCGGAACCGGGCGGCCCCTGGTCGGGCGGCGGCGACGTCGTGAAGACCTCCGGCCGGGTCTTCTTCAAGTTCGACGGACGCGACGCCTCGTGCTCCGGCGACGCCGTCACGAGCGACAACGGCAGCACGGTCATCACCGCCGGCCACTGCGTGAAGTACCAGGGCAAGTGGCACACCGACTGGGTCTTCGTGCCCGGCTACCACGACGGCGAGGCCCCACACGGCAAGTGGACCGCGTCCAAGACGCTGACCACTCCGCAGTGGGAGGCCAGCGAGGACATGAACTTCGACGTCGGCGCCGCCGTGGTGAACCCGCTCGACGGCAAGAAGCTGACGGACGTCGTGGGCGGCCAGGGCCTGTCCTTCAACGCCGACTACAACACCAAGATGTACGCCTTCGGCTTCCCGGCCGCCGATCCGTACGACGGCGAGAAGCTGATCTATTGCAGCGGCACGACCTTCCAGGACGTGCTGCTCACCAAGGACCACGGGCTCTCGTGCAACATGACGGGCGGCTCCAGCGGCGGACCGTGGTTCACGGAGTTCGACGAGGCGTCGGGCAAGGGCCTCCAAGCCTCGGTGAACAGCTTCGGCTACACGTTCCTTCCGGACACGATGTTCGGCCCGTACTTCGGGGAGGACGCGAAGAAGCTGTACGAGACGGCGCAGGCGAGCTGACCGGCCGGACGACGGCCGGCCGCGCGACCGCGACCGGAGCTCCCGCCGGCACAGCGCCGGCATGGACGCCGGCACCGGCACTCCCGCCGGTGCCGGCGTCGCGGCTGCTGATCCTGACGGCTACTGATCCTGCGGGCCGCGCAGCCGCACGTCGCACTCGCCGTCGTACGACTGGTACGAGGTCACCGTCTCCGGCACCCGCAGGCTCGGGGTGTCCCGGTACAGCGCGCGCACCTCGTCGAAGTCCGCGGTGACCGTGGCGCGTGCCGCCTCGTCGAGCACCGCGAGCGCCTCGTCGCCCGCCTCGTGCTCCCCGTCGCGCCCGGCGTCGCCGACGCCCCAGGCGTCCCAGGGCAGCACCTCCGCCCTGTTGAGTGCGGCCAGGTCGCGTACGACGTTGGCGCGCACCATCCACATGCCCATCAGCCCCAGCACGCTGACTCCGAACGTCTTCGGATCGGCCTCGCCCTCGCGGCAGCGGCGCCAGCTCTCGCCGGCGACGATGAAGCGGTCGCGGGGCACGTCGAGCGGGTCGAAGTCCAGCTCGTACGGGGACTCGATGCGCACGTCCGGCACCATCTGCGGATCGCTGAGGATCCAGCCGCGCTCGGGATGCGCGTACTCGGTGACCCAGTGGTCGTCGTGGAAGCCCTCGGCGAAGTACGTCGCGTAGCCGCAGCGGATGCGGGCGGGAGTCCCGGTGTGCCGCAGCAGCGCGCAGTGCAGCAGGGCGAAGTCCCGGCAGGTGCCGGCGAACCGGTCGAGGGGCCGGCGGGGCGCGGTGAGCGGCGCCTTGTCGAGCCGCAGGACGATGTCGAGGATGTCGTCGATGTAGCGGGTCTCCGCTTCGGAGCGGTAGCGCGATTCGGGCAGGGCACAGCCGAACCGGCCCGCCTCCTCGCGGTGGATGAGCAAGTGCCGTACGAGCAGGGCCAGTTCATCGGGACCGCCGGGCAGTTCCGCGAGCCTGTCCGCCGTACCCGGATCACTGTGCACGCTCTGTGTTAAGTAGAAGTCACGCTCTGCGGGCAGCATGCGCGACAGGGTCGCCGATTTCCCGGCGGATTTCCAGCCGCCAGGAATGACCGGTTCCGTGGATCCGCCCCTAGGTGCGTAGGGTGCCCCGGGTGGGACGCAAACCGACAGCACGCGCGGGCCTCGCCGCACTGCTGATGCTGGCCGCGACGGCGGCCTGCTCCGGCGGCAGCGGCGGCGGCTCGGACGACGCCCGTAAGCCGGACGGCGACCGCGCGGCGATCCACGTGGACCGCCCCGTGGCCCTCGCCGACCAGGATGTGAAGGTGCGCATCGGCGGTCTCGGCGCGCACGACCGCGTCAGCGTCACGGCGCACGCCGTCGACCGGCGCGGCCAACCGTGGAGCGCGCGCGGCGAGTTCAGCGCCGACGCTCACGGCCGCATCGACCTGGACGAGCAGGCGCCGCGCGGCGGCCGCCCGTACGCGAAGGCGGACAGCGGCGGCCTGTTCGGCGCGATGCTCCCGACGGCCGGCCGGAGCGTGAAGATGATCGGCAGCGGCGACGCCTTCTCCTTCCACCCGCCGGCACCGGCACAGAAGCGCTCGTACCGGCTGCGCCTGACCGTGAGCGAGAAGGGCAAGCAGGTCGCCGACCGGACCCTCACGCGCGAGTGGCTGACCGGCGGGGTCCGGCACCGCAAGCTCACGGTCGCCGAACACCGCGTGGACGGCGAGATGTTCACGCCGCCGAAGGGCGATCGGCGCCGGGCACCCGTCCTCGTCTTCGGCGGCTCGGAGGGCGGCAACTCCGGTGAGTACGCTGCCGCGTTGCTCGCCGCGCACGGCCATCCGGCGCTGTCGCTCTGCTACTTCCGCTGCGGCGAGGGCTCGGGACGTCCCGACGCCATCAACATGATCGACACGAGGTACTTCCTGCGCGCCGCGCGCGTACTGGCACACGAGCCGGGCGCCGACCCCGAGCGCCTCGCGGTGATGGGGAATTCGCGCGGCAGCGAGATCGCGCAGCTGCTCGGCCAGCGCCATCCGGCCGTCTTCCGCGACGTCATCGCCTACGCACCCTCCGCCAGGGTCAACGGCCCCTATCTGGCGGGCGCTTCGGGCCGCGCCGCCTGGGCCGAGAACGGCACGCCGATCCCCGCGGGGCCGATCCGGCTGGACGCCGTACGCGGCACGGTGCTGGCGATCGCGGGCGGCAACGACAAGATGTGGGGCTCCGCGGAGGCCGCCCGCGTGATCGCCTCGCAGCGCAACGCGTCCGGCGCGAGCCACCGGCAGATCACCTACCCGAAGGCGGGCCACCACGTGAACTGGTTCCCGTACGGGCAGCCGGGCCAGGAAGGCGGTGCGGACGGCGGCGTCGCCGGCACCTCCGGCTCCGACCAGGCGGCCCGCAAGGACGGCTGGGCACGCGTGCTCAAGCTGCTGGAGAGCTAGCCGCGTCCTGGCCGGGCAGGGGCCGGACTGAACCCGACGCCCCCGCCCAGCCGCCGGCGTCAGCTGCTCAGCACGGCCTCCAGCTGCTCCAGGCCCCAGTCGAGGTCCTCCTTCGAGACCACCAGCGGGGGCGCGATACGGATCGTCGAGCCGTGCGTGTCCTTCACCAGGACTCCGCGCTGCATCAGCTTCTCCGACAGCTGCCTGCCGGTCCCGTGCGCCGGGTCGATGTCCACGCCGGCCCACAGGCCGCGCCCGCGTACCTCCCGCACGGCGTCGCCGCCCGCCAGCACGCCCAGCTCGTGGTGGAGGTGCTCGCCGAGCTCCTTCGCGCGCTGCTGGTACTCCCCGGTGCGCAGCATCGCGATCACCTCCAGCGCGACGGCGCACGCGAGCGGGTTCCCCCCGAACGTCGACCCGTGCTCGCCCGGCTTGTAGACGCCCAGCACGGCCCGCGACGAGACCACCGCGGAGACCGGCACGACACCGCCGCCGAGCGCCTTGCCCAGTACGTACATGTCGGGGTGCACGCCCTCGTGCTCGCACGCGAACGTCGCGCCGGTGCGCCCCAGCCCGGACTGGATCTCGTCCGCGATCATGAGCACGTTCCGGCTGCGCGTCAGGTCACGCACGCCCGGCAGATAGCCGGCCGGCGGCACCAGCACGCCCGCCTCGCCCTGGATGGGCTCCATGAGCACGGCCACGGTGTCGTCGTCGACGGCGGCCTCCAGGGCGGCGAGGTCTCCGTAGGGGACGATCTCGAATCCGGGTGTGTAGGGGCCGAAATCGGCGCGGGCCTCCTCGTCGGTGGAGAAGGAGACGATCGTCGTCGTACGCCCGTGGAAGTTGTTGTCCGCGACGATGATCTTCGCCCGCCCGTCGGGCACGCCCTTGCTCCGGTAGCCCCACTTCCGTGCGGTCTTGACGGCCGTCTCGACCGCCTCCGCGCCGGTGTTCATGGGCAGGACCATCTCCATGCCGCACAGCTCCGCGAGCTGCTCGCAGAAGTCGCCGAAGCGGTCGTGGTAGAAGGCGCGGGACGTGAGGGTCACCCGGTCCAGCTGGGCCTTGGCCGCGTCGATGAGCCGCTGGTTGCGGTGCCCGAAGTTGAGCGCCGAGTAACCGGCGAGCATGTCGAGATAGCGCCGTCCGTCGGCGTCCGTCACCCAGGCCCCTTCGGCGGAGGCGACGACGACGGGCAGGGGGTGGTAATTGTGGGCGCTGCGCGCTTCGGAGGCGGCGATCAGCCTTTCCGAGGTGGACATCCGGGGTCTCCGTTCGTCTCGTGTGGTCCCGCGGCGCCTCCCGCTGCGTCTCACGTCTTCCCGTGGCGGCGCGGAGGGCTGCCTCTTTCTATCGTCCACCCGCCGTACGGTGAAGAAACTTTGCTGCCGGTGCGGGGTTCCCACGGGACGGCCGGGGGCCGGGTGACGGCCCGGAGCGGCGCCGACGCCCCGCAGCGATCCCTGCGCCACCCGCGCTCTCGGCTGCGAGCGGGGCGCTGCCCCGGCGCACGAGGACACGGGCACCGCGCGACGGCGGCGCGCACGAGCGACACGGTGCCTCAGGTCACTGGACAACTGTGCACGCCCGGCCCGGGAGACCTGAGACAATGGGCGCATGGCCAATGACCGTCCGCGTGTACTCTCCGGAATCCAGCCCACGTCGGGTTCGTTCCACATCGGCAACTACCTGGGCGCCGTTCGCCAGTGGGTCGCGCTCCAGGAGACCCACGACGCCTTCTACATGGTGGTCGATCTACACGCGCTGACGCTCCCGCAGGACCCGAGGCAGCTGACGGAGAACACCCGCCTCGCCGCGGCTCAACTGCTCGCGGCCGGCCTCGACCCAGAGCGCTGCACGCTCTTCGTGCAGAGCCATGTGCCCGAACACACCCAGCTGAGCTGGGTGATGGAGTGCATGACGGGCTTCGGCGAGGCCTCCCGCATGACGCAGTTCAAGGACAAGTCGGCGCGGCACGGCACGGACCGCACGTCGGTCGGCCTCTTCACGTACCCGATCCTCCAGGTCGCCGACATCCTGATCTACCAGGCCAACCAGGTCCCCGTCGGAGAGGACCAGCGGCAGCACATCGAGCTCACGCGGAATCTGGCGGAGCGGTTCAACGGCCGCTACGGCAAGATCTTCACGCTTCCCGAGCCGTACATCCTGCGCGAGACGGCCAAGATCTTCGATCTTCAGGACCCGTCGATCAAGATGAGCAAGTCGGCGTCGTCGCCGAAGGGCATCATCGACCTGCTGGACGACCCGAAGGCCTCCGCGAAGAAGATCAAGAGCGCGGTGACGGACACGGGCACCGAGATCCGTTTCGACCCGGAGAACAAGCCCGGGATCAGCAACCTGATCACGATCCTCGCCACGCTGACGGACTCCGCAGTCGCGGAAGTGGAGCAGAAGTACGAAGGCAAGGGTTACGGTGCGCTGAAGACCGACCTCGCCGAGATCGTGAGCGACTGGGCCGCGCCGTTCCGCACCCGTACACGGGAGTATCTGGAGGACCCGGAGACGCTGGACGCGCTCCTGGCCGAGGGCGCGGAGAAGGCACGGGCCGTCGCGGCGGAGACGCTCGCGCAGGCCTACGACAAGGTGGGCCTGCTGCCCGGCAAGCACTGACAGACGACGGACCGCCGCCCGGCAGCGACCCGCGGACCGGCAGGCGGACACAGCTCACACCACACAACCTCAGACGGGCCGGGGACCGGCCATCGAGCAGGAAGGAGCACGAGGTGGGGACCGTCACGCTCGGCGTTTCGATCGCCGTCCCCGAGCCGCACGGCAGTCTGCTCCAGCAGCGTCGTGCGAGCTTCGGCGACCCGGCGGCCCATGGCATCCCCACCCACATCACGCTGCTCCCGCCGACGGAGGCCGACCCGGCCGACCGTCCGCGGATCGAGGCGCACCTGGCGCGGGTGGCGGCGGCGGGGCGCGCGTTCGGGCTGCGCCTGTCGGGCACGGACACCTTCCGTCCGCTCTCCCCCGTAGTCTTCGTACGGCTCGTCGAGGGCGCCGCGGCGTGCTCCTGGCTCCAGGAGCAGGTGCGGGCGCCGGAGGGCCCGGTGGCGCGCGAGCTGGCGTTCCCGTACCACCCGCATGTGACCGTCGCGCACGGGATCTCCGAGGAGTCGATGGACCGGGCGCAGGAGGAGCTGGCCGGCTTCGAGGCGTCCTGGACTGCGACGGGCTTCGCGCTGTACGAGCAGGGCTCCGACCTGGTGTGGCGGCTTCAGCGGAAGTTCACCTTCGGCACGGGCGAGGAGACACCGTTGTCGGTCTCCGGCGTGCCCCGGCAGGTGCCGCAGCCCTTCCCCGTCTGCGAGGACGGCGCGGACTCCTTCGCTCCGCTGCACTGAGCGCCCGGCCCCGGGCGCGGCGCTCCCGGCCGGATGAGAGGGCGCGCAGCGGGTAACCGGCGATCATGGACTGGCTGACGAAGCTGCCGGTGATCGGCCCCGTGGCGGCGTGGTTCTTCCGTACCCGCGTCTGGCGGGTCTACCAGCACCTGGACGAGCACAAGTGGACCAGGCACGCCGCGTCCATCACCTTCACCAGCTTCATCTCGCTCTTCCCCATGCTCGCGGTCTTCGCCGCCGTCGGGGCGTCGCTGCTCACGCCCGAGCGGATGCGGACCGTGCAGCACACGATCGACCGCCAGGTGCCCGGCATCTCCGGCGAGCTGGACCTGCGGTCGCTCGCCGACAACGCCGGCACCGTCGGGCTCGTCGCGGGGCTGCTGCTGGTCGTCACGGGCGTCAACTGGGTCGGCACGCTCCGGGAGAGCCTGCGCGCGCTGTGGGACCTGGAGGAGGACCCGGGCAATCCGGTCCTGCTGAAGCTGAAGGACCTCGGGGCCCTCGCGGGACTGGGCGCCGTGGGGCTCGTCTCGCTCGCCGGGTCCGCCTTCGCGGTCTCCGTGGCCGGCTGGGCCGCGGGTCAGGTGGGCGTCCGCGAGAACGGCGTCGGCTCGTTCCTGCTCAGCGCCGCCGGATACGGGGCCGCCCTGGCCGCCGACTTCGCGCTGCTGTGGTACGCGCTGAGGGTTCTGCCCGGCGTGCGCCCGCCGCGCCGCGCGACGCTCCTCGCGTGCACGATGGGCGCGGTCGGCTTCGAGCTGCTGAAGCTGCTGCTGGGCGGCTATCTCCAGGGCGTCGCGACGAAGAGCGTGTACGGGGCGTTCGGGACGCCCATCGCGCTGCTGCTGTGGATCAGCTTCATGGCGAGGCTGATGCTCTTCTGCACGTCGTGGACGGCGACGGAACGCACCGGCAAGCCGATCGAGGAGATCGACGCACTGGGGAGCGGCACGTCCGAACCGGTGGAGTCCGAACGGGCCGCTCCCGTACGAGAAGAGGAGGCCGGACGGAGCGTCAGTCCGGCTCGCGCGCACCCACGCGGTCCGAGCCCGACGCGGGATCGGACCCGGAGTCAGAACCGGAGTCAGCGGAACCAGAGCCCGAACCGGAACCGGAGCCCGAACCAGAACCGGTCTGAGCGCCCGGACCCGCCGCGCCGGACCCCTGACCGAACGGAAGACGACGCAGCCGCGCCAGATCCGGAATCGGCCACCGGCGGTGGACGCCGTAGGCCACCGCAGCCACCAGCACCAGGCAGCCCGCGGTGATGCCGAGGGCGACACCGGCGCCGCCCGAGCCGTCGCCGTCGTCGCCGCTGCCGGCCGAGGCCTGACCGGCCGCCTTGTTCCGGTCCTTGCTGTCGCCGGACTTCCCCGAGGCGCCGGCGCCGCTGGGCGCGACGAGTTCGCCCACCGGCTCGACCTTCCCTACGGCCTTGAAGCCCCAGTCGAAGAGCTTCGCGGTCTCCTTGTAGACCTCCAGCCCGCCCTGCTCGTCGTCCGGGTGCATGCAGGTCACCAGCAGGACGCGGTCGCCGTGCTGGGCGACCCCGGTGAAGGTGGCGCCCGCGTTCGTCGTCGAGCCGTTCTTCACGCCCGCGATGCCCGGGTAGGGGTCGAGGCCGACGTCACCGGTGAGCAGGCGGTTGGTGTTCTGGATCTCGTACGTCTCCCGCTTCTTGCCCTTCTTCTCCTCGCCGGGGAACTGGGCGCGGGCGGTGGAGGCGTAGTCGCGGAAGTCGGCCTTCTGCATCCCGGAGCGAGCGAAGAGCGTCAGGTCGTACGCCGAGGAGACCTGGCCCTTCTTGTCGTAGCCGTCGGGGCTGACGACGTTGGTGTCACCGGCGCGGAGCTTCTCCGCCTGCTGGTTCATCTCGCGCACCGTCTTCGGCTTGCCGCCGTTCATCGCGGCGAGCACGTGCACCGCGTCGTTGCCGGAGCGCAGGAAGACACCCCGCCACAGATCGCGCACGCTGTACGTCTGACCTTCCTTCACGCCCACGAGGCTGCTGCCCTCGCCCATGCCTTCGAGGTCGGACGCCTCGACCTTGTGCGTCTTCGTCTTCGGGAACTTCGGCAGCACGGTGTCGGCGAACAGCATCTTCATGGTGCTTGCCGGGGGGAGCTTCCAGTGGGCGTTGTGCGAGGCCAGCACCTCGCCCGACTCGGCGTCGGAGACGATCCAGGACCGCGCGGTGATGTCGCCGGGGACCTCGGGCGGCTTCTGCCCGGGCTTCGCCTTCATCTGCGTACCCGGAGAGCCGAGCAGCTTGCCGCCGACGCTCGACATGCGTGCGGGCGGCTTCGGACTCTTGCCGTCGTCCGCCACGGCGCCCACGGGTGCTCCGGCGGGCGGTGCGCCCTGGGACGCGGCGTGAGCGGTGCCGCTTGGAGACGGGGGGACGAGGAACGCGAGGGCCAGGGCGGCTGCTGCTGTCGCGGGCACGCGTACGGCGCGAAGTGAGGAAGTCGGCACAGGGCGAAATTACATGCCTCTCGAACACTTGTGGACATCGCACTCCCCAGTGGCGCCGGGCAGTTGGCCCCTCCCGAGCTACACCGTTGGGCCGATAGCCATACTTGACCCATGAGCCAGTCTCCGGGCGCGCGGTCCTCGCCGCGCCCCCTCTCCCTCAGCCGTCGCGTCTCCTGGTTCCTGCTCGCCTTCGGAATCTGGTCCTGGTTCGTGTGGATCACGTTCGTCAAGAACCTCTGGAAGGACAGCAGCGGGCTGGCCTTCGACGACTCCGGCGACCCGACCGGTTACTTTTGGGTTCATCTGCTGCTCGCGAGCGTGTCGTTCCTGCTCGGCACCGCGATCGGCGCCATCGGTTTCCGGGGGCTGAGAGCTCTGCGGGGCAGACCCGGAGAGTAGGGGGAGGGGGGCATGGCCGTGGTCTTCGTGGTCATCGCGCTGACCGTCTTCGTGCTGGCGGGGTTCGCCCACCTGTATCTGTGGCGGCGGCTCGTACGTGACGTGTCCGCGCCGGGCAGCGCATGGCGCCGTACGGGGACGGTTCTCGCCTTCGTACTGCCCGTGGTGATGATCGCCAACGTCGCCGTGGGGCGCAGCGGCGCGCCCTTCACGCTCCAGCGCGTGCTGGCGTGGCCGGGCTACATGTGGCTGGCGCTGCTGCTGTATCTGCTCATGGCTCTGGCGGTGGGCGAGGCCGTACGGCCGCTGCTGCGGCGGGCCCTCGAGCGGCGGGCGGCGAGAGGACCAGGGGACGCGGTCCTGGGAGCGCCCGCGGCCACGTCCGCCGCCGACGCGGTGCCGGCACCCGCCGGTGCGGTTCCGGGCGGGACGGCGGCCACCGTCACGGCGACGAGGTCGGAGGCGGGAGCGGGCGCGGCATCGGAAGCGAGCGAGGGCTCCGGAGACGAGCCTGGTGAGCGCGGCGGGCCCGCGGAGCCCGGTGAGCCGGGCGAGCCCCGCGAGCAGTCCCCGGCGGTCACCTCCCGGCGCCTCTTCGTGGCCCGCACGGTCGCCGCCGGTGCCGCCGTCGCCGCGGCGGGAACGGTCGGGGCCGGCGCGTACAACCTGCTGAACGGGCCCACGCTCAAGCGCGTCACCGTGCCGCTGGCCAAGTTGCCGCGCGCCGCCCACGGTTACCGCATCGCGGTCGTCAGCGACATCCATCTCGGGACGGTACTGGGCCGCTCCCACACCGAGCGCATCGTCCGTACGATCAACAGCGCACAGCCCGATCTGGTCGCCATCGTGGGCGACCTCGTCGACGGAAGCGTGGCGGACCTCGGTCCGGCGGCGGAACCGCTGCGCCGGCTGCGGCCGCGGCACGGCTCGTTCTTCGTCACCGGCAACCACGAGTACTTCGGGGACGCCGACGAGTGGGTGGACCACGTACGCGAACTCGGCGTGCATCCCCTGGAGAACGCCCGCCTGGAGCTGCCGCACTTCGACCTGGCCGGGGTCAACGACCTGCGCGGCGAGGACAGCGGCGAGGGCCCGGACTTCGAGAAGGCTCTCGGCGACCGCGACACCTCGCGCACTTCGGTGCTGCTCGCGCACCAGCCCGTGCAGATCCACGAGTCGGTCGAGTACGGCGTGGACCTCCAGCTGTCCGGCCACACCCACGGCGGCCAGCTCTTCCCCTTCCACCTCGTCGTGGCGCTCGCCAACCCGACCGTCGCGGGCCTGGACCGCTACGGCGACACCCAGCTCTACGTCACGCGCGGCGCGGGCGCCTGGGGCCCGCCGGTCCGCGTGGGCGCCGACCCGGACGTGACGATCGTCCGGCTGGCGTCGAAGCAGGCCTGACCTGGGTGCATGCTGCGTGCATGACGAGCACGTATCCCATCGCCGAGGCCCGGGGAAGGCTCGGAGTCCTCGCGCGGCGAACAACGCCCCGGGACCCGTCGGCTCCCTGCTTCACGCCCCCATCAGCTGGCTGGGAGACCCGACTGGAGGCCGCTTGACTGTGGGGTGCCGATCACGGGCACTTCCGTCAGTCGGACCTAAGTAGCCGTCGCCATCAGGGTCGGCAGGCAGTCGGCAGTTGCTTGTACAAGTGGGTCAGTGCCTGAAGGCCGGCCCGGAGTGACGCCAAGACGCCCCACGACCTCGGGGACCCGCAAGGGTTTCGTCCGGGGAGACAAGCATTGCGCCTTCCCGCCGGTGGCCTAGTCCTTCTGGAAAACCACAGGTCGTTGAAATTCCCCTGGGCTCCTGTGAACCGGTCGGACTCGATGCCTGTGCCTCGAAAGGTGCCCGCAATCGTGATCCTGCCGACGCCGATTCGGCGGAGACATGTGGCCGATATGCGGAACCTCTTATTCTACGCACGACTAATTCTGCAGCCATTAGGATAACGTCGGCGCTCCGCCAACACTCGGCGGAGCATGACGGTTTGAACGCACCCAGTGCTTGATCCTTCAATCAATTCTTCGACCAGGAATGAGTGGTTCCGAATGCTCCGAAAGCTCGGCGCCGTTGCGGCGGCATGCGTTGCGGTTGCTGCGACAGCCAGCACAGCAGTCGCTATACCCGCAGACGCAGACGCATCACGTGCAGTAGCTGGCCCCCCACCTTCATCTCCGTGTTCAACCGCCTCTGGCGTATTGGTCTGCTTCCAGAAGAAGGGCGACAAGCTCTGGGTGAAGGACACCAAGAAAGACGGTCGTATCGCCGTGGGATATTGGGGCTACATCGGAAAGGGCTGGGCCGACCACACCTGCTCAAACGAACTTGGTTCAGGGCAGTGGGGAATCTGCAACTACAACATGAAGGAGGGAAAGAGCCTCTCGTTCAAATCGGGAGTCGCGAAGAAGGGGTCGCCGAAGAATCCCTACTACATGGGT
Source organism: Streptomyces winkii (assembly GCF_032248595.1). Lineage (NCBI taxonomy): Bacteria > Bacillati > Actinomycetota > Actinomycetes > Kitasatosporales > Streptomycetaceae > Streptomyces > Streptomyces winkii. Next base: position 398,360 of record NZ_JASTTH010000001.1, on the reverse strand, counting down.
GGTACTCAGTACGCGAAGGCTTAAGAGCCCGGCCGATGAGCCTTGCACGTGATCGATCGTACGATCTCAGCGAGAGAGTGAGCAGTCGCATGTTCCGCAAGTCCGTTAGCTCAGCTGTGATTTCGGCGGCTTCGCTCGCCGTTGTGGGCGGTATGGCCTTTGCTACGCCCGCATATGCGGCGGGCCCCCCTCCGTATTCGCCATGTTCCATCGGCAAGGGAGGCAAGGCATGCTTCCAGGCCAAGGGAGACAAGATATGGCTCCTGGACAAGAAGAAGGATGGGAACTACGTAAGGGCATTCGTCCGTGGCCAATGGGGAAACCCCAAAGACTGCAAAAGCCACAAGGGGAAGGGCCACTGGAAGGTCTGCAACTACAACTGGCCTGAAAGCGCAACAGTCGGGTTCTCTGTCGCCGCAATAAAGCCCAACGGTTCGCCTCAGTCTGGCGCCTCTGGCCCCGAGCAGACAGCTCCAGTGGGCGGATAGAGTTTCGCTAAAACGACCCTCCGAGTGTGCTCGGTGGGCCGTTCCGGCTGGCCTGGCGTCGATGCACGACGAATGGGTTCGGGAACTCGCGGTGTCCCGAACCCATTCGTCAATGATGCATTGCTACTCGCACACGAGCATTACTTCTTCTTCGGGATCCACTTCTGCCACGTGGACTTGTTCGCCTTGATCCACTTCTCGGCGGCGTCCTCCGGCTTCATCTTCTTGCCAGCGATGTCACCCGCGACCGTGTTCTGGTCCTTGGTGGTCCACCGGAAGTTCTTGATGAACTTGGCTGCGTCGCTGTTCTCCTTCGCGAAGTCCGCGTTGAGGAACTTCTCCAGCTGGTTGGTCTCGTAGCCGCACTTCGCCTTCGACGGCGGGGTCTCACAGCCCGGCGTGTACTTCGGCAGCTGGATCTCGGTCATGTCGATCTTGTTGTTCATCCACTGCGGCTCCCACCAGTAGGTGAGGAACGGCTTCTTGGCGTCGTACAGCCGCTGGATCTCCTTCAGCTGTGCCGCCTCGGCACCGCTGGGGATGTGCTTGTAGTCGAGCTTGAGGTTCTTGATCAGTTCCTTGTCGTGCTGCGAGTACGACGGGGCGGCACCGATGAAGTGGCCCTTGTCGCCACTCTCGGACGTACGGAAGTCCTTGGCGTACTTGTTGAGGTTCTTCCAGTTCTTGATGTCCGGGTGCTTGTCCGCGTAGTACTTCGGCACGAACCAGCCGATGTGCCCGACGACACCGAGGTCGCCGCCGGAGACCACCGTCTTCTTCTCGTCGACGTACTTCTTCTGCTTCTTCGGTACGCCGTGCCAGTCCTCGAGGATGGCGCTGGCCTTGCCGCTGTCGAGCGCGTCGAAGGCGACGGGCTCGTCCATCTGCTTGGCCTCGACCTTGACGTCGAGCTCGTCCTCGAGGAGCTTCTTCACGACGGCGGCGTTCGCCTGCGCGCCGACCCAGGACGGTTCGGCGAGGACGACTTTGTCGCCGCTGCCTCCCCCGCCGCTCGTGTCGGCCTTGCCGCACCCGGCGGTGAGGGTGAGCGCGCCGAGGATGCCGATTCCGGCGATGACCGTGTTGCGTATCTGCTTGTTCTGCATGGTTGCGACCTGTTTTCTCTTCTCGGGGTAGGGAGTTCCGTCAGGGGTGGGGGTGGCGTTCTGTGGGCGCCTACTCACGGGGGCGCTCTCCGGCCGGCTGGGAGATCCGGTCGAGCATGATGCCCAGGCAGACGATGGCGATGCCGGCGGGCAGCCCTTGAGAGAGGTTGCCCTTGGACAGGCCCTGCACGACGTTGTAGCCGAGCGCGCCGCCGCCGATGAGGCCCGCGATGACGACCATCGACAGCACCAGCACGACGCCCTGATTGATGCCGACCAGCAGCGACTTGCGGGCCAACGGCAGCTGCACGCCGAGGAGTTGCTGCCTGCTGGTCGCACCGAGCGAGCGCGACGCTTCCATCGCAGCCGGGTCGACGTAGCGCAGGCCCTGTGCCGTGATGCGGATCACGGCGGGGCACGCGTAGATGACGGCCGCGATGATGCCCGCGCTGCGGCTGAGGCCGACGAGGGCGATGACCGGGATCAAGTACACGAACTGCGGCATCGTCTGCATCGTGTCGAGCACGGGGCGCAGCATCCGCTCCACCCGCTCGATCCGCGCGGTGAGGATGCCGAGCACGACGCCGATGGCCACGGTCACCACCAGACCGGCGATCACCTGCGAGAACGTGTCCATCGACAGCTCCCAAAGGTCCATCACGCCGACCAGGCCCAGGCAGATGACCGCGGTCATCGCGGCCCGCCAGGTCCCGACGATCCAGCCGACGACGGCGACCAGCAGCACCAGCGCCCACCACGGGGTGGTCTCCAGGCCGGAGCGGAGCGGATTGAGCACGTAGACCGTGAAGCCCTTCGCCCAGACCTCCGTTCCGCCCAGTAGCGGGACGCCGTGGCCGATCGTGGCGGTGAGCCAGTCGACGGCGTCCTGCAGGGGACGAGTGACGTCCACTGTCCAGGCGTCCGGCCACTCACGCTCGCCGAGTGAGGAGCCGATCGCGGAGAAGACGCCGATCAGGACGACAATCAGCCCCCACACCGCCATCCGCACCCGCCTCATCAGCCGGGTCGCGCCGACCGTCACGGTGGCGTCCAGTCGCTCGCCCGCCGCAGCCGTCGTACGGTCCAGCAGCACGGCGATCAGGACGACCGCAGAGCCAGCGGTGAGCGCAGTGCCGACGTCGAGGCTGCCGAGCGCCTTGTAGACATCGGCACCCAATCCATCCGAGCCGATGAGGGAGGCCAGCACAACCATGGACAGACACATCATGATCGTCTGATTGAGCCCCAACATCATCTGCCTACGTGCCAGCGGCAACCGGGCGGTGCGGAACTGCTGGTTGGCGCTGGCGCCCAACGAGGCGGAGGCCTCCATCGCGGCCGGATCGGCCTGACGCAGGCCAAGCGAGGTCAGCCGGGCCATCGGCGGAGCCGCGTAAATCACCGTCGCTATGAGCGCGGAGGGAACACCGACATCGAACAGCAGCAGCAACGGCAGCAAGTACGCAAACGCCGGCAAGACCTGCATCGTGTCGAAGACAGGGCGCAGCATCTTCTCGAACCGGTCAGAAAGGCCGGCGGCCACTCCCAACAGGAACCCGACCATGGTGGAGAGGATGACGGCGACCACCATCAGTGAGAGCGTCTCCATCGTCGACTCCCACATGCGCAGCACGCCGCAGACAGCGAAGACGGCGAGACCGGTCGCACCTGTGCGCAGTGCACGGCGGGACAGATCCGCGCCGCCGGCCGACCATGCGATCAGCGTCCCCACAACCGTGACACCGACGTAGCCCATCGAATCGAAAAGGCTGAGCAACGCGTCGTACGACCCCTGGGCGAAGTTGCTGATGTGCAGCAGGAAGTAGAGGAAGATCCAGTGTGTATCGCGGTTGTCGACGAGCCAGTCGTCCAGGTCGTTCAGCGGCGTCTTGATGTCGACGACCCAGCCCGAGGGCCAGACGCCGGAGCCGGAGACCGCGGCGCTGACGATGACGACGAGGACGGCGAAGGCGAGCGCCAGCACCTTGGGGTCGCGCGCGAGCACCGCGAGTCCGCCCGGGGCCTGCTGCTCCTCGGGCCGCCCGTTCAGCTGCTGCGGCGGCGGACCGGGCGCCTTCTCGTCCTGCTCGGAGATGGTGGGGGTGCTCATGCCGGCCTCACCGTCCCGGTCTCGTCCCCGAAGCGGCACCGCCGTGCGGCGGGCGCTGCGAAGCGGATGCTCATACGGCGGCCACCTCCTTGTCCTTGCCCGCGTCGCCCTCGCCGTTCTCGCCGTTCTCGCCGTCGATGCCGGCGACGACGTTGAGCAGGCAGGCGTGGTCGATGACGCCTATGGTCCGCCCGTCGTCGACGACGCGGAGGTTCTCGCCGCTGCGGGCGACGGCCTCTATCGCGTCGGAGACCAGCGTGTCCGGGGAGAGTTCGGCGCCGCTGTCCGCCTCCGCCTTCTCGGCGGGGCGCATCGCGAGCCGCACAGATATGACCTGCTCGCGGGGGACGTCGCGGACGAAGTCGCGGACGTAGTCGTCGGCGGGGTTGGCGACGATCTCCTCGGGAGTGCCGAGCTGCACGATCTCGCCGTCCCGCATCAGCAGAATCCGGTCGCCCAGCCGCAGCGCCTCGGACAGGTCGTGCGTGATGAAGATCATCGTCCGGCCCTCCTCGCGGTGCAGGCGGATGACCTCCTCCTGCATGTCCCGGCGGATCAGCGGGTCGAGGGCGCTGAACGGCTCGTCGAACAGCAGGACTTCGGGGTCGACGGCGAGTGCGCGCGCCAGCCCGACGCGCTGCTGCTGACCGCCGGAGAGCTGTACGGGACGGCGGTCGCCGAGGCCCTGGAGCCCGACCTTCTCCACCATCTCCAGGCCCTTGGCGCGGCGCTCCTGCTTGGACATCCCCTGGATCTCCAGGCCGTAGGCGACGTTGTCGGTCACCGTGCGGTGCGGCAGCAGGCCGAAGTTCTGGAAGACCATGGCGGTGCGGTGGCGGCGCAGCTCGCGCAGCCGGTGCTTGTCCATGGCGCGTACGTCCTCACCGTCCATCTCCAGCACGCCGGCGGTCGGTTCGATGAGGCGGGTGAGGCAGCGTACGAGCGTGGACTTGCCGGAGCCCGAGAGGCCCATGACGACGAAGACCTCGCCCTTCTGTACGTCGAACGAGACGTCGCGCACGGCGGCGGTGCAGCCGGTGCGCTGGGTCAGTTCGGCGGCGGAGAGCCCGGCGAGTTCCTCGTCGCCGGGCACCCGATGCGCCTTGGGGCCGAAGACCTTCCACAGATTGCGTACGGAGAACACCGGGTTGACCGGGGCGGACTCGTGGGTCTCGGACATCACGCAACACCTCCCGGTGCCGTAGTCGTCGTGGTCGTCGTTGTCGTAGGGGTCGCAGTGGTCTTGCTCTTGGTCGAGCTGGTCGAGTTGGTCGAGTTGGTCGACGGGGACGCGGCGGCGGCCGTGGTCGCAGCGGACCGGCCGGGCCGGACGAGGTCGGCGGCCTTCTCTCCGACCATCAGCACGCCGATCATCGGGTTCACCGAGGGCATCGTCGGGAAGACGGAGGCGTCCGCGATGCGGATGCCCTCCAGGCCGCGGATCCGCAACTGGGGGTCGACGACGGCGAGGGCGTCGTCCGCGCCGCCCATCCGGCAGGTCCCGGCCGGGTGGTAGACGGTGTGCGCGACCTTGCGCGCGTACTCGCTGATGTCCTCGTCGGACGTGATGTCGGGCCCGGGGCAGACCTCGCGCTTGAGCCAGCGGGCGAAGGGCTCGGTGCGCGCGACCTGCCGGGCGGCCTTGACGCCGTCGACGAGGGTGCGGCCGTCGTAGTCCTCATCGTCCGTGAAGTACCGGAAGTCCAGGGCCGGTTTGACGGACGGGTCGGACGAGGTGAGGTAAAGGCGCCCGCGGCTGCGGGGCTTGGGGATGTTGGGCGTCAACGACACGCCGTGCGGGGGCCGTTCGTAGCCCAGCCGCTCCGGATTGTCGGTGAAGGGGATCTGGTAGAAGTGGAACATCAGGTCGGGCCCGGCCGACTCCGGGTCGCGCCGCAGGAAGAGCCCGGCGTCGGAGTCCATCGCGGAGTTGTCGGGGATGGGCCCGTCCGTCTCCCAGACGATCACCGACTCGGGGTGGTCGAGCAGGTTCTCGCCGACGCCCGGCAGGTCGTGTGCGACGGGCAGTCCCAGCGCCTCCAGGTCCTCCCCCGGGCCGATGCCGGAGTGCATCAGCAGCCTCGGGGTGTCCACGGCGCCCGCGCAGACCAGCACTTCGTGGTCCGCGGCGATCAGCCGCTCGGCGCCGTCCTTGCCGCGCACGTGAACGCCGGTCGCCCTGTCGTCCTCCAGCTGGAGGCGGTAGGCCCAGGTCTCCAGCAGGATGTCGAGGTTCGGGCGGTCGCCTGCCTCGATGTGCGGGTGGAGGTAGGCGACGGAAGCAGAGGAGCGCTTGTTCGTCTCCGGGTGGTAGGAGAGGTCGAAGAAGCCGACGCCCTCGTGGAACGGCTGCTCGTTGAAGCCGTCGATCTCGGGGACGCCGAGGGCGTCCTTGGCCGCGGCGATGAAGTCGCGCGCGATGGCGTTACGGTCCTGCTCGCCGACCGGCACGATGTTGTTCCGCAGCCTGCCGAAGTACGGGTCCATCGCGGCGGCGCCCCAGCCCTCGGCGCCGGCCGCCTCCCACTCGTCCCAGTCGGACGGCAGCGGCTTGAACGAGATCAGTGTGTTGTGCGACGAGCAGCCGCCGAGCACCTTCGCGCGGCTGTGCCGGATGTGGGAGTTGCCACGGGGCTGTTCGGTCGTGGGGTAGTCGTAGTCGAGCTCACCGCCGAGCAGACCGAGCCAGCGGCGCAGGGTGAGGACCTCGGGGCGGTCGATGTCCGAGGGGCCGCCCTCGATGAGGGCGACGGTGACGTCCGGGTCCTCGGTGAGCCGTGAGGCGATCACCGACCCTGCCGTACCGCCGCCGACTATGACGTAGTCGTAGGTGGATATGTCATGGCTGGACATTTCCGTGGTGTGCTCCTTGGGGTTCACGTGTTCGCGCGAAGAAGGCGACGAGGGCATGATGCGCTTCCTCCGTCAGCCAGAGAACCAGCGGACCGGTGCGGGACGCAGGTTCTCGTACACGTGCTTGGTCTCGCGGTACTCGGCCAGCCCGTGCGGACCCAGCTCACGGCCCACTCCCGACTTGCCGAAACCACCCCACTCGGCCTGTGGCAGATAGGGGTGGAAGTCGTTGATCCACACGGTGCCGTGCCGCAGACGCGCCGCGACGCGGCGGGCGCGGGCCGTGTCCGCGGAGAAGACCCCGCCGGCGAGACCGTACTCGGTGTCGTTCGCCAGAGACACCGCTTCGTCCTCGGTCCGGAAGGTTTCGACGGTGAGGATGGGCCCGAAGGTCTCCTCCCGGATCACCTTCATGCGCCGGAGACAGTTGTCGAGGACTGTCGGCGAGTAGAAGTAGCCGTCGGCGGGCCGCACGTCGGAGGGCTCGGGACGCTCCCCGCCGCTGCGCAGCACCGCGCCCTCAGCCAGCGCGGACGCGACGTACGCCTCGGTCTTGGCCAGCTGCTGCGCGGAGACCAGCGGCCCGCACTCGACGCCGTCCTCGGTGCCGCGGCCGAGCCGGATGCGCTGGGCGCGGGCGGCCACCTCGGCGACGAAGCGCTCACGCACGGACTCCTCGACGATGAGGCGGGCGCCGGCGGAGCAGACCTGGCCGCTGTGGATGAAGGCGGCGTTGAGGGCCTGGTCGACGGCCGTGTCGAAGCCCTCCTCGGTGGCGCAGGCGTCGGCGAAGACGACGTTGGGGTTCTTGCCGCCCAGCTCCAGGGCGACCTTCTTCACGCCGGGGGCGGCGGCCTGGGCGACCTTCGTACCGGAGACCAGGCCGCCGGTGAAGGAGACCAGATCCACGCCGGGGTGCTCGGACAGGCGCGCGCCCACGGGGTCGCCGGCACCGGTCACCAGGTTCGCGACGCCGGCGGGGAGGCCGGCCTCGGCGAGCAGCTTGATCAGGTGGAGCGTGGTCATGGGAGTGATCTCGCTGGGCTTGATCACGAAGGTGTTACCCGCCGCCAGCGCCGGGGCGATCTTCCAACTCGCCTGGAGGAGCGGGTAGTTCCACGGCGTGATCATCGCGCAGACGCCCACGGGCTCGTGCACGACGACGCTGTGCACGTCCGGGTCGCCCGCGTCCACGACCCGGCCGCCGGACTCCCCGGCGACGAGGTCGGCGAAGTAGCGGAAGGCGGCGGTGACGTCGTCGACGTCCACCCGGCCCTCCTCCCATGTCTTGCCCGCGTCCCGCGACTCGATGAGGCCTATCTCCTCGCGGTCGCGCTGAAGCAGGTCCGCGACCCTGCGCAGGAGCGCGGCGCGCTCGGCGACAGGTGTACGGGGCCACTCGCCCTCGTCGAAGGCGCGACGGGCGGCGGTGACGGCGGCGTCGGCGTCCGGGGCGCCGCCCTCAGCGACGACGGCGAGCGTGGTGGCGTCAGCGGGGTCGAGGATCTCCCGCGTCCCGCCGGCCTGCGCAGCGCGCCAGTCGCCGTCGATGTAGATGCTTTCGATTTCGGACACCTTCTGAACTGCCTTCCGAGCTGTATTGACGCATCGTGTCACGAAGAAATCACATCGCGATCACGGTGAAATAAGGCCATGCGCTGGTCACATGACAAGAGCGAACCCTGCCCCGTCTCGGCGTTTGCATGTCCGTCCGGGGCAGATAAGTGGGTTTCCTCACGGGCCGAAGTGCGCCGGAGGAAGGAGAAGGCCCTGGTTGGCGTCACATGTGAGCGTTTCCGGCAATTTCTGAGCGCCGACTTGGCCGGTTCTGTCGCCCTACGGGCGGAGAGGTCTTGACGCGGAGGATCGAAGCGATCAAGGACGTGTCCGGGTTTGCGTTCGTATCGTTGGACGATGCGGCTGCAGGCGTGGACCGACGCGGCAGCGCGGAGGAGCACAGGGTCAAGGCCTACGCCACGGCCGCGGTGCCTGCGTATGTGATCGCCGACCCCTACGCGGGCGAGTGCCACCTCTTCACTCAGCCCGAGAAGGGCGAATACGAGAGCAGGCTGACGGTCGCATTCGGCAGGACTCTCGACATGACCGGGACGGTCGTCGGGCTGAAACTGGAGACGGCGGAATTTCCCGGGGAGTGAGCCGCGGCCGCGGCCCCGCCGGGATGATGGGCCGCTTCTAACCGATTCCGTCGTCCCCGTCCCCCTGCCCGTTCCTCGCCCCGCAGTCCACGCCCGTCGGGCAGAAGAAGGTCAGGGCCGTGTCCAGCAGTTCCTTTTCGTCCGCCGAGGCTCCGTCCTCGTCCGGGCCGTAGGCGATCAGCGCGTACAGCTCGCCGTCCTCGGCCTCGAAGCGGTGGTCGATGACGTGGCGCTTCGCGCCGTGCTCGTCGGAGATGTACGTGTACTCGAGACGGGCCGCCGGACCGTCTCCGCCGTCGAGGCGGTCGAGGGACTCGCGCTGGTAGCTCTCGTTCTTCTCGGAGTTCGCCTCCGCGAGCTTCAGCGACTCGTAAGGGTCCGAGTCCTCCACGTAGAAGACCTGGAGCTGCTTGGAACGGTCGGAGTTCTCGTAGAAGACGGCCTGGGCGCCGTCCCTGTCCTCCGCGCGGCGCTCCCAGCCCTCGGGGACGGCGAGGCTGAAGCCCTCGGGGTCCTCCGCTATCTCGTACCCCTTCGGGGGGTCGGCGGCGGCGGCCCCGGCCGGGTCCGTGGAGTCGGACGGCTCCTCGCCGAGGCCGGAGCGTTCGCTCTTGTCGGGCCTCGACGTCGCCGCCGGGTCGGGAACGACCACCGACGGCTGGCCGGCGGCCTGCCCCGGTTCGTCCTTCCAGCCGAGCGCCCAGGTGCCGAAGGCGAGCCCGCACACGGCCAGCAGCGCCAACCCGCCCTTGGCCACGTGCCGTTGCTGCCGCGCGGACTCCGTGTGCCGCTGCCCGCGCGCGCTGTCGGCATCGTTGTCCACCCAGCGCTGCTGGTCGGGGTCGAAGCGGATCACCGGCCCTCACCTCTCACGTGTCTCACCCCAGCACCTGCGCGGCGGCCTGCACGACCGCGGTCGCCGACGCGAGCAGGCCGACGGCGCTCGCGCCCGTCTCCAGCCGGTCGCGGAGCCGGGCGACGCGGCCGGGCCCGGCGTGGCCCGTGCGCGTGATCTCGCCCTCGATCTCGCCCAGTTCGCCCTGGACGGCGGCGGTCTCGTCGGTGGCGGCGAGGACGCGGATGTCCGCGCGCAGCGCCCGCACCGCGTCCAGGAGCGCGAGCGTCGCCTCGTCCGTCTGTGCCGGCGGCGCGGCGCTGCCGTAGGAGACGGCCCGGCCCTGGGCGCCGGTGGCGATCGCGCCGCCCGACATGGTGCCGACGTGCACGGCACCGCCACAGCCGCCCGCGCGCGAACGGTCTGAATCCCACGCCGGGTTCGGACTCTGGTCCTGCCTCTGGTCCGCTGCCGCCTCGCCGGAGAGGCCCTCGCCGGAGGCGTTCTCACGGGAGAACTCCTCGCCGGAGCGCATCACGCCGGGCTCCTCTCCACATGCTGCGCCGTGCCCCGCTCGCCGGTGGCCACGGCCCCGCCGCTCATGTCCTCGATGTAGACGCCGCCGTCGCGTACGTTCACGATCTGCTGCTCGAAGCGGTCCGTATGGAAGCCGCGCTGCTCCAGCGCGTCCCGCACGCCGCTGGCGATCCTGTCCTGGACGGTCTTGATGTACCGGCTGACGTCCATCTCCTGGAACAGCGACAGTTCGCTCGTGCTCGCCAACTCCCGTACGGAGACGAGCGGGGCGTCCGGCGCCGCCGACTCGGGAGAGCTGAGCCAGACGCGGAAGACGGAGAGCATGGTGCGCGCGGCGGCGATCCCGGCGGCGGCCGTCGCCGCGGGCGCCGTGAGGAACGCGAGCACCCCTTCGCGCAGCGGCCCGGACGCGTGGCGCTCGATGATCGCGTCTATCTCCCTGAACTCCTGGGCGACGGGCCCCAGAACGTGCGGCACGACCTCCAGGACCAGCATCCCGCCCTGCGTGTGCACGCGGACGAGCAGCGAGACGACCACCTGCTCGTGCCAGGAGCCGACGCGGACGCGGAGGAAGTGCCGGCGCGCCTCCCCGCCGTCGTCGGCCGCCTCCGCGAGATGCTGCTGCACGGTCTCCGGCTCGTAGACACCGCTGTCGCGGCGCACTCCCGAGGGCAGATAGACGAACTCCTCGATCTCCAGGCCGCGCAGGCTGTCGCGGCTGGTGCGCGCCGTCGACTCGCGCAGGGCGACGAGCCGCGGCGTGATCATGTCGAGGACGTGGCGGCTGGAGAGATGGTTCGACGGCGGCAGGTGCGGTTCCGCATGCGCCTGCGCCGCCTGTGCGGCATGCGCGTAGGCGGCCTGTTCGTGTGCCGCCTGCGCTGCCTGCGCCTGGAGCTCCGCCTCTGCCGGATCCTGTGGCGTGAAGCCCTCGGGCAACTGCGCGGAGGGCAGGCCTCCCGGGTGCGGGGGCTGGACGGGGTTGATCTGCCCCGCCGGCATCGGCACCGGCGGCATCTCCTCGTCCGGCTGCATTCCGGGGTGCTGCGTGCCCGGGTGCGGCATCTCGACGGGCGGCATCCCCGCGGGGGGCGCCTCGGTGTACGGCAACTCCACGTGGTGCACCGGGGCTTGGGCCGCCGCCACCGCGCCGTGCACGGCCTGCGACGGCACGCCGTTCGACGGCGCTTCCGCGTGCGGCGTCTCCTTCCTGCGGCGCAACTCCAGCGCGAAGGACCACGGTTTGTGCGGGACGCCGGCTCCGACGAACGGACGGTTCGCGTCGTACAGCGTCGCCTGAGCGTGCTGTTCGGCGTCGATCGCTTCGCCGATGCGCCGGTAGCGCTCCGAGTGCGGGAGCTCCGGCTGCTCCGCCGTGCCGAAGTTCTCGCGGCTGAGGCGCTCGCGCAGCACGGCGGTCACCCTGATCCGGTGCAGCCAGACGACGGCGACCATCAGCAGCGGAAAGATCACCGGATAGGGGTTGTCGCGGACGCCCGCCACAGCGGCGATCCAGTACACGACGGCGAGCGCGCGGGCGGCGTACGTGACGGCCAGGCCCAGCCTGCGCCGTATCGCGGAGCGCAGCGACCTGCGCGGCGTCCTCGTGCCCGCGTAGAGCAGCGTCTCGCGGCCGGAGATGGCGCGGCCCGCCCACAGCGCGAGGACGACACCGGCGTAGAAGAGCACCCAGGCGGTGGGCTGGTCCGCCATGGACGTGAGCCGGTCGCCGCCCAGGAAGACGGCCAGGGAGAGGAGTTCGTCGACGGAGAGGTCGAAGTTGCCGCCGAAACGGTCGTCCAGGGCGTCCCACGTCAGAAGGACGGAGACGACGACGAAGCCGACCCACACGGCCAGCAGCGCGACGGCCGTCTGCACTTCCTGCCGCCGCGCCCGGAGGGCGTGGGCGAGCACCGGACGCACGTCCACACCCAGCGAAGGCGGGACGGGGCGCTCGGCGTGACCCACCAGCTCGTCGATGACGCGCTGACGGAAACCGGCGTTCAACCGCGCACCGGCGCACAGCAGACGCGTCGCCTCACTGTGAGCATGTGTGCGCATTGAGTAACCCATGACTAGCCCCGACTTCCCCAAGGTCCTTTCAGGGATCGGCCCTGAACATACCCGAGGGGACATCACCCCGACCACGACGGGAAATCCCCTGTGGATAACGCTTCGGGAACGCCGCGGAGTTACCGCCCCGAGTGCGCGGAATGCGCGAACTGCCCCTGGGAGACGGTGCGTTGCGGAGCCGTCACCCGACGTCCGCTGTCCGGCGAGACGGCGGCGGCGGTCGCCTCACGCGGCCTGTCTACGGAGCCGGCGCACTCGGCGGGCGCCGCGGAAGCAGAACGGGCCCGTTCGGCCCGGGAGGCGGACTCCCGGACCGCACGGGCCCGTTCGGGGTGCGGCGTGCCGCCGCGCGCTTCAGGCCTCAGAGGCGGCTTCAGAGCAGGCCGAGACCGCTGACCGCCTCGCGCTCGTCCGACAGCTCCTGCACGGACGCGTCGATGCGCGGACGCGAGAAGTCGTTGATCTCCAGACCCTGGACGATCTTGTACGAGCCGCCGTCGCAGGTGACGGGGAACGACGAGATCAGCCCCTCCGGGACCCCGTAGGAGCCGTCCGACGGGATGCCCATGGACGTCCAGTCGCCCGCGGGCGTGCCGTTGACCCACGTGTGGACGTGGTCGATGGCGGCGTTGGCGGCCGACGCCGCGGAAGAGGCGCCGCGCGCCTCGATGATGGCGGCTCCGCGCTTGGCCACGGTCGGGATGAACTCCTCGGCCAGCCACTTCTCGTCGTTCACGGCCTCGGCGGCGTTCTTGCCGGCGACCTCGGCGTGGAAGACGTCCGGGTACTGCGTGGCCGAGTGGTTGCCCCAGATCGTCAGCTTCTTGATGTCGGAGACCTGGGTGCCGGTCTTCTTCGCGAGCTGCGTGAGCGCGCGGTTGTGGTCGAGGCGCGTCATCGCGGTGAAGCGCTCGGCGGGCACGTCCGGTGCCGCGGCCTGGGCGATGAGGGCATTGGTGTTCGCGGGGTTGCCGACGACGAGAACCTTGACGTCGTCCGCCGCGTGGTCGTTGATGGCCTTGCCCTGCGGCTTGAAGATGCCGCCGTTGGCCTCCAGCAGATCGCCGCGCTCCATGCCCTTCGTACGCGGACGGGCGCCCACGAGGAGGCCCACGTTGGCGCCGTCGAAGGCCACGTTCGGGTCGTCGGTGATGTCGATGCCGTGCAGCAGGGGGAAGGCCGAGTCGTCGAGTTCCATCGCGGTGCCCTCGGCCGCCTTCAGTGCCGGGGTGATCTCCAGCAGCCGCAGCCTGACGGGCACATCGGCACCCAGCAGCTGGCCGGAGGCGATACGGAAGAGCAGCGCGTAGCCGATCTGGCCCGCCGCTCCGGTGACGGTGACATTGACAGGGGTGCGGGTCATGGCGGTCTCCGTAGTACCTGGCGGTGGCAGTTTCGAAGGCGGGGTCCTTCCCCTGGGGCACCTCCCTGGGGGTCCCTTCCCGCGGAGCGAGGAGGAGCAGCCAGGGGAAGAAGCCAGAGGGAACGCGCCCTGCCCTGTGCGGAGGTCTCTCGGGATGTCTCTCTACATCAAGAGACCCCGCGCCAGGCTATCCGACGTCTCGTACGCGTCGGCAGCCGCCCGCGCAAGGAGGGATGACGCGGGCGGCTGCCGGTGCGGCCAGCCCGTGGGGGGTTGCTGCAATGGCGCATTCCCGGGATCCGACCAGCCATGCATGCGCATTCATCCGAACACCAACGAGATTCGGACAGCTTCAACCGAGCCTGAAAGGCGGGGAGTTGACGTTTCAACGCCGCACGGCCACCCCGGCGGCCCGGCGCGCCGGACGGCTCAGCGGACGGCGTCGCCGATGCCGCCCCGCTCGCCCGCGCCCGTGCCTGCAGTGCTGCCTGTGCCTGCGGTGCCATCGGTGCCGTCGTCGCCGGACGTGTCACCGGTGCCAGCCGTGTCGCCCGTGTCTGCCGGATCCCCGGTGCTCGCCGTGCCGGCCGTGTCCGCCTGCCCGGCGGTGTCGAGCTTCGTACAACCCGTCGTGCCGGCAACGAGAGTGGCGCAGGCACGCGCTTCGGTCGCGGAGCCCACGGAGACCATCTCGGTGTACGCGTCGTTCGTCGCGTCGACCTTGTCGCTCTCGGCCTGGCCGCCGGCGCTGATCTTCAGGCTGTCGCCCTGCGCCGCACCCGTTATGCGGCCCCACGCGGCCTTGCAGACCTTGCTGTAGCGCACCTCGACCATGCTCGGGCCCACGAAGGCGGACCGGCTGCTCTTGACGTTCTGCCCGCCGCAGCCCATCTTCTCCGGGTCCTTGCCCGAGCAGTCCTTGCCCTGGCACTTCACGCCGGCGGGAAGGTCACGGGCCGAGCTCGTCGCCGAAGGCGTGGGCGACGCGGCGGAGTTGCCGGTCTGCCCGGGAAGGCCGAAGACCAGCACACCGACGCCGAGGACCGCGAAGACGCTCAGCGCTCCCCCGAGAAGCGCCGCGACGCGGCGCCCGCGCGACGAACGGCCGTCAGCGTTCGGGCCGTCGGGGAAGTCGGGGTCACCGGCCGCACCGGCGGCACCCGCTGCACCCACCGCACCCGCGCCGTCCGGACTCGCCATGCCCGCCTGCTCGTTGCCCGGATACGCCGGAGGCCCGGACCCCGGACCGGACGGCTGCTCCGCGGACGCCGCAGCCGCGTTCCCGCGGCCTGCGCGGTGCGCGCCCGGGCCGCGGCCCTCGCCGGCGGCGCCCCACGAGGCCACGTCGACCCGCTGCTGCGGCACACGGCCACCGGCCGAGCCTTCGCCGCGGCCGGGATAGGGACGGGGCCGCAGCACGGCCGTCTCGTCGTCCACGGGCGGCCTGTTCGTCTCCGGCGGGGCGGCGGAAGCGGCGGCGCTGTTGCGGGCGCCGGGGATCGCGGAGGCGGAGGGCGGCGCGAAGACGTCGGGGAAGTCGTCGGCGATGTCCTTGTCGCCGGGGGACCCGGAGGAAGCGGAGAAGTCAGAGCGACCGGAGAAGTCGGCGGAGGAAGGGGCCCAGGGGTGCCAACTGTCCGCGCTCACCACGGGGATCTCGCCCGTCTTCTCCTTCCACTCCTCCTCCTTGCCGGGGGCGGCCTCCTGGACGCCGGGCTCCTCGTCCCTGCCGCGGTCCTTGCCCTTGTCGCGGTTCTTGTTCCGGTCCTTGTCCTTGTCCTTGTTACGGCCCCACTTGCGGCCCTTGGCCGGCTCGTCGTCCCAGAACTCCCCCAGCGCCTCGCGCGCTTGGGCGACGCGGATGGCCTCCATCGTCACGTCGTGCCGCATCTCGTCGCGGCTCCACGCCCGTTCGGCCAGCTCCCACATCGTCTCCAGGTGGCGGATGTCGATCCCGGTGACCTCGCCGAGCGCGTGCGCGGCTCCGCGGGGCGGCAGCAGGCGTCCGCCCAGGTACCTCTCCCAGGACGACTTGCTGTAGCCCGTACGGTCCGCGATGGTCGCGACGCTCAGCCCGCTGCGGTCGACCAGCCGCCGCAGCTGGCTGGTGAACTCCCGGATCTGCGGGTCCAGTTCCTCCGGTAGCGGCCTCCACCGAGGCATGAGCCTCCCCCTAGTCCCCCGAGTTCATCGACAATTCCCGCGCCAGATCGTCACCTAGTCTGCCACCCCGTCCGGCGACTGGGCCCACGGCTGCGGCCCGCACTTCCGCAAGGAGCGCGGGCCGTCTTCACACGTCACACCACGTGTCGGGACATATGCACCGCGGTGGCGCGGGGGTGGTGACGGCGGCGTCCGGAGCGGGCCCGGCCCCGCCGTCTCCCCCTCATCCGCCGTTACCCGCCGTTCCGTCCGACCACGAAGTGCACGATCTTCTCCAGGACCGGGAGGTGCAGCCAGGGATCGGGCTGCGCCATCATCGCGAGCAGAATCACCGACAGGCCGAGCGCTCCGTACGTCGCCATGTCCGTGAAGGCGGACCGGACGGCCAGCATCCCCACGGACGGCATCACCCACCGCATCACGGCACCGCCGACCAGCGAGGCGCCGATGATCAGCGTCCCGGCGCGGAACTCGGCGACGGTCACCAGCAGTCCGATCAGCACCCCGCAGCAGACCGCGAGCAGCGGCCACTGCCGGTACGGCGCCGCGTGCCCGGCGCCCATCGCACGGTTGCCGCCCTCCGGCCGAGCCGTGTCCCTTGTCACCGCGGGGAAGCGGCGCGAGGTCCCTCCCACACGCACGATGGTCACTCCCCCGCTGCGCGCTCGGCCGCCTCGACGACGTTGACGAGGAGCTGCGCGCGGGTCATCGGACCGACACCGCCCGGGTTCGGGGAAATCCACGCGGCGACCTCGGCGACACCGGGGTGCACGTCTCCGACGATCTTGCCGTTCTCGTCGCGGCTCACGCCCACGTCGAGGACGGCGGCGCCCGGCCGTACGTCCTCGGGCTTGACCAGGTGCGGCACACCGGCCGCGGCCACGATGACGTCGGCCTGCCGCAGGAGCGCGGGCAGATCGCGCGTGCCGGTGTGGCACTGCGTCACCGTGGCGTTGACGTCGCGCCGCGTCAGCAGCAGCGGGATGGAACGGCCGACGGTGATGCCGCGGCCGACGACGACCACATGGGCGCCGTTCAGCTCGACTTCGTGCTTCCGGAGCAGCTCGATGATGCCGCGCGGGGTGCAGGGCAGCGGGCCGGGCTCGTTCAGCACGAGACGGCCCAGGCTGGTCGGGTGCAGCCCGTCCGCGTCCTTGTCCGGGTCCATCAGCCCGAGGACGCGGTTGGTGTCGATGCCCTTGGGGAGCGGCAACTGGACGATGTAACCGGTGCACTCCGGATCCTCGTTCAGCTCGCGCACGACCGCCTCGATCTCTTCCTGCGTGGCGGTGGCGGGCAGTTCGCGCCGGATGGAGCGGACGCCGATCTGATCGCTGTCGCGGTGCTTGCCCGCGACGTACTTCTGGCTGCCGACGTCGTCGCCGACGAGCAGGGTGCCGAGGCCTGGCGTGACGCCTCGCGCGCGCAGCGCGTCGACGCGCTCCCTGAGACCGGTCTTGATCGCTGCTGCGGTGGCCTTGCCATCGAGAATCTGGGCCGTCATGTGTCCATACTCGCGGATCCGGTCGCCGGGCCGAAATCCGTATCGGTCCGCAGGACGGCGGCGGGCCGCGGCAGGGTTTGCGGGCGTCGGCCGTGCCCACGGCACGTGGCGGGCGCGGCCCCTTGAGACGGCTCCCTCTCACACGCCTCCCCGGACCGCGCGCCGGCTCGCCCCCGGCTCGCTCTCCGGCGGCTCCCCGCCCGCTCCCGGCCTCCGGACCGGGAAGGACCACCGGGAACGACCGCGGGCACGGCGGCGGTTGGGCGCCGAGTTTCGGATTCGCCACATTCCCAGATCTAGCTGGACAGCACCGCCATTCGGCTACCAACATGAAGCGCCGGCGCCGCGCCCACCGACAAGGGCCGACGGCACGGCGCCGCACAATCGGGGGAGGCACATCGTGCAAACCGCACAGCTCACGCAGTCCACTCACGGCCGCTGCGGGGGCGGAACTGTCGTTCCCCCGAGAACCTCGGCCCATTCCGTCCCCTGTCGAACGCCCGGAGGAAGGCACTCGTGAGCTACCCACCACCGCCCGGCCAGGACCCGAACAACCCGTACGCGCAGCCGCCGCCGCAGCAGCCCCAGCAGCCGCCGCAGCAGCAGCAGGCGTATGGCTACCCGCAGCAGCAGGGCCAGCCCGGCCAGCCCGGATACGGCTACCCGCAGCAGCCTCAGTACGGACAGCAGCCGCAGGCCGGCGGCGTCCCCGGTCAGCCCGGTTACGGATATCCGCAGGCGCCCGGCACCGTCCAGGGCAGCAGCGGCTACATAAACATCAACTACGTCGGCACCGTGCAACTGGCCACCATGGGCCAGCGGTTCCTGGCGCGCCTCATCGACGGCCTGATCCTGGGCACGGTCTACACGATCGTCATGATCGCCGGGCTCGGCAGCGCGATCGGCATCACCAGCAACGCCGCCGACGACTGCGGCACGAACTACGCGGACCCCGGGTACAGCCAGTGCGTCCAGGACGCGCAGGAGGCGGGCATGGGCGCCTTCGGCATCGCGATGGTGATGTTCCTGAGCATCGCCGTCCTGATGGCGCTCTACGAGTGGCTGATGATCGCCTTCAAGGGCGCGACGTTCGGCAAGATGGCCATGGGCCTGCGCGTCATCCGCGAAGCCGACGGTCAACTGCCGGGCGCCGGGGGCGGTTTCATCCGCTACATCATCCCGGTCGCGGGTGCCATCGCCTGCTACATCGGCGCGATCCTCGTCTTCCTCTCGCCGTTCTTCGACAACACCGGGAAGCTTCAGGGCTGGCACGACCGCGCGGCCGGGACCGTGGTCATCAAGAAGTAGCCGCCCACGGACGACGGTGCGCCGGTACAGCCGGTGCAACAGGGGCATTTCGCCTCCCCGTCGCTGCGTCATCGTTACGAAGGGCCGCGCCGCGAGACGATCGGGCGCGGCCCTTCGTACGCTCTGTCGAACAGGCCCATCCCCGGATGTGAAGGATCGCAGCGATGAGTTATCCGCCGCAGCCTCCGAACAACCCCTACGGAGGGCGCCGGTATCCGCCGCCCCAGCAGGGGTACGGCTACCCGCCGCAGCCGCCGGGCGGTCAGCCGGGTTACGGCTTCCAGCAGCCGGTGCAGGGCGGCTATCCGCAGCAGCCCGGCTTCAACTACCCGAACGCGCCGGAGACGATGCCGGGCACGGTCAACACCGTCCGCGTCATCATGCTGGTCTTCGCGGGCCTGGGAATCCTCGCCGCGATCGGCGTCTTCGTCCGCGCGGCGGCGTTCAACCAGCTCTCCGGCGGCTTCGCGGGCATCGGCACCGGCGTCCTCATGGGCTTCGCGGTGTTCTGGCTGCTCGTGAACGTGGGGGCGATCTATCTGGCCTCGCAGTTCGGGAACGCCCGCAGCAGCGTGCGGATATGGAGCATCCTCTACGGGGTGCTGCTCGTCCTGGTCGGGTTGCTCACCCTCATCGGCGTCGTCGGCATGGTCCCGCTCGCGCTCGGCATCCTGATCATCGTCTTCCTGGCGAAGCAGGAGGGCTCGCAGTGGTTCACCCGCGGACGCTACTGATACGTCGTGCTCCCCGGCGACGAGGGCCGTGCACGCCGCGGCGGAGGACCGCGGCGAACGGCCCTCGCGCCGTCTCGTGAGGCCCGCGGCTCAGATGCTCACGGAACGGCAGTAGTTGACCTGCTGCATGATGTGGTGCACGGCCATCGGGTCGTAGACCGGGATCATCGTCGAGTGGAACTTGCCCCCGCTGTTCACGGTCACCTGCACGTGCCCGGCCGTGGTCCGCTCCTTCATCAGCAGGAAGAGCAGCCCGAGGAAGCAGATGACGAGGAAGACGACCGCGAGCACGATCGCGTGCGTCGGTATCTTCTCCTCCGTGCGGGACATGTCCGTGACGGTCCAAGTGGCGCCCTTCAGCGGCATGTTGCCCGCCGGCGTGATGATCCCGTCGGCCGTCACCGTGATGTCCCCGATGACGACCAGCGGCTGCGCGTAGCCCCCGGCCTGACCGTGGTTCCCCGCGGGCGCGGCGCCGGACGGATATCCGTAGCCCCCCTGAGGGCCGGGATACCCGTATGCTGCCCCTCCCCCTTGCGGGGGCGGCGGCTCCGCGGGCCCGAACCCGCCCTGCTCTGGCGTCGATCCGTCTTTCATGACAACCGAGTATGTCGTACGGACCCCGGCACGTCAGGGCCGCGGCCGGTGCCGGGACGGGATGCCGAGACCGAGGGGACGACGGGGCGGCGTGGGCAGGAAAGCCGCGGCGCGAGACAATCAGAACAAACACATCCGGCACAGTCGGCGAACGCACAACGAAACGAGGGGAACCCGCGATGAGTTATCCGCAAGAGCCTCCCAACAATCCGTACGCGGGCGGCAATCCGTACGCACAGCAGCAGCAGCCGTACGGCTATCCCCAGCAGCCGGGCCAGCCCGGCCAGCCCGGCCAGCCCGGATACGCCTACCCCCAGTCGCCCCAGCCGGGCTACGGCTACCCGCAGCAGCCGCAGGGCGCGTTCCAGCAGCCGGTGCCGGCGGGACAGGAAGGCAAGGTCAACGCCACCCGCATCATGATGTTCATCGCGGGCGGGCTCCAAGCGGCCGTCTCCATATTCGGCATGGTGATGCTCGGGATCGCGGCGAACAGCGTGACCGACATCGAGGACGTCGCGAACGTCACGGTCGGGATCGGCGTCGCCTACGCCTTCTGCGGCGTCTTCCTGCTGCACGCAGTCGTCGGCATCATGCTGGGCGTCTGGATCTCCAAGGGCGGCAACGGAATCCGGGTCGGAAACATCGTCTGGGCCTCCTTCCTCACCCTCTTCGGCCTCTTCGCGCTGCCCTTCGGCATCCTCTGGATGGGGCTCGGGATCACGTGCATCGTGCTGATGGCGCAGTCCGGGGCGTGGTTCGCCAGGCCGCGCTACTGACCGCCGGCCCGCCGGGAGCGGCGGGCCGGCCAGTGAACGACGCGGCCAGTGAACGACGCGGTCAGTGGAAGAAGTGCCTCGTGCCGGTCAGATACATCGTGACGCCGGCCGCTCTCGCCGCCTCCGCCACGGCCTCGTCGCGCACCGAACCGCCCGGCTGCGCCACGGCCTTGACGCCCGCGTGCGCCAGCACTTCGAGCCCGTCCGGGAAGGGGAAGAAGGCGTCGGAGGCCGCATACGACCCCCGCGCACGCTCCTCGCCCGCGCGCTGCACGGCGAGCCTGGCCGCGTCCACGCGGTTGACCTGACCCATGCCGACGCCGACCGTCGCACCGTCCTGGGCGAGCAGGATCGCGTTGGACTTCACCGCACGGCAGGAGCGCCAGGCGAAGGCGAGTTCGTCGAGCTCGGAGGGGGACAGAGCCTCGCCGGTCGCCAGCGTCCAGCCGGCGGGGTCGTCGCCCGCGGCCTGGAGGCGGTCCTTGACCTGGAGGAGCGCTCCGCCCTCGATGGGCCTCAACTCGACGGACGCGGAAGGCTCTTCGGGACAGCGCAGCACCCGGATGTTCTTCTTGCGGGAGAGCACCTCGACCGCGCCCTCCTCGTATCCGGGCGCGACGACGACCTCCGTGAAGATCTCCGCGACCTGCTCGGCCATCGCGAGCGACACGGGCCGGTTGACGGCGATGACCCCGCCGAACGCCGAGAGCGGGTCGCAGGCGTGGGCCTTGCGATGGGCCTCGGCGACGTCCGAACCGACGGCGATTCCGCAGGGGTTGGCGTGCTTGACGACCGCCACGCAGGGACGGTTCCCGTGCTCGTACGCGGCGCGCCGGGCCGCCTCGGTGTCGACGTAGTTGTTGTACGACATCTCCTTGCCGTGCAGCTGCTCGGCGCCCGGAAGCCCCGTGCCGCTGCCGTCGGTGTAGAGGGCCGCGGGCTGGTGCGGGTTCTCGCCGTAGCGCAGCACGCTGCTCCGGGTGAGCGCCGCACCGGCGAAGGCGGGGAGGGGCCTGGCGTCGGCGCCGGCGCCGCCTTCCGTGCCGGCGTCGCCGTCCGCGTCGGCGTCCGTGCCGGCGTCGGGCGCGTACCCTCCGGCGAACCACCCGGCCACGGCCACGTCGTACGCCGCGGTGTGCTGGAACGCCTCACCCGCGAGCCGCTTGCGCTCGGCGAGCGCGAACCCCTGGCCGGATGCGGCCTTCAGTACGTCGCCGTAGCGGCCCGGATCGACGACGACCGCGACCGAGGGGTGGTTCTTGGCCGCCGCCCGGACCATCGAGGGGCCGCCGATGTCGATCTGCTCGACGCACTCGTCGGGGGTGGCGCCCGAGGCGACGGTCTCCCGGAACGGATAGAGGTTGACGACGACCAGGTCGAAGGGCTCGATCCCCAGCTCGTCCAGCTGCTCGCGGTGCGAGGCGAGACGGCGGTCGGCGAGGATGCCGGCGTGCACACGCGGGTGGAGCGTCTTGACCCGCCCGTCGAGGCACTCGGGGAAGCCCGTCAGCTCCTCGACCGGGGTCACCGGGACTCCGGCCGCGGCGATCCGCTTCGCGGTCGAGCCCGTCGATACGAGCTCGACGCCCGCCGCGTGCAGGCCCTGAGCCAGCTCGTCCAGGCCCGTCTTGTCGTAGACGCTGACCAGCGCCCTGCGGATCGGCCGCTTCGACTCCGCGTCCGGGCCCTGGCCGCCGGCCTCGTTCATGCCCTCGCCCTTGCCCTCGTTCGTGCCCTGACCCTGGCTCCGGCTCATGCCACCTTCACCCATCGTGCAGCCGTACCTTTCGTCCTTCGATGCGATAGCCGCCGCGGGATAGACGTCCCACGACGTCGACGAGCAGCCGTCGCTCGACTTCTTTGATCCGCTCGTGCAGAGCGGCGCCCCCGTCGGCGTCGTCCTCGTCCAGGACCTCCACCACGCCCTGCGCGATGATCGGTCCCGTGTCGACACCGTCGTCGACGAAGTGGACGGTGCACCCGGTCACCTTGGCCCCGTACGCGAGCGCGTCGCGCACGCCGTCGGTCCCGGGAAAACTGGGAAGGAGCGCGGGGTGGGTGTTGACCACCCGCCCTCCGAAGCGGGCGAGGAACTCCTTGCCCACGATCTTCATGAAGCCTGCGGAGACGACGAGATCCGGCTCGTGTGCCGCGGTCGCCGCCGTCAGCGCCGCGTCCCACTCGTCCCGCGAGGCGTGGTCGCGGAGCCGGCAGACGTACGTGGGGATGCCCGCACGCTCGGCACGCTCCAGCCCCTCGATCCCGTAGCGGTCGGCGCCGACGGCCACGATCCGGGCCCCGTACGAGGCGGGGCCCTCGGCCTCGATCGCGTCGAGCAGCGCCTGGAGGTTGGTGCCGGAGCCGGAGACGAGGACCACGAGACGGGCGGGACCCGTACGGGAGGGAGAAGTGAATCCGGCGCCGTCTCCGGCGCGGGTCGCGGGATCGCTTCCGGGGTCGCTTCCGTTGTCGGGGCCGGTGCGGCTCGGGCTCTGGTGCGCAGCCACGGCGAAGCTCTCTCTCACGGGGTCGCCCCGGCGCGAAGCGGCGCCGGGCAAGGGGAGCAGCGGATTGTGTGGTCGTACGAACTCATGGAGCGGCGGATTCCGGGGAACTCTACGAAGCGTCCGACCGTCGGCAACGATACCGGCCCCTCACGCGGCCCCCTCGGGACGGGGGCCGATGTGCCAGGTAGCGTCAGGAGGTACGGGCCCGTCCCGGATCGGCCGCGGAGTGCCCACGACGGCGCACCCCACGGCGCCTGCGAGGGCGGTGCGGCACGACTGCGCGACGACGGCAACGACGACTCGGCAAGACGACAGGGCAAGGGGAAGACACACTCCACATGACCGACCGACGCCGCCGCCGTGCGGCCCCATCCGAGGACGCCCCCCGCGAGGAGAACCCCTTCGCGGCACCACCGGAGGGGCGGCCCGACCAGCCCTGGCAGCCCCGCCGCGGAGCGGGCGCCCAGGGCGGACCGGGCACGGACACGGGCCACGGGCAGGGCGGGGGCCAGGACAGCCCCAGCGGCTCCGAGGGCCCTGGCGGCTCCGGCGACGGGAACGGCGACGGCTCCGGCAACGGAGACGGCGAGCACGGTTCCGGCTCCGAGTCCGGCCGTGACCGCTCCGCGTGGGGCAGCCAGTGGAGCAGGAAGCAGCCGGGCCGGCAGAGCGGAGGCTTCGGCGGCCAGGGCGTGGGCGGCGGCCCGGAGGGCGGCGACAACGGGGCCGGCGGTCCCGGCGGCGGGCTCGCCCGCGGCATGCGCTGGGACCCGACGGACCCCTCGCAGCGGCACGCGCGCTACTCCCTGCACACCGGCGTCTGGGCGCTGTTCTTCTCTCTCTTCAGCCTCCCCGAGGTCGCGCTGCTCCTCGGCGCGCTGTCGCTGTACTGGGGCATCAGCGCGCTCCGCAGCGGCAAGTCCTCGTCGAAGTCCGGGACTTCGGGCAAGCGCGACCGCTCCCGGGTGGCGGCGACGGCGGAGGACGTGGCGGGCACGGACCGTACGAAGACGGGCGAGGCGCCGAAGCAGGTGTCGCAGATCCCGGTCGCGGTCAGCCCGGCGCAGGCCGCCAAGTCGCGTACGACGGCGGCGGTCAGCGGCCTGATCACGGCGGCGCTCGCGCTCGCGGTCGTGGCGGCGACCTTCACGTTCCAGCAGGTCTACAGCGAGTACTTCACGTGCACGGAGGACGCGCTGACGCAGTCCTCCCGCGAGGACTGCAAGGACCTGCTCCCGAGCGAGCTGCGGCCCCTTCTGGAGAACCGGTCGTCGTCGGCGGCGGGTCTCCAGATGCGCTGAGCCGGGCGATTCCGCCGGGCCCTGCCGCGTGCCACGGCTGTGGCCACACGGGCCCTGCACATCCGGGACGTCAGTCGCGCCGCGGTTCGAAGTCCGGCATCAGGCCGCCCGACGCCGTCTTCAGCTCCGTCCAGCGGGCCTGCCGCGCGGCCGTCGCGTGCCAGTCGTCGTCCGGCCCGTCCTCCTCGCGGAGCCGCCACGCCCGGACCGCGAGGGCGACGGGCGTCCCGATCAGCACGGCCCACGCGAACGCCGCCACGCCGGTGAGCCACCAGCTCGGCCCGAGATACGCCATGGCCTCGTTGCCGAGGGCGCCGCCCGAGAGCGACGCGAGCGCCGCGACGCCCGCCCCGCACTCGCACGCCACGAGGACGACGACGCAGACCGTGCCCTGCCGGCCCACCGCCCCCTCGCTCGCGCTCCGGCCCCGCTCCGGCACCGCGGCGCGCGCCACGTACCAGCCGATCAGCACTCCCGCCGCGAGCGGTACGGCGGCCGCCGCGACGCCGGAGAGCAGCCCGTAGCCGCCGTCCGCCGAAGGCAGCGCCTCCAGCAGCGGGAACGGCGGAAGCCGCGTACCGCCGCCCTGCGTCAGCGGGCCCACCGCGGCGCCCGCGCCCAGCGCGAAGCCGGGTCCCAGTCCGTACGCCGCCGCCCACACCGCCGCGTTCGGCAGCAGGGCCACGACGAGGAGCAGCACCGCGAACTGCCCCGTCCACGAGCCTCCGGCGAGGCGTGGGAACGCGGACTGCACGTCGTCCACGTGCCACAGCACCGCGCCGAGCGTGATGACGAGGCCGCCGCCGCACAGCACGGCGATCGCCGTCAGGGCCGTGTGCAGCGGGCTCAGCCGCCGGGCGAGGGTCCGCGCCTGATGCAGGGCGGGCGAGTTGAGGCGCCGCTTCCGCGACGTCGCGGTCGCGGCCCCGGGCGATCCCGTGCCTTCACCGGTCCCGGTCGCCTCGTCTGGTGCCGAACGCGCGGGCGTTTCCCCTCCGTTGGGCGCGCCGGACGTCGTCGTACGTCCCCAGCCGGGCAGCATCGCGGCCCCCGCGACGCACACGACGAACAGCGGCAGCCGCACCAGCGCGCTGAGCACGTCGGCGTGTACGGGCCCGGCGGAGGCGAAGAGCACGGTGACGGCGCCGGTCGCCAGATAGCCGCCCACGACGCAGCCGAGCGGGGTCAGCGCACCCGGCGGCCCCCCGGAATCGCCCCCGCTCCCCTCGTCCCCGTGGTTCTTCGCCCCGTCGGCGCCGCCCGTCCCGTCCCCCTCGGAGAGCGCGTGCGCACACGCCCGGTACAGCAGCCACGCGGGCGGGATCACCAGCAGCAGGGGCGTCAGCGCGATCGGCGCGGGGACACCGGAGAGCGTCCCGGTGCGTACGAGACTGCTGCCGTGCCCGAGCAGCCACAGATCGGCGGCGATGTGCAAGGCACCGCCCGCGCCGCTCTCCGGGTACGGCGAGATGATCCACAGGAGCAGTACGAGGACCGTGAGCGCTCCGAGCCCCAGCCCCGCGGCGAGCACCCCTTCGAAGAACCAGCCCGCCCTCGACGGCAGCGGCCCCGACGAGCTCCTGGCGTACGGGGACAACGTCGGGCTGCGGTGCGTCACTTGGCTCACGGCGACATGCTGTCAACAACACACGTTCTGTACGGGTAACGCGCTTGTTGTCGATGTGTCGCCCAATATGTCCGCATGCACCTTGTCAGACAAAGCGAACTCGGACGGCAGTGGACATGAGCGGACGGCAGCACGACCGGGCCCCAGCCGACGCCGAGGATGCCGAGTCCCCGTCCCACGCCGCGGGCGCGGCCGGCGCCTTCGACCTGCTCCACGAGCGGCACGCGCCCGCCCTGATCCGTCAGACGTTCCTGCTCTGCGGCGGCCGGGCGCTCGCACGCCGCTCCGTCGCCCACGCGTTCCGGCTCGCCTGGCGCCGCTGGCCGCTCGTCGCCGTCGATCCCGACCCCGCGGGCTGGGTGCGGGCGGCCGCGTACCGGCACGCGCTCGCTCCGTGGCGCCACCTCCGTCCCGTCCATCTCCTGCGCCGCACAAGGGCGATGCGTCATGTGCCGCCGGGCGACCGCGCGCTGCTCGACGCGGTGCTGCGGCTGCCCCGCCCGTACCGTGCCGCGCTGCTGCTCCACGACGGGCTCGGGCTGAGCCTCGGCGACACGGCGGCCGAGTCGGAGGCCGGCACGGCGGCGACCGAGGGGCGGCTGCGCCACGCACGCGCCGCCCTGGCCGACGGCGTTCCCGGACTGCGCGAGGCGACTCCGGAGGAGCTGCCGCGCGTAACGGCCCTGCTCGTACGGCAGTTGGCGGCGCCGCAGCCCGCACGGCTGCCCACGGCCGGGCGCGTACGCAGGGGCAGCGAGGCCCGTGGCTGGTGCGCGACGGCCGCGTCGCTCGGGCTCACGGCGGCCGTGGCAGCGGCGGCGATCGCGCTCGTCGCGTCCGACGGCGTACGGAACGTGCCGACGCTGCCGGTGCCGAAGGGGGTGCCGTCCGCGACGGCGGCTCCCGAGCGTCAGCCGGGCCGGCTGCGGCCGACGGTCGGAGCGGGCGCGCCCCATGCGGTGCCGTTCCCGGCGGCGGGCGGCGGAGCGGCGAACGGCGTCGCGGCGGACGGGAGCGTGTGCGGGAAGAGCGACGGGCCCGCTCCCCGTGAATGCCGCCGGGGAGCGGGCCCGTTCGCCGTACGAGCGTGAACGCGCGTGAGTGTGCGTGAGTGCGCGGATTCCGCTGATTCTGCTGGTTCCGCGGCTACCGCGGAGGTAGCGGCGGGTGCGGCACTCAGCCGACCAGCAGTTCGCGTGCCAGTCGCGCAGTCTCGGACGGCGTCTTGCCGACCTTCACACCCGCGGCCTCAAGGGCCTCCTTCTTCGCCTGCGCCGTGCCCGACGAGCCGGAGACGATCGCGCCCGCGTGCCCCATGGTCTTGCCCTCGGGAGCGGTGAAGCCAGCGACGTAGCCGACGACGGGCTTGGAGACGCTCTCCTTGATGAAGTCCGCGGCACGCTCCTCGGCGTCGCCGCCGATCTCGCCGATCATCACGATCAGATCGGTGTCGGGGTCCGCCTCGAACGCCCTGAGCGCGTCGATGTGCGTGGTGCCGATGACGGGGTCGCCGCCGATGCCGACGCAGGTCGAGAAGCCGATGTCACGCAGCTCGTACATCATCTGGTACGTGAGCGTCCCGGACTTCGAGACCAGACCGATGCGGCCCGGCTTGGTGATGTCGGACGGGATGATGCCCGCGTTGGACTGGCCCGGTGTGATCAGACCCGGGCAGTTGGGGCCGACGATGCGGGTCTTGTTGCCCTTCTGGGAGGCGTAGTCCCAGAAGTAGGCCGTGTCGTGCACCGCGATGCCCTCGGTGATGACGACGGCCAGGCCGATCCCGGCGTCGACGGCCTCGACGACCGCGTCCTTCGCGAACTTCGGCGGTACGAAGATGACGGTGGTGTCGGCGCCGGTGGCCTCGATGGCCTCCTTCACGCCGCCGAAGACGGGGACTTCGGTGCCGTCGAAGTCGACGTTCGTGCCCGCCTTGCGCGGGTTGACGCCGCCGACGATGTTGGTGCCGGAGGCCAGCATCCGCTTGGTGTGCTTCTGGCCCTCCGAGCCGGTCATCCCCTGGACGATGACCTTGCTCTCCTTGTTGAGGAAGATAGCCATGGTGTGTCGATGTCCTCGCAGATCTCGGTCTCGTCCGCTTACTTCGCGGCCAGCTCGGCAGCGCGGTCGGCCGCACCGTCCATGGTGTCCACCTGCTGCACGAGCGGGTGGTCCGCGTCCGTGAGGATCTTGCGGCCCAACTCGGCGTTGTTGCCGTCCAGTCGCACGACCAGCGGCTTGGTCACGTCCTCGCCCTTGCTCTTGAGCAGTTCGAGGGCCTGGACGATGCCGTTGGCGACCGCGTCGCACGCGGTGATCCCGCCGAAGACGTTGACGAACACCGACTTCACGTCGGGGTCGCCGAGGATGATCTCCAGGCCGTTCGCCATGACTTCGGCGGAGGCGCCGCCGCCGATGTCCAGGAAGTTGGCGGGCTTGACGTTGTCGTGCGCCTCGCCCGCGTACGCGACGACGTCGAGGGTCGACATGACCAGGCCCGCGCCGTTGCCGATGATGCCGACCTGGCCGTCGAGCTTGACGTAATTGAGGTCCTTCGCCTTGGCGGCGGCCTCCAGCGGGTCGGCCGCGGCCTTGTCCTCCAGCGCCGCGTGGTCCGGCTGCCGGAACTCGGCGTTGGCGTCGAGCGAGACCTTGCCGTCCAGCGCGATGACCTTGCCCTCGCCCGTCTTCACGAGGGGGTTGACCTCGACGAGCAGCGCGTCCTCACGTACGAAGACGTCCCACAGCTTCTTGAGGACCTCGGCGACCTGGTCGACGAGGTCGGCGGGGAACTTCGCGGCCTCGGCGATCTCGCGGGCCTTGGTGTCGGTAACGCCCTCGATGGCGTCGACGGGGATCTTCGCGAGAGCCTCGGGCTTCGTCGCGGCGACCTCCTCGATCTCGACACCGCCCTCGACGGAGGCCATGGCGAGGAAGGTGCGGTTGGTGCGGTCGAGCAGGAAGGAGACGTAGTACTCCTCCGCGATGTCCGCGGTCTCGGCCAGCATGACCTTCTGGACCGTGTGGCCCTTGATGTCCATGCCGAGGATGGCCCTGGCCTTCTCGACTGCTTCCGCGGGGTCGGAGGCGAGCTTCACACCGCCCGCCTTGCCCCGGCCACCGGTCTTCACCTGCGCCTTGACGACCGCGCGACCGCCGAGTCGCTCGGTCACCTCGCGCGCCGCCTCGGGCGTATCGATGACTTCGCCGGCCAGTACCGGTACGTCATGCTTGGCGAAGATGTCCCTCGCCTGGTACTCGAACAGGTCCACGCGCGTACGTCCCCTTAATCAGTGGTTCGCGGTTGTCAGCGTGTCAGCGTGATCGTGGGCGTGCCGCGTGGCCGCGGCGTCACGACGAGGCGCGGCATGTCCGCCTTGCAGGTTAGCCCTGCACGTGAGTGGCGCCTAAATTCCAGCTCACACCTGTGCGGTGACAACGGTCACAGCGGCACGTACATGCTGTGCGGACGGAATCCCCGCGTACGGGCAGCCGATCCGCACGCCCGCGGGCGTGTGCTGCGCGGACCCGGCGGACGGGTGCGAGCGGATACCCCGCGGTCCGTCGCCGGTCGTACGGGATCAGGGGTGCGCCCTTGGCTCCGAACCGGGCGTCGCGGAGGGGCACTTGGGCCCTGGCAGCCGGGTCGTACCTGCGAACTGACGGTCGTGGAGGCGGACTTGGGGTCCAGGAGGGGCAGGGTCTCCGGGGTTCACTGGGACTGGGGTTACGGACCGGCTCGGGTGCCGGCCCGGCTCGTGTCACGCGTGAGTCCTCGTCACCTCGGCGACGAGGACTCACCGCGACCGCGTGTCCGGTCCCGTCATCGGAACCGGATGGGGCGGGTGGACCGGATGGAATCCGGTCCGGACCCGTCTTCAGATGATGGGGACGGTCGGGGTGACCGGGAGGGCGGGGATCGAGGACGGGATGATGCCGATGCTGGGGACCCCCGGGATCACCTCCGGAACCTCGATCACGAGATCTTCCGGCAACCCCGGCGTGGACGATGGGGCTGCCTGAGCCGGGATGCGGGACACAGCGCCCACGTCCTTATTCGCGGCAGCCGACGGCGCCTGGGACACGGCCTGACCGGCCTCCTGCGTGACATGCCTGATCGCCTTCCCTGCGTCTCGCCGTGCGCCGTCCCCCGTCTTCCTCGTGTTCTTCGCGATGCTCCCGGCCTTCTCGAGGCCGTGCTGTGCGCGGTGCGTGACGTCCGTGACCTCGGTGACGCCCGTGCCGTGAGCGATGCTCGTGACGTCGTCGACGCTGCTGCCGACGGCCGTATCCCCCGGGGCCTCGTTCGCCGACGCGCTGCCGGCGCCGAGCGCCAGCAGCCCGGACGCCGCCGCCGCGACGAAGAATCCGCGGCGAACACTCCTGCTCAGGTTCATGGTTACCTCGATTGCGTAGTCCGGTGGTGGTGAAGCGATGAGCGACGGGTGGAGATGCGGGGTGGCCCGGCCGTTTCGCGGGCCACCCCGCATCCCCTCACCGCCGGCTCACAGGCCGGCCGGCACCTGGGAGGCGACGGGCAGCCCGGGGACGTTGGCCGGGTCGGTCAGGTCGCGCTGCGTCGACGAGGTGAGCAGGAGCCGTACGTCGGTGACGGCGTGGGAGGCCAGCTCGGTCGCGTTGCCGTGGGCGCCGGTGCCCAGCGCGTGCGCGTAGGGCACGGCGTCGGAGGCCACGCCGCCGCCGAAGTCGCTCAGGTCGCCGGTCACGTCGCCCGCGAGCGCGTGGGTGCGGTGGTAGGTGCTCTCGGCGAAGGGAGCGGTCGTGGTGGAGGCGTCGTCGACGGTGACGGCCGCGTCCGTGGCGATCTGGTAGGCGACGGGACGCACCTGGATCGCGACGGCCCGGGCGGCGGGCGGCAGTGCGGCGCCGTACGCCCTGTCGATGATCGGGTGCGCCGTGGAGACGGTCTGGCGGACCTTGCTGACGCCGTCCTGCGCGTGCTCGCCCCTGAGCTCGTGAACCAGCTGCTCGGGGCGCAGACCCGCGGCGGTCAGACCGCCGGCGAGGTCGCCCGTGGAGGGGGCGGCCGGGGCGGAGGGCACGGCCGGGACGGCGGGCACCGCCGGGGCGGGCAGGGTGTGGGCCGGGAGCGTGTGGGCCGGGAGCTGTCCGGCGACGCTGCCGGCACCCGGAACGGCGGGCACGCCCGGCACCGCGGGCACGCGCGGCTTCGCAGGCAGGCTCACGGCGGCCGAACGGACGTCCTTCTGGGCCTCCTTGACGGCCTTGCTCGCGTGTCCCGTCCGGTCGAGCGCCGCCGCCGCGGCGCCCTTCGCACCCTCGACCACGCCGTCGGCGTCGGTGCCGCGCAGCTTCCCGGCCGCACCGTCCGCGGCGCCGGTGGGCAGACCGCCGGTCGGCAGGGTGTTGCCGGGCAGGCCGTTCTCCCGGATGCCCTTGCTCGGCAGTTTGCCCGTGACGCCGCGGGTCACGTCCTCGGCGGTTCCGGTGGTCTTCTTCACGGTGCCGGTCGCGCCGCGGACGGCACCGGCCACGGTGCCCTCGCCCGCGTCGGCGGCCTTCTCGGCCTTCTCGACGGTGCCGCTGACGGTGCTGCCCGCGTCGGACGGCACGGGAAGTTCGGCGGCGGACGCACCGGCGGTGCTCAGCGCCCAGATGCCGGAGGCGGCGGCAGCGACCATGAGTGAACGTCGGATGTTCTTGCGCATGATGACGGAAGTCCTTCGATTTCAGAGGTTCTCGGCCCTCGGAGGCCTGGTGGCGGATCTCGCTGACGGGATCCGGAACGGCGCTCCGGGGATCGGGCTCGGGCAGACCTGTCCACCCCCGCGTGGCAGGTCGCGCGCACGCGCCATGGATCGCGCGTCACGCGGGCGGAGGGAAGGTCTGCCCTAGCCGGGGAAATCGAGGACGTCGCCTGCGCGTTCACGCGTCGGCGTACTGTCCGCGGCGCGCACGGCGCCGGACTGAAGCGGCCCGAAGTGCCCACTGCCGGCGATGACCGCGGCGGACTGGTGCGGGCCTCCGCGCTTGTCCTGGCTGCCGTCGCCGGCGTGCTGGGACGTGCTCGGGGCGGGCACCGCTGGCGTGCGGTGGAACGGGAGCCGGTCGGCCGGATCGCCGTCGCCGCCTGCGGTGCCGTCGCCGGCCACTGTGTGGGCGGCCGTGCCGGAGAAGGAGAACGCGGGCCCGAGGCCCCGCTCGCCGTGGAAGTACTGCGCGTCGGCGCAG
Organism: Streptomyces winkii; assembly: GCF_032248595.1. Taxonomy (NCBI): domain Bacteria; kingdom Bacillati; phylum Actinomycetota; class Actinomycetes; order Kitasatosporales; family Streptomycetaceae; genus Streptomyces; species Streptomyces winkii. Next base: position 366,109 of record NZ_JASTTH010000001.1, on the reverse strand, counting down.
TCGTGCGCGCCGTACGTACGGTCGCCGGACGCGCCGTCCGTACCGCTGCCGGGAGCGTGACCGGCGCCGGAGTCCGAGCCGCCGCCGACGACGCCGGCGCCGAGCTGTCCGAGGCCGAGACGGCCGGGCAGCTCGCGCAACCCGTCGCGGTCCACGACGCCTTGGACGGCCTCGCCGACCGGGGCGGTGACCTGCCGGGCGCCGTCGGCGCTCTCCGCCACCGGCCCCTCGACCTGGTCGGCGGCACCGGCGGCGGCGCGCTCGGCCGCGCTCCGCTGCCGCTCCGCGAGTTGGGCCTTGGTGAGGTGGCGCCCCGGCTTCGCCTCGTCGGCGGTGCCGGTGCCGTCGGCCTGCGCCTGCCCGTCCTGGGAGTCCGTGCGGGAGCCGTTCGCGGAGCCCGCCGGCTCGTCGGAGTTCAGCAGCCCGGCCGCCTTGCCCGGGGGCTTCGGTCCGCCGTGATCCGTACCGGAGTCGGCCTGCGCACTGCCGCCGAAGACGAAGGCGAGAGCGAGGAAGCCGCCGAGGAAGAGCAACGTCAGCAGGCCCCGCCGCGCGGCGGCCGAGCGCGGCTCGCGCGCTGCGGCAGGCACGGCTGCGGCTGCTGACAAGGCGGGACCTTCCAGATGGACGGAGAAGCACGGGCGCACGCTGCTCAGGGGGCTCGACCGCCCGCCGGGCGCGCTGCGTTCCGGACAACGGAGATCTTTGCACGGCCGCGGGTCACCGCCGCAACTGCCGTCACAACTTGTTCACTTCGTGGTCACGGTGCTCCTCGCGGGGACCGGTGGCCGCCGGTTCACTCGTCGGGGACCGGGAGCGGCCGCTTCTCGACGGCCGCCGCCATCACCTCGGGGAAGTGGTCCGGTGTGCAGGCGAAGGCCGGAACTCCGAGGGCTGCGAGGGCGCTTGCGTGCGAGCGGTCGTACGCCGGCGCCCCCTCGTCCGACAGGGCCAGCAGCGAGACGAACTGCACGCCCGCCGCCTTCATCTGCGCGACCCGCTTGAGCATCTCGTCGCGTATGCCGCCCTCGTAGAGGTCGCTGATGAGGACGACGACGGTCTCGGCGGGGCGGCTGATCTGCGACTGGCAGTACGCCAGGGCCCTGTTGATGTCGGTGCCGCCGCCGAGCTGCGTGCCGAAGAGCACGTCGACGGGGTCGTCGAGTTCGTCGGTGAGGTCGACGACGCTGGTGTCGAAGACGACGAGCCGGGTGTCGAGCGAACGGATCGACGCGAGCACCGCTCCGAAGACCGACGCGTGCACGACGGACGCCGCCATCGATCCCGACTGGTCGATGCAGAGGATCACGTCCTTCTTCACACTCTGCGACGCGCGCCCGTAGCCGACGAGCCGTTCCGGGACGACCGTCCGGTGCTCGGGCAGATAGTTCTTGAGATTGGCCCGGATGGTGCGGTTCCAGTCGATGTCGCGGTGGCGGGGTCGGTGCACCTTGGCGGAGCGGTCGAGCGCGCCGGTCAGCGTCGAACGCGTGCGGGCGGAGAGCCTCTTCTCCAGCTCCGCGACGACCTTGCGCACCACCGCGCGCGCCGTCTCCCTGCTCGTCTCCGGCAGGGCCGCCTTCAGCGAGAGGAGCGTGCCCACGAGGTGCACGTCCGGCTCCACGGCCTCCAGCATCTCCGGCTCCAGCAGCAGGGCGGAGAGGTTGAGCCGCTCGATGGCGTCGCGCTGCATCACCTGCACGACCGAGCTGGGGAAGTACGTCCTGATGTCCCCCAGCCATCGCGCCACTTGGGGGGCCGAACCGGCGAGACCTCCGGTGCGCTCGCTGCCGCGGCCGCGTGCCGTCTCGTCCTCAGGTCCGCTGCCGTAGAGCGCCTGGAGCGTGCGGTCCATGGCCGCGTCCGTGCCGCCCGGCTCGTATCCGGTGCCGTCGGAGGTGCCGTCGCCGCCGAGCACCAGGCGCCAGCGGCGCAGTCGTTCGACGGCGGGGGTGAGCTCCTCCGCGCCGCCGGCCGGACCGTGGCCGGCGGGAGCCGTTCCGGTCATACGGGTGCCTCCTCGTGCCTTGCCCCACGGTCATCGTTGGCCGCGCCATGTACATGCGCTGGGGTGTCCGCCTGTCTGTCCGCGGCTTCGTCCGCTTCCACGCCCGCCTCTTCTTGGGCGTCCAGGCTCTCCGCGTCCTGGAGCAGCAGCCGCAGCGTCGGCAGCACCGCGTCCGCGCGGGACGCGTCCAGGCCGTGCCCGAATCCCGGACGTACCGGCCGCATCGGCGGCATCGAACCGCCCGCGCCCGGCCCGCCCTCGTGCGCCCCGGAGTCGTCCGCCGCGAACAGGCCGCCACGCCGCACCAGTTCGCCCACGGCGCGCCGCACGCCGGACTCGAACTCGGCGAACGTGCGGCGCAGCAGCGGCAGTACGTCCGTGAAGGCGTCGGGCGGCACGGACGACAGCCAGCCGTCCACGAGAGCCAGCAGCCGCTCGTCGTGGACGAGCAGCATTCCGCCGCCCGCCAGGAAACCCTCGATCCACGCCGCCGCCTCGGGCGGTGCGGTGCCGGGCGAGAGCGCCAGCCGCATCAGCCGCGCCGCCTCCCGCTGCGTCAACTGCGCGTCGTCCAGCAGCAGTCGGACGCAGCGGCCGCGGATCAGGCCCGGTATCCGGTCGCGCACGGCGAGCTTGCGCAGTGCCGTGCGCCAGCGCGACCGCACGCCGGTGTCCTCGGCGGCAGGCGCATCCCCTGGTCCGCTCGCGGCGGGCGCCCGCTCCTCGCGTGCCTGTGCCAGGAGCGCCATGGCCCCGTGGACGGCGTCGATATGGCCGCGCATGCGCCGCGCACCGTCCGCGTCGAGCCCGGCGCACGCCGGCGGCAGGCCCACGCACACCCGCTCCGCCAGCCCCACGGCGACCTCGGTGAGAGCCGCCGAGTCGGTGCCGCGCACATTGCCGTACCGCACCGAACGCACCAGCGCCGGAAGGGCGTCGGCGAGCCGGCCGACGTCGGCGTCCAGCGCGGCGCGGTCGGCCAGCGCCCGCATGACCACCTTCAGCGCCTCGGACAGCTCCGCCAGCAGGCAGTGCTCCGCGAGGGCCGTGACCTCCGACAGGGCCGTGGCGCCGACGGCCTGCGACACGGCCTTGGCCGTGGCCGCGCTCTCCACCGTCGTGCCCCACACGCCCGCTTCGGCCGTACGCACCGACAGCTCCGGCTCCCAGCACAGCCGCCAGCTCTCCCGGAACGTGCCGGTGGAGCCGCTGCGGGAGTGCGCGGGCACCGCCCAGTCGATGCCCAGCAGGCGCAGCCGGTGCAGGAGACGGCTGCGCGCGGCGTCCGTGTCCTTGCGCAGATCCAGCTCCAACTCCCGTGCGGAGGCCTCCGGTTTGAGCCGGAGTGTGCGCTGCTGCCGGGCCAGATCCCGCTGGAGCGGCACGGCGGGCGCCCCCTCGGGCACCTCGCCGAGGACGTCCCCGACGACGAGCTTGTCGCGTACGAGCGCGAGCGGCACGTCGGAGCCCTCGCACATCACCGCCCGCACCGCGTCGATCGTCTCGGTCAGCCCCGCCAGGGGCCTGCCGCGCATGGCCGCCAGCGCGTCGGCCATCCGGACGGCCTCGATGACGTGCGCCGACGAGACGCCGTGGTCCTCGTCGCGCAGCAGGCGGGCCGCCTTCGTCATCCAGCGCTCGACGACGCGGTCGGGCGAGGCGAAGAGATGGCCGTACCAGCCGGGAGAGGTGATGCCCGCGCCGTAACCGCTGTGGCGCGCGAGCCTGCGGTGCGTCCAGGGAACCCAGGTGATCTCCGCCCTCACCCTCGGCAGGCCCGTGAGCAGGCGCCTGTCGTCGGTGACCTTCGCCTTCGCGGCGAGCGCCGGGACATGCCACGCGCCGCACACGACGGCGACGCCGCCCGCCCCGAACTCCCGGACTGCGTCGCGCAGACGGAGCCGCATATGGGCCTCGCGGAGCTCGTCCCGCCGGTGGGTGCCGTGTGTGCTCCCGGACCCGTCGGCATTCGCGGTGCCGTGCTGCTCGCGCAGGGCGGCCATGGCCTCGCCGAGCACGGCGAAGGGCGCGTACGGGTCGGAGCCGGTCCGCTCCTCGCGGCGGTGCTCCACCACGTCCTCCCACCAGCGTTCGGCGTCGTCGTACCCCGCGGCCTCCGCGAGCACGGCGAGCGGATCGAGCCGCACCGACTCGGCGGCGACCGGCTCGCCGTCTTCGCCCGAACCGCCGCTCCCGCCCGAACTACCGCCCTCCGGGCCGTCCTTGCCCGGGCCGGGATCGGGCGTGCCGTCGGGTGCGGCTCCCGGTCCCGCCCCTCCGTCGTCGCCGGCGAGAGCGAGCGCGTGCGCCGCCGGGAGGTCGATGAAGCGGACCGGAACTCCGGCCTCCAGCGCCCAGCGGATCGCGACCCACTCCGGGGAGAACCCGGCGAGCGGCCAGAACGCCGCCCTGCCCGGCTCGTCCGCGGCGTGCGCGAGCAGCGCCACGGGCGGACGCATGGCCTCGTCCCCGGCGAGCGGCACGATGCCGTCCGCCTCGGGCGGCCCCTCGATGAGCAGCACCCGCGGCCGCCGCGCCTCCAGGGCGGCGCGCACCGCGCGCGCCGAGCCCGGCCCGTGGTGCCGCACGCCCAACAGCAGGGGCGCGCCGCCGACTTCACCGGCGGAGCCGCCGGTCTGCGCACCCGCAGCCGTCACGCGGAGACCTCTCGGCAGGCGCGGTAGAAGTCCTTCCAGCCGTCACGTTCCCGTACGACCGCCTCCAGGTACTCCTGCCACACGACGCGGTCCGAGGACGGGTCGCGCACGACGGCGCCGAGGACCCCGGCGGCCACGTCGCCCGCCCGCAGCACGCCGTCGCCGAAGTGGGCCGCGAGCGCCATGCCGCCGGTGACGACGGAGATCGCCTCCGCCGTGGAGAGCGTGCCCGACGGGGACTTGATCTTCGTACGCCCGTCGGCCGTCACACCGTCGCGCAGCTCGCGGAAGACCGTCACGACCCGCCGTATCTCGGCCGCGCCGTCGGCCGCTGACGGCAGGTCGAGGGAGCGGCCGAGCTGGTCGACGCGGCGCGCGACGATGTCGACCTCCGCCTCCGCCGTCTCGGGCAGGGGCAGCACCACCGTGTTGAACCGGCGGCGCAGGGCGCTGGAGAGCTCGTTCACCCCGCGGTCGCGGTCGTTGGCCGTCGCGATGAGGTTGAAGCCCCGCACCGCCTGGACCTCCTCGCCCAGCTCCGGTATCGGCAGCGTCTTCTCCGACAGCACGGTGATCAGGCTGTCCTGGACGTCGGCGGGGATGCGCGTGAGCTCCTCGACCCGCGCCGTCATCCCCTCCGCCATCGCGCGCATCACGGGACTGGGCACCAGGGCCGCGCGGCTCGGCCCGTCGGCGAGCAGCTGCGCGTAGTTCCATCCGTAGCGCACCGCCTCCTCCGCGGTGCCCGCCGTGCCCTGCACCAGGAGTGTCGAATCTCCGCTGACGGCCGCCGCGAGGTGCTCCGACACCCAGGTCTTGGCCGTGCCGGGCACGCCGAGGAGGAGCAGCGCCCGGTCGGTGGCCAGCGTGCTGACGGCGACCTCGACGAGGCGGCGCGGCCCCACGTACTTCGGCGTGATCACCGTGCCGTCGGGCAGCTCACCGCCGAGCAGATAGGTGGAGACGGCCCACGGCGAGAGGCGCCACCGCTCGGGGCGCGGCCTGTCGTCCGCCGCGGCCAGGGCCCGCAGCTCGCCGGCGAAGGCGTCCTCGGCGTGCGGCCGCAGTGCGGGCTGGTCGACGGTGCTCGTCGCACCCGTGGCGCTCGCGGCGCGGGAATCGGTCACGGGTCCCCCTCCACACATGGCGATCGGTACATGCGGTCGATGTGCCTGCCAGCGTGCACCCCGCCACTGACAGTCACCCCTCATATCCGCTCTGACCTGCAACGACGTCCGTCTCGTCGCGCTGCGGAGCCTGAATGTCAGTGGCTGCTCGTACGGTCGGAGCCATGACTGGACAGGGGGTCCGCTGGACGGCGGAAGAGGTGCTGGCACTCGCTCCTGACGACGCGTCGCGCAGGGCCGGAAGCCGGCTCTCCGCACCGGGCCAGTGGTCGGAGGCGGGGTCGGGGGCGGGCGCCGTGTGGGGCCTGTGCGAGGGCAGCGGAAGCAGGCCGTACCGGACAGTCGTGGATCTCGGCGGCGGCGGGGCCGCGGCCGGCACAGGAGGCGCGGGCGGATCCGGCGGCGCCCTGAACGGGCCGGGCTACAAGTGCAGTTGCCCCAGCCGGAAGCTGCCCTGCAAGCACGCGCTCGGGCTGCTGCTGCTCTGGGCCGGCGAGGAGGCGCAGCCCGGCGGGGAGCCGCCGGACTGGGCCGGCGAGTGGCTGAGCGGGCGCCGCGAGCGCGCCGCCCGTGCCGCCGGCCGCGTGGAGGCCGAGGGAGACGGCGACTCCGCCGGGACCGGCGGGATCAGGGAGGGCGGCAGCGGCGGGCGCCAGGCGGACCCGGAGGCCGCCCGCCGCCGTGCGGAGCGCCGGATGCGCCGCGTCAGGGCGGGCGCCACCGAACTCGAGGAGCGCCTGGCCGACATGCTCCGCGGCGGGCTCGCGGGCACGGAGCAGGGCGACCGTGCGCAGTGGGAGGAGACGGCCTCGCGCATGGTCGACGCCCAGGCTCCCGGACTGGCCGCGCGCATACGGGAGTTCGGCGCGATCCCCGTCCCCGGCCAGGCGTCCGCGCAGCCCGAGGACGCCTACGGTGGCTGGCCCGCACGGCTGCTGTCGGAGATCGCGCTTCTCCATCTGCTGGACCGGGGCGTCCTCGCCCTGGACGCCCTCCCGGAGCCGCTCGCCGCGACAGTGCGCGCACGGGTGGGCTTCACCGTCGGCTCCGCGGAGCTGCTGTCGGGCGACGGAGAGAAGGTCGGCGACGAGTGGTTGGTGCTCGCGCAGCGGGACACGGAGGAGGGGCGCCTGACAGCCCGGCGCATATGGCTCCGCGGCCGGGAGTCGGGCCGCTTCGCGCTGCTGCTGTCGTACGCGGCGGGGAATCGCGCGCCCGAACAGGCCCTCCCCGTCGGCTCGTCGATAGGGGCGGAGCTGGCCTACCACCCGGGGGCGCGCCCGCTGCGCGCGGTGTTGGGCGAGACGCGCACGGCATCGCCGGACGGTCCGGTGCCGGAAGGGGGCACGGTGACCGACGCCCTGGCCTCGTACGGGCGGGCACTGTGCGACGACCCCTGGCTGGAGGCCTGGCCGGCAGTGCTCGGCGGCGTCGTGCCGACGTTCGGCGAACACGAAGGGAGCGGTGGAGTGGCCGGCGGTGGCGCGGTCGCCGGGGGTGGCGCCGGTGCGACCGGCGGCGGGATGCGGCAACTGGCCGATGCGGACGGCGAGTTCGCCGTCCCGATAGCGCCCGGGATCTCGTCCGCCGCGCTGTGGAGGCTCACGGCGATATCGGGCGGCAGGCCCGTCACCGTCTTCGGCGAGTGCGGGCACAAGGGGTTCTCCCCGTACACGGCCTGGAGCGAGGGAGAGGCGGTGCCGCTGTGACTCCGATCCTGCGGGTACGGGGCCGCGCCGTCCCCGCCACCGGCCGGCCGGGAGGTGACCGATGACCGCCGCATCGCTGCTCACCGACGATCAGGGCGCCGCGAGCGCGACGTGGGGCGAGCTCGTCACGGCCGCTCTTCTCGGGAGCACCCGGCGTACGCCACCGGGCGGAACGCCCGCGGCGCTGCTGGACGCGGCAGCCGTGGAGACCGTCCGTCACCGCGCGGGGCTGCTGCCCGCGCCCGCCGCGGCCCGGCTCGCGCCGGCCCCCGAGGACTCGCGGCCCCCGCTGCCCGCCGCGGCCGCGCGGCGGCTGACGCTGCTGCTCGCCGGCCGTTCGGGAGGCGCGGGCGCGGGAGGCGGACGGCGGGGCACGACACCGGATCTGGCCGAGCTGCTGCCGCAGTGGCTCGCCGCCGCCAACGAGTACGGCTACCGCGCCCCCGACGCACAGCTGCCGGATCTGCTGGACGCGGCTCGCGCGCGCACCGATCTCCGCGCGGAGACACTGGAGTTCGCGGGTCCGCGAGCGCTGTGGCTCGCCCGGCTCAACCCCGAGTGGAAGTTCGCCCTGCGCAACGGCCAGCCGCGGCAGCGTGCCGCCGGCGCGGCGGAGCAACCGGCCGCGGCGCAGCCCGGGTTCGCCCCCGAGGCGGCCCGTCGCCTGTGGGACGAGGGCCTGTTCTCGGAGCGCGTCGCTCTGCTCGCCTCGCTCCGCCGCCGTGACCCCGCGGCGGGCATCGCCCTGCTCGCCGGCACGTGGTCCGCGGAACGGGCCGAGGACCGGCTGATGTTCCTCGACTCGCTGCGCGAGTCTCTCCGCCCGTCCGACGAGGAGTTCCTCGAACAGGCGCTGAGCGACCGCTCCCGTACGGTGCGCGCCACCGCGGCGGAACTGCTGGGCACCCTGCCCGGCTCCGCGTTCGCCGCGCGCATGGCGGCCCGGGCGCGTACGTACGTCACGCAGGACCCTCTGTCCACGACGCCGCGCATCGCGGTCGAGGCACCGCACGAGTGCGACGCGGACATGCAGCGGGACGGCGTGGCGCCCAAGCCGCCCGCCGGCCGGGGTGAACGTGCCTGGTGGCTGGGGCAGTTGGTGGAGGCGGCGCCGCTGTCGGCATGGCGGGAGCAGTTCGGCGGGCGCGGCGCGCGGGAGATCGTCGCTCTCCCCGTCGCCGACGACTGGAGAGAGGACCTGCACGGGGCGTGGTGCCGCGCCGCGGTGCGCCAGCGGGACGTGGAGTGGGCCCGGGCGCTGGTCGGGCATCCCACCGCCCCGCCCGCGGAGGGCCCGGGGGATGCGGCCAGGCTCCTCGCGGTGCTTCCCGAGGAAGAGCGCGCCGCGTGGGCGGCTGGCTTCATCGAGGCGCACGGGCTGTCGGACGCGTTCCGCCTGCTCGGGGTGTGCGCGGTGCCGTGGTCGGAGCGGCTGGGGCGGGCCGTGGTCGACGCCCTGGAGATCGCACGGGACGCGGGCAGCTATCCCTGGAGCTTCAGCGGCGTCCTCGGCCTGGCCGAGCGCTGCCTCGCGCCCGTCGACGCGGCGCGGCTGGAGCCGCTGGCGGCGGTGCCGGACGAGCCGGAAGGCGGGTCACCGGGCGCGGGAGCGTACTGGGCGGAGGCGTTCCAGCGCCTCGTGGCCACGCTGCGGCTGCGCGCGGAGATACGGGCGGAGTTGAGCGGAGAGGCGGAACGGGCCGGAGAGGCGGAACGGACCCGAGAGCAGACGCCGAGCGGAGACCGTACGGACCGGGGCGAGAGCGAGCACGGGCCCAGCGGGCAGTAGGGGTCAGGCGGCCAGCCGTCCGACGTTCGCCCGGATCCATTCGACGACCTCGGTGGTCGTCGCGCCCGGCGTGAAGATCTCCGCGACACCGCTCTCCTTGAGAGGGGCGATGTCGTCCTCGGGGATGATGCCGCCGCCGAAGACCTTGATGTCCTCCGCGTCCCGCTCGCGCAGCAGCTCCAGCACCTTCGCGAAGAGCGTGTTGTGAGCGCCGGAGAGGATGGACAGGCCGATGGCCTCCGCGTCCTCCTGGATCGCGGTGTCCACGATCTGCTCCGGCGTCTGGTGCAGCCCCGTGTAGATGACCTCCATGCCCGCGTCGCGCAGCGCGCGTGCGATGACCTTGGCCCCGCGGTCATGACCGTCGAGCCCCGGCTTGGCGACCACCACGCGGATCGGACCCGACACACTCATGACTGCCTCCATCTCGACGGCTCTCCGGTCTCCGGGATTCGGTTCTGCGACGGTGCTGCGCATCCGCGGAGGGCATCCGCGACCGCCCAAGTGAACGAACGTTATCCCCAGCATCCCGCACCGGGGCGCTTCCGGTCCGTAAGCGAGGGGGAAATCACACGAGGCTGCGGCCCCTCCGGCCCCGCCCGCCCCGTCTCACGTCACCGCGAGGTCTCACGTCACCGCGAGCCCCGACACCCCCGGCACACCGTGCGAGCCCCGGGGCCGCCGCCACCTCGCTCCGGCTGCGGCTCGGCCGCCCTGCTCGCCCGCCCGGCCCCCCTCGCTCATCCGCTTCGGCCTGAGCCCGGGCCCCAACACCCCGCGTTCATGGACCAGTCGGAGACCTCCGAACCCACGACGCCCGCCCGCCAACGGATTTCGCCCGCGCCTCCCGACAGCCCGCCAAGACAACGAAGTTCGTCGAACAGTCATCGAACGCAAGGCCAAATAAGCGTTCGCAGAGCCCCGAAAGGCGACCGAATGCCCGTTTCTGCGGGCCATGAAACCTGTGGAAGATTGTCGTCCTCACGTACCGCCGGGTACAGTCACCGCACTGCTCCGCCCCTTGCTGTCGAGGCGAAAGAGAAGTTGGTGGTGAACGACAGTCACCCGTCGGGAACTCTGTTCCCGGCCGACACCTCTCCCGGCTTCTCGTACGCGGCTTCCGGCGCCGGACAGTACGAGCAGGCGGCGCACGGCATCTACGCACAGCAGGGCTACGACCAATCCGCCGCGTACGGCGGGTACTCCACGGGCGGATACGACACCCACGGCTACTCCTACGACGCGGATCCGCTCTTCGGCTCGATCCCCGACGGGAGCACCGGCGGCACTGACGGCGGCGGCTGGACGTCGGGCACGGGCACCTACGACGCCTACTCCGGCCACTCCGCGTACGACACAGGCACGTACGACAGCGGCGCGTACAGCACGGGCGCGTACGACACGGGCACGTACAACACCGGTGCGTACAGCACCGAGTCGTACGACACCGGCACATACGACTCGTACGAGACGGGCTCCGGCTTCGGCGGCTACGACACCGGGACGTACGACACGAACGCGACCTGGGCGAGCGCCGGCTTCCCGCAGACCGCCGACGTGCCCGTCCAACCCGACGCCGGCCAGGCCGACTTCGGCTACAGCGGCGGTCAGTGGGACGCGGGGCAGTGGGAGCAGGGCGGGCAGTGGGACTTCTCCGACGCCACCGGCAGCTGGGACGCCTACGGTTACGACCAGTCCGCCGCCCAGGGCCACGACGGCGCCGCAGCAGACTCCTACGAGTCCCATGGACCCTTCGAGACTCATGAGACGTACGAGTCCTACGACAGCTACGAACCCGGGGCCGCTGACGGCTACGGCACCCATGCACAGCAGCAACCCTCGTACGACGACGAGGCGTTCGCGCACGCTGCCGACGCCGACCACACAGCGGCCCTTCCCGCGTTCGACGCCTACGACGGACTCGACGCCCACGGTGCGGACTCCCCCGCACGATTCGACGAGCCCGGCGGGGCCGGCGGGCATCTCGACGACGCCTACGAGGCCTTCGAGTCGTACGAGGTTCCCGACCATCCCGGGGATCTCGACACCCCGGCCGCCCGCCCCGGTCCCGACCGGGACCTGACCGTCGCGCACCTCCCCGGTCGCCGCCGGTCCCCCAGGCCCAGGCGTTCCGCGCTCCTCACCGTGGCCGTGCCGTCCGTCGCCGTGATGGGCGTGGCCGCAGCGGCGGCGGCGTCCGTCGCGGGCAACGCCCCGCAGGACGACCAGACGACGCAGGCCTCGGCCGACGTGCCCGTCAAGCCCGCCAACAAGAAGCTCGACACCCAGCTCGCCGGACTCTCCGCCGACGCCGACGACTTCGCGGACCGCGCCAGCCGTGCACAGGAGCGCCTCGACCTCCAGGCACGCCAGGAGGCGGAGCGCAAACGCAAGGCGAAGGAAGCCGCCCGCAAGGAGGCCCTGCGGCCGAAGTTCGCACTCCCCGTCAAGGAGCACGGCCTCAGCGCGACTTACGGGCAGGCAGGGCTCAACTGGATGTCCGTCCACACGGGGATCGACTTCCCCGTCAGCGAGGGCACTCCCGTGATGGCCGCCACGGACGGCACCGTCACCACCAAGTACGACGTGTCCTTCGGCAATATGGCCGTCGTGACCGCGCCCGACGGCACCGAGACCTGGTACTGCCACCTCAGCAGCACCAAGATCCGCTCCGGTCAGGTCAAGGCCGGAGACACCATCGGCTACTCCGGCACCTCGGGCAACTCCACGGGCCCGCACCTGCACTTCGAGGTGCATCCGGGCGGCGGCGACGCCATCGACCCGCTTCCGTGGCTGCGCGGCAAGGGCCTCGACCCCGAGTAACTCACGCTCCCCGGGCGGCGGTTCGCACGGGCGCGCGTGCGAGCCGTGCCCACCGGCACCCGCGAGCGAACCGCGAACCCCGCGCTACAGCTTCTCCACCGGCGCGTACCGCAGCAGCAGCCGCTTGGGCTTCTCGCCGCCGAAGTCGATCGTCGCCTCCGAGTTGTCACCGCTGCCCTTCACGGCGACGACCGTGCCGAGACCGAAGCTGTCGTGCGTGACACGGTCACCGATCGACAGCGAGACGACAGGACGGTCCGACGTACGCCGCGTCGCGAAGCCGCTCGGCCCGCCTCGACGCTGCCCCGCGCCCGCACCGCCCGCCAGGGACGCTGCCGCACCGAGCCCGGCGCCGATGCCGGAGCCGATGCCCCCGCCGCCGCTCGCACCGCCTCCCGCTGCCGCTCCGGTGCGCTTCCAGTCCACGTAGTGGTCCGGGATCTCCTCCAGGAACCGGGACGGCGGGTTGTACGACGGCTGCCCCCACACGCTCCGCAGCACCGACCGCGTCAGATAGAGCCGCCTGCGGGCCCGCGTGATGCCCACGTACGCCAGCCGCCGTTCCTCCTCCAGCTCCTTCGTCTGCCCCAGGGCGCGCATATGCGGGAAGACGCCGTCCTCCATGCCGGTGAGGAAGACCACCGGGAACTCGAGGCCCTTGGCGGTGTGCAGGGTCATGAGCGTGATGACGCCGGTCTCCTCGCCCGCCTCTTCGTCGGGGATCTGGTCGGAGTCCGCGACGAGGGCCACCTGCTCCAGGAAGTCGGCGAGCGTGCCCGGCTCCTCCTCGCCGCGCTCCTGCTCGAACTCCAGGGCCACGGCGGCCAGTTCCTGGAGGTTCTCGATGCGCGTCTCGTCCTGCGGATCGGTCGACGACTGCAACTCGGCGAGATAGCCGGTCTGTTCGAGCACGGCCTCCAGCACCGTCGCGGGTCCGGCGCCCGACTCGACGACCGTGCGCAGCTCCTCCATCAGTACGTTGAAACGCCGCACCGCGTTGGCCGAGCGGGCGGCCATCCCGTACGCCTCGTCCACGCGCGCGAGCGCCTGCGGAAACGTGATCTTCTCGCGGAGCGCGAGCGCCTCGATCATCGCCTCGGCCCGGTCACCGATGCCGCGCTTGGGCACGTTCAGGATGCGGCGCAGCGGCACCGCGTCCTCCGGGTTGGCCAGCACCCGCAGATAGGCCAGTACGTCGCGCACCTCACGGCGCTCGTAGAAGCGGACGCCGCCGACGACCTTGTACGGCAGCCCGACGCGGATGAAGACCTCTTCGAAGACACGTGACTGCGCATTGGTGCGGTAGAAGACGGCGACGTCGCCGGCGCGCGCCTCGCCCTCGTCGGTGAGCCGGTCGATCTCGTCCGCGACGAACTGCGCCTCGTCGTGCTCGGTGTCCGAGACGTAGCCGGTGATGCGGGCGCCGGCGCCCGACTCCGTCCACAGGTTCTTCGGGCGGCGGTTCTCGTTCCGCTCGATGACGGCGTTGGCGGCGCTGAGGATCGTCTGCGTGGAGCGGTAGTTCTGTTCGAGGAGGATCGTCGTGGCGTCTGGATAGTCCTCCTCGAATTGGAGGATGTTGCGGATGGTGGCGCCGCGGAAGGCGTAGATCGACTGGTCCGCGTCGCCTACGACACACAGCTCGGCGCGCTTCGGCGCCGGGCGCGGCCGCTCGCCTTCCTCACCCCCGCCGGTGCCCTCGCCCTGGACGGCACTCTCAGCGGCTCCCTCACCCGCGACCTCACCGCCGCCCTCACTCGGGGCCTCGCCGGTGCCGACCAGCTCCCGCACCAGCATGTACTGGGCGTGGTTGGTGTCCTGGTACTCGTCGACGAGCACGTGGCGGAAGCGGCGCCGGTAGTGGTCAGCGACGTCGGGGAACGCCTGGAGCAGATGGACGGTCGTCATGATGATGTCGTCGAAGTCGAGGGCGTTGGCCTCGCGCAGCCGCGCCTGGTACATCGTGTACGCCTCGGCGAGAGTTTTCTCATACGCCCCCGACGCCTGCCCCGCGAAGTCCTCCTCGTCGATCAGTTCGTTCTTGAGGTTGGAGATCTTGGCGCTGAACGCCTTGGGCGGATACCGCTTCGGATCGAGGTCGAGATCCCGGCAGACCAGCGCCATCAGACGCTTCGAGTCCGCCGCGTCGTAGATCGAGAAGGACGAGGTGAAGCCGAGCTTCTTGCTCTCGCGGCGCAGGATGCGTACGCACGCGCTGTGGAAGGTGGACACCCACATCGACTGGGCGCGGGGCCCGATGAGTTCCTCCACCCGCTCCTTCATCTCGCCCGCCGCCTTGTTCGTGAAGGTGATGGCGAGAATCTGCCCGGGATGCACATGTCGTGCCGCCAGGAGGTAGGCGATCCGGTGCGTGAGGACCCGGGTCTTGCCGGAGCCGGCGCCCGCGACGATCAGCAGCGGCGAGCCGGTGTGCTCGACGGCCGCGCGCTGCGCCTCGTTCATCTCCGCCAGCAGCGCGTCCGCGTCGACGACGACCCGCGGCGAACCGCCCCTGTGATACGAGCCCGTGCCGCCCGGACCGGCCCCCGCAGGGCCGCCCGCTGGGCCTCCGGCCTGGATGGGGGGCTCTCCGGCCGCCCCCTCGGGGCCACTTGGCCCCTCCTGCCCGTCCTGCCCGGGAGTGGCGCTGCCCTCCGCGCGCACGGGTGCGAGGTCCGCCAGGAAGCTGTCGTCGAAGAGGCTGCTCATCGTCGGAGAAGTCTAGATTGCCGCGCCGACACCGCGCCGCCACCTCCCGCACGGGATAACGAACAGATATCGGACGTATCACCTAACGGCCTTCACAGACGCCCCACATCTCGCTACGGTGCCGTGCCAGGCGGTCCGCACCAATGTCCGGCGAAAGCGTCGGCACGGGCCGCCTCCGCCGAATCCGACGGGCATCCGACGGTCGTACGACAGACGCTGCCGACGGAGCCGGGGACCCACCGCGTGCGCCGACAACCGGCGCAGGCACCCGGGGTGAATCGGGAAGTCGCACCACGGAAGCACCGTGCACGACCCGTAGGGCCGCCTTCCGAGAGCCCGAACCCGTCAGCTAACCCGGTAGGCGGTTCACGGAAGGAGTTGCGGGTCTTGGCGTCCCACCGCAAGCCGCGCACCCGGATACTGAAGTCCGCCTCGACGAAGCGGGGGGTGCTCGGCGTCACCACGGCCGCGCTCGCCTCCGTCTCCCTGCTCTCGCAGAGCGCCCAGGCCGCCCCGGACGACAAGCCGTCGATCTCGGAGGTCAAGAAGAAGGTCGACAAGCTGTACCAGCAGGCCGAGACCTCCACGCAGAAGTACAACGAGGCCAAAGAGAAGACGGACGCACAGCGCAAGAAGGCCGACAGATCCCTCGACGAGGCGGCCGAGCGCACAGCGAAACTCAACGACGCCCGCCGCACCCTCGGCAACTACGCGACCGCGCAGTACCGCACGGGCGGCATGTCGCAGACCGCGACCCTCCTGCTCACCGAGGACCCTCAGCAGTTCTTCCAGCAGACGCACATGCTCGACCGGATGACCGGCCGTCAGAAGGAGGCGGTCACCGACTTCGAGAAGCAGCGGAAGGCGGCCCAGAGCAAGCGCGAACACGCCACCGAGGAGCTGGCGTCGCTCAGCGCGTCCCAGAAGGCGCTGAAGAAGAACAAGCAGGAAGTGCAGGACAAGCTCGCCGAGGCGCGGAAGCTGCTGTCGAAGCTGACGGCGGAGGAGAAGGCCCGTCTGGCGGCGATCGAGAAGAAGAAGCAGGAAGCGGCGCGCAAGGCGGCCGAGCGCGCCGAGGAGGCCCGCCGCGAGGCCGAGAAGGGCGACGGCTCCCAGACGGGCGGCGGTTCGCACTCGTCACAGGTCGAGAAGGTTCTCGCCTACGCGAAGGCGCAGTTGGGCAAGCCGTACGTGTGGGGCGCCACGGGCCCGAGCTCCTTCGACTGCTCGGGACTCACCCAGGGCGCGTGGAAGGCCGCCGGCATCTCTCTGCCCCGTACGACGTGGGACCAGGTGAAGGTCGGCACGAAGGTCGCCAAGTCCGACATGAAGGCGGGCGATCTGGTCTTCTTCTACGACGACATCAGCCACGTCGGCATCTACGTCGGCGGCGGGCAGATGATCCACGCGCCGAAGCCGGGTGCGGACGTGACCTACGAGGACGTCAGCTACATGCCCTTCCACTCGGCGGTGCGCCCCGGCTGACGCCCGGAGGCGACCCCGGTCCGCACACCCGCGGGCAGGGGCGAGCCGCGGGCCGTCATGGCGAGTTCGCCGGCGGGCCCGTCAACGCCGCGGGGAGGGCGCCGCTTTCACAGCGCGGCAAGGCTCACAGGACGGACGTCAGGTCCACAGCACGGCGATGAAGATGTTCGCCACCGTCAGGGCGCCGACCGTGCCGAAGAGGGACGAGGGCACTTTGTCCTCGTCCCTCTTCACGTACACCAGCCCGAGAATCACCACGAGCAGCGCGAGCTTGACGCCGATCTTGACGTTGTTCACGGGATCGCCGTTGGCCTCGTCGAGCCCGACGAGGACCATTCCGGTCAGCAGCATGGTGAACGCGCCGTGCAGCATGCCGGGCACGAAGCGGGCCTCGTCCGCACGCATCGCCTTCATCTGGAAGAAGAAGCCGCCCAGCAGGGCCGCGATGCCGATGATGTGGAGGCCGACGAAAACGTGTATGAGTACGTCCATGGCTCGGGAGCCTATGGCCCGTCCCGTCTCCGGCCGGACGCGGCCTCCCCCTGGGGGCCGGGCGCGGGCCGGCTCACCAGCGCACCGGCAGCTGCTTCACTCCACGCATCAGCATCCCGGGCACCCACTGGAGCGCCGACTCGTCCGCGTCCGCCGTGATGCCGGGGCAGCGCTCCAGCAGTGAACGGATCGCGACCCGCCCCTCCAGCCGGGCCAGCGGGGCCCCGAGGCAGTAGTGCAGCCCGTGCCCGAAGGCGATGTGGCCGCGGGCGTCGCGCCGGATGTCGAAGCGGTCCGGTTCCTTGAAACGCTCCGGGTCGCGGTCCGCGTCGGCCATGGCGATCAGCACGGTCGAGCCCGCCGGCACGGTCACGCCGCCCATCTCCACGTCCTCGACCGCGAGACGCTCCGTGCACGTCTCGACGGGGCCGTCGTAGCGGAGCATCTCCTCCACGGCTCCGTCGATCAGGCTCAAGTCCGAGCGCAGCTCGGCGAGTTGGCCGGGGTGGTCGAAGAGCGCGCGCATGCCGTTGCCGATGAGGTTGACGGTCGTCTCATGGCCGGCGATGAGCAACAGCACCGACATGCCGATGAGTTCGTCGGGCGAGAGCCGGTCGCCGCCGTCGTCGACGGCGTGGATCATCTTGCTGAGCACGTCCTCGCCCGGATCGGCTCGCTTGGACTCGATGAGCCCCGCGAGATACGCGGGCATCTCCTCGTACGCGCGCTGCTCCGCCTCGGGGCTGGTGCGGGCGACCATCTCGTTGGACCAGCCGCGGAAGGCCTCGCGGTCCAGCTCCGGGACGCCGAGCAGTTCGCAGATGACGGTCATCGGCAGCGGGAAGGCGAGGGAGGCGATCAGGTCGGCGCGCCGCTCGTCCCCGGTGAGCATCGCGTCGAGCAGATCGTCGGTGATCTCCTGGATGCGGGGCTCCAGCCGCGCGATGCGGCGCGGCGTGAACTCCCCGGCCACCAGCCGCCGCAGCCGCGTGTGGTCGGGCGGCTCCGCCATCAGCATGTGCGCCATCGCGGGCTGGGCTTCCGCGGTGTTGTCGATCCGGTCGAAGCCGCCGTGTCCCAGCCAGTCGCGGCTCAGCCGCGGGTCGGTGAAAGCGGCGCGGCACGCCTCGTGACCGACGACGAGCCAGAACTCCTCGCCGCCGGGGGCGCGCACGTGGTGCACGGGGGCCTCGGCTCGCAGTGCGGCGTAGACGGGGTAGGGATCGCGGACGAAGTCGGGGCTGAGCTGGGACAGTTCGGCGATGCCGTCCGCCGCCATGTGTTCCCCCAAGGGTGGTCGAGTCGGTGCTGCTCCGGGTCCCCCGGCACGCTAGCCGCCGCAGCTGCCCTGGAAGAACCTCGATTTCGGACAATTGAGCGCATCCTCGCAACGCCCGGACGGGCCCCCTCGGGCCTCCAGCCCGGGCGGTGCCCCCTGCCGTCGTCCTGCCGGGAGGCGCCGCGTCGACCGGCGAAGCCCCGTCTCACACGGCCGGGTGACGAACGGCGCCCTGCCGCCGTCGTCCCTCTGCCCGTAAGGCACAATGCGCCTTTCACGCACGTGTTGAGAGGCGGGGTTGCACAGTGGCCGTGGACACGGCACGGGACGGAACGAGCGGCGGTGGCGGCGAAGGCGACGAGGCCGTCCCGCTCCAGAAGTCCGTCTCCTCGGGCGCCTCTTCGGGCAGCGCATCAGGGACCGCTTCGGGAACCTCGTCAGGCGGCTCGCCGCGTGCCCACTCCACCTCCTGCACCTGCGGCGACTGCCCGCACGGCGCCCGGGAGGGACACCGGAAGGCCCTGGCGGACTTCCGCCGCCGCCGCGACGAACTCGCCGCCGGGAAGGGCCTTCCCGCCGCCCTCGCCCACTCGCCCGGCGCCTCGCGCCAGTGGGTCTCCGACGAGTTGACGCGTGCCGCCCGTACGGTCGCCGACCGGGCGCGCGAAGAGGGCGCGGTGCGGCTGGGCTCCGTGTGGCGGCACACCGTCATCGGCGTCTGGGCCGCCGTCGGGGCGCTGCTCGTCGCGCAGTTGCTCACCGCACTGGTGGTGGGATGGACGGCCGGGCGCACCGCTTCACTGATCGCCGCCGTGCTCGCGGCGGGCGCGGTCTCGCTGGCCGCGCATCTGCACAGGGCGCGCGGCGGAGCACTGGCCCCGCTCATCGGCGAGGACAACAGGCTCTCCACGTCGCGCACGGTGGCGGCGTCCTGGGTGCTCCTCGCGGTGTACGACATCCTCGTCCTCGCGCTCGAACTCGCGGGCCGCTCCGGTCCGTCCGAGCGTCAGGCTCTGATCGAGGGGCTTGAACTCTCCCGTGGCGCGGGGCTGTTGACCGTCCTCGCCCTGAGCTGTGCCGTGGCCGTCTTCGTACGCCGCACCGTCGCGGTGCGCGTGCAGCACCAGCGCCTCCAGAAGGTGCGCGCCGACCGTCCCCGCGCCTCCGACCTGCTCACCGACGACTCGGGGCGCGGCTCGTTCTGCGACGTGCAGTACGTCCTGGTCAGCGGCGTCGCCGTGGTCTTCGCCGCCGTCCGTCTCGCACGCCAGCCCGACCAACTGCCCGACCTGCCATGGGGCCTGGCTCTGCTGGTGATCGTCTCCGCGGCGACGTATCTCACCGGCAAGTACGCGGAGGGCGGCCGTCCCGTGGTGCTCTCGGTCGTACGGGCCCGCGAGATCGGCGACCTGCACGCGCCGATCCGTACCGGTGACGACATCGAGATCCGCGGCGCGGGCTTCGTGCCGCCGGGCGCGGGCGAACCGGAGCGGCTGTCCCGGATGGTGGTCAGGGTCGGCGCGGTGCATGTGCCGGTCCCGCTGATCCCCGTCGGCGGCGGCTTCTCCAACCCCGCGGACGCGACGCTCACCGTGCCGGTGCCGGTGGAGGTCGAGCCGGGCCGGGTCGAGGTCCAAGTGGTCACCGCCGCGGGAGTCGAGACCAACCGCTACCCGATCGACGTCGCCGACTGACGCGTCGCCGACTGACGCGACGGAGCGGGGCGACGGCGCGGAGTCGGGCGACGAGCCGGGACCCCGGGCGGTCCGGATGCGGATGTCCGGAACCGATTGATCCCCTTCTGTCGCGAATGCGCCCTCACCAGCAGAGTGTTCATCCGCGGATGGTGCCTGAGATCGTTCAGAGAGGGTGTGTGCGGGGCCACGTCCGCGTACCGTAGCGACTCGACTCCAGCCCAAGCCGAACGTGCATGCGGCAGAGGCGGCAACTACGGAAGGTGGGACGTGTCATGTCTCTGGCGGATCAAACCAGGACAGTCGGCGGCGACGTGCCGGTCAGCGGCCCCCCGGGCAGCCTGCGGGCCAGAATGTCCAAGTACGCGCTGCTGCCGCTCCGTCTCTTCCTCGGCGCGACGTTCATTTACGCGGGTCTCGACAAGCTCGTCCTCAACAAGGAGTTCCTCTCCGGCAAGGGCGGGGACTCGCTCACCACCGTGCTGGAGTCCTCGCACGACGCCGCCGCGATCCCGGCGATGATCGATCTCGCGCAGCAGAACCCCAAGGCCTTCGGCATCGCCATAGCCGCGGGTGAAATCGCCGCGGGGCTGGGCGCGTTGGTGGGTCTGTGGACGAGGCTGGCCGCCATCGGCGGCATGCTGATCTCTTTGAGCCTGTGGCTGACGGTCAGCTGGCAGAGCGACCCTTACTACTACGGCAACGATCTTCCGTACATGATGGCCTGGGTGCCGTTGATCTTCGCGGGCGCCTCGGCGTTCTCGCTCGACATGGCCTTCTCGCGACGGCGTCGCCGAAAGGGCAGGCACATCTTCGGCTGAGGGCCCGGGAGTTCAGGCCCGGCCGATCGTGGAGCAGCGATACGTCAACTGAGGCGGGGTGACCGTGGGCGCGGTCACCCCGCCTCAGTCGTCCCCGTCGCGGTCCGGTGCGCCCGGAGCGGAGTCGCCCCGCTGCCCACTGCCCTCGCCCGGTCTCTCGTAGCCGCCGCGCAGTTCGTCCATCGGCATCGCGCCCAGCGGGCCGGGCGCCTCCTTCCTCAGCCCCCGCACCAGGCGCCGTACGGCCGCGGTCGCCACCGCGGTGAACGCCGCCGCCAGCAGCGCCAGGGGAACCGATGCGATCAGCGCCCACGCCGGGAGCCGCCACTCCCCGAACGCATCCATCGCGTATGTCACCGCCGCGCCGATGAGCAGCAGGCCCAGCAGCAGCCGGGCGGGTTCGAAACGGTGGCGGTTCATCGGCCGTCCTCACCCCGCTCGTCGCGGGGCACGGTGTGTACCGGCACATGGTCGGTCCGTTCGCCGGAGGGCAGCAGCCGCACGATCTCCACCTGCCCCGCGGTCATGTCCACCGACAACTTCAGCGTGCCCTTCTCCTTGCGGGTGCCGGACGGCGGGAGCGACAGCCGCTCGTGCCTGGCGAGGCCGCCGAAGCTCTCGACGACGAAGTGGTCGCCCTCGCGGTCGGTCTGGGTGGGCAGCCGGATCTCGCCCGCCGCCACGTCCGCGTCGAGTTCGACGCGGGTACCGCGCGGCACGACGACCTTGAGTGCTCCGGCCCCGACCTGCACACGCGTCCGCACGGACTTGCCGTCGCCGGTGAACCGCACGCCGGTGAGGTCGAGTTCGCCGGAGCCGCCGTCCAGGTCGTACGTCCTCGCGACGTCGGACGCGGAGGAGGGTGCCCACGTGACGTCACGCCAGTCCGTGCCGATGCTCTTCGGAAGCAGCGAGGCGCCCGCCAGCAAGGCCGCCGTCACGACGGTGAGGAAGACGCTGCCGAAACCGATCCGCCCGGCGAACGCGCTGACCGCGAACCCGATCCCGTAGACCGCGAGGGCGCAGGCCAGCCCCACGGTGAGGCTCGTGCCGATCGGCCGCGACTCCCAGAGCGGCGCGGCTCCGGCGACCGCCGCGGCCGAGGCCGTCATCGCGACCAGCCCGCCGAACGTACGATCGCGCCGCCTGCCGTCGCGCCCGCGCCGGCGGGGGCGTCCGCCGCCCCACGGGACTCCGGTCGCGTAGGGGTCGCCCCAGCCCGCTCCCGTCCTGGCGTCCTCCGGGCCCCACAGATAGCCGGTGTCGCCGTGGCCGCCGACGCCGTCCTTCGTCAGGGGTTCGCGCCACCACGACGGCGTCGCCGGTACGGGCGGAGCCTGCGTCTCCGGAGGCGCGTCGGCGACCGCGTGCGCGGTGGCCGGGTCCACCGGAGCGCCGACGGCCTCTGCGGCCTCGGCCTCCCGGCGGTGGTGCGACCAGTACGCGGCGCCCGCGACGGCGGCGACGAGCAGCAGCGAGAAGGGCGTGCTGCGGTTGCCGAGCGAGGCGAGGAAGAGTCCGCAGCCGACGAGGGCGACGAGGATCGCGGAGAGCGTCGTGCCCTCGACGCGGCCCGAGAGCAGCCACCGCGCCTCGTTCTGCCGCTCCCCCTCGGCGGGGATCAGCAGCCAGGCGGCGCCGTAGAAGACGAGGCCGAGGCCGCCGACGACGGAGAGCACGACGAGCGGCACCCGGAAGATGACGGGGTCGAGGTCGAAGTAGCGGCCGAGGCCCGAGCACACGCCGGCGACGGTCTTGGGGCGGCGGCTCCGTGTGAGGCGGCGGGCGGGCTGCGCGGCGCCGGGGTCGTCGACGCCGCCGGGGCAGCCACCGGGGCCGGAGCCGGGGCCGGGGCCGGGGCCGGGGCCACGACCGTGACCGTGGCCGCCGGCGCCCCCGCCGTGAGCCTCGCCGTGGTTGCCGCCCTGTGCGTTGCCGTCCCCGCCGTCCCCGCCCTGGTCGCCGCCCTCGACGCCGTCCTTCTCCGCGTGCGCGCGCGTACGGCCGTCCCCGCCTTTGCCCCCGTCGGCCGGCTCCCGTGGCGACGAGTGCCGCGACGGCGCCTGCTCGTCGTCCTCCGTCATGCGCCCATGGTGTCTCCTCCGCCCCGCCCGGCACATCGGGGCCGTCCCCTACAGGACCCTGATTCGGGCTCGGGCCCCGAACAGCGTCCGCGCGGCGCCCGGCACCGCTCTCTCCCGCCCGCATACGGGGAGGGATCAGGGTCCACCCTGATGCCCCGCTCCATCCGAACGTGTGACGATCGGTGCATGACCCCCGCCCCGCAGGCCGCCGCCGCACACGCGGCAGGCAGCGGTATGCCCTCCGGCGACGACGCGGAGCACGACGAGCGGCCCCCGCTGCGCAAGCTCTACCGCAGCGCCGAGGGCCGCATGCTCGGCGGCGTCGCGCGGGGCCTGGCCGGGCACTTGGGGCTGCCGGTCGCCTGGGTCCGCATCGTCTTCATCGCCCTCACCGTGACTGACGGCCTGGGCGTGCTGCTCTACCTGGCGTTCTGGTTCGTGGTACCGCTCGGCACCGGAGGCGTCGGCTCCGGCCGGAGGGGCGGCGCACCCGGCACGACCGCGCCCGGCACCACCGCACCCGGCGGCGAGCGGCACGGCACCGACGGCTGGACGCGGCTGCGCGTGCGCAAGCCCGACAAGGGCCAGGTCTTCGCCGTGCTGGCCCTGCTCGTGGGCGCGGCGGTGATCGCCGACAACATGCAGTTCGGGCGGGTCAACACGTATCTGTGGCCGGTGCTGCTGATCGGTCTCGGCGTCGTGCTGGTCTGGCGCCAGGCCGACGACGCCCGCCGCGCGCACTGGGCCGAAGTCACCCGCCGGCGCGGGCTCGTGCCGATCGCCCGCAGCGCGGCGGGTGTGGTGCTGGTGGCGGTCGGCGTGAGCGGAATCGTCGTCGTACAGGGCTCGGCGCGGCATCTCGGCCCGGTGCTGCAAGCCGCGCTCGCGGTCCTCGTCGGTGTCGCGCTGCTCGCGGGCCCGTACCTCGTACGGATGATGCAGGACCTCTCCGAGGAGCGCCTGATGCGGATCCGCGCACAGGAGAGGGCCGAAGTCGCCGCGCACGTACACGACTCCGTGCTGCACACGCTCACCCTGATCCAGCGCAGCGCGGACGACCCGCGCGAAGTGGCCCGCCTCGCCCGCGCGCAGGAGCGCGAGCTGCGCGAGTGGCTGTACAAGCCGCGCGGGAAGGGCGAGGACGAGGAGCAGAAGCCGCAGACCCTCTCCGCGGCGGTCAAGGCGACGGCGGCCGAGGTCGAGGACCACCACGGCGTCCCGATCGAGGTCGTCTGCGTCGGCGACTGCCCGCTCGACGACGGCCTGAACGCACAGATTCAGGCCGCGCGCGAGGCGATGGTGAACGCCGCCAAGTACGGTGCTGGGGGCACCACCCATGCCGGAGGCCATGGGGGAGGGGGCGCCGTCCAGGTCTTCGCGGAGGTGGAGGGCCGCACGGTCTTCGTCTCGGTGCGCGACCGCGGTCCGGGCTTCGACCCCGACGCGGTCCCGGAGGACCGGATGGGCGTGCGCGAGTCCATCATCGGCCGCATGGCGCGGCACGGGGGCACGGCGCGGCTGCGGTCGGCGCCCGGAGAGGGGACAGAGGTGGAGCTGGAGATGGAGAGGGCGGCTCAGTCGTGACGGACGAGACACCAGGCGGCGCGGGCGACAGCACCGGCGCGGGCACAGGCGAGGGCGCCGCGTCCACGGGCGACGCGGCAGGCGCGGCAGGCGCGGCTTCGAGCGGGTCCCGCCAGGTCAAGGTGGTCCTCGTCGACGACCACCGGATGTTCCGCGCGGGCGTCCAAGCGGAGATCGGGCGCACGGATGAGACGGGGGTCGACGTCGTCGGCGAGGCCGGAGACGTGGAACAGGCCGTCTCCGTCATCACCGCCACCCGCCCCGACGTCGTCCTGCTGGACGTCCACCTCCCGGGCGGAGGCGGCGTCGAGGTCCTGCGCCGCAGCGCCTCGCTGATGGGCGCCGCGGACTCCCCCGTCCGCTTCCTGGCGCTCTCCGTGTCGGACGCGGCGGAGGACGTCATCGGCGTCATCCGCGGTGGAGCCCGCGGCTACGTCACCAAGACCATCACCGGCGCCGACCTCGTCGACGCGATCTTCCGCGTCTCCGACGGCGACGCCGTCTTCTCTCCGCGCCTCGCGGGCTTCGTCCTGGACGCCTTCGCCTCCACCGACGCCCCGCCGATCGACGAGGACCTCGACCGCCTTACCCAGCGCGAGCGCGAGGTGCTGCGGCTGATCGCCCGGGGCTACGCGTACAAGGAAGTGGGCAAGCAGCTCTTCATCTCCGTGAAGACGGTCGAGTCCCACGTCTCCGCTGTGCTGCGCAAGCTCCAGCTCTCCAACCGCCACGAACTCACCCGCTGGGCCGCCGCCCGGCGCCTGGTCTGACCTCGCCGCCATGTCCGGCAGGGGGTTCGGCGGCGGTCCCCGGCCGGGCCGGATGTACCGCACACAGGCTCTGGTTTCGCCTGCGGGCAAACGTCACAATGACGGAAGATAGGTCGCGTGGCCCGCTCACTTGTCGTGTAGGAGCGGCGGGCTCGTAACCGACTGAGGCCGACCCGGGGGGATTTCGGGCCACCTGGTGAGCTGGGGCTCTTGGCGGCTGCGGGCACGTGCGCAGAGGTGTGTTCGCTATGACTCAGCCACCGCAGGACGGTTACGGCAGTCCTCGCTACGGGGGCCGGCGGCCTCCCCCGCCGCCGGTGCCGCAGCAGCCGCCGCCCAGGCAGTTGCAGCCGCGGCAGCAGCCTCCGCCGCAGCCGCCGACCGCCGGGTTCGGGTACTGGGACACGGCGACGCAGCGACTCCCCCCGGCGCCGCCGCCCGAGCCTCCGCTCCCCCCGCAGCAGCCCTCCTGGCAGGAAGCGCCCGCGCCGCCGTACGGATACGAGGGTGCGTACTGGGACGACGGCCAGCCCACCGCGTACGACTACGCGCCGATGGGACCGCAGCGGGCCCACCGTTCGAAGACGAAGCTCATGGTGCTCCTGGCGGGCACGATCCTCGCGATGCTCCTCGCGGCCGGCGGTGTCTACTACATGTCCGCTGGGCAGGGCGGCGGCGGTGCGAGCGGCGCGGCGCAGCCGGAGAACGGCGCCCCGCCGAAGGCCGGTTCGGAGCCGGGTTCGGAGCCCGGTTCGGAGCAGCAGCAGGACAAGGGCCCGGAGGGCGGTGGCGGGCGGCAGTCCGGCGAGGGGGCGGCGGAGAAGACCGGCTTCGAAGGGCGCTGGCTGGCCGGCGGCGGGAAGAAGCTGACGATAGGCGGGAAGCTCCGCTCGGGCCGGGCCGAGGGCAAGAACTCCGTCTCGTACACCGATCCCGGCGGCGAGGGCTCCTGCTTCGGGATCGGCGACGAGCGCCGGGCCGGAGCGGTCTTCCGCATGGCGCTCCAGTGCGGCGAACCGCACGAGAAGAACTACATCGCGGGCGATTCCACCCGCACCGACGACGAACTCACCGTCGAATGGGACGAGGGCAGCCGCGAAACCCTCACCTGGCAGGGCGACTAGAGATCCTTCGCTCAGACCCAGCAGGCCCAGCAGGCCCAGCAGACCCAGCAGGGCCGGGCCGGAGCCGGGCCCTGCGTCAGGAACCGCCCGCGAGGGCGCGTGCCTCACGGCCCGAGAGCGCGCGGTCGAAGGCCCGCACATCGTCGACCGTTCCCCTGAACCCCTGGAAGGGTCCCCCGGCCAGCAGCCCGCGGCCGACCGTGAAGTCGCCGTCCGCCGGCCAGTCGCCGTCGTGCGTGACCGTGTCCTGGAGCTTGCCGTCGACGTAAAGGCGGATCTGATTGCCCGGGTCGTCGTAGACCCCGGTCAGGGATGTCCAAGCGCCGGGCTGGGGAGGGGAGTCGGAGAGCGCGACGTCCGTCCCGACGTCCTGCGCGTCGTCGTCGCGGATGCCCATCGACCAGCGGTCCTCTTCCGCGTCGTACTGGAGCGCGAACCCGCTGACCTCGTAGCCGTCCTGGCTGATCACGGTCTGGGTGCCGCCCTTGTCCAGCAGCTTCACGCGGGCGGAGACGGAGAAGCTGCGCTCCGTGTCGAGCACATGGCCCTCCGAGGAGACGTCCTGCGACCCGTTGAACTCCAGCGCTCCGTTCACGAGCCTCGGCAGCGGGTCGCCGAAGAGGTTGCCGATGATGTTGTTGGCCGAACTGTCCGCCGCCGTCGCACCGTCGACCCTGTCGAAGAGCCACTCCAGCGCGGCGTCCACGGGCGGGACGCCGCTCGGCTCGGCAGAGCCGCCCGGACGGCCGCCGCCCCTCGGGGGCGGAGCGGTCTCCGTCGCCGTGACGGTCGAGGTGGCGGTGGCGGTCGCCGTGGTCGGTGAGGAGCGCGGCGGCGGCACGGGCGCCTGCGACGCGCCCTGCGCCGGGGGCGATTCGCTGCTCTGCGGCGAGCCGAATCCGAAGCCTCCGGAGTACGCGGCGGCCACGACGAGCGAGCACGCGGCGACGACGGCCGCGCTCTGCACGGCGCGCTTGGTCTGATGCCGTCTCTTCCCGTCCCCGGGCCGCGGACCGTCGGCGCCGGTACCCGGTGACAGCCCGCGGAGCCTGCCGGGGAGCCCGGCCATGAACCCGCCGGCCGCGAGTCCGTCCACCCTGCGGCGCGTCAACTCCCGGAGCCTGTCGGTCAGTCGGCCCTCGTACGAGCGCTCACCGCGGGCACCGGCGGACGCCGCGGCGGCAGCGGACCCGTCACGCGTCTCCTCCTCGGCCCCGTGCGCCGCCCGCGCCGCGCCCCCGGCGGGCGACGGCAGCGTGGACGCGGCGTACTCGGGCCCGCCCCACGGCAGCAGCGCCTCCGCCAGCAGCGCCCCGCAGTGCACATGCATCAGCCCGAGGTCGTCGACCGCCTGCGAGCAGTGCCGGCACCGCTCCAGGTGCGGCATCAGGTCCGCGGCGGTCTCGATCGACTTCTGGTCGGCGTACGCGAGCAGCGTGCGCTGGTGGCGACGGCAGTCCTCGTCCCTGAGCTCTTCCTCGTGGATGCGGACGTAGGCGTTGTAGAACTCCCTGCGCGCACGCCTGTTGAGCACCGAGACCTCGTCGGTCCCGCCGCCGAGCAGCTGGTCGATCCTCGCGACGCCGTCGTACTCGACCGCGTAGTGCCACAGCACCGTCTGGCTGTGGTCCGGAAGGGAGCCGAAGGCCCGCGCCGCCATGGACGTACGGGGGAAGTCGTCCGCCGAGGAGTCGCCCCGTCCCTCCGAGACATAGCTCTGGATCCAGCCGACCAACTCGTCGTGCAGCTCTTCACGTTTGGCCGTGCCGGCCCAGTCGGCGGTCGTGCGCAGCACCGAGCACAGGGCATGCGGGCGCATCGCGCCGACGCGCGTGCCCTCCCGTAACGTCGTCGCCCGCACCCACGCGTTGTCGGCCAGCTCGCGGGCGGCCTCCTCGCTGACGGTGCACACCGCCGCGAAGTCCCTCACGGCATGGAAGTGGCGGCGCTCCAGCTCGCGCAGCGCGTCACGGCGCGGTTCGCCCTCCTCCCGCAGCAGCGGGAGGAGTTCCGCGTCTGACAGTCGCGCACATTCCATCCGTTCGTTCATTCCCCAGATTCGACGGCGTCTCTGTCACGAGACGGATGCTCAGAGTGCATAGCCGATAACAGTACGAGGATACGACGTGCCGGAGGCCGAATCGGCTCCATCGCCCAGCCCGACGGAAGAGGCCGGAAAAGGCCGCTGCGATTGCGAACATTTACGAACAACCATGAACAAGGCGGGAGTTCGGCGCCGTCAGCGTGCACGCCCCCGTGCGCCGTAGTTCTTTCGCTTCTGTGACGGCCGCCGGCAGGCCTCCCGCGGAGGGCATGGCCGCCCTACCATCACGACCATGCCCGCCCGGAGCCGGAAGATCCTCGTCCGCGACATCGCGCTCGTCGCCGTCGCGCCCCTCGTGCTGGCCGGGTTCGGGCTCGGGCACCCCGGCGGGCTGCGTCCGCACAACGCGGCAATGTGGGCCGAGATGCACATCTGGCTGCTGCCCGTCTGGCCGCTGCTGGCGCTGGGTGTGCTGGTCCCGCTGTGGGGGCGGCCACGGCGGGACGTGACGGGCGTGGCCACGGTCGTCGCATGGGCCGGAGCGTTGGGCTACGCGGTCTTCTACACCGGGCTCGACGCCGTCGCCGGCATCGGGGCGGGCATCGCCGAGCAGCACGGCGGCGCGGACCGGCGCAGAGTCGTCAACCCGATCTTCGACACCGGCGACGCGCTCGGGCAGGCGGGCGTGTGGTGCCTGACCGCCGCGGTGATCGCGGCCTCCGTCGCGCTGTTCGTCCGGTACGGGGCGCGCGTGCTGCCGGGAACGGCGGTTCTGCTGGTGTGCTGCTGGTCCTTCCTCGACAGCCACATCTTCTTTCCCCGCGGGGTGGTGACGATGCTGGGCTTCGCGCTCGGCTTCGCTCTGCTGACGTGGGCGGCGGCGCGGCCGACGCGGCCGGCGGGGCCGCCGGCCGGCCGGGCCACCGCCTGATCACGCCGTCGTCCCGTCGCCGTCTACCGGCCGGCACCGGAACTCATCGGGACGAGAGCGGACGAGAGCGGACGGGAGCGGGGGCCGGGAGCCGCACCCGGGCTGCCGGAAAAGGCCGACGCGTCGACGGCCCGAAGGGCCGTGCAAGGCTGGGTCCATGACCACCACGACACCGGACGGGCGCCCCATCCCCGCCGCGCACGCGGACGAACGGACCATGCTGGAGGGCTGGTTGGACTTCCACCGCGCCACCCTCACCCTCAAGTGCGCCGACCTGGACGACGGTCAGCTGCGCGAGAAGGCCGCGGAGCCGTCCGAGATGACGCTGCTGGGTCTCGTGCAGCACATGGCGGAAGTCGAACGCAACTGGTTCCAGCGGATCTTCGCGGGTCAGGACGTGCCGCGGCTGTACGGGGAGGGCCGGGACGGATTCACGCTCGATCCCGAGAACGGCATGGCCGAGGCGATGGCCGCATGGCACGGTGAGGTCGAGCGGGGCCGCGAGCTGATCGCCAACGCCTCCCTCGACGACTCCGGGCCGCTCCCGGAGGAGGCCGTCGCGATCATGGGCGCCGACAGTGTGTCGCTGCGCTGGATTCTGGTGCACCTGATCGAGGAGTACGCGCGGCACAACGGCCATGCGGACCTGCTCCGCGAGCGCATCGACGGCACCACGGGCAGCTGAACGAGCGTGCCGGGCACGCGAAGTGCCCGGCACACGCCGCCCCGCCCCCGTACGTCACTCATCCGTCCGGCCACGCCGGGCGGCCCTATGCCGCAGGGCAGCCCGGCGCCCTCTCACACCATCGGCCGCCGCTGCCCGGGAAGCCGCACCCGCCGCGCGGAGGCGCCTCCCCCGCCGGGCTTCGCACTCCCCGGACTCCGGCCCGTACCACCGCCGTTGCCGCGGGCGTCACGCCCGCCCGCGCCCGCGCGCAGCACCGTGCGCGCCGCCTGCCGCAGCGCCGCCACGCCCCGGTACTCGCTCCGCGCGGGCAGCCAGGCGAGCGCGGCCGTGACCGGTGCGAGGCCGGGGATGTCGGCGTACGCGAGCCCCCGGCGCGGATACAACTCGCGGGCGGCGGCGGGCAGCAGAGCGATTCCCTCACCCTGCGCCACCGCGAGGAGCAGCGGCTCCAGATCCGTCACGACCGGGCCGAAGCGCACAGGGGTGCCGTCGGGCCGCGGGTTGACCGTCCAGTGATCCCACCACTCGCGCACCGACTCGCCCGCCACGTCGACGAACACGCGGCCCGCGAGATCGCACAGGCTCAGCGGGCGCGGCAGCGACAGCAGCGGATCACCGGCCGGCAGGCACACCACCCGCGGCTCGGCGGCCAGTTGGAGCGTGCGAATGCCCGCGGGCAGCGGCGGGCGCAGGAACGCCGCGTCCACCTCGCCGCCCGTCAGCGCCTCGACCTGGCCGGCGAAGTCCAGGCCGCACATCTCCACGGCGCACTCGGGATTCCGCGCGCGGAACTCCGCGAGGATCTCCTGCGTGTACGGCATCGCCGCCTCCGCCCCGATGAACCCCACGCGCAACCGCCCGCTCACGCGCCGCGCCTGGAGCTCGGCGGCCCGCCGCAGCCGGTCCGCCGCCTCGACGGCCGCACGGGCCGCCGGCAGCAGTGCGCGGCCCTCCGGCGTCAGCTCGACCCGGCGCGTGGAGCGGTCCAACAGGCCGAGTCCCATGCGCCGTTCGAGCGCGGTGATCTGTCTGCTGAACGCGGGCTGGCTGATGAACATCCGTCTGGCCGCCTGGCCGAAGTGGAGCTCCTCCGCCAGCGCCAGGAACAGGCGCAGTTGATGAACACTCGGATCGTTCCCCCCAGTTGATGTCTTACGGTCCCCACTGCCGCTCGACTGTTCCACCCCGTATGCCCCCCATACCGAATCCTGTATCAATTTGCGCTACAACGGCCTGAGTTTTCCCTTTCATCAGCACCTGCCATACAAGCACGATGAGTGACGTCTCCGGGACGGTCCGCCATCAAGTGGGCGGCGCCGGAGAGCCCACTCGAAGGGGGAACACAGTGAAGAAGTCACCGCGCAAGGCCCTGGCGGTCATGACCGCGGCGGCCGCCCTAGCCGGCGGCACGGTCCTGGCCGGAACCGCGTCCGCGGCGCCGCAGCAGGACTCCGGCAGCCAGGCGCAGCAGCTCCAGCGGCAGGTGGACAGCTACCTGGCCAAGGACGCGGGAGCACGCCAAGTCTCCGCGGACAAGGTCGCGTTCAACGGGGGAACCGTCACCTTCCCCGCCCGCGGCCAGGGGAACTCCTCCGCCGTCCGCGCCCCGTCGTGCGCTCACGGCCATCTGTGCATCGTCGACGGACGCGGCCAGAGGTACGACTACTACCGCTGCGGCACGTACAACTTCTACGGAATCGGCGACGGCACGTTCAACAACAACCAGACCACGGGCACCGTCGCACGCTTCTACAACCGGAACGGGAGCCTGCGCTGGACGAACAGGGCCAAGGACACCGGCACGGCGTCCTGGACCCCGGTCTGGAAGATCAAGCCCTGCTGAGCCGACTCTGCCTGTCCGAGCAGACCGAGGTGAACCGAACCGGTCCGGGCCGGGCTGAACCGAGCTGAACGGTCCCGGAGCGGTGTGCACGACCGTGTCCCCGTCCCGCAACCCGGGCCGGGGACACGGCACTTGGGGGCAGGCCGCACCGGCAGGAGCGCCGGCAGAGGCACGGCAGGAACGCCTGACGGCACACCGTCAGCCCGCGGGCCGCTCGGCCGTCACCCGCGACGGTACGTGCGGCTCCGAGCACCCCCGGCGGGCGGCCTGCTGCTCGGCGAACCCGGCGAGCAGAGACCGCATCTTCCCGGCGCTCAGCACCGGCGCCTCGCCGTCACCGCCCAGCGCGCGGATGCGGAAGGCGGCGTCCGTACCGTGGCAGCGCGCGGTGGCCCAGCCCTGCGAGCCGCTCACCCACGGCTTCTCCCGGCCGCCGGCCCTCCACAGGCCGTCGGCGAACTCGCCGTGGAACGCCGTGAGATCGAGCGCTTCCGTCCCCTCCGCGACCTGGCCGGATCCGGTGCCGTGGCCGTTGCGCTCCACCAGGCAGCTTCCGACGGGCGCACTCCTCGACATCCGTACCTCCGCGCTCCACGCGCGCTCCGGCCTGAGCGGCGCACGGGCGAGCACCGCGCAGGGAGTTCCGGCGGTCTGCCGCAGCGGCACCGGCTCCGGCCTGGCCACCTTCTCGGGAACGGACAGCGGCTCGGCACCGCAACGCAGGTTCTGCGAGGCCTTGTTGGCGAAGGCGACCGCGGCGCGCGCACCCGCGTCATAGGACGCGCCCGCGCCGGGCTCGTCCCCGGACTCGTCGTCGCCGAAGTAGCCCGGGACATGAGCCCTCGTGTGGAGCTTCCGCGATCTCCCGTCCGCGCCCTTGCCGAGCTGGGGGCAGTCGAGCGTCAGGACGAGGTCGCCGCGCTGCGACTCGTATCCGGGGAGCCCCTCGGGCAGCGCCAGCCGGGCCGGCTCGTGGCCGGAGAAGTCGCGGGAGAGGTGCCGCCGCACGTCCTCCTGCGCGGTGTAGGCCGAGGCACGGAAGCGGTAGCCGCGGCCGGAGTCCCCGTCGTTCACCTCGCACCGGTAGCGGCCGAGCTGCCCGTCGACCTCGTCCTCGTGCCGGTACAGATGCCTGTCGTCGTCCATGGGCTTCGCGCCCATGTCCTCGAGGACGCCCTCGGGCAGGGCACCGCCGCACGCGTTGCGGGCGACCCACCAGTCGTTGGCGTACGGCTCGATGATCGCCGCGACGACGCCGAGCACCACGAGTCCGGCGGCCACGGCCCCGATGATCCGCTTCCGCCCGTCGCGGCGGCGAGGCCGCCCCCCGATATCCGTCACCCAGGCAAACTACCGCCGTGGGCGACTCTCGCCTGAGATCGTCGGCGCTGCGTCAGAGGAATGTGCGAGCGCACCACGTAGACAGGCGACGGCCCGCGGCCCGCGCCTCGCTCACTCCCACTCGATCGTCCCCGGCGGCTTGCTCGTGATGTCGAGGGCGACGCGATTGACGCCCGGGACCTCGTTGGTGATGCGGGTGGAGATGCGGGCCAGCACGTCGTACGGCAGGCGCGACCAGTCCGCGGTCATGGCGTCCTCGGAGGAGACGGGGCGCAGCACCACGGGATGTCCGTACGTGCGCCCGTCGCCCTGCACGCCCACCGAGCGGATGTCGGCCAGCAGCACGACCGGGCACTGCCAGATCTCCCTGTCCAGGCCGGCGGCCGTCAGCTCCTCGCGGGCGATGGCGTCGGCCTCACGCAGCACGTCGAGGCGCTCGCGCGTGACCTCGCCGATGATGCGGATGCCCAGGCCGGGGCCGGGGAACGGCTGACGCTGGACGATCTCCTCCGGGAGGCCCAGCTCCTGGCCGACCATGCGCACCTCGTCCTTGAAGAGCTTGCGCAGCGGCTCGACCAGCTCGAAGTCCAGGTCCTCGGGGAGCCCGCCCACGTTGTGGTGCGACTTGATGTTGGCGGCGCCGGTGCCGCCGCCGGACTCGACGACGTCGGGGTAGAGGGTGCCCTGCACGAGGAAGGCGACGTCCTCCCCCGCCGCGCCCGCCTCGGCGACGAGCTCGGCCTGCGCCTGCTCGAAGACCCGGATGAACTCACGCCCGATGATCTTCCGCTTCTGCTCCGGGTCGGAGGCACCGGCCAGCGCGGAGATGAAGCGGTCGGCGGCGTCGACGACCTTCAGCCGCACTCCCGTGGCCGCGACGAAGTCCTTCTCCACCTGCTCCGTCTCGCCCTTGCGCATCAGCCCGTGGTCCACGTACACACACGTCAGCTGCGTGCCGACGGCCTTGTGGACGAGGGCGGCCGCGACCGCGGAGTCCACGCCTCCCGACAGCCCGCAGATGGCGCGCTTGCCGCCGACGCGCTCCCGGATCGCGGCGACCTGCTCGTCGACGATGCTCGCTGTCGTCCAGGTCGGGGAGAGGCCCGCGCCCCGGTAGAGAAAGTGCTCCAGTACCTGCTGTCCGTGCGTGGAGTGCATCACCTCGGGGTGGTACTGGACGCCGTAGAGCCTGCGCTCGTCGTTCTCGAACGCGGCGACGGGGACCGTGTCCGTGGACGCGGTCACGGTGAAGCCCTCGGGAGCGGCCGAGCAGGCGTCGCCGTGCGACATCCACACCTGCTGATGCGCGGGGGTGCCCTCGAAGAGGGTGGAGGCGCTCTTGGAGACGGACAGATCCGTGCGCCCGTACTCACGGCTGCCGGTGTTGTCGACCGTGCCGCCCAGCGACTGCGCCATCAGCTGGAAGCCGTAGCACAGGCCGAGTACGGGGACTCCGGCGTCGAAGAGCGAGGCGTCGAGGGACGGTGCGTCCTCCTCGTACACGGACGAGGGGCCGCCGGAGAGGATGACCGCCTTCGGCTTGCGGGCGAGCATCTCCGCCACCGGCATCGTGGACGGGACGACCTCGCTGTAGATGCGCGCCTCGCGCACGCGGCGCGCGATGAGCTGCGCGTACTGGGCGCCGAAGTCGACCACGAGGACCGTCTCCGGAGCGTCCTGTGCGGCGGAGGCGGATTCCGGGGAGCCTGTGCCCCGGGGGGCGGGCGCTGATGCCACGGAGCTGCTGCCTTTCGGCCTTACGGCGGGTGGTGCGGGAGTCGTACGGGAGCGTGGGGGCGGCGCGCGGACGCCGCACTGAGCGCAGAGCACGTGCTCGCTTCGTACGGCCGATTCTAACGGGCACCGGCGGGCCCCCGGCTTGGCCTCGGTGCGGGGCCCGTGCATACTGTCCAGCATGTTCGAGCAGCACGTCACGACCAGCTTCTGGTTTACCTATGGCACCGGCCCGTCCGGCTGCCATGGTCGAGCTGCTTGATCCACTGACGAGCGACTTGCCGGGCGCCCCGGGCCGATCGAGGCCCGGGGCGCTCTGCCGTTTCCGCTCCCGCGGGCCGCGAGGTCCAGGGCTCCGTACGTACGAGAACCACACGAGCCCCCAGGACGGAGACAAGAAGATCATGAGCACCGAAGCAGCCGGCACCACGACCGGCCCGGCGAAGCCGGGCGCCCCAGCACAGCGCGGTGAGGACGGCGGCGACGACGCGGCCGCCGGCGCCCGCTCCCGCGTCGACGAGCTGGACGCCCGCATCATCGCGCTCGTCCAGGAGCGCAGAACGGTCTCGGCGGGAATCCAGCGTGCGCGCATCGAAGCGGGCGGCCGGCGCGTGCATCTCGCCCGCGAGATGGAGATCCTCGACCGCTACCGCGCCGAGCTCGGCCGCCCCGGCACACAGCTCGCGATGACCCTTCTGGCGCTGTGCCGCGGGCAGTTGTGAGCACGCGGCGTGCGCGATGCGTTCGCACCGCACGGCAAGTCCGCAGCGCAGCGGTCACCCGTACGGTGCGTGACCGCCCCGTGAGGAGCTTCGTTGGTCCCGGTGACCCCGAAAACCCGCCGGACGTCCGGTGGTTCGGGGCCGCGCCATCGCAGCGATGAGACGCCCGTTCCTCCCGTGGGCGGAGGCGGAAGTGTCGTGGGACCTCGCTCCGGCGCGCGTGACCGGTCAGCAGGGGACAGCAGCCCGGTCACAACTCTCCCCGCTCGGGGAGAGAGTGGCCGGTCCCGGGGACGCCCTGGACCGGCCGCTCCGCGGAAGGGTCACCGGATCCGGGAAACCCGATCCAGGAAGATTCTCGGGAGATTTTCGGCCGACGGTAAAAGTTCCGGCCAGCCGGTACGGATGCCGTGACCGTGTGCGCGCGACGCCTTGCGCACCACGTGCGCATCCACCACGATGCACACGAACTCCCTTTCACGACCCGACCGTTGACGGGCTGCGGCGTGCTGCCGCAGTTCCGGACGCGGCCAGGCGGCACTACCCCCCGGTGCCGCTCCTTCAGCCCGGGCGCTGCCCTGACGCCCGTGCTGACGCAAAGGGCCCCGCGGCGCCGCCCACCACCCGGCCGGCACCACGGGGCCCTTCGCACGTCTCGCTCGTCGGCGGCTACTCCGCGTCCGCGCCCTCCCGGGCCGCCTCGCGCCTCCTGGACGGCACCTCCGGCACGGGCAGCACCGTCAGCCGCAGGGCACCGAACGCGCTCTCCGGCACCACCGGCCGCCGGGGCGCCACCGGAGCCATGCGCACGTACTCCGAACCCTGTTCGGGCCGTGCGTCCTCGTCACCCTTGTTGGGCCAGAGCGACATCGCGCGCTCGGCCTGCGCCGTGATGGTGAGCGCGGGATTGACGCCCAGGTTGGCCGAGACGGCGGCCCCGTCCACGACGGAGATGCCCGGGTGCCCGTACAGCCGGTGGTACGGGTCGATGACGCCGCTGTCCGCGTCCGCGCCGATCGGGCAGCCGCCGAGGAAGTGCGCCGTGAGCGGCATGCCCATCAGCTCACCGAGATTGGTGCCGGGGAAGCCGTTGATGTCGTCCGCGAGATGCCGCGCGGCCTCCGCGCCCTCGGGTATGTAGGCCGGGTTGGGCGCACCGTGGCCCTGACGGGCCGTGAGCAGCCCCTTCCCGAGACCCTTCGTCTTCCTGTACGTGGTCAGGGAGTTGTCGTGCGTCTGCATCACCAGGCCGATGATGATCCGCTCCGACCACTTGCGCCCGGAGAGCGAGCGCAGGAAGAGGTTCGGATGGCGCAGGCACGTGACCAGGTGCCCCAGCAGCTTGGGCAGCTTGGTGTCGTGGTTGACCTGGAGGGTGGTCAGCGCGCTCATCGCGTTGGAGCCCCTGCCGTAGCGGACGGGCTCGATGTGCGTGTGCTCGTTCGGGTGGATCGAGGAGGTGATGGCCACGCCGCGTGTGAAGTCGAGCTTCCGGCCGTCCTTCCACTGCTTGCGGTAGCGCCGCTCGATGGTCTGAGCGCCCACCAGAGCCTCGGAGTTGGTGCGGGTCAGCTCGCCGAGGCGTTCGGAGAGCCGGGGCAGCGTTCCGGTGTCGCGCATGCGGTGCAGCAGGGTCTGCGTGCCGTACGTGCCGGCCGCGATCACGACCTTGCGGGCGCGCAGCACCGTACGGGGGCCCTTGCGCTTGTCCGTCGCGACGCAGGTGACGGCGAACCCCTCGCCGTCCGGCAGCTCCTCCACCTCGCGGACCGTCGTCATCGGGCGGACGGCGGCGCCCGCCTTCTCGGCCAGGTAGAGGTAGTTCTCGTTGAGGGTGTTCTTCGCGCCGTGGCGGCAGCCCGTCATGCACTCGCCGCACTCCGAGCACGCCCTGCGCGACGGGCCCGCTCCGCCGAAGTACGGGTCCTCCACCTCGCCGCCCGGCTCGGCCGTGGCCGTGCCGTCGGCGTCCTTGCCGTCGCCGAAGAAGACGCCGACCGGGGCGAGATGGAACGTGTCGCCGACGCCCATCCGCTCGGCGGTCGTCTTCAGATGCTCGTCCGACGGCGTCATCGTCGGATTGAGGCGTACCCCGAGCATCCGCTGCGCCTGGTCGTAGAAGGGCTTCAACTCCTCCTGCCAGTCGGTGATATGGCCCCACTGGCGGTCCTTGAAGAACGCGGGGGGCGGCACGTAGAGGGTGTTGGCGTAGTTCAGCGAACCACCGCCCACGCCGGCACCGGCGAGGATCATGACGTTGCTGAGCACGTGGATGCGCTGGATGCCGTAGAGGCCCAGGGCGGGGGCCCAGATGTAGTTCTTCGTGTCCCAGGAGTTCCTCGGCAGGGTCTCGCGCGTGAAGCGGCGTCCCGCCTCCAGCACTCCGACGCTGTACCCCTTCTCCGTCAGGCGCAGCGCCGAGACCGACCCTCCAAAGCCGGAACCGATGACAATCACGTCGTAGTCGTACGAACCGCCCTCGTTCTGGGCGGAGTTCTCCTCGGACACGGTGAACCTCCGGTGCGGGTGGTGCGGTTCGGGGATCGGTTGTACAGGGCGGGTCACGAAGCGGGGACGGAGTGGGGCGGGAACGGGACGGCCGGGACGGACGGCCCGGCCGCACCGCCCGGTCAGCGGAAGCGCAGGGCCTTCAGCGCCTTGAGCGAAAGGCTCATGAACTTGGCGTACTTCGCGTCGTTCATGCCGAAGGACGGCGCCATGGGCAGCACGCGCTGGTGCGCGACGGTCTGCGACTCGGTGTACTTGAGGATGCCCTCGCTGCCGTGCCGCCTGCCGAGGCCGGAGTCGCCCATGCCGCCCATCGGGGACTGCACGCTGCCGTACGCCGCCGCGTAGCCCTCGTTGACGTTGACGGTTCCGCTGCGCAGCCGTGCCGCGACCTCGCGCGCCCGGCGGCCGTCGCGGCCCCAGACGCTCGAATTCAGGCCGTACGCCGTGGAGTTGGCGAGCTCGACCGCCTCGTCCACGTCCTCGTAGCGGTAGACGGAGACGACGGGCCCGAAGGTCTCCTCCGTGCACACGGCCATCGGCGACTCGACGCCGTCGAGGATCGTCGGCTCGTGGAAGAGCGGACCGACGTCCGGCCGGGCGCGCCCGCCCGCGAGCACCTTCGCGCCCTTGGCGACCGCCTCCTCGATGTGCCGGCAGACGTTGTCGAGTTGCTTCTGCGAGACGAGCGAGCCCATGTCGGCGCCGTACGCGAGCGCCGAGCCCAGCCGCATTCGCTCCGTACGGGCGACGAAGCGCTCGACGAACGCGTCCGCCACGGACTCGTGCACGTACAGCCGCTCGATCGAGATGCACAACTGGCCCGCGGACGAGAACGATCCGCGCACCGCGCCCGCCGCTGCCTTGTCCAGGTCGGCGTCCGGCAGCACGATCATGGCGTTCTTGCCGCCGAGTTCGAGCGAGGCGCCGACCAGCCGCTCGGCGGCCTTCTGCGCGACGCCGCGCCCCGTCCTGGTGGAGCCGGTGAAGGAGACGTAGTCGCCGCGCTCGACGACCGCGGGCCCGATGATGTGGCCCTCGCCGATGACGATCTGCCACACGTCCTTCGGCAGCCCCGACTCGATGAGCAGGCGGCGCGCCCACATCGCGGTCAGCGCGGTCTCGGTGTCCGGCTTCATCACCACGGCGTTGCCCGCGACGAAGGCGGGCAGCGCGTCGCCGACGGAGAGCTCCAACGGGTAGTTCCACGGCGCGATCTGGCCGACGACGCCGCGTGGATGACGGTGCTCGGTCACCTTCGTGAGCACGGGGATCGCCCCGGTGTGCCGCTTGGGACGCAGATAGGCGGCGGCGCGGCGCCCGTAGTGGCGGGCGGCGACGGCGACCGCCTGCACCTCCTCGTGCGCGTGCAGCCGCGTCTTGCCCGTCTCCAGCTGGATCAGGTCCAGCACCTCGTCCTGCCGGCGCAGCACCAGGTCGTGGAAGCGCAGCAGGACCGCGGCCCGCTCGCCCACGGGCGTCGCGGCCCACGCGCGCTGCGCCTCGCGCGCGCGGTGGAAGGCGAACGCGACGTCCTCGGGCGTGGACTCGGGCAGTTCGGCCAGCTTCTCTCCCGTGAAGGGGGTGTGACTGGACGTACGGCCGCTGCCGATCACCCCTTCCGTGAGCTGGGAGACGAGCTCTTCGGTGACGACGTCCGCGGCTGTGCGCACTCCCGCGGGGGCGGGGGCCACGGGATTGCCCGCGGGAGTGCCGTCACCGGTCGCGATGCCGCTGCTGACGCGGTCGTCGCCGCTGCCCTGGGGGCCTCGGGTGTCCTGCGTGTCCGTCATGCGAGAGAGACTACGACCACGGAAACACGCTGCATACCCGGCGGTAACCACTTTCACCGAATCTGCCAGTGAACGCTGGCGCGGCGGCCGCCGACGGCCCGTCCGTCACTGCTCGTTGATCTCCAGTGACTCCACCGCGTCCGCGTAGATCTCCTCACCCGCGTCGCGGTTCTCGCCCTTCGCGGGCATCTCGACGACGAGCCGCCAGCGGACGTTGTCCGCGTTGACGTAGATCAGCTCGTGCCGCCGGTGCAGGCTGTGGTCGACGTCGGGGCCGCCGTTGTCGTAGTCCCGGTAGGTGGTGACCATGTCCGCGGCCTCCTTGCCCTGCTGAGTCGCCTCGTTCACCGCGGACTCGGCGTCCTGCATGGTCGTGGAGTAGTTCTCAGGGGCGCCGTCCTCGTAGTGCTTCTTCCAGCTGTTCGCCTCCTGGAGGGAGTTGTCCTTGACGTCCTTGCTGGAGCGCGAGAGTTCGATGCTGAAGACGTCACCCGGGTCTTTGTAGGTCACCGCGCTCTCGTCCACGCTGCGCACGTAGTCGTCGGGCGCCGCGATCGAGGCGCGGACGCGCTTGTCCTCGTCGTGCGTGGTCCAGCCGGACGGAGCCCCGTCCGCCGTCAGCACGAACACCAGCGCCAGCGCCGCCGCGGCGGCGACCACCGCGCCTCCCGTCCCGTACCGCCAGCCGCGGCTGGTCCGCAGCCTGCGCCCGAACTCGCGCAGCACACCGCGGAGTCCGCCGCCCGCCGCAGCACCGGACGGCTTCGGCTGGCTCAGGGCCGGGCGGGCCACGTCGGCGAGCGTGGCCCGCACCTCGCCGGCGTCGGGACGCGCCGCGGGCTGCTTGTTCAGCATCCTGATGAGCAGCATCGCCAGGGGGCCGGAGGCGCTGCGGGCGCGCTCCGGGCGCTGCGGCTCCGTCGAGAGGACGGCCTGAAGCGTGGCCGGGGTGTTGGAGCGGCGGAACGGCGAGACGCCCTCCGTCGCCGAGTACAGCACCACGCCCAGCGACCACAGGTCCGACTCGGGGCCGGGCCGCTGGCCCAGCACGCGCTCCGGTGCGACGTACTCGGGCGAGCCGACGAACGCGCCGGTCTCCGTCAGGCTCTGCTCGCCCTCGACCTGCGCGATGCCGAAGTCCGTGAGGACGACGCGGTCATGGCGCCCGAGCAGCACGTTGTCGGGCTTCACATCGCGGTGCAGCACTCCCATGGCGTGGGCCGCGTCCAGCGCGCCGGCCACGGCCAGGCCGATGCGCGCGGCCTCGCGGGCGCTCAGCGTGCCCTCGTCCAGTACGGATCCGAGCGACTGGCCCTGCACCAGCTCCATGACGATCCACGGCTGGTCGTCCTCGACGACGACGTCGTGGATCGTGACGACGGACGGATGGTCGATGCGGGCGGCCGTGCGTGCCTCGCGGCGCATCCGCTCGTACATGGTCTGCCGCTGCTGATGCGGTACGTGGTCGGGGACGCGGGGCTCCTTCACCGCCACGTCGCGGTCCACGACCCGGTCGTGCGCGCGCCATACGGTGCCCATGCCGCCGTGACCGAGGCGGTTCTCCAGGCGGTAGCGCCCGCCGATGACGCGGCCCGCGCCGGGCTCGCCGCCGCTCTCGCCGCCCTGGGCGGCGCCCGGACCGGGGGCGTGCAGGCGCTGCGTCGACTTGTCCCCGGTGCCGGCTGCGGGGGTGCCGTCCCGGCCTTGCTGCTCCGGCAGTTGCGGTGGTTGCAGTCCGTAACTGGTCGGCTCGTTCACCGGTCCCCCCTTGTCGGTCATGACCAACCTTCTACCGTGCACGGCACGAAGTCACCAGCGGTGTCATCCACCTGTGACGTCGGATTCCGTGCACACGGCGCGCGACGGATCGCAGTCGCGTGGATCAGTGCGACGTGCAGCCGTCGCGTACGTCAGCCAGCGCCACCGTCGCCCAAGTCGCGTACGTCAGCGCCCCGTTGAGCGGTATGTGTCGGCGACCGCCTCGAAGTGCCGGTCGATCTCCTGCTTCTTGCCCTCCGAGCCCATCACCATCAGCACGTGGTAGCGGCCGTCGAGGATCATCGCCCGGTTGCGCGCGTACACGTCCCGGCCGCCGTCCTTCCAGCTGAACGTGCCTTCGGCCATGGCGGTTTCGCCCACGTCGATGCGGCGCAGGCCGGACGTCGACGCCCAGTCCGAGGCCCGGTAGGCCTTCAACTCCGGTTCGTCGTCGCTCTGGTAGGCCATCGGGTCGGTGCCGTACTTCCGTACGCTGTCGCGGCCGTTGACGATGACCATCTCGACCTGGCCGCCGTTGTAGCGGACTTGGCCGCGGCCCGGCGTCGAGCGGCGGTTCCACTCGTCGGGCACGGCGACCTGGAAGCCCGCCGGGTCCTGGCTGAGCTTGTAGCCCTTCGGCACCTCGCCCGCGGGCGCCGAGGGCTGCGGCTTCTGCGCGTCGCCTTCGCCGTCGCCCTTGCCGCTGCCCGTGCCGCCGTCGCCGGGGTGCGGGCTGCTCTCGCCGACCGAGCCGCGCTGCTGGTCGGCGGCGCCGTCCGGGTCGCCCTCCGGCATGAACCACACCGCGTACATCAGTGCCGCGACCAGCCCGGCGAGTACCAGCCCGACCAGCATGCCGCCGAGCCTGCGCGGGCCGCCGCCCTGACGCCTCGTCTTCTCCCGTACGGGCCGGGCGTGTTCGCGAACCGTCCACTCGGGCTCGGGCTCCGGCGCCCGCTGCGGCTCGGGGGGCCGGTGCGGCATCGGCGGTACGGGGCCGGGGGCGGGGCCGGGCTGTTGCTGCTGCTGAGCGTGGGGCTGCCGCGGTTGACGCAGCGGATCGGGGTACTGCGTCTGCTCAAGCTTGTGCTGACGCTTCCGGCGCTGCTTCTGCTGCTGTTTCTGCTGAAGCTTCTGCTGCTGTTTCTGTTCGGCGCGCGCCGCGCGTCTCGCGGCTCGCCGTCTGCGTACGAGTTCGCCGCGCCGGCGCAGTATCGGCAGCCGCCGCGGGTCCGCCGTACCACCCGGGTCCAGTGAGGGCGC
The DNA here is from genome assembly GCF_032248595.1 of Streptomyces winkii. NCBI lineage: Bacteria > Bacillati > Actinomycetota > Actinomycetes > Kitasatosporales > Streptomycetaceae > Streptomyces > Streptomyces winkii. The sequence goes on along the minus strand of NZ_JASTTH010000001.1, from coordinate 323,329 downwards.
GTACACGGTGTGCCAGCCGACGTCCGGCTCGGGCGCGGCGCGCACCAGCGACCGCAGCCATCCGCGCAGCTCCTCGAAGTCGGGGCGCTCCGTGGGGTCTTGACGCAGCAGCGACTCGACGACGGGACGCAGCGCACCGCACTCCTCCGCGAACGCCGGAGGCTCACCGCACACCATCTGCACCAGCTCGGCGACATCGTCCTCTGGGTAGGGGGCATGGCCCTGCACCGCGCGGAAGAGCAGCACACCCAGCGCCCACAGGTCGGCGGACGGGCCGACGGGAGGGGCGAGCCGCCAGTTCCGGTGGACCGGCCCGGCCTGCTCGGGAGCCCACCGCTCGCCGACGGGCCCGACGACCGTCATCCGCGCCTGCCGGGCGCGCTCGGCGGCGAGGGCGGTGGTGGGGCCGTGGAACCCCTCTGCCGTGCCGGGGTCATCGGCCCCCTCACCGCCCCAGGGGCGGTCCTCGGGGGTGTCGCCGTAACCGTCGTCGGTGTACCCGTCGTCGGTGTACCCGTCGTCGGGATAGGTGCCCTCGGTGTAGCTGCCTTCGGCGTCGGCGTCGCCGGTGTAGGGGACGTCGGTATACGGGGACTCGGCGTGCCCGGCGGCCTCCGGCCCGGCGTCGCGGGTCTCGGGACCCGCTGACTGCTCGGGCTCGGCGGAGCGCCAAGTCGCCCTCACCGGAAGGCTGTTGGGAGGCCGCGAACCCGGCAGGTCGCTCGGGGTGACCTCGTCCTCCCCCGCGGGAAGCCAGCGCACGAAGTCGTCCGGCGTGGTGTGCGGACCGGTTCCGGGCGGCGTCGACGCGGCGCGGTTCCACCAGTCGTCCCGAGCCGTGCGCTCGTCCTCCTGCCCCTGGTCGGGCGTTCGCCGGTGCTCCTGTCCGTCCTGCTCCGTGCCGTGCACACGGGCCTCGGCGCCGCGCCGCGCGCCCGCCTGGTACGCGGCGATCGCGGAGCCGCGCCCGCCGTGCCCCTCGGTCTCGTAGCCGTGGCGCACGGGCCGGTTCTGCTGCTCCGCCGCCCCGTCGTCGTGATCCAGTCCGTGAAGCCCGAAGATGCCGCGCGCCTCACCGCCCGAACTCGCAGGCCCGGAGCCGGAGTCGGGACCTCCGCCGTAACCGGAGTCCCTCTCGCCGGCCCCGCCGTAGAGGTCGCGGCCGTACAACTCCTCGCCGTACGGCTCCTGTTCGTACTGCTGCTCGCGGCCGTACGGGCCCTCTCCCTGCCGTGCGTCGAACCCGTCGGGCAGCGGAATGCCCGGAAGCGAACCGGGAGCGGAACCTTCCTGCGCGCCGCCCGTCGGCCCGTCGCCACCGCTCTCCACGGCTTCGGCGCCCGCGCCTCCGCCCTGCCTCGGCTCGCCCGGGATGTTCCCGCTGGGCGGCAGGGCGACCCTGCCGGAGTCCGGGAGCGGGTTGTATCCGCACAGCGCCTCCTGCGCCGCGCCCACCGCCAGGCCCGTCAGCAGCGCACGCCCGTCGTCGCAGATGAGGACCGTACGGGGGGTGACGTTCCGGTGCGTCCAGCCGTGCGCGTGCACCACGCGCAGCGCGGTCAGCAGGTCCGCGGCGATCTCCGCCGCCCTGTGCGCCGTCAGCGTCTGATGCGACAGCAGCGTCTCCAGCGGCGTGGCGGGCAGCAATTCGCTGACTATCCACAGGCCGTCGCCCTCGACGAAGACGTCGAAGACCTGGTCGAGCCGCGGATGGTCCGGCACGCGCGCGGCGGCGATGGCCGCCTCGACGGCCCGCCGTACGACTGGGTCCGCCGGTGTGCGGGTCGCCCGCCCTATCGAGCCGCGGAAGGCGCCGCGCTGCGCCGCTCCGGCTCCCTCACCGCTCGCACCGCCGTCGCCGCCCAGCACCTCCGCCTCGACGACCTCCGGCAACGGCACCTGACGTACGAGCACTTCCTGGCCGCTGGCCGTGTCGTAGGCCACGGACTCCGTCAACTGGTAGGAGTCCGCGAGGGTTCGGGGCAGGCGGTAGCGGTCGGCGAGCAGCCGCCCGGCCATTTCCGCGTAGTCGTCCACGACGCCTCCCCACAGCGCGCGAGACCGTCGATTCCACACCGCATCCGCATCTTTACGGACGGATACCGGTCTGCGGCCATTCACGATACGTGCCTGAGCTGTCCGGCGCGGGCGGAGTCGATTACTGTCCGGCCCCTGCCGGGCCGGAAGCAGTCCAATTCACCTGAAACGCTTGCCAGTTCAGGCCTCAACCCCAACGTCCCCCGGAACGGGGGCGGGGAACCACGCTCAGTCGAGCGGCTTGAAGGTCCTGAACGCGGTCTCGCGCAGCGTCCGGCACTCGTCGTCGTTCCACTTGCCGGCCTTGCAGGTGATCATGATCGCGAAGCCGTGTGAATCGTCCACCCGGAAGCCGCGGTTGAGCACCCTGACCCTCTCGCCCCCTTCGTCGCGCTCGAACTGCCAGTCGCCGACGGTGGGATAGCCCCGCCAGTCCACCTTCTTGATGCTGATGCGGTGGTAGCCCGGGCTGTTGCCCTTCACGGAGGGCTCCAGGTCGCGCCAGCCCGCGGCCGCGTCCTTCAGCGGGTCGGGGCTGAAGTCCACCTGGAGCTTGGGCAGTCCGCCGTCGGAGTACTTGGCGCCGGAGTTCTGCCCGGCGACTCCCGAGCGCTTGAAGTCCTCCGGCATCGCCATGCTGAAGTGGAAGCGCTTGTCGGTGACCCGGGTGTAGTCCTCGGGCAGCGAAGCGCCGCCGCCGGGCTCCTCCTCGTCGCCGTCGCCGCCGGACGAGGCGCTCGCCGACGGGGAGGCGCTCCCCTTCTTCGCGTCGCCGCCCTTGTCCTTCTTCGCGGTGCCCGAGCCGTTCTTCTCCTTGCCGCGCTCGGCGCCGCCCGCGCCCGAACTCGCGGCGTCTTTCCCCGACTTGCCGCCCTTACCGCCGCCGTCACCCGCGCCGTCGAGCGCGAAGGCGGCCAGCAGCACCAGTACGGCCGCCGCGGCGACCGCCACGATGGTCAACGTGCGGCGCGAGAAGCGCCCGGCCAGCCCGGAGAGCGCGGTCGTCACTCCTCCCCCATGGCCTCCGGCATGGGTGGCCCCCCCGCCGCCACCGGACGGGGACGGGCGGCGTGCCGTTCCCTCACCGCCGCGCGTCACGGCACCGGACGCGGCGGGTGCCGGGGTCTCCTCGGCGTCACGGCCCTCTGCGGCCGGGCCCTCCGAGGCCGTGCCCGCGGCTGCCGCACCGGCCGCCGGGACCGAGCCCGCACCCGATGCCGAGCCCGGACCCGATGCCGCGGCGCTCGAAGTCCCGGCCGCTGACGCCGACTTGGCAGATGCTCCCTTGCCCCGCTGACGGCTGCTCCGCTGACGGTGCTGCTTGCCTCCGGTGGCCGGGGCGGCATCGCGGCCCTCGCTCTTCGGCGCTGCGCCGCCCTCGCCGGTGCCGCCGGAGCCGCGGGAGCCGGCCTCTCCGGAGGCTCCGTTTCCCCCGGCCTCGCGGCCTTCGCCGCCCTCGCCCGCGCCGTCGTCCCCGGCCGAGCCCGGCTCCGGCCGCAGCACGGCCGTCGTCCCGCCGTCCCGTACGGGAGCGGCGGCCGCGGTCGCCACGCCTCCCCTTCCGGACGCCACGGGTTCCAGCAGCGCCCGCGCACCGGCCACATCGAGCCGCTTCTCCGGGTCCTTCAACAGCAGCCCGAAGATCACCTCTTCGAGCTCGCCCGCCTGCTTCGGCGGCGGCACGGGCTCCGTCATCACCGCCGTCAGCGTCGTTATGGCCGACCCCTTGTCGTACGGGGGACGGCCCTCGACCGCCGCGTACAGCAGGGCGCCCAGCGACCACAGGTCGGCGGGCGGCCCGGGCGGCTTCCCGCGTGCGCGCTCGGGCGAGATGTACGAGGGGGCGCCCACCAGCATGCCGGTCGACGTCACGGACGGGTCGCCCTCGACCTTCGCGATGCCGAAGTCGGTCAGCACGACGCGACCCGTGACGTCCTCCAACAGCACGTTGGACGGCTTCACATCGCGGTGCAGGACCCCTTCACGGTGCGCCGCACGCAGCACGTCGAGCACCGCCAGGCCGACCTCCGCCGCGCGCTGCGCGGTGAGCGGCCCCTCGTCGCGGATGTGGTCGGCGAGCGACTTCCCCTCGACGAGCTCCATCACGATCCACGGGCGGTCGTCCTCGTCGACGACGTCGAAGACCGTCACCGCACTGCCGCTGCGGATGCGCGCGATCGCCTTGGCCTCGCGCAGAGTTCGGGTGATGAGCCGCTGCTTCTCGTCCTCCTCGACGCTGGAGGGGAAGCGCAACTCCTTCACGGCGACAGCACGGCCCAGGACCTCGTCCTCGCCGCGCCACACGGTGCCCATGCCACCACGGCCGAGGACTCCCCCGAGCCGATAGCGACCTCCTACCAGCCGACCCTCGTGCTCGCTCATGAATCCCCTTGTGTCCCCTCAGCGATGGCCCCACCCCAGCCCTCCCTCATTGTGGACCATCACGCCGTCACACCGCGTACGGGGGCGGCGGTGCCGGCTTCCGCGGGAGCCCTCGCGCGGACCGCCTCACACCGGTGCGATGTCCGGTGCGCCCAACCGGGCCGCGTCCGCCGTCAGATCGTCCGGCTGGAGCTGCGACTCGCGCTCCGCCTCGATCCGCTTCTCGTAGTGCACGACCTCGCGGTCGACCTGGTCGGCGTCCCAGCCGAGCACCGTCGCCATCAGCTCCGCGACCTCGCGCGCGCTGCGCGTGCCGCGGTCGAAGGTCTCGATCGAGATGCGCGTACGGCGCGTGAGCACGTCGTCGATGTGGCGCGCGCCCTCGTGCGTGCAGGCATAGACGATCTCGGCCTTGAGGTAGTCGTCGGCGGCGGGCAGCGGCTCGCCCAACTTCGGGTCGTCGGCGATGAGTTCGAGCACCTCTTCCGTCAACGTGCCGTAGCGGTTGAGGAGATGCTCCACGCGGGCCACGTGCAGCCCCGTGCTGGCTGCGATGCGCTCCCGTGCGTTCCACAGCGCGTGGTAGCCCTCCGCTCCGACCAGCGGCACCTCCTCGGTGACGCAGTCCGCCACCCGGCGGTCCAGGCCGTGTACCGCCTCGTCCACGGCGTCCTTCGCCATCACGCGGTACGTCGTGTACTTGCCGCCCGCGACGACGACCATCCCCGGCACCGGGTGCGCGACGGTGTGCTCGCGGGACAGCTTGCTCGTCGCCTCCGACTCGCCGGCCAGCAGCGGGCGCAGCCCGGCGTACACGCCCTCGACGTCGTTGCGCGTAAGCGGCACCGCCAGCACGGAGTTGACGTGGTCCAGCAGATAGTCGATGTCGGCGCTCGACGCGGCCGGATGCCTCTTGTCCAGGTCCCAGCCGGTGTCGGTGGTGCCGACGATCCAGTGACGCCCCCACGGGATGACGAACAGGACGCTCTTCTCCGTACGGAGGATCAGCCCCGTCGTCGAGTTGATCCGGTCCTTCGGCACGACGAGGTGGATGCCCTTCGAGGCCCGCACATGGAACTGGCCGCGCTCCGCGATCAGCCCCTGGGTGTCGTCCGTCCACACTCCGGTGGAGTTGACGACCTGCCGCGCGCGCACCTCGTACTCGCCGCCCAACTCCAGGTCCCGCACGCGCGCCCCCACGACACGCTCGCCTTCGCGCAGGAAGCCGACGATGCGCGCGCGATTCGCGGCGTGTGCTCCGTAAGCGGCGGCGGTGCGGACCACGGTGGCCACATAGCGCGCGTCGTCCATCTGCGCGTCGTAGTACTGGAGCGCGCCGACCAGAGCGTCCTTCCGCAACGCCGGTGCCACACGCAGCGCGTGACGGCGGCTGAGGTGCCGGTGCCGGGGCAGGCCGCGCCCGTGCCCGGAGGAGAGCGACATGATGTCGTACATCGCCACGCCCGAGCCGGCGTAGAGCCGCTCCCACCCCTTGTGCTGCAACGGGTAGAGGAACGGGACCGGCTTCACCAGGTGCGGCGCGATCCGCTGGAGCAGCAGCCCGCGCTCCTTGAGCGCCTCCCGTACGAGCGCGAAGTCCAGCATCTCCAGATAGCGCAGCCCGCCGTGGATCAGCTTGCTGGAGCGGCTGGAGGTGCCCGACGCCCAGTCGTTCGACTCGACGATGCCCGTGGACAGCCCTCGCGTGACGGCGTCCAGCGCGGTGCCCGCACCGACGATGCCCCCGCCGACGACCAGCACGTCGAGTTCGCGTTCGGACATCTGCGCCAGCGCCCTCACACGCTGCTCCGGTCCCAGTGTCGCCGTCCTCACCGCTGCCTCCCGCGTGGTCGTGCGTCCGTCGGTGGTGTCTGTCGTCGCTCTTGCCGGAACGTAGGCAGTGTTCCCCTGCCGATGGTCCTCCAATTCCCTGACTTCGGCCGCACTGCGGGCGTCGCGAAGCCGGTAATCCCCGATATCCGTCATATTGCCGATTAACTTGCTATAGCGCCGCGCAGCTCCGGGCCGCGCAGCGCGGGGCGATCTCCGGATGCCGTTCCCGGGAACGGCGCGCACCGGGCCTCGCCACCCCAGCGAGGGAACCGAGGGGAAGGATGTCCGCCGCAATGCCCGCAGATCTCGCCGTCCTCGGACTGGGCCATTCGGGTCTTCCGGTCGCACAGGCGGCCGTCGCCGCCGGGATCGAGACCGTCGGCTACGACGCGGACGAGGAGACCGTCGCCGGACTCAACGCGGGCAGGCCGCCCTCCGACGGCACGCTCACCGCCGCCGGGATCCGCCGCATGATCTCCCGGGGGTTCCGCGCCACGACCGACCCCGAGGTCCTCGCCCATGTCCGTACGGCCTTGATCTGCGCCCCGACCTCCCTCGGGCCCGACCGCGCGCTGAATCTGGACGCGGTGCGCGCCGCCGCCCGCACGCTCGCCTCCCAACTGCGTCCGCGTACCACCGTCGTCCTGGAATCCGCGGTGTACCCGGGCGGCACCGAGGAGTTCCTCAAGCCGCTGCTCGAAGAGGGCTCCGGGCTGCGCGCGGGACACGACTTCCATCTCGCCTACTCGCCCGCCCGGTTCGACCCGGGCAGCCGCCGCTACGGCTACGCGAACACGCCCAAGGTCGTCGGCGGCCTCACGCCCGCGTGTACGGAGCGGGCCGCCGCCTTCTACGGGCGGCTGGCCGCCAAGGTCGTGCGCGCACGCGGGCCGCGCGAGGCGGAGACGGCGAAGCTGCTGGAGACGAACTTCCGCCAGGTCAACATCGCCCTCGTGAACGAGATGGCGGTCTTCTGCCACGACATCGGCGTCGACCTGTGGGACGTCATCCGCTGCGCGGAGACCAAGCCGTTCGGCTTCCAGGCCTTCCGGCCCGGCCCCGGCGTCGGCGGGCACAGCGTCTCCATCGACCCCAACTACCTCGCGTACCGCAGCCGTTCGCTGGGCTATCCGCTCCGCATGGTCGAGCTCGCGCAGGAGGTCAACGGGCGCATGCCGCGCTACGTCTGCCAGCGCGCGGCCGAACTCCTCAACGAGCACGGCAAGTCGGCGCGCGGCGCCCGCGTACTGCTGCTCGGCGTCACCTACAAGCCCGACCTGCCCGACCAGGAGGGCTCGCCCGCGCGCGAGGTCGCGCTCCGGCTCAAGCAGCTCGGCGCGCAGCTGAGCTTCCACGATCCGTACGTCATGCAGTGGCAGGTCGCGGACCAGCCCGTGCCGCGCGCCGACTCCCTCTACGAGGCCGCCGCTGCCGCCGACCTCACCGTGCTCCTCCAGCACCACCGCAGATACGACCTGCAAGGGCTGGCCGCGAAGGCCCGGCTGCTCTTCGACACGAGGGGCGCGAGCCCCACGGGCGCCGCGCACCGGCTCTGACGGCGGCGCCTCCCTCGATGTGCGGTGTGCACCCGGCCCCGGCGGACGCGGGCTCAGACGCAGTCAACAACCAGGCCCTGACGGACAATTCGGGGATGAGCCGCCCCAGAATCCGCGTGGCCGCCTATGTGATCCGGCATCGTGCGGCGGTCCCCGAGCTTCTCGTCTTCGACCACCTCGGAATGCCCGAGGCGGGCACGCAGATCCCCGCGGGAGGCGTCGGGACGAGCGAGGAGCCGGATCGGGCCGTACTGCGCGAGGTCGCCGAGGAGACGGGGCTCACGGCGGTCACCGTCGCGCGGCCGGTCGCCGTGGAGGACAGACCCCATCCCGCCACGGGGCTGCCGCGCCGGACCACGTACTTCCTGCTCGGCGCGCCGGCCGGCGGTCTCCATGCGTGGCATCACACCGTCCGCGGCGACGGAGACGACTCCGGCCTCACCTTCGCCTGCCGCTTCGTGCCGCTCCCCCTGGCGCGGCCGCTCGCGGACGGCCAGGACGCATGGCTGGGCCGTATCGATCCGCTGTGGGCCACTCCCGCGAGCGGCCGCCGGACGCGGTGAGGGACGCTGAGGGCTGCTGAGAGCCGCGGATCGCCGCGAGGGCTACCGCGCGACCGTGACCTCCACCCGCTGGAACTCCTTCAGTTCCGAGTAGCCGGTCGTCGCCATCGCACGGCGCAGCGCGCCGAAGAAGTTCATCGAGCCGTCCGGGGTGTGCGAGGGCCCGAGCAGGATCTCCTCGGTCGTACCGACCGCGCCCAGATCCATGCGCTTGCCGCGCGGCACGTCCGGGTGCACGGCCTCCATGCCCCAGTGGTGCCCGCGCCCCGGCGCGTCCGTGGCCCGGGCCAGAGGCGAGCCCATCATCACGGCGTCCGCCCCGCACGCCACCGCCTTGGGCAGGTCGCCGGACCAGCCGACGCCGCCGTCCGCGATGACGTGGACGTAGCGGCCCCCCGACTCGTCCAGATAGTCACGGCGCGCGGCCGCGACGTCGGCCACGGCGGTCGCCATCGGCACCTGGATGCCCAGCGTGTTCCGCGTCGTGTGCGCGGCCCCGCCGCCGAAGCCCACCAGAACGCCCGCCGCGCCCGTACGCATCAGATGCAGCGCCGCCGTGTACGTGGCGCAACCGCCCACGATGACGGGCACGTCCAGCTCGTAGATGAACTGCTTGAGGTTGAGCGGTTCCGCCGCGCCCGAGACATGCTCGGCGGAGACGGTCGTGCCGCGGATGACGAACAGATCGACGCCCGCGTCGACGACGGCCTTCGAGAACTGCGCCGTCCGCTGCGGGGAGAGCGCCGCGGCCGTCACCACGCCGGCGTCCCGCACCTCCTTGATCCGCTCGCCGATCAGATCCTCCTTGACCGGTTCCGAGTAGATCTCCTGCATCCGGCGGTTCGCCGTGCGCTCGTCCAGCTCGGCGATCTCGGCGAGCAGCGGCTCCGGGTCCTCGTAACGCGTCCAGAGCCCTTCGAGGTTGAGCACCCCGAGGCCGCCCAGCTCGCCGATGCGGATCGCGGTCGCGGGCGAGACGACGGAGTCCATCGGGGCTGCCATGAAGGGCAGTTCGAAGCGGTAGGCGTCGATCTGCCAGGCGATCGAGACCTCCTTGGGGTCGCGCGTGCGGCGGCTGGGCACCACAGCGATGTCGTCGAAGGCGTACGCCCGGCGGCCGCGCTTGCCGCGCCCGATCTCGATCTCAGTCACGTGTCAGCCCTCTCGCCGTGCGCTGTGCTCTGCTGCCGCTCCAGTATCACCGACGTGCGGCGCCGCACGGACCGGTGGGTACCGGGCTCACCGCCGTGAGTAGTTCGGCGCCTCGGTCGTCATCTGGACGTCGTGCGGGTGGCTCTCCTTCAGGCCCGCCGACGTGATCCGTACGAACCGGCCGCGCTCCTTCATCTCCGGCACGGTGCGGCCGCCGACGTAGAACATCGACTGCTTGAGACCGCCCACCAGTTGGTGCACCACCGCGCCCAGCGGGCCCCGGTAGGGCACCTGTCCCTCGACGCCTTCCGGGATCAGCTTGTCGTCGCCGCCGACCTCCTCCTGGAAGTAGCGGTCCTTCGAGTACGACTGCTGCTCGCCGCGCGACTGCATCGCGCCCAGCGAACCCATGCCCCGGTAGGACTTGAACTGCTTGCCGTTGATGAACAGCAGCTCGCCGGGCGACTCCTCGCACCCGGCCAGCAGCGAACCGAGCATCACCGTGTCGGCGCCGGCGACCAGGGCCTTGGCGATGTCGCCGCTGTACTGAAGGCCGCCGTCGCCGATGACCGGAACTCCGGCCTCGCGGGCGGCGAGTGACGCCTCGTAGATCGCGGTCACCTGCGGCACCCCGATGCCGGCGACGACGCGCGTCGTACAGATCGACCCCGGCCCGACGCCGACCTTGATGCCGTCGGCCCCCGCGTCGATCAGCGTCTGCGCGCCCTCGCGGGTGGCGATGTTGCCGCCGACGACGTCGACCGGCGAATTCGACTTGATCTTGGCGACCATGTCGCCGACGAGCCGCGAATGCCCGTGCGCCGTGTCCACCACGACGAAGTCCACGCCCGCCTCGATCAGCGCCTGCGCCCGCTCGTACGCGTCGCCTGCGACCCCGACCGCCGCGCCCACGACGAGCCGGCCCTCGCCGTCCTTCGCGGCCTGCGGATACTGTTCCGCCTTCACGAAGTCCTTGACGGTGATGAGTCCCTTGATCACGCCCGCGTCGTCGACCAGCGGCAGCTTCTCGATCTTGTGGCGGCGCAGCAGCTCCATCGCGTCGTTCCGCGAGATGCCGACCTTGCCGGTGACCAGCGGCATCGGTGTCATGAGCTCCCGCACGGGCCGGTCGCGGTCGGACTCGAAGGCCATGTCCCGGTTGGTGACGATGCCGAGCAGCTTGCCGTTCGAGTCGGTGACGGGCACGCCGCTGATCCGGAAGCGCCCGCACAGCACGTCGGCGTCGCCCAGCGTCGCGTCCGGACGGATCGTGATCGGGTCGGTGACCATCCCCGACTCGGAGCGCTTGACCCTGTCGACCTGAGCCGCCTGGTCCTCGATCGACAGATTGCGGTGCAGCACGCCGACGCCGCCCTGACGGGCCATGGCGATGGCCATCCTCGACTCGGTGACCTTGTCCATCGCGGCGGACAACAGCGGTACGTTCACGCGTACGTTGCGCGAGATCCGCGAGCCCGTGTCGATGTCGCCGGGCGCCATGTCCGACTCACCGGGCAGCAACAGCACGTCGTCGAAGGTCAGCCCGAGCATGGCGAACTTCGCGGGCACTCCGGCCCCGGTCCCGACTTCGTTGGCTGTCATGACACCTTTCCAATGGTTGCCCGGGGTGAAAGTCCATGCTAAACGCCCCGGACCTACTGCTCCGCCAGTGCCCTCAGCCTGCTCAGCGCCCTGTGCTGGGCGACCCTGACCGCGCCTGGCGACATCCCGAGCATCTCTCCGGTCTCCTCCGCGGTGAGCCCGACGGCGACCCGGAGCAGCACGAGCTCCCGCTGGTGCTGGGGAAGGTTCGCGAGCAGCTTCTTGGCCCACGCCGCGTCGCTGCTGAGCAGCGCGCGCTCCTCCGGGCCGAGCGAGTCGTCCGGCTGCTCGGGCATCTCGTCGGAGGGCACCGCCGTGCTGCCGGGACCCCGCATGGCGGCCCGTTGCAGATCGGCGACCTTGTGCTGGGCGATGGCCACGACGAAGGCCTCGAAGGGCTTCCCGGTGTCGCGGTACCGCGGCAGTGCGCAGAGCACCGCGATGCAGACCTCCTGCGCGAGGTCGTCCACGAAGTGCCGTGCGTCGCCCGGCAGTCGGGTCAGCCGCCGGCGGCAGTACCGCAGCGCCAGCGGGTGCACGTGGGCGAGAAGGTCGTGAGTGGCCTGCTCGTCGCCTTCCCTGGCTCGTCGTACGAGTGCGCTCACGACCGCTGTGTCGTTCTGCCCGTCGTTGCGCATCGGTCCATGGTGCACCGGCGCCGAACCATCCGCCGCACCGCGTCCGTGGTTGTGCACCGAAGCGTTATGAGCAGGGGCAGTGGCTGCCATCTCCCGCGCCCTCCCCTCACGCCTGACCGACCGGTCCCCGAGGAACTCCATACAACAAGCATGCGGCACTCGCGGGATTACTGGGCCGCATACGCCACCCCGCCCTCCCCCCGGGCCGGCCCCGCGCACCGCGGGCAACGGAACTTCGCAGGCGGGGACGGGCGGGCAGTCGGCGAACGTGAGCTATCTATCGGACGAGGCCCCAACGGAAGCCGAGAGCCACGGCATGCGCCCGGTCCGAAGCGCCGAGCTTCTTGAACAGCCGCCGCGCGTGGGTCTTCACGGTGTCCTCGGAGAGGAACAGCTCCCGGCCGATCTCGGCGTTGGACCTGCCGTGGCTCATGCCCTCCAGCACCTGGATCTCGCGGGCGGTGAGCGTCGGGGCGGCGCCCATCTCGGCCGACCGCAGCCGCCGCGGCGCGAGCCGCCACGTCGGATCGGCCAGGGCCTGAGTCACCGTCGCCCGCAACTCCGCGCGCGAGGCGTCCTTGTGCAGGTAGCCGCGGGCGCCCGCGGCCACGGCCAGTGCCACTCCGTCGAGATCCTCGGCCACCGTCAGCATGATGATGCGGGCGCCGGGATCGGCCGAGAGCAGCCTTCGCACGGTCTCAACACCACCGAGACCGGGCATCCGGACATCCATGAGGATGAGGTCGGACCGGTCGGCACCCCAGCGGCGGAGGACTTCCTCGCCGTTGGCCGCCGTCGTCACACGCTCGACGCCGGGCACCGTCGCGACCGCGCGGCGGAGCGCCTCTCGGGCAAGCGGGGAATCGTCACAGACGAGGACGGATGTCATGACCGCCCTCCGCAGCTGATGCGCGTCACCTTGAGCCTCCAGGCTGTTACGAATCGTCACCTGTGCGATTGACACCCTCGGACAACAGTGCCCGAGATCATTCCGCCAACCGCCTCCGCACACTCAACGACGGTCACCCGAAAGAGTTACGGGTTTCGGCCACCGCCATCAGCACTCTACGTGATCGCGCGTACACAGATCAGCCCGCATCGCACTGAAGGGTTTCCCCGAGTGGCGTCTTTTGCCTTTTGCCCTATTTAGCAGACTTAGTTCTGCTTCTCGCTTTCTTTCGGCTAGGTTCGCAATGAGTCATATTTGTCTATAAATGGACGGAGCGAGAGCGAGCCTCAAGTACGCCGACGAGAGGACACGCAATGGCAGACTTCTCCCGCCTCCCGGGCCCCAACGCCGACCTGTGGGACTGGCAGCTGCTCGCCGCCTGTCGGGGAGTCGACAGCTCGCTCTTCTTCCACCCCGAGGGCGAGCGCGGCGCGGCCCGCAGCGCCCGCGAGGCCTCCGCGAAGGAGGTCTGCATGAGGTGCCCCGTCCGCTCGGAGTGCGCGGCGCACGCGCTGGCGGTGCGTGAGCCGTACGGCGTGTGGGGCGGCCTGACCGAGGACGAGCGCGAGGAGCTGATGGGGCGGGCCCGCAGCAGGCTCGTCGCCGTGCCGGACAGCCAGAGTTGAGCAGAAACGTTCGTACTTCCGCACCGTGGTCACGGACTTCCGCACCCCGTCCGCAGTCGCCGACCGCTCGTCGATCTCCTCGCACTCGCCGCACTCGCTCGCGGCCCGGACAGATACCGATCGTCCGCCGATGTTCACCCGCCTAGCCTGACGGCCATGGAACTGCTGTCTGTCAACATCGCCAGGCCGCTGCACGCCCCCTCGTACACCAGCGCTCCCGGTGGCATGACCGGCATCGACAAGCACCCGGTCTCCGGTCCCGTCGACGTGGCCGCGCCCGGCCCGAAGGGCACCGGCGGAAGCGCGCTCGACCAGGACGTCATCGGCGACATGCGCCATCACGGCGGCGACGACCAGGCCGTGTACGCCTTCGCCCGCGAAGACCTCGACAGCTGGGGCGGCGAACTCGGACGCGGTCTCGCCAACGGCGCCTTCGGCGAGAACCTCACCACCCTCGGGCTCGATGTGAACGGTGCGCGGATCGGCGAGCGGTGGCTCGTGGGAGACCGGGTGGTACTGGAGGTGACCGCTCCGCGCATCCCGTGCCGTACGTTCGCGCGCTGGCTCGACGAGCGGGGATGGGTGAAGCGCTTCACGGACAGGGCGCTGCCCGGCGCGTATCTGCGGGTGATCGAGCCGGGGAGCATCCGCGGCGGGGACCCGATCAGCGTCGTTCACCGGCCGGAGCACGAGGTGAGCGTGAGCTTCCTCTTCCGCGCGCTGACCCGGGAGCCCGAGCTGCTGCCACGTGTGCTCGCAGCCGGCGAGGCTCTCCACCCGGAGGCCCGTCGCAACGCCCTGCGGCGTACGGCCCGTCGAAGCGCCGATAGCGTGCCCCCATGACGACTGCGTTGATCACGGGAGCGACCGCCGGCCTCGGGGCCGCCTTCGCGCGGCGGCTCGCACGGGACGGACACCACCTCGTGCTGGTCGCCCGCGACAAGGAACGCCTAGCGGAGCAGGCGACGCTGCTGCACGACCGGCACGGCGTCGAGGCGTCCGTGCTCGCGGCGGACCTCGCGACCGACGAGGGCATCTCCGCCGTCGAGGCCCGGCTGGAGGACGCGGAGCGCCCCGTGGACCTGCTGATCAACAACGCGGGCTTCGGCAACAAGGGCACGTTCCTGAACGTCCCCGTCGAGGACGAGCTGACGATGCTCAAGGTCCACTGCGAGGCGGTGCTGCGGCTCACGTCGGCTGCGGCGAAGGGCATGCGGGAGCGGGGCCGCGGCGGCGTGGTCAACGTGGCGTCGGTCGCCGCGTTCGTGCCGCGGGGGACGTACGGGGCGAGCAAGGCGTGGGTCGTGCAGTTCACGCAGGGGGTGGCCAAGGACCTCGCGGGCTCGGGGGTGCGGCTGATGGCGCTGTGCCCGGGTTTCGTACGTACGGAGTTCCACGAGCGGGCCGGGATGGACGCGGGGAACGTCCCGGGGTGGATGTGGCTGGACGCGGACGCGGTCGCCGCCGCCGCGATGAAGGACCTGGCCCGGGGCAGGGCGCTCTCCATTCCGGATGCGCGCTACAAGGCGCTCATGGGTGCGACGCGGCTCCTGCCCAGGGAGCTGCTGGCCAAGGCGTCGACGACGACGGGCCGAAGGTTCGGGCCGCGCTGAGGAGTTCGGCCCGGCCGTGCCGACGGCCGATGCGCGCACAGGGCGGAGAGCACCGAGGCCCGGTGCCCCAACGAAGGGGCACCGGGCCTCGGTTCGGGCTCGGCCGAACTGAACGCGTCAGTGGGAGTGACCGTGGCCGTGGCCCGCGGCGGCCGGCTCTTCCTCCTCCGGCTTCTCGACGACCAGCGTCTCGGTCGTGAGCAGCAGCGAGGCGATCGACGCCGCGTTCTCCAGCGCGGAGCGCGTGACCTTGACCGGGTCGATGACGCCGGCCTTGATCAGGTCGCCGTAGTCGCCGGTGGCCGCGTTGAAGCCCTGGTTGCGGTCGAGTTCGGCGACCTTCGAGGTGATGACGTACCCCTCCAGGCCGGCGTTCTCGGCGATCCAGCGCAGCGGCTCGACCACGGCGCGGCGCACGACGGCGACACCGGTGGCCTCGTCGTCCGTCTTGCCGAGCGAGCCCTCCAGGACCTTCGCGGAGTGCACGAGGCTGGCGCCGCCGCCCGCGACGATGCCCTCCTCGACAGCCGCGCGGGTCGCGGAGATCGCGTCCTCAAGGCGGTGCTTCTTCTCCTTGAGCTCGACCTCGGTCGCCGCCCCGACGCGGATCACGCAGACGCCGCCGGCCAGCTTGGCGAGGCGCTCCTGGAGCTTCTCGCGGTCCCAGTCGGAGTCGGTGGCCTCGATCTCGCCCTTGATCTGGGCGACTCGGGCCTCGACGTCCTCACGCTTGCCCGCACCGTCGACGATCGTCGTGTCGTCCTTGGTGACGGTGACGCGGCGCGCGGTGCCGAGCACGTCCAGCCCGGCCTGGTCGAGCTTGAGGCCGACCTCCTCGGCGATGACGGTGGCGCCGGTGAGGGTCGCCATGTCGCCGAGCATCGCCTTCCGGCGGTCGCCGAAGCCGGGCGCCTTGACGGCGACGGCGTTGAACGTGCCGCGGATCTTGTTCACGACGAGGGTGGAGAGCGCCTCGCCCTCGACGTCCTCGGCGATGATCAGCAGCGGCTTGGAGCTGCCCGCCTGCATGATCTTCTCCAGCAGCGGCAGCATGTCCTGGATGGAGCTGATCTTGCCCTGGTGGATCAGGATGTACGGGTCGTCGAGGACGGCCTCCATACGCTCCTGGTCGCTGACCATGTACGGCGAGAGGTAGCCCTTGTCGAAGGCCATGCCCTCGGTGAAGTCGAGCTCCAGGCCGAAGGTCTGGGACTCCTCGACGGTGATGACGCCGTCCTTGCCGACCTTGTCCATCGCCTCGGCGATGAGCTCGCCGACCTGCTTGTCCTGGGCGGACAGTCCGGCGACGGAGGCGATGTCCGACTTCGAGTCGATCGGCTGGGCGTTGGCGATCAGGTCGTCGGAGACGGCCTTGACCGCGGCGTCGATGCCCTTCTTCAGGGCGGCGGGCGAGGCGCCGGCCGCCACGTTGCGCAGGCCCTCGCGGACCAGGGCCTGGGCGAGCACGGTGGCGGTGGTGGTGCCGTCGCCGGCGATGTCGTTGGTCTTGGTCGCCACCTCCTTCACCAGCTGCGCGCCGAGGTTCTCGTAGGGGTCCTCGACCTCGACCTCACGCGCGATGGTGACGCCGTCGTTGGTGATGGTGGGTGCGCCGAACTTCTTGTCGATGACGACGTTGCGGCCCTTGGGGCCGATCGTCACCTTCACGGTGTCGGCCAGCTTGTCGACGCCGCGCTCGAGGGCGCGGCGCGCGTCCTCGTCGAACTTCAGGATCTTGGCCATGGGAGCTGTTGAGTCCTCTCGAACGAACCGCGCCCCGGCCCCGGTACATCTCGAGCGATGCGGGAGGGACCGGGGCGCGGATCAGAAGTGTCTTCCGGCTTCGGTGACTTACTTCTCGACGATCGCGAGAACGTCGCGAGCCGAGAGGACGAGGTACTCCTCGCCGCTGTACTTCACCTCGGTGCCGCCGTACTTGCTGTACAGCACGATGTCGCCGACGCTCACGTCGAGCGGCAGACGGTTGCCGTCCTCGAAGCGGCCCGGGCCGACGGCCAGGACCGTGCCCTCCTGGGGCTTCTCCTTGGCGGTGTCCGGGATGACCAGGCCTGAGGCCGTGGTCTCTTCAGCGTCGAGCGGCTGGACCACGATGCGGTCCTCAAGCGGCTTGATGGCAACCTTGCTGGCGGTCGTCACGATCCGACCTCCCCCTTCGGAGATCTCATAACGGGGTCTTATGTCTGGGGTGGCGACCTGGCAGATCCGTCGTCGCGGGTGCCGGATCTTCCTGTCGCTGTGTCTGGCACTCGCCTTGGGAGAGTGCCAGGGTCGACATTATGCCGCGGTTAGCACTCCGTCAACTAGAGTGCCAGGCGAGCGAGCCGTGCACCCCGGACCCGGGCGGCCGGCTCTCCGCCCGGACGGGAGAATGCGGGTGTGGACCGTGAGGCGTTCGCCGCGCTGCTCGGCGATGAAGGACAGGCGCTGCTGGGCTCGTTGGAGCGGTACGAGCCGGACAGCGAACTGGCCGTGGCGACGCGGCTGCGCCGTACACACGAACCCGGACTCGTGTCGGCGGCGCTCGGCCAGGCGCGGCTGCGGCAGCGGGCGGCGGCGAAGTTCGGCGCGGACGCGGAACGGATGTACTTCACGCCGAACGGTCTGGAGCAGTCGACGCGGGCGAGCGTCGCCGCGTACCGGGCGGGACGCTTCTCGCGGCTCGGCGTGCCGCGGCTGGCCGATCTGTGCTGCGGCATCGGGGGCGACGCGATCGCGCTGGCGCGCGCCGGGATGGACGTACTGGCCGTCGACGGCGACGCGTTGACGTGCGACGTCATACGGGCCAACGCGGCGGCGCTCGGGCTGGGCGACCGCATCGAGGTGCGCTGCCAGGACGTGCGCGACGCCGACGTCTCCGGCTGCGACGCCGTCTTCGTGGACCCCGCGCGCCGCGGCGGCAGGGGGCGCATCTTCGACCCCGAGGCGTACTCGCCGCCGCTGTCGTGGGCGGTCGAAGTGGCCCGGCGCGTCTCGTACTCGGCGCTGAAGGTGGCACCGGGCATTCCCCACGACGCGGTCCCGGAGGACGCCGAGGCCGAGTGGATCTCGGACTCGGGGGACGTGAAGGAGGCCGTGCTCTGGTTCGGTACGGGCGGCGCCGTTGAGAGTTCGCCCGTACGAGCGACGCTGCTGCCGGGCGGACATTCACTCTCGTCACGCGGGCTTCCCGATCCGCCCGCCGGGCCGGTCGGCCGTTTTCTGTACGAGCCGGACGGCGCGGTCGTACGGGCCCATCTGGTGGCCGAGGTCGCGGAGGAGCTGGGAGGCCGGCTCGTCGACCCGGCGATCGCCTATGTGACGTGCGACGAGGCGCGCCCGACCGCGTACGCGACGGGCTACGAGATCACCGATGTGCTGCCCTTCCAGCTGAAGCGGCTGCGGGCGCTGCTGCGCGAGCGCGGCATCGGCGTGGCCACCATCAAGAAGCGCGGCTCGGCCGTGGAGCCGGCGGAGCTGCGCAAGAAGCTCAGGCTCGAAGGCCCGGGCGAGTGCACGGTGTTCCTCACGCGGGTCGCGGGCGCGCCGACGGTGCTGCTCGGGCGGCCCCTGGGACCGCCCACGTCGCCGGCGGCAGCCCTGATCTGACCAGGCGTCAACCAGGCGCCGGCCGCAGTCCGTACGGCGGTCAGACCTGCTCGAAACGCCAGCGGTGCACGGGGCGTGCCCTCAACTCCTCGGGCGGCTCGGGGAGTTCGGGAAGCTCCGCGGAGAGGTCCGCGGACCACCACGTGATGACGAGCACGCGGTCGCCGGGAGCCGTGAAGGTCTCGCGGCGCTGCGGCGGGCTCTCCAACTCCTGGGCGCGGGCCCAGGAGAGCAGCTCACCGCCGCGGCCGCCGGCCGCCTTCGCCTCCCACATGAGGGCGACGGTCATGAGTAGAGGTTCTCCCGGCTGAGTTCGTGCACATGGTCGTGCGTGTGGCCGTGGTCGTGGGCGCCGTCCTGCGCGTGCGTGAGCGAGGGAGCGTGCGAACGGCCCGGCATGTGCGGCTCGGTGACGGGAAAGGACGAGTCCGCGGGGATGTCCCAGTCGGACGCGGCGCGGCGCCGCGCGACCAGCTCGGCACCGAGGGCCGCGACCATCGCGCCGTTGTCCGTGCACAACTTCGGCCGGGGCACGCGCAGTTCGATGCCCGCGTCGGCACAGCGCTCCTCGGCCATGGCGCGCAGCCGCGAGTTGGCGGCGACTCCCCCGCCGATCATCAGGTGGTCCACGCCCTCGTCCTTGCAGGCGCGGACGGCCTTGCGCGTCAGCACGTCCGTGACCGCCTCCTGGAAGGACGCGCTCACATCCCGTACGGGCACCTCCTCGCCGGCGTTGCGCTTGGCCTCGATCCAGCGCGCGACGGCCGTCTTGAGGCCGGAGAAGGAGAAGTCGTACGGGGCGTCGCGCGGCCCCGTCAGCCCGCGCGGGAAGGCGATCGCCTCGGGGTCGCCCTCGCGTGCGTACCGGTCGATGACGGGGCCGCCCGGGAAGCCGAGGTCGAGGACGCGGGCCACCTTGTCGAAGGCCTCCCCCGCCGCGTCGTCGATGGTCGAGCCGAGCGGGCGGACGTCCGCGGTGATGTCGGGGGCGAGCAGCAGCGAGGAGTGGCCCCCGGAGACGAGCAGGGCCATGGTCGGCTCGGGCAGCGCGCCGTGTTCGAGCTGGTCGACGCAGATGTGGGAGGCGAGGTGGTTGACGCCGTAGAGCGGCTTGCCCAGCGCGTACGCATACGCCTTGGCCGCACTGACCCCGACGAGCAGCGCGCCCGCGAGCCCCGGCCCGGCAGTGACCGCCACGGCGTCGAGGTCGGAGGCGGAGACGCGGGCCTCGCGCAGGGCGCGTTCGACGGTGGGGACCATCGCCTCCAGATGGGCGCGGCTGGCGACCTCGGGCACGACGCCGCCGAAGCGGGCGTGCTCGTCCACGCTGGAGGCGACGGCGTCGGCGAGCAGGGTGTGGCCGCGGACGATGCCGACACCGGTCTCGTCGCATGAGGTCTCGATGCCGAGGACGAGGGGTTCGTCAGCCATGGGTCTTCGTTCCTTGGGAGGGGTTCGTCGAGGGGATGGGGGTCTCCAGGCGCATGACGAGTGCGTCCACGTTGCCTGGCTGGTAGTAGCCGCGGCGGAGGCCGATGCGGGTGAATCCGAAGCGCTCGTAGAGGCGTTGGGCTGGCGCGTTGTCGACGCGGACCTCCAGCATCACCTCGTGGCACGCGAACTCGGCGGCCGCGGCGAGGAGCCGGCGCAGGAGGCGCGCGCCGAGGCCGGTGCCGCGGTGGGACGGGAGCACTCCGATGGTCTGGATGTCGCCGGTGCCGCCGACGGCGGCGAGGCCGCCGTAACCGACGAGGCTGTGCCCGGTGCCCTCGGCTCCGCCCGGGCCTTGAGCACCGCCGATCCAGCTGTCCCGGGCCTCGGCGACGACGTAGCGGCGGGTGGCGCCGGGGCCGCGCGCGTGCGCGAGCTCCGACCAGAACAGGCCGACCGACCAGGCGTCCTCGGGAAAGAGGATCCGTTCGAGGTCGAGGACGCGCTCGATGTCCCACCAGCGCATCTCGCGGAGCACGACGTCGGCGCTCCCGGGGCGGCCGTCCTCCGCGGCGGTACGGGTCACCTGGGCGTGACCACCTTGTAGTTGGCGGGCACACGGGCGTCGGGGCGCCGGAGGTAGAGGGGCCGCGGCGGCGGGAACTCCTCGCCCTTGGCGAGCTTCTCCGCGGCAAGGCAGGCCAGCGCGGCGGCGGACTGTTCGAGGGGGAGGTCCGTGCGCAGCCCCGTGAAGGTCTCCTCGTACAGCCGCGCCCCCGCGCCGACGGCGGGCATCGCGGTCACCTCGGCCGGCAGCTCGCCGGGGCGGTCGACGGCGGGGCCGCCGATGCGCGTACGGGCGTCGGCGTACCGCGCCCAGTAGACCTCCTTGCGGCGGGCGTCCGTCGCGACCACGAAGGGGACGTCCAGGCCGGAGGCGTACGCGATCCCGTCGAGCGTGCACAGACCGAGCACCGGGATGCCGAGCGCGGCACCGAAGGACTCAGCGGTGGCCAGCCCCACCCGCAGCCCGGTGTAGGGGCCGGGGCCCGTGCCCACGACGATGCGGTCGACGTCGGGCAGGGGGCGGCCGGCCTCGCGCAGCACCCGGTCGACCGACGGCAGCAGCAGTTCGCCGTGGCGGCGGGCGTCGATCTGGTCGGAGGCCGCGAGGAGGCGGTCGCCGTCGGTGTCGTACAGCGCGACGGTGACGGCCGGCGTGGCGGTGTCAAGAGCGAGCAACAGCACGGTAGCCAGCCTACGGCGGATCGGAGGCGGCCGGTTCCGGGGTCCCGCACGGGACGCTTTCGGGTGACCTGCACCCGGGAGGCCGGAGCGGGGCCTCAGCGCTCCCCGCCGGCCCCCCGCTGCATGCGCTTCTGCTGCATGTGCTGCGCGGCGTCGCCGAAGGGCATGTCCGCGCCCGTCAGCTTCGCGCGTATCCCGTGCTTCTCCACGGTGATCCCGCGAAGGCGCACGTCGCCGGGTATCTCCGGCAGCCGCACCGACAGCGAGAGCTTCTCCGCGAGCTTCGGCTCCTCGATCCTCTTCAGGCCCTCGATCAGCGCGGGGTCGATGCCGATCCGCTTCAGCAGCCAGGGGTGCTCGACCACGACGTCGAGCATGTTGATCTTCATGAGCCTGTCGACGAAGCGCGGGGCTCCGGTCGTGCGGCGCAGCTCCGTCTCGCTCCGCCGCACCTGCGCGGCCCGCTCCGGCGAGAGCCCGAACCGCTCGGCGACGGCTCCGATGCGGAAGAGGGCCTTCGCCTCCGCGGCGTCACGCTTGATGCGGTCGGCGACGGGACGGGCCAGCCGCAGGCCGCCGTCCTCGCCAGGGGTGTACGAGAAGAGGCCGGGCACCCTCAGCCGCATGCGGTCCACGGTCGTGCCGACTCCGTGGTCGCCGGTCCGGCGCAGATGGGCCCGCGCGCCCACCTCGACCCGCTTCCCGGCCACGGGCAACTCGCCGCGCGCCAGGACGGAGTCGCGCGAGCCGGCGGTGAAGTCGACCTGGGATGTGCCCAGTTCACGGTCCAGATCGTCGAAGTCGAGCAGTACGTCGCCCCTCATCCTGCCGAGCACCGCGCCCTTGACGGAGGACGGGGCGTCGCCCACGATCCGGACGTCGTCGACGGAGCCCTTCACCTGCGCGACCGATATCCGGCCCGCGGGCATGTCCGGGACGGTGACCTCGACATGGTCGAGCCGCTCGCGCGCGACCTGGGTCAGGAACGGGAACCCGCCGATGTGCACCTCGGGTTGGGCGTGCAGCTTCAGCGCTCTCTGCACCTTCCCGGCGGCCTCGTTCTCCGCGTACAGGGCGGCCCAGCGGTCGCCGACCGCGAGGAAGGCGAGGAGCACGGCGAGGGCGACGGCGGCCTTCACCGTGCCGACCGTCCTGGAACGGCGGCGCCTGCGCACGGCGCGCAGATAGGGCATCCGGTCCTCGGGACGCTCCCCGGGATGCTCGTCGGCCAGGTCGTGGTCGGAGCGCAGCAGGAACCCGCCGGGGATGCGGGACGTGCCCGAGTGCCGTGCGGGAAGGTCCTGTTCGGCACTCGGATCCGCGTGCCCGTGCGCGCGGACGTCCACGTTCACGTCGCCGCAGGTGTCGCTGTGCCCGTCGCCGTACGCGTCGCTGTGTCCATCGCCGTACACCTCGCCGCGGAAACCGTCGTACGGGCTGCCGTAGAGGCCGCTCCCGGCCGGCGGCCCTCCGTCGTGGACGGGGTCGGGGCCCGGTCCGAGCGCGTCGTACGGGCTGGGTCTCTGCCCCGCGACCGGTGGCGCGTCGGGCGACGCCAACTCCTCGTAAGGATTCGGTGCCTTGCGTGGCCACCCTGTGGATCTTGTCGGGGGTCGGTGCGCGCTCATCGCCACATGCGAACACAAGACCGACGCGATCTCCAACTCCCGCCCGTGGAACGGGGAATGGCGCATCGGAGCGGTCACACGCGCCCTGCGCGGGAACGGCCGCCGCGGACCGCTGCGGCTCTCGGCAGCCCTCCGGGCCGCTTCACCTGCTGCTACCGTCGACGCCGGAACGAGGACTCTGAGAGGGGCGGCGCACGGTGGCACGTGGCAGCGGCGCGGGAGCGGTGGTGGCGGCGCTTACGGCGGCAGCCCTGGCCGTCATCGGATTCTTCACCTACCAGGCGAGCGCCGCGCAGGACCGCGAGAAGGCGGGCTCGTCGGACTCCCGGGGCCCCGGCGAGGGGCCTTCGGAGCGCGAGAAGAAGGAGCGGGAGACCAACCTTCCCGCGTTCTCGGGCGCGGGCGAGCGCGTGGTGTACGACCTGGACCGCGACCGGGTCTGGCTGATGGGCGAGAACCAGGAGGTCAAGCGCACCTTCCGGGTGGCCCCCAGCTCCGTCGACCCGAAGCCCGGTACGTACAAGGTCGAATCCCGCGCTCCGCACGTCACGGGCTCGGACGGGGTGCCCGTCGAGAACGTGGTGCGCTTCGCGACCAGCCAGGGCACGACCATAGGCTTCAGCGCCGCGCTCGACGGTTCGATGCCGGACGCCGACCCCGTGGAGCAGACCGGCGGGATCCGGGAGCACCGCGCGGACGGCGAGGCGATGTGGCTGTTCGCCACGATCGGCACGAGGGTCGTGGTGGTCCGCTAGGACCGGTGCTCCAGCGGGGCTCGGCTGCGACAGGGAGGCGGCCGGAGCGCTTCGACCGGTACGGCATCGAGGCCGACCGATGCCTGGTCGCACTGGACGAGAACCCGGAAGGCACGAATCGCGCAGGCGCCGAGCCGCGACGAGTACGCCTGCGTGGTCATCGGGGGCGGCATCCGCAAGCACGAGCCGCTGCCCGAATTCTTCGAGAAGGCGGTCAACCTTGTCCGGCGGCACGCACCGGACGCGGCCATCGCCTTCGACAGCCGCCCCGAGGACTGCGCCGACGCGGCGCTGCGTTGGCTGCGGTGGCTGCGTTAGGGCGTCTCCGCCCTAACGCAGGTTGCTGTGTGCCGCGAACGGGCGGCGGCCGAGGGCGAGTTGACGCCTCGGGCTCAGGCGGCGTCCCGGCCCCGCCGGGCGCGCGGTCGGCCGGGCGCCGAGGAGGCGCCGCCGTCCTCCGGCTCCACGTGCTCCTTGTCGGGCACGCGCCCGCGCCGTTGGCCGCCGGCGTCCGCGCCCGCATCCGAAGGCGGCGTCGAGACCGCGTCGGCGGCCGCACACGACGCCAGCAGCGCCCGCATCGAAACGCCCGTCTCCTTCGGAGCCGACGGCTGCGCGCCCGGCTTCCGCACTCGGTCTTCGGCGGGCATGGGTCCTCCCGTGGCTCCTGGGCGGGCGGGTCAAGTGAGGCAGACCTAACCCCGCACTCCCGACCATCTGACCACGCGCGCCACCGCCCGTGCAACATCTTGCCGACAACCTGTCGGGACGTACGGGCCGCGCGGCCTGCCCGGCCGGAGCGTCAGCCGAGAACGGAGAGATCCACTCCGCGCCACCGCTCTCCGACGCCGGTCACCGTCACGGTCCGTACGTCGTCCGCGGCGTCCACGGCATCCACGGCGTCCTCGCCCGCGCCCTCGCCGGAACCTCCCGCGCCTCGGCCGCCTTCCGGGCGTGCCCCCGTCTCGCGCTCGATCAGGACGTGGAAACGGTCCTCCGAGAGCTCCTCGACCCTGCCCTCGCCCCACTCCACGACCACGACCGACTCGGGCAGCGAGACGTCGAGGTCGAGGTCGTCCATCTCCTCCAGCCCGCGCCCGCCCAGCCGGTACGCGTCGACGTGAACCAGCGGCGGTCCGTCGCCGAGCGGCGGATGCACGCGCGCGATGACGAACGTCGGCGACGTCACCGAGCCACGCACTCCGAGCCCGGCGCCCAGCCCGCGCGCGAGCGTGGTCTTGCCCGCGCCAAGCTCGCCGGTGAGCAGTACGAGGTCGCCGGGGCCGAGCAGGCCCGCGATGCGCCGTCCCACCTCCTGCATCCGCTCGGGATCCGGAACGAGGGCGGTGCGCTGGACGGCGAGCGGTTCGGCCGCCGTCGGGGACTGTGGTGCTTCCATGCGTCCGGATGGTACGCGCGCGAACAGGGGCGCTGCGCCGCGCTCCCGACGGGCCTGCTCACGGCGGCTCCGGCCGGGCCCGCGCGCTCAGGTTCCCGTGACGGCCCGGGTGATCAGCTGCGCCAGGGCCTCGTTGACCTCGTGCGGGCGCTCCAGCATCGACAGATGACCGGTCTTCTCCAGGATCCGCAGCCGGGCCGAGGGCAGCGCGGCGGCGATCGCCTCGCTGTGCGCGTACGGAGTGAGCAGGTCGCGGTCCCCCGCGAGTACGAGCGCCGGGCGCCCGTCGAACGCCGCCAGCGCGGCCGTCTTCTCGTGCGCCTCGAAGGCGGGGTAGAACTCCGCGACCACGTCGATCGGCACGGCCTCGATCAGCCGCTCCGCGAAGCGCGCGACGCCCGGATCGACGTTCCGCGCATCACCGAAGGAGTAGCGCTTGACCAGCCCGGCGAAGAGGTCCGCCGTCGCACGGCGCCCCCGCTCCACCAGCGCGCTCTGGGCGACCATCGCCTTCAGCACGCCGGGCACCACGCGCCGTACCGCCTTCAGGCCGAGGTTCGGGAGCGGCAGCCCGTATGTCACCTCGCCGAGCCCGCCCGCGCTGGTGTCGATGAACGCGACTCCGGTGACGCGCTCGGCGACGTAGTCGGGGTACTGGTCGGCGAGCGCCATCAGCGTCATGCCACCCATCGAGTGGCCGACGAGCACGATCGGGCCGTCCGGCACGACCTCGTCGAGCACGGCCTTGAGGTCGCGGCCCAGCTGGTCGATCGTCACGGGCTCGCCGACGGGCGCGCGCCCGGATCGTCCGTGGCTGCGCTGGTCCCAGTAGACGGTCCGTACGGCGCCGCGCAGGGCGGCCCGCTGGAAGTGCCATACGTCCTGGCCGAGGCAGTAGCCGTGGGTGAAGACGACGGTCGGGGGCGGGGCGGCGGCACCGCGACGCGCCCCCTCGCGTCCAGCGGACCCGCGTTCCTTGCCTGCCGGACCGTTCCGGGCGTCCGCGGTGGCGGAGCGCCGCCTCAGCAGCCGCATCAGGCGGTTGCGGTGCGGGGTGGGCGGACCCGCGGGCTGCTCGCCCCCGGCCGTTCCGTCCCCGGCCTGCCCGTCGGCGTCCTGTCCGTCGGAGCCGCTTCCGGTGCCGATGCGTACGGGCTCCACGGTCGGGCCACCGACGCCGTCGCCCGCCGCCGCGGCGGCAGCGGTACGGGCCGCCGCGGACCGGGCGCCGTTCGCTGCGCGGCGGCGGCGCGCCGGCTGCCCGGCGCCGTCCCCGTACGCCTCCGGCTCGTCCGTCTCGAAGTACAGCTCCGTGCCGTCCTCCGCGTACGCGGTGCCCGCGGTCCCGCGCAGCGAGCCGTACGGCCCCGCCGCGTCCAGCGCGAGCCGGGCCCTGCGCCGCACCGCCCGGTTGACCGTCAGCCGCTCCACCGCGACGCCCGCCGCCACGAGCCCCAGCGTCGCCCCGGCGAGCCCGGCCCGACGGCCCCACGCGCCCCCGCCTCCACCGCCCGGGACCTCTGCGGCGGCCGAGGCCGCGGCGTCCACGAGCTCCCCCGCCGGGCCCGACGGCCCGGCGACCGCTCTCGAATGCACCCCGGGACTCATCCGCTCAACCCCCCGTATTCGCCCGTTCGTTCGTATGGATCCGTGATACCCGGGCGCCGATGCGCGTAACGATCTCGTACGAGATGGTGCCCGCCGCGCGCGCCCAGTCCTCCGCCGTCGGCTCGCCCCGGTCGCCGGGGCCGAAGAGCACGACCTCGTCGCCCGCGGAGGCCGGGTCGCCGCCGAGGTCGACGACGAACTGGTCCATGGCCACGCGCCCGGCCACCGTCCGCCACTTGCCACCGGCCAGCACCGGCGCCGTACCGGAGGCGTGCCTCGGCACCCCGTCCGCGTAGCCGAGCGGCACGAGCCCGAGCGTGGTCGCGCCCGGGGTGCGGTAGGTGTGCCCGTAGCTGACGCCGTGCCCCGCGGGCACCTCCTTGACCAGCGCGAGCGAGGCGCTCAGCGTCATCGCCGGACGCAGCCCCAGCTCCGCCGCGACGCCGACCTCGGGGGACGGTGAGAGCCCGTAGACCGAGACCCCCGGCCGTACGAGGTCGAAGTGGGACTCCGGAAGCGTCAGCGTCGCGGGCGAGTTGGCGTGGTGCCGCACCTCCGGGTCGAGACCGGCCCGCTCGGCGACCGCGAGCGCATCGCGGAATGCGCCGAGCTGTTCGGCGTTCGCGGGGTGCCCCGGCTCGTCGGCGCGGGCGAAGTGGGACCAGATTCCGGTGACCCGCACCGAGCCCTCCGCCTCCGCGGCACGGGCCGCGGCGACGAGGTCCGGCCAGTCGGCGGGCTGGCAGCCGCCGCGGCCCAGCCCCGTGTCGGCCTTCAGCTGGACCCGAGCCGTACGGCCGCTGACGCGGGCCGCCGCGACGATCTCCTCCAGCGCCCACAGCGCGCTCGCCGAGACGTCGATGTCCGCCTCGATCGCCTCCCGCCACGGCCCGCCCGGCGTCCACAGCCAGCTCATCAGCCGTCCCGTGTCACCGGCCGCCCGCAGGGCCAGCGCCTCGTGCGGGGTGGCGGTGCCCAGCCACGACGCCCCGGCCTCGCGCGCGGCGCGGGCGCAGGGCACCGCTCCGTGCCCGTATCCGTCCGCCTTCACCACGGCCATCAGCTCCGCGCGGGGTGCGCGGGCGCGCAGCGCGCGTACGTTGGCGCGCACCGCGTCGAGGTCGATCTCGGCGCGGGCACGGCGGGCCTCGGAGCCGGGCGGCGCGGTGCCGGGAGGCGCGGGGGAAGCGGCGGGGCCTGAGCGGTCGTTCACGGTGTCAGTGTCTCAGGTGGGGGTGGTACGGCTTTCTCCGTACTGTCCCAGTTCCGTCACCCCGTGCCGTACGCACGCGGGAAAACCGCTTGCGGGGCTGGGGCCGACGGGCCCGTGGCCCAGCCCGTACGCATCAGCCCGCCGCAGGCCCGCCGTCCCCGTCCCGCAGCACGTCACGCCACGCCTCCGTCAGCGCCTCCGCCACATCCGACGCACCCGCGGGCCGCCGCGCGAAGCGGCCCGCCAACCCGTGCAGATACGCACCCGCCGACGCGGCATCCAGCACATCGAGGCCGCCCGCCAGCAGCGAACCGATGAGCCCGGAGAGCACGTCCCCCGTCCCGGCGGTGGCAAGCCAGCCGCTTCCTGTCGCGTTGACGCGCATGCCGCCGGGACCGGCGACGACCGTCGTCGAACCCTTCAGCAGCACCGTCGCGCCCGTGCGCTCGGCGAGTTCGCGTACGGCCGCGAGCCGCCGCGCCTCGACCTCCGTGCGCTCCCAGCCGAGCAGTGCGGCGGCCTCCCCGGCGTGCGGCGTCAGCAGAGTCGGTGCCGTACGGGCGCGCAGTGCGGCCGGGTCCGCGAGGCGCAGCCCGTCCGCGTCGATGAGCACGGGCACCTGCGCGGCCAGTACGTCCTCCAGCCGCTCGCGGTCCTCGCCGAGGCCCGAGCCGACCGCCCACGCCTGCACGCGGCCCGCCTTGCTCGGCGGCCCCCCGGACACCAGGGTCTCGGGGTGGCGCGCGATCACGGCGTCCGCCGCCGGTCCCACGTACCGCACGGCGCCCGCTCCGCCGCGCAGCGCGCCCGACACGGCGAGCACGGCCGCACCGGGATAGCGGGCCGACCCCGCGACGACGCCCACGACGCCGCGCCGGTACTTGTCGCTCTCCGCCTCCGGCCGGGGCAGCAGCCCGTTCACGTCGGCGTGCTGAAGCGCCTCCGCCGCCGGGCCGGCATCGAGGTACGGCCCGAGTCCGATGTCGATCAGGCGCAGGGCGCCCGCGTGCTCGTGCCCCGGAACGAGCAGCAGCCCCGGCTTGTACGCGCCGAACGTCACCGTCGCATCGGCCCGTACGGCCACCCCGGGCACCTCGCCCGTGTCCGCGTCGACACCGCTGGGCAGGTCCACGCTCACGACGGCCGGGCCGGCACGCTGCACGAGCTCCACCAACTCGACGGCGGCCGGCCGCAGTCCGCCCTTTCCGCCGATGCCCACGATCCCGTCCACGACGAGATCGGCCCGCGCGATGACCTGCTCCACGGGCACCGGCGCGCCCTCCACGACGGCACCCGGTGCGGTCAGCACCCGCCCGCCGGCGGCCCGCAGCGCGGCCAGGCCGCCCTCGTGGACGCGCTCCGGGGCGAGCAGCACGGCGCTGACGCCGGCTCCGCGCCTGGCGAGGCGTGCCCCCGCGAAGAGCGCGTCGCCGCCGTTGTCGCCGCTGCCGACGAGGAGCACGACGCGGCTGCCGTACGTCCGTCCCAGCAGCCCCGCGCACGCGGAGGCGAGCCCGGCCGCGGCGCGCTGCATCAGCGCTCCGGAGGGCAGGCGGTCCATCAGCCGCCGCTCGGCGGCCCGTACGGTCTCGACGCTGTACGCAGTCCTCATCCCACCAGTCTGACGGCGCACCCGCGGCACGGACCACACGAACGTGACGAGGGCTCACCGCGCCGACGGGACGCCGCGGCCCGATGCCGCCGACCGCGGCTCATCCCTCGGCGATCACCACGGCCGAGGCGATGCCCGCGTCGTGCGAGAGCGACAGATGCCAGCCCCGGACGCCCAGCGACGCCGCGCACGCGGCCACCGTCCCCCGTACGGTCAGCGAGGGCCGGCCCGAGTCGGCCTGGACGACTTCCGCGTCGGTCCAGTTCAGACCGCCGGGCGCCCCCAGCGCCTTGGCCAGCGCCTCCTTCGCGGCGAAGCGGGCGGCCAGGGAGGCCACGCCCCGCCGCTCGCCGCTCGGCAGGAACAACTCGGCGTCCACGAAGAGCCGTTCGGCCAGCGTCGGAGTGCGCTCCAGCGCCTGTCCGAACCTGTCGATCTCGGCCACGTCGATGCCGACCCCGACGATCACCTCGTACCCCCGACGGTTTCGTCCTCGCCGCGCCCGCCGCGGGCGTCGCCCTCGCTCCGGGCGGCGCCCGGCCTCGCCTCGTACGTACGCGGCTCCACCGGCACCCCCTCCAGATCCGTGATCCACGCGCCGTCCGGCCGCACCGTCACCACCTGCCCGTCGCCGACGTCGGCGGCCTCCCGGGTGTGCGGTGCGAAGGCCGCGGTGTCCGAGGCCAGGAACGTCTCGCCGTCGCCGATCCCCACGGTCAGCGGCAGCCCGCGGCAGCCGCCCACGATCACGTCCGGTTCGTCGGCGTACGCGGCGACCAGCGCGAACGTGCCGGTCAGGCGGCGGCAGACCTGGCGCATGGCCTCGGCCGGGTCGCCGCAGGAGGAGAAGTGCTCGGCGAGCAGATGGGCGGCGGCCTCGGTGTCCGTCTCCGACACCAACTCGTGGCCGCGGCCGGAGAGTTCGGCCCGCAGCCGCCCGTGGTCGCCGATGTCGCCGTTCTGTACGACCGCGACGTGCCCCGAATCGTCCAGGTGCGGGTGTGCGTTGAGGTCCGTGGGCGGACCGTGCGTCGCGTGCCGGATGTGTCCGATCCCCGCCGTCGCGGCCGGAAGCGGGCGCACCCTCAGCTCCTCGCGCACGTCGTCGAACGTCCCCGCCTTCTTCGCCGCCGCCAGTCCCCCGTCGACGAGCAGGGCGATCCCGGCGGAGTCGTAGTCCGGGCGCTCCAGCCGGCGCAGCCCGTCGAGGAGGACACCGAGGGCGGACCGCCCTCCCGCGTACGCAACGATTCCGCACATGCGAGCACCCTAGAGCGTGTGCGCCCGCACCGGCGCCGGGGCCGAGGTGCGGGCGGGCTTCTCGCGGGGCGCGGAGCGGGCTCAGCGGCCCCGGGCTATGCGCTCTATGGCGTCCTCCATCAGCTCCAGGTACTCCGCTTCCTCACACCGCGGCTTGCTGCCCGGGACGTACAAGTCGAGGCTCTCGGAGAGATCCTCCGCCAGGTCCTCGTCGGGCAGGTCGTCGAGCGCCAGATCGCTCTGTATGCGGGCCGCGAAGTCCCGGTCCAGGGGTGACGCGGGCAGGGCGGGTCGTCTTCGTATGTGGTACTTGAGGCTCAAGCGGCCGATGCGGAGGGACATGCCGGGAACGTAGCGGCAAAACCAACCGCGCGTACACCGTCTGCACATCCCGTTTTCACGGAGGGTTCGTGCGGGGCGCGCGAGCCCTCCACGTCCCGGGCCGCCGGGGCCCGTCAGGCAGGCCGGGCGCAGAATGGCCGGGTGCCCACCACCCCCTATGTGGATCTCTCACGCGAGGAGTGGAGCGCGCTGCGCGAGCGCACGCCGCTGCCCCTGACCGCCGACGAGGTCGAGCAGCTGCGCGGCCTCGGCGACGTCGTCGACCTCGACGAGGTGCGCGAGGTCTTCCTCCCGCTCTCCCGGCTGCTCAACCTGTACGTCGGAGCCACGCACGGCCTCCGCGACGCGGTGAACACCTTTCTCGGGGAGGCCGCTGGAGACGCGGACGGCGAGTCCCGCGGCACCCCGTTCGTGATCGGCGTCGCGGGCAGCGTCGCGGTGGGCAAGTCCACGGTCTCCCGGCTGCTGCGTGCGCTGCTCGCCCGCTGGCCGGAGCACCCGCGCGTCGAACTCGTCACCACCGACGGCTTCCTGCTGCCCACGGCGGAGCTGCGGGAGCGCGGGCTGATGTCGCGCAAGGGCTTCCCCGAGTCGTACGACCGCAGGGCCCTCATCCGGTTCGTCGCCGACGTCAAGGCGGGCAGGCCCGAGGTGAGCGCGCCCGTCTACTCGCACCTGCTCTACGACCGGGTCCCGGACGAGCGGCTGACGGTGCGGCGTCCCGACATCCTGATCGTCGAAGGGCTGAACGTACTCCAGCCCGCGCTGCCGGGCAGGGACGGGCGCACCAGGCTCGCCCTCGCCGACCACTTCGACTTCTCCGTCTACGTGGACGCCCGCACCAGCGACATCGAGGCCTGGTATCTGAACCGCTTCCGCGCGCTGCGGGACACGGCCTTCCAGGACCCGCGCTCGTACTTCCACCGCTACACGCAGGTGACGGAGGAGGAGGCGCTCGAATACGCGCGGCGCACCTGGCGCACGGTCAATGAGCCCAATCTGCGGGAGAACATCGCGCCCACGCGCGGCCGCGCGACGCTGCAACTGCACAAGGGCCCGGACCACAAGGTCCGCCGGCTCTCGCTGCGGAAGCTGTGAGGACGCCGGTCCGTCGGCCGGTCCGTCGGCCGGTCTGTCGGCCGGTCCGCAGGCCCGTACGACTCCGGTACGACGACCGTACGTACGCGAGGCGGCCCGTCCTCAGCCGAGCGAGCTCTTCACCACATCGGCAAGGCGGCCCGCGACGGACTCGGCCTGCTCGCTGTCGGCGGCCTCCACCATGACCCGTACCAGCGGCTCGGTCCCGGACGAACGCAGCAGGACCCTGCCCGTGGCGCCCAGCTCGCGCTCCGCGTCGTTGACCGCGGCGGCCAGCTCGGCGGAGGTGTCCACGCGGCTCTTGTCCACGTCCCGCACGTTGATCAGCACCTGCGGCAGCCGCTCCATGACGCTCGCCAGCTCCGCGAGGGGCTTGCCGGTCGCGGCGGCGCGGGCGGCCAGCATCAGGCCGGTCAGCGTGCCGTCCCCGGTGGTGGCGTGGTCGAGCACGATCACGTGCCCGGACTGCTCGCCGCCCAGCGCGTACCCGCCGCGCTTCATCTCCTCCAGTACGTAGCGGTCGCCGACCGCCGTCTGGAGCACCTCGATGCCCTCGCGGGCCATCGCCAGCCGGAAGCCGAGGTTCGACATGACCGTGGCGACGACGGTGTCCTTGCGCAGCCGGCTCGCGTCCCGCATGGCCACCGCCAGTACGGCGAGGATCTGGTCGCCGTCGACGACCTCTCCCTGGGCGTCGACCGCGAGGCAGCGGTCCGCGTCGCCGTCGTGGGCGACGCCGAGGTCGGCCTCGTGCTCCACGACGGCGGCACGCAGTACGTCGAGGTGGGTCGAGCCGCAGTTGTCGTTGATGTTGAGCCCGTCGGGGTCCGCGCCGACGGTGACCACCTCGGCACCGGCGCGAGCGAAGGCCTCGGGGGAGACGCGTGAGGCGGCTCCGTTCGCCCCGTCGATGACGATCTTCAGCCCGTCGAGGCGGTTCGGCAGTACGCCCACGAGGTGGGCCACGTAGTTGTCGAAGCCCTCGTCGTAGTCGCGGACGCGGCCGACCGCCGCCCCCGTCGGGCGTTCCCACGGCTGGCCGGTGCCGTGCTCGCGGTAGAGCGCCTCGATGCGGTCCTCCAGCTCGTCGGCGAGCTTGTGGCCGCCCTGCGCGAAGAACTTGATGCCGTTGTCGGGCATGGGGTTGTGGCTCGCGGAGAGCATCACGCCGAGGTCCGCACCGAGCGATCCGGTCAGATAGGCGACGGCCGGCGTGGGCAGCACGCCCACGCGCAGCACGTCGACTCCGGCGCCCGCCAGGCCCGCGACGACGGCGGCCTCCAGGAACTCCCCGGACGCCCGTGGGTCCCGTCCGACGACGGCCACCGGCCGGTGTCCCTCGAACGAGCCCACTTCAGCGAGCACGTGAGCCGCCGCGACCGACAGGCCGAGCGCCAGCTCGGCGGTCAGGCCCTCGTTGGCGACACCGCGCACA
This sequence comes from Streptomyces winkii, assembly GCF_032248595.1. Taxonomy (NCBI): domain Bacteria; kingdom Bacillati; phylum Actinomycetota; class Actinomycetes; order Kitasatosporales; family Streptomycetaceae; genus Streptomyces; species Streptomyces winkii. The sequence goes on along the minus strand of NZ_JASTTH010000001.1, from coordinate 289,743 downwards.
CCGTCCGTACCGAAGAGTCGTCCCACTTGTGGTTCCTCCGAGTCCGAGTCGAGCCCGCTCTCCGGGCCGAGGACGGGGTCCCGACCGGATACGAGCTGTATACGAGCCGCATATGGGGCGAACGCGAACCGGACACCACCCGGTCCGTACGGAAGATCGGAGCTCGCCCCGTCCGTGCAAGGTATCCGTCATACCCCGGTCTGCTGTCGCTCCCCCGTGCCCGGCACGCTCTCGCGCCGCCCGCGCTCATCAACGGTGCCCGTCGCGACACGTTGTATACCGAGTGCACGCGAGCGGCATGCCGGGGCCCGACCGCTCGTGTGCGTACGCCCGCTCCCGCGGGCCGGGACGCCGCCTCACCGTCCGGTTCGCCGTCATCCTCATAGACGAACGCCCCGGGGGTACGGTTTCGCACCCCCGGGGCGGTTCGATCGCTGCTGTGCGGCAGCGCAGCCAGACCGGCGCGTCAGCGCTTGCTGTACTGCGTGCCCTTGCGGGCCTTCTTCAGACCGGCCTTCTTGCGCTCGACCGCGCGAGCGTCACGCGTGAGGAAGCCGGCCTTCTTCAGCGGGCCGCGGTTGTTGTCCGCGTCCGCCTCGTTCAGCGCGCGGGCCACACCGAGGCGCAGAGCGCCGGCCTGACCCGAGATGCCGCCGCCGTTGATACGGGCGACGACGTCGTAGCGGTCGTCCAGTTCGAGCACCTTGAAGGGCTCGTTGACTTCCTGCTGGTGCACCTTGTTGGGGAAGTATCCCTCCAGGGTGCGACCGTTGATCTTCCACTTGCCGCTGCCCGGGACGATACGAACGCGGGCGACGGCGTTCTTGCGGCGCCCCGTGCCGGCGGCCGGCTGCGGGTCGCCGAAGCGGGACGCGAGCGACTCGGAGGTGAACTCCTCGGGCGCCTCGGGGGTTTCGGTCGTGTACTCCTCGACGCCCTCTACGGGGGTCTCAGCAGTGGTCTCGGCCACGGTTCTCCTCAACTTCTCTCTGTATCGGGTGGGTGGCCGGACTTACTGCGCGACCTGGCTGATCTCGAACGGCACGGGCTGCTGGGCGGCGTGCGGGTGCTGGTCTCCCGCGTAGACCTTCAGCTTCGAGAGCATCTGGCGGCCCAGGGTGTTCTTCGGGAGCATCCCCTTGACGGCCTTCTCCACGGCCTTCGCGGGGTTCTTCTCCAGCAGCTCGTCGTAGCGGACGGACCGCAGGCCACCCGGGTATCCGGAGTGGCGGTAGGCCATCTTCTGGGTCCGCTTGTTGCCGGACAGGTGCACCTTGTCGGCGTTGATGATGATGACGAAGTCACCGGTGTCGACGTGAGGCGCGTACACCGGCTTGTGCTTGCCCCGGAGAAGGGTGGCGGCCTGCGTGGCCAGACGGCCCAGGACAACGTCCTGCGCGTCGATGACATGCCACTGGCGCTGGACATCGCCGGGCTTGGGGCTGTACGTACGCACTGTCGTAGCCTTCGCTTCTGCTAGTGGGGTCTCCCCAGGCCCGCAAGGGCTAGGGGACGGGTCTCCCCAGCCCGTAGGGCCAAGGGACGGGTCGCCCCGGCCCGCGAGGGGCTGGGGGACATCTCCCTTGAGCCCCGGAGGGCAACGGGAAAGGTCCTGACAAGGCCACCTGGCAGATCACTTCAGCCTTGACCGCACCGCGGTGACGCGGGCCGCGTGTGCTGATCGCTGGTCATCGGCCGGTGGGCCGGGTGTAAGGCCCTCCCACGTGAGAATGAGCAAGCCAATACACACAACGAACGGGCAGCTTACCGGGGCGCACCCGTACGGGTCAAAACGGGCCGGGCACGACCCATGACCGGCCGACGGGCTCTGTCCACCGGTCTTTCGACGGCCCCCGGCGACCAGCACGAGGCGACGTTGCGCTGCCTCGACGCTCGCTTTCCAGCCGAGGGATCGCGCGCGTGGTCGCTCGTGCGTGGACCTCGTACGTCTCCGGCCGCTGCTGCTGCCGCACGGAACGGACGAGGTCACGCCATCCCCATCGCCTCTCCGTGCGGGGCGAGTTCACCGAGACGGGACGCAACCGCCCCCTATCGCCAGCCCGTTCGGCGCGACGAGAGCGACCGGCGCGGAACGTCATCGGACGCGCGACCTCCGTTACCTCCGTGACCTCAAGGGGAGCTCAAGAACGGCCACTTGTAGCGGTTCACGCGGTGGCATTCCCCCGGTTCCAACCGAATATGATGCGCCCCATGAGCTTTGGGCAGGATGGACCCGGCCAGGGTCCGGGCGGTTCCTCCACTCCCGACTGGGCGGCGCTCGCCGACGAGTCGGAACGGGAACGCACACGGAAGCGCCGCTGGATGATCGCCGGCGCCGGTGCGCTCGCCACCGTCGTCGTCGCCGGGATAGTCGCCTTCGCCGTGATGAGCGAGGGCGGCGGCGGAGGCAGTGCCTCGGACAAGCCGTCGGAGACCCTGCCCACCCCGAAGGACCTGCCGTCGAGCAGCGGTGAACCGACGTTCGAGGACGAACCGCCGCCGCCCCCGCCGCCGCGCGACTTCGTCTCCGACGCCAAGCGCGACAAGGCCCCGCTCAGCGTCGGCACGCTCTACCCGTCGTCGAGCGTCAAGGTCAACGGCCGCCCGTACAAGCGCACTTCGACCGATACGAGCAAGGACTGCGCCGACGCCGCGCACGCCGGGCTCGGCCCCGTCCTCAGCAAGAACGGCTGCGAGAGTCTCTTCCGGGCCACCTACACCCACCGAGGGCTCGCCGTCACGGTGGGCATCGCCGTCTTCGACGACGCGAAGACCGCTGCCAAGGTGAAGCAGCAGTACAAGCCGAACCTCGTCGCCCTGAAGGGCGGCGGCGTCCCGGACTTCTGCCGCACCGTCACCTGCCGTACGACCGCCAACTCCTTTGGCCGGTATGCCTACTTCACCATCGCGGGCCGCACCAACGGCAAGCCCTCCACCTCCGCCGATGCGAAGGCCGAGCAGGCGGGGCGCGACGGTTCGACGTACGCGTACGCCCGCATCCTGAAGCGCGGCAAGGACCAGGCGGCCAAGGCCGTGGGCGCCTCCCCCGAGTAGCAGCGCCACGCGCGCCGGCGCGAGCGGTCAGCAACAGCCAGTAGCCGCCGCCCCGCCTGCCGCGGGCAGTGAACGCCTGTTGCGTGCCGCCAAGTTGCGCGCCGCCAGCTCATCGTCCGGTGGATAGCCGACCTCCTCCAGGGTCAGCCCGTGCGGCCGTACGACGTGGACCGCGGAGTCCCGCACCCGCCCTGCCAGCACCTGCCCTGGCCACTCCGGCGGCCTGTGCCCGTCGCCGACGAAGAGCATCGCCCCCACCAGCGAGCGCACCATGTTGTGGCAGAAGGCGTCCGCCGTCACGGTCGCCTCCAGCACGCCGTCCGCGTGCCGCTCCCAGCGCAGCTCGCGCAGGGTCCGGACGGTGGTCGCGCCGTCGCGCTTCTTGCAGTACGCGGCGAAGTCGTGCTCGCCCAGCAGATGCCGGGCCGCGGCGTTCATCGCGTCCATGTCCAACGGCCAGTTGTGCCACAGCACATGGGAGCGCAGCAGCGGGTCGACGCCGCCGGGATGGTCGGTCACCCGGTACGAGTAGCGGCGCCAGACCGCGGAGAAGCGGGCGTTGAAGTGCTCGGGTGCCGCGCCGACGCGCCACACCCGTACGTCCATGGGCAGCCGCCCCGCCAGACGGCGCAGCAGCTGACCGCCGTGCTCGGCCCACACCTCCTCAGGCAGGTCGACGTGGGCGACCTGGCCCCGCGCGTGGACCCCGGCGTCCGTGCGCCCCGCGACCGTCAGATCCACCGGCGCGGCGGGCTCCCGCTGCCCGAGCCGCAGCACGACGCGGATCGCGTCCTCCAGCTCCTGCTGTACGGTCCGCCGGCCGCGCTGCCGGGCCCAGCCGGAGAAGTCCTTGCCGTCGTAGCTCAGGTCGAGCCGGACGCGTACGTTGCCGGGCCCGACGGCGTCCGGCCCGCCTGCCGCGGCAGGCGCGGCGCCCGTCGCCCGCGTCATGTCCATCGCGTCGGTCACGACGCCGATCCTTCCGTTCCTCTCACGGTGAAGAACGAACAGGCCCGCCCCCCGAAGGGAACGGGCCCGTTCACGAGCTCCACGAGCGTCAGGCGTCCTTGGACTCCTCGGTCCCGGACTCCTCGGCGGCGGTCTCCTTGACGGCGGTCTCGTCGGCCGCAGCCTCGTCGGCGGCCTCGGCCTCTTCGGCCTTGGCCTCGTCCGCCTTGGTGGCCTTCGCCTTGGCAGTCGCCGCCTTGGTGGCCTTCTTCTGGCCGGACCCCGACGCGGGCTTGTCGCCTGCCGCCTTCTTGGCCGTCCGCTTGGTGGCGGCCTCGGCCTCGCCGACAGCCTGCTGCTGCACGGTCAGGGCCTCCACCAGCTCGATGACCGCCATGGGGGCGTTGTCCCCGCGCCGGTTACCGATCTTGGTGATGCGGGTGTAGCCACCCGGCCTGTTCTCGTAGCGGGGACCGATCTCGGTGAAGAGGGTGTGGACCACGCTCTTGTCCGTGACCGTGCGCATGACCTGACGGCGATTGTGCAGGTCGCCCTTCTTCGCCTTCGTGATCAGACGCTCCGCGACGGGACGCAGCCGACGGGCCCGCGCCTCCGTGGTGGTGATGCGCCCGTACTCGAAGAGATCCGTGGCGAGGTTCGCCAGCATCGCCTTCTGGTGCGCGGCGCTGCCGCCCATGCGGGCACCCTTGGTGGGCTTCGGCATCGTGCTTCTCCTTCTATGTCCCTGCACCGGCCGTATCAGGTACCGGTGGCAGTTCCGGCCGTATCAGGTACCGGATGCGGGGGTATCCCCAAGCCCGTCAGGGGCCGAGGGAGAGCCTGACCGGGCGGATTCCCGGCCGGGCGACGGGGCCGTACGCGTACGTACGGCCCCGCGAGATCAGAACCGCTGAGCGCGGATCAGATCAGTACTGCTCGGTCTCGACGAACCCGGCGTCCGTGTCGTCCTCCGCGCCGAAGGCGTCGGCGGCGGCCGTCGGGTCGAATCCGGGCGGGCTGTCCTTCAGGGCCAGGCCCATGCCCGCGAGCTTCGCCTTGACCTCGTCGATCGACTTGGCGCCGAAGTTACGGATGTCGAGCAGGTCCGCCTCGGAACGCGCCACGAGTTCGCCCACGGAGTGGATGCCCTCACGCTTCAGGCAGTTGTACGAGCGGACGGTGAGCTCCAACTCCTCGATCGGCAGCGCCAGATCGGCGGCGAGCGCGGCGTCCGTCGGGGACGGACCCATGTCGATGCCCTCGGCGTCGACGTTCAGCTCGCGTGCCAGGCCGAAGAGCTCGACCAGGGTCTTGCCGGCCGAGGCCATGGCGTCGCGCGGCCGCATGGCCTGCTTGGTCTCGACGTCGACGATGAGCTTGTCGAAGTCGGTGCGCTGCTCGACACGGGTCGCCTCGACCTTGTACGTGACCTTGAGCACCGGCGAGTAGATGGAGTCGACCGGAATGCGCCCGATCTCCTGGCCCATCTGCTTGTTCTGCACGGCGGAGACGTAACCGCGGCCGCGCTCGACCGTCAGCTCCATCTCCAGCTTGCCCTTGCCGTTGAGCGTGGCGAGGACCAGGTCGGGGTTGTGCACCTCGACACCGGCCGGCGGCGCGATGTCCGCGGCGGTGACCAGGCCGGGACCCTGCTTGCGCAGGTACATCACGACCGGCTCGTCGTGCTCCGAGGAGACCACGAGGGACTTGATGTTGAGGATGAGGTCGGTGACGTCCTCCTTGACGCCCGGCACGGTCGAGAACTCGTGCAGGACACCGTCGATCCGGATGCTGGTGACAGCCGCTCCGGGAATCGAGGAGAGGAGCGTACGACGCAGGGAGTTACCGAGGGTGTAGCCGAACCCGGGCTCCAGCGGCTCGATCACGAACCGTGAGCGGAATTCGTCGACGACCTCTTCGGTCAGGGACGGGCGCTGAGCGATCAGCATGTGGTGATGCCTCCAGTCTTCGGCAACCGCTATTTGATGCCGTACTGACAGGGTACGGGTGGCACGGCGCTTTCCGAGTGCCGTGCCACCCACCCCGGTTGGACCGCTGCCGTCGAGCGGGGCTCGACGGCAGCAGCCGGGCGTACCCGAACTACTTCGAGTACAGCTCGACGATCAGCTGCTCCTGCACCTGGGTGTCGATGCTGCAACACCCTGGGGAGTAATCCCCAGACCCCAAGCAGACGCGTGGTGCACGCCACCAGGGACCGGCGCCGGAGCGGCCGTACGCCGTACCCGAACTACTTCGAGTACAGCTCGACGATCAGCTGCTCCTGCACCTGGGTGTCGATCACCTGGCGCTCGGGCAGCGAGTGGACGAGGATCCGCATCTTCGAGGGGATGGACTCCAGCCACGCCGGAACCGTCTTCTCGCCCGCCTCCGCGGCCGCCACCTGGAAAGGCGTGAGGTTACGGGAGGACTCGCGGACCTCGACGATGTCCGAAACGGACACGCGCGCCGACGGGATGTCGGTCTTGCGGCCGTTCACGGTGATGTGCCCGTGCCGGACCAGCTGACGGGCGTGGTCACGGGACTTGGCGAAGCCCGCCCGGTAGACCACGTTGTCCAGACGGGTCTCCAGGATGCGCAGCAGGTTCTCACCAGTCTTGCCCTGCTGGCGGTTGGCCTCGTTGAAGTACCCGCGGAACTGCTTCTCCAGGACGCCGTAGATACGCGCCGCCTTCTGCTTCTCGCGCTTCTGCAGCAGGTACTCGGAGTCCTTGGTGCGCCCGCGACCGTGCTCACCCGGGGGGTAAGGACGGATCTCGATCGGGCACTTCGCGCTCTCGCACTTGCTCCCCTTGAGGAAGAGCTTCTGCTTCTCCCGACGGCAACGCTTGCAGTCGGCCCCGGTGTAACGCGCCATTGTCTTTAGATCTCCTGTTTCAGCTGGTCAGACTCGGCGACGCTTGGGCGGGCGGCAGCCGTTGTGCGGGGTCGGGGTGACGTCCTGGATGGAGCCGACCTCGAGGCCGGTGGCCTGGAGGGAACGGATCGCGGTCTCACGGCCGGAGCCGGGACCCTTCACGAAGACGTCGACCTTGCGCATGCCGTGCTCCTGAGCGCGGCGAGCGGCGTTCTCGGCGGCCATCTGCGCCGCGAACGGCGTCGACTTGCGGGACCCCTTGAAGCCGACATGGCCGGCGGAGGCCCAGGAGATCACGTTGCCTGTCGGGTCGGTGATCGAAACGATGGTGTTGTTGAACGTGCTCTTGATGTGAGCGTGCCCGGCGGGGACGTTCTTCTTGTCCTTGCGGCGCACCTTCTTGGCGGCCGTACGGCCCTTCGGAGGCATATGGATTTACTCCTGTGGAGGTCGTCGGTCCAGCAACACGGACCGCTTGCAGCGAGTCCGGTGCGGACTACTTCTTGCCCGGCTTCTTCTTGCCGGCGATCGCGCGACGCGGGCCCTTGCGGGTGCGGGCGTTGGTCTTGGTGCGCTGACCGTGGACGGGGAGACCGCGGCGGTGCCGCAGACCCTCGTAGCAGCCGATCTCGACCTTGCGGCGGATGTCGGCCTGAATCTCACGGCGGAGGTCACCCTCGACCCGGAGATTGTTGTCCACGTACTCACGGATCTTGACGAGGTCTTCCTCGGCCAGATCCCGCACCCGGGTGTCGGGGTTGACGCCGGTCTCACCCAGGGTCTGCTGGGCAAGGGTACGACCGATGCCGAAGACGTAGGTGAGGGCGACCTCGACGCGCTTCTCGCGCGGGAGGTCGACGCCTGCGAGGCGTGCCATTCCTTGGGCTCCTGATGTGCTTTGCGGAGGTCTGCCGCAGCGCCGTCCCCTGTCCGCACTGCTACGGGCAGGGTCCCCGGCCTCCGACCGAGGGTGTCGTCCCCACCGACATGAGTTACAGGCGGGGGGTCGGGCGTCTGCGTATGTACTTTTCGCTTGCGTCGCGCGAAGAGTGCGATCCGTGCGAAGGCTTGCGGTGCTTCTGCTTCAGCCCTGGCGCTGCTTGTGGCGCAGGTTGTCGCAGATGACCATGACCCTGCCGTGGCGGCGGATCACCTTGCACTTGTCGCAGATCTTCTTGACGCTCGGCTTGACCTTCATGGATGAGGTTCTCCGGGTCAGGCCGCCGCCCCACGGCATGGGACAACGGCTCGATCTGTCGAGCTACTTGTAGCGGTAGACGATCCGCCCGCGGGTCAGGTCGTACGGAGAGAGCTCCACCACGACCCGGTCGTCGGGAAGGATACGGATGTAGTGCATCCGCATCTTGCCGCTGATGTGCGCGAGAACCTGGTGCCCGTTCTGAAGCTCCACCTTGAACATCGCGTTCGGCAGAGATTCGACGACCGTGCCCTCGATCTCGATGGCCCCTTGTTTTTTGGCCATGCTCTAGCGCTTCACCTTCCGGGATCGGCTACCTGGGGTGACCCCGGGCATACTGATACCCCGGGACCGACGAGCCAGTCTACGGTACCCGTCCGGCAAAGACGAATTCGGGTAGCCTCCCCGGCAATCAAGATCATCATGCCCGGCGCGCCAAACTCCGCGCGGCGCGGGCGCTCCACGGGGGGCGCCGGACGGGTTCCCGCCCGCGGATCAGCCGACGGGGTCGGGCGCGGCCGTGATCCCCAGCTCGGCGAGCTTCGCCCGGCCGCCGTCGGGCGCGGTCAGCACGAGCGGGCCCTCCTCGGTGAGGGCGACCGAGTGCTCCCAGTGGCTCGACCAGGTGCCGTCGTTCGTCTTGACCGTCCAGTCGTCCGAGAGCACATGCGTCTTGGGCGTGCCCATCGTCAGCATCGGCTCGATGGCCAGGCAGAACCCGGGCACCAGCTTCGGGCCGCGGCCGCGGCGGCGGTCCACGTAGTTCAGCAGATGCGGGTCCATGTGCATCTGGGAGCCGATGCCGTGGCCGCCGTAGTCCTCGACGATCCCGTACGAACCGGAGGCGGGGCGCGGCTGGCGCCGGACGTACCCCTCGATCGACCGCGAGACGTCCACGAGCCGGTTGCCCTTGCGCACGGCGGCGATGCCCGCCCACATGGACTCCTCGGTGACGCGGCTCAGTTCGCGGAGCTCGGCGGAGTGCCCGTCGCCCACGAAGACCGTGATCGCCGCGTCGCCGTGCCAGCCGTCGACGATCGCGCCGGCGTCGATGGAGAGCAGGTCGCCCTCCTTGAGGACGGTCTCCCTGTCGGGGATTCCGTGCACGACGATGTCGTTCACCGAGGTGCAGATGTTGCCCGGAAAGCCGCCGTAGCCGAGGAAGTTGGGCTTGGCGCCGTGGTCGGCGAGCACCTTCGCGGCGACCTCGTCCAGGTCCTTCGTGCTGGCGCCCGGCACCGCGGCGGCCCGGCACGCGTCGTGCATCGCCGCGACGACCAGGCCCGCCTCGCGCATCTTCGCGATCTGTTCCGGGGTCTTGATCTCCACCATGCGGCGGTGCCTTTCTCGACGGGGTGCTGTCGGGCTTTGAAGGGTCCTGACGGGGACATGATGGCTGCGTCGCGACGGCCGACCCCTTTGCCGGCCATGGGATACACGGGGGCGGAAGCGCATCGCCCCGCCTCACTCAGTGTGCCGTACGAGCCCGTGATCGCGAGACCGGGCCCGGGCACCGACCCGGACCGCGACCGCTGGCGCGGCCGTTGGTCACGGATCGCTCATCCCCGTCAGTCGGCGACCGAGTCCTTCGCGTCCTCGAGAGCCTGCATCGAGCGCTCGGTGACCTCGCTCACCTCGCCCAGCGCGGAGATGGTGGTGACGAGGTCCTGGCGCTTGTAGTGGTCGATGATCGGTTCGGTCTCGTTGTGGTAGACGGCGAGCCGCTTACGTACGGTCTCCTCGCGGTCGTCGTCCCGCTGGTAGAGCTCGCCGCCGCACACGTCGCACACCCCGTCGTTCTTCGGCGGGCTGTACTCGGCGTGGAAGACGTGGCTGCTGTCGCTGCGGCAGATGCGGCGGCCGGCGATCCGCTTGACGACCTCTTCCTCCGGGACCTCCAGGTCCAGCACGGCGTCGAGCCTCTGGCCCCTCTCCTCCAGGATCAGGTCCAGCGCCTCCGCCTGTGCGATGTTGCGGGGAAAGCCGTCGAGCAGGAAGCCGTCGGCGGCGTCCGGCTCGGCCATCCTGTCCTTCGCCATGCCGATCGTGACCTCGTCGGGCACGAGCTGGCCCGCGCGCATGTACTCCTGGGCCTGCTGACCGAGCGGCGTGCCCTGGCTGATGTTGGCGCGGAAGATGTCACCCGTGGAGATGTGCGGAATCGACAGGTTCTCGGCGAGGAACGCGGCCTGCGTTCCCTTACCCGCGCCAGGCGGTCCGACGAGGACGATACGCATCAGCGGAGGAACCCTTCGTAATTGCGCTGCTGAAGCTGGCTCTCGATCTGCTTCACGGTCTCGAGCCCGACGCCCACGATGATCAGAATGCTCGTCCCGCCGAACGGGAAGTTCTGCTGGGCGCCGAACGCGATCAGCGCGACGGTCGGCACCAGGGCGATCAGCCCGAGATACAAAGACCCCGGCCATGTGATGCGGTTCAGCACATAGGCCAGGTACTCGGCAGTGGGCCGACCTGCCCGGATGCCCGGGATGAAGCCACCATACTTCTTCATGTTGTCGGCGACTTCTTCGGGGTTGAAGGAGATCGCCACGTAGAAGAAGGCGAAGAAGACGATCAACACGAAGTACGTGACGATGTAAAGCGGGTGGTCACCCTTCACGAAATGGGCCTGGATCCACTGCGCCCAGCCCGCCTGCGATCCGCTGAACTGAACGATCAGCGCCGGAATGTAGAGCAGCGAGGACGCGAAGATGACCGGAATCACACCCGCCTGATTGACCTTCAGCGGAATGTACGTGGACGTACCGCCGTAACTGCGGCGCCCGATCATGCGCTTCGCGTACTGCACGGGGATACGGCGCTGGGCCTGCTCGACCAGCACCACGAGAGCCACCATGGCGAGGCCGCTGATGATCACCGCGCCGAACTCGATCCAGCCGTCGGCGAGCTTGCCTTGCTTCTTGATGGCCCACAGCGCGCCCGGGAAGCCGGCGGCGATCGAGATGAACATCAGGATGGACATGCCGTTGCCGATGCCGCGGTCGGTGATGAGCTCGCCGAGCCACATGATGAAGGCGGTGCCCGCCGTCATGCAGATCACCATGGTGACGGTGGTGAAGACCGACTGGTCCGGAATGATCTGGTCACGGACCTGGCACTGCGGGAAGAGGGTGCCACTGCGGGCGGTGGCCACAAGGCCCGTCGCCTGGAGGATCGCGAGCGCGACCGTCAGATAACGCGTGTACTGCGTGATCTTGGCCTGGCCGGCCTGGCCCTCCTTCTTCAGCGCCTCCAGCCGCGGAATGACCACGACCAGCAGCTGAAGAATGATGCTCGCGGTGATGTACGGCATGATGCCGAGCGCGAAAATGGTCAACTGCAACAGCGCGCCACCGCTGAACATATTGACCAGCCCGAAGAGGCCCTGGTTCCCCTTGGCCTCGTTCATGCACTGGTTGACGTTCTCAAAGCTGACACCCGGCACCGGAACGTGCTGCCCCAAGCGGAAGAGCACCACGATGGCGAGCGTGAACAACAGCTTCTTTCGCAGGTCGGGCGTCTGGAACGCCCGGGCGAACGCGGTGAGCACGGTGCCTCCTGCGCCCCCCGCGTCTCGCGCGAGAGGTGACGGTCTTGGGGTCGACAGATACCAACAGTGCCCGCCACCTTACCGGCGACGGTGCCCGCCGTGGAACGACGGACCGGGGACGCCCCGCTGGGACGCCCCCGGCCAGTCAGTAGGCGAACTCAGTCAAGCTCGGTGACGGTGCCGCCGGCAGCGGTGATCTTCTCCTTGGCGGAGCCGGAGACCTTGTTGACGGTCACCGTCAGAGCCACGGAGATGTCGCCCGACCCGAGCACCTTCACGAGCTCGTTCTTGCGGACGGCGCCCTTGGCGACCAGATCGGCCACCGTGACGTCGCCGCCCTTGGGGTAGAGCTCGGCCAGCCTCTCCAGGTTCACGACCTGGAACTGCTTGTGAGCCGGGTTACGGAAGCCCCTCAGCTTGGGCAGCCGCATGTGCAGCGGCATCTGCCCGCCCTCGAAGTTCTCCGGAACCTGGTAACGGGCCTTGGTGCCCTTGGTGCCACGTCCGGCCGTCTTGCCCTTCGACGCCTCGCCGCGACCCACGCGGGTCTTGGCGGTCTTGGCGCCCGGAGCCGGCCGGAGGTTGTGCACCTTCAGCGGGTTGTTCGCTGAAGAGTCAGCCATCTCAGTCGACCTCCTCGACCGTGATGAGGTGCCGCACGCTGTGCAGCATGCCGCGCACCTCGGGACGGTCATCGCGTACGGAGACGTCGCGGACCCTCTTCAGGCCGAGCGTCCGCAGCGTGTCCCTGTGGTTCTGCTTCGTCCCGATGACGGAGCGGGTCTGCGTGATCTTCAGGCGAGCCATTACGCACTCACCCCGGCACGTGCCCGCAGCAGAGCGGCGGGCGCCACGTCCTCGAGCGGCAGGCCACGGCGGGCGGCGATCTCCTCGGGGCGCTGAAGGCCCTGAAGCGCCGCACGCGTGGCGTGCACGATGTTGATCGGGTTCGCGGAGCCGAGCGACTTGCTGAGCACGTCGTGGATGCCCGCGCACTCCAGCACGGCACGCACCGGGCCACCGGCAATCACACCGGTACCAGGCGAAGCCGGCTTGAGCAGCACGACACCCGCGGCCTCCTCACCCTGGATCGGGTGCGGAATGGTGCCCTGGATGCGGGGGACCTTGAAGAAGTGCTTCTTGGCCTCCTCGACGCCCTTGGCGATGGCGGCCGGCACCTCCTTGGCCTTGCCGTACCCGACACCCACGGTGCCGTCACCGTCGCCCACCACGACCAGCGCGGTGAAGCTGAAGCGACGTCCACCCTTCACAACCTTGGCCACGCGGTTGATCGCGACGACGCGCTCGACGTACGCGGTCTTCTCGGCGGCGGCGCCGCCATCCCGGCCCTTGCGGTCCCGACGCTCGCCGCCACCGGCGCCGCCTCCGCGGCGCTGGGGTCCAGCCATTGGAATTACCTCTCTCCTTTATCCGCTCAGCGTTGGAACCGGCTCAGAACTTGAGCCCGGCTTCACGGGCGGCGTCAGCCAGAGCGGCAATCCGCCCTGCGTATTTGTTTCCGCCGCGGTCGAACACGACGGTCTCCACACCCGCGGCCTTCGCACGCTCGGCGACGAGTGCGCCCACCTGCTTGGCCTGTGCGCTCTTGTCACCCTCGGCACCGCGGATCGACGCGTCGAGCGACGACGCCGAGGCCACGGTGTGGCCCGCCAGGTCGTCCACGACCTGGGCGACCATGTGGCGGTTCGAGCGCGTCACCACAAGGCGGGGACGGGCGGGAGTGCCCGAGACCTTCTTGCGGATGCGGATGTGACGGCGCTTGGCGGCGGCGCGCTTGTAGGCGTCGCCCTTAGCGATCTTCACGCCGTATGCCATGGCTTACTTACCAGCCTTTCCGACCTTGCGGCGGATGGTCTCGCCCGCGTACTTCACGCCCTTGGCCTTGTACGGGTCAGGCCGGCGCAGCTTGCGGATGTTGGCGGCGACCTCGCCGACCTTCTGCTTGTCGATGCCTTCGACCGAGAACTTGGTCGGCGACTCGACCTTGAACGAGATGCCCTCCGGCGCCTCGACCAGGATCGGGTGGCTGTAGCCCAGCGAGAACTCCAGGTTGGAGCCCTTCGCCTGGACGCGGTAACCCACGCCGCTGATCTCGAGTTCCTTGGTGAATCCCGCGGTCACGCCAGTGATCATGTTCGCCACCAGCGTGCGGGACAGACCGTGCAGGGCCCTGTTCCGGCTCTCGTCGTTCGGACGGGAGACGACCAGCGCGCCGTCCTCGCCCTTCACGATCTCGATGGGCGCGGCAACGGTGTGCGAGAGGGAACCCTTGGGTCCCTTCACGGCGACCGCCTGGCCATCGATGGTGACGTCCACACCGGCGGGAACCTGGATGGGGAGCTTGCCGATACGCGACATTGCTTTGCCTCCGTTCCCTTCCGTTACCAGACGTAGGCGAGGACTTCCCCGCCCACGCCCTTCTTCTGTGCCTGCTGGCCGGTGAGGAGTCCGTGGGAGGTGGAGATGATCGCCACTCCCAGGCCGCCGAGCACCTTGGGCAGGTTGGTGGACTTCGCGTAGACCCGCAGGCCCGGCTTCGAGATCCGCTTGATGCCTGCGATCGAGCGCTCGCGGTTGGGCCCGAACTTCAGCTCGAGCACGAGGCTCTTGCCGACGTGGGCCTCCTCCGTCCTCCAGCCGGTGATGTAGCCCTCCTGCTGGAGGATCTCCGCGATGTGCGACTTGATCTTGCTGTGCGGCATCGCGACGGAGTCGTGGTACGCCGAGTTCGCGTTACGCAGACGCGTCAGCATGTCCGCGATCGGATCGGTCATTGTCATGTGATGGCCTTCGGCCTCTCTCGCCGGGGTTTCCTGTGTGCGCCCTCCTTCTCCCCGTACAGGGACGGGACAGGTGGGGTGCGGGGACCTACGGCGTAGTAAGACGGTCACGGACGGCGGGCGGCCGGCCGCACGACTCGCGGTCGTACGACGGACGCCCTCCGGCCTTGATGCTCTTACCGAGAGCCCTGGCTGGCCCGTGTCCGCTCGCCCGCGAGGGACGAGCGACCGCGGGTTACCAGGAGCTCTTGGTGACGCCCGGCAGCTCGCCGCGGTGTGCCATCTGACGGAGGCACACACGGCACAGGCCGAACTTGCGGTAGACGGAGTGCGGACGGCCGCAGCGCTGGCAGCGCGTGTACGCGCGGACAGCGAACTTCGGCTTGCGGCCCGCCTTGGAGATCAGAGCCTTCTTCGCCATGGTCAGTTCTCCTTGAACGGGAAGCCGAGGTGACGGAGAAGGGCGCGGCCCTCGTCGTCGTTGGTCGCCGTGGTGACCACGGTGATGTCCATGCCCCGGACCCGGTCGATCTTGTCCTGGTCGATCTCGTGGAACATGACCTGCTCCGTGAGACCGAAGGTGTAGTTGCCCCGCCCGTCGAACTGCTTCTGCGACAGACCGCGGAAGTCGCGGATGCGCGGCAGCGCGAGGGAGAGCAGGCGGTCCAGGAACTCCCACATCCGGTCGCCGCGCAGCGTCACGTGCGCGCCGATCGGCATGCCCTCGCGCAGCTTGAACTGCGCGATGGACTTGCGGGCCTTGGTCACCGCCGGCTTCTGGCCGGTGATCGTGGCGAGGTCCTTGATGGCACCGTCCATCAACTTGGAGTCGCGGGCGGCGTCACCCACGCCCATGTTGACCACGATCTTGGTGAGACCGGGGATCTGCATGACGTTGTCGTACTTGAACTCGTCCTGCAGCTTGCCCTTGATCTCCGAGCGGTACCGCTGCTTGAGGCGCGGTGCTTCAGTGGTGGCAGTCATCAGATGTCCTCACCGGTCCGCCTGGCAACGCGGATCTTGTTGCCGTCGTCATCGAAGCGGTACCCGACGCGGGTGACGACCTTCTTGCCGTCCTTCTCCACCACGAGCTGCACGTTGCTCACGTGGACCGGAGCCTCGGTCGTCACGATGCCGCCCGTCTTCGAACCACGAGCGGTCTGGCCGGCCTTCGTGTGCTTCTTGACCCGGTTGACACCCTCGACCAGGACACGGTCCTCGCGGGGGTAGGCCACGATGACCTTGCCCTGCTTGCCCTTGTCCTTGCCGGTGATGACCTGGACCAGGTCGCCCTTCTTGATCTTCATCGTCACAGCACCTCCGGCGCGAGCGAGATGATCTTCATGAACTTCTTCTCGCGCAGCTCCCGGCCCACGGGGCCGAAGATGCGGGTGCCGCGGGGGTCGCCGTCGTTCTTGAGGATGACCGCCGCGTTCTCGTCGAAGCGGATGTACGAGCCGTCGGGCCGGCGGCGCTCCTTGACGGTGCGCACGATGACGGCCTTGACGATGTCGCCCTTCTTCACGTTCCCGCCCGGGATCGCGTCCTTGACGGTGGCGACGACGACGTCACCGACGCTCGCGTAGCGCCGGCCCGAACCGCCGAGAACACGGATGGTGAGAATCTCCTTCGCACCCGTGTTGTCGGCGACGCGCAGCCGGGACTCCTGCTGGATCACGTCTATCTCCTGATCGTCTGCCGGTTCCCGGCAGGGTCACACCTGCGGGGCGTGCCCTGCCGAGCCTGGCGGAACTTCCTGGGGGTCCCCAGGCCGATTGCCAAGCCGGTTCCGTTGCGGAACCGCTTACTTCGCCTTCTCAAGAATCTCGACGATGCGCCAGCGCTTGGTCGCGGACAGCGGCCGGGTCTCCATGAGGAGTACGCGGTCGCCGACCCCGGCGGCGTTCTGCTCGTCGTGCGCCTTGAGCTTGTTGGTACGGCGGATGACCTTGCCGTACAGCGCGTGCTTCACGCGGTCCTCGACGGCGACGACGACGGTCTTGTCCATCTTGTCGCTGACGACCAGACCCTCGCGGGTCTTGCGGAAACCGCGCTCCTTGGTTGCCTTCTCAGTCACATTCGTCTCGCTCATCAGGCGCTCTCCACCGTCTCGATGCCCAGCTCACGCTCACGCATCAGGGTGTAGATCCGGGCGATGTCCTTACGCACGGCCTTCAGCCGGCCGTGGTTCTCCAACTGCCCGGTCGCCGCCTGGAAGCGGAGGTTGAACAGCTCTTCCTTGGACTCGCGAAGCTTGCCGAGAAGCTCCTCGTCGCCCAGCTCACGCAGCTCGGAGGCCTTCGTACCGGCCGCCATCACGACTCACCTGCCTCGCGCCGAACGATCCGGCACTTCATCGGAAGCTTGTGGGCGGCGCGGGTGAGCGCCTCCTTGGCAATCTTCTCGTTCGGGTAGGACAGCTCGAACATCACCCGGCCCGGCTTGACGTTCGCGACCCACCACTCCGGAGAGCCCTTGCCGGAACCCATGCGGGTCTCGGCGGGCTTCTTCGTCAGCGGGCGGTCCGGGTAGATGTTGATCCACACCTTGCCGCCACGCTTGATGTGACGGGTCATGGAGATACGAGCTGCCTCGATCTGCCGGTTCGTCACATACGCGGCGGTCACGGCCTGGATGCCGTACTCGCCGAACGAGACTTCGGTGCCACCCTTGGCCATGCCCGTGCGCTTCGGGTGGTGCTGCTTACGGTGCTTGACCCTGCGCGGGATAAGCATGGCGGTCAGCCCTCCTTCCCGGCAGCGCCGGGCTCTGCCGCCGCACCGGCGGGCGCCGCGGCCTCGGCCTTGGGGGCCTCGGCGGGTGCGCTCTGCTGCTGCGGCTTGCGGCCGCGGCCGCCGCGCTCGCCACCACGACGGGGGCGGTCGCTGCCGCCACCGCGCGACGGGCGGTTGCCCGCACGGGCGGCGGCGTTCTCGGCGCGGACCTCAGCGATGTTCTTGACGTCACCCTTGTAGATCCAGACCTTCACGCCGATGCGGCCGAAGGTGGTCCTGGCCTCGAAGAAGCCGTAGTCGACGTTCGCGCGGAGCGTGTGCAGGGGCACGCGGCCCTCGCGGTAGAACTCCGAGCGGGACATCTCGGCGCCGCCGAGGCGGCCACCGCACTGGATCTTGATGCCCTTCGCGCCGGCCTTCATCGTCGTCTGCATGCTCTTGCGCATGGCACGGCGGAAGGAGACGCGGGAGGAAAGCTGCTCGGCGACGGCCTGTGCCACCAGTTGCGCATCCGTCTCGGGGTTCTTGACCTCGAGGATGTTGAACTGGATCTGCTTGCCGGTCAGCTTCTCCAGGTTGCCCCGGAGCCTGTCGGCCTCGGCGCCGCGGCGGCCGATGACGATGCCGGGACGTGCGGTGTGCACGTCGACACGGACGCGGTCACGGGTGCGCTCGATCTCCACCTTGGAGATGCCGGCCCGCTCCATGCCCTGCGTGAGCATCTTGCGGATCGCGACGTCTTCCTTGATGTAGTCCTTGTAGAGCTTGTCGGCGTACCACCGCGACTTGAAGTCGGTGGTGATGCCGAGGCGGAACCCGTGCGGGTTTACCTTCTGGCCCATTACCGGGTTCCTTCCTTGCTGCTCAAGACCACGGTGATATGGCTCGTCCGCTTGCGGATCCGGTAGGCACGCCCCTGGGCGCGCGGACGGAAACGCTTGAGGGTCGGGCCCTCGTCGACGTACGCCTCGGAGATGAAGAGGCTGTCGGCGTCCGTGTGGTCGTAGTTGTGTGCGGCATTGGCGATGGCGCTGTCGAGCACCTTGCCCACCGGCACGCTCGCGGCCTGCGGTGCGAAGCGCAGGACCGCCTGAGCCTCCGTGGCAGGCAAGCCACGGACGAGGTCCACCACCCGGCGGGCCTTCATGGGCGTGACGCGCACATAGCGCGCGGAGGCCCTGGCTTCCATGGTTGTCCCTTCGGTGTCAGTCATAGGTCTTCACACCCCGCCATCAGCGGCGACGCGACTTGCGGTCGTCCTTGACGTGGCCGCGGAAGGTGCGGGTCGGCGCGAACTCGCCGAGCTTGTGGCCGACCATCGACTCGGTGACGAACACCGGGACGTGCTTGCGGCCGTCGTGCACCGCGATCGTGTGGCCGAGCATGGCCGGGACGATCATCGAGCGGCGGGACCAGGTCTTGATGACGTTCTTGGACCCGGCGTCGTTCTGCGCGTCCACCTTCTTGATGAGGTGGTCGTCGACGAAGGGCCCCTTCTTGAGACTGCGCGGCATCTGATCCGCCTCCTAGCGCTTCTTGTTCGTCTTGCGGCGGCGGACGATGTACTTGTTGCTGGCCTTCTTCGGCGAGCGCGTACGCCCCTCCTTCTGACCCCACGGCGAGACCGGGTGGCGGCCACCGGAGGTCCGGCCCTCACCACCACCGTGCGGGTGGTCGATCGGGTTCATGACCACACCGCGGACGGTCGGCCGGACGCCCTTCCAGCGCATCCGGCCCGCCTTGCCCCAGTTGATGTTCGACTGCTCGGCGTTGCCGACCTCGCCGACGGTGGCGCGGCAGCGGACGTCGACCAGGCGGATCTCGCCGGACGGCATGCGCAGGTGGGCCATGCGGCCCTCCTTCGCCAGCAGCTGCACGGACGCACCGGCGGACCGGGCGAACTTCGCGCCGCCGCCGGGCCGCAGCTCGATGGCGTGGATCGTCGTACCGACCGGGATGTTGCGCAGCGCCAGGTTGTTGCCCGGCTTGATGTCGGCCCCGGGGCCGTTCTCCACGCGGCTGCCCTGCGCGAGGCCGGCGGGCGCCAGGATGTAGCGCTTCTCGCCGTCCGCGTAGTGCAGCAGCGCGATGCGCGCGGTGCGGTTCGGGTCGTACTCGATGTGCGCGACCTTGGCAGGCACGCCGTCCTTGTCGTGACGACGGAAGTCGATCACTCGGTAGGCGCGCTTGTGGCCGCCGCCCTGATGGCGAGCGGTCACACGACCGGCGTTGTTACGGCCGCCCTTGCTGTGCAGCGGGCGGACCAGTGACTTCTCCGGCGTGGACCGCGTGACCTCGACGAAGTCGGCGACACTGGCGCCACGACGGCCCGGAGTCGTCGGCTTGTACTTGCGGATACCCATTTCTCAGTCCTCGTCCGATATCGGACGGTCCTGCCTCCGTCAGGAGACCGGGCCGCCGAAGATGTCGATTCGGTCGCCCTCGACGAGGGTCACCACGGCGCGCTTGGTGTTGGCGCGCCTGCCGTAGCCGGTACGGGTGCGCTTGCGCTTGCCCTGCCGGTTGAGCGTGTTGACCCCGCTGACCTTGACCGAGAAGACCGCCTCGACGGCCTGCTTGATCTGGGTCTTGTTGGCACGGGGGTCGACGATGAACGTGTACTTGTTCTCGTCCAGCAGCGCGTAGCTCTTCTCCGAGACCACGGGCTTGATCAAGATGTCACGGGGGTCCGTGAACGTCTTGCTGGTGGCCTGGGCGGCTGTTGCCTCGCTCATCAGGCTTCGCTCCCTTCGAGCTCTGAGGTGGCAGCCTTCTGCGGGCCGGCCACGAAGGACTCGAAGGCGGCCTTGGTGAAGACCACGTCGTCGGAGACGAGCACGTCGTACGTGTTCAGCTGGCCCGGCTCCAGGATGTGGACCTGGGGCAGGTTCCGGGCGGAGAGCCAGGACGCCTCGTCGGCGCGCTCGGCGACCAGGAGCACGTGCTTGCGCTCGCTGACCTTGCCCAGCAGCGTCTTCGCGGCCTTCGTGGAGACCTCGCTCTCCACGACTCCGGAGACGACGTGCACGCGGCCGTGGCGGGCCCGGTCCGAGAGGGCACCGCGCAGGGCGGCGGCCTTCATCTTCTTCGGCGTCCGCTGCGAGTAGTCACGCGGCACGGGACCGTGCACGACGCCGCCGCCCGCGAACTGCGGGGCGCGCGTCGAGCCCTGACGGGCGCGGCCGGTGCCCTTCTGGCGGTACGGCTTCCTGCCGCCGCCGCGGACCTCGCCGCGGGTCTTCGTCTTGTGCGTGCCCTGGCGGGCAGCGGCCAGCTGGGCGACGACGACCTGGTGGATCAGCGGGACGCTGACCCGCGCGTCGAAGATCTCCGAGGGGAGCTCGACGGTCCCGGCCTTGTCGCCGGCAGGCGAAAGGATGTCAACGGTACTGGTAGTCATGGTTAACCTCAGGCCCCCTTGGCCGCGGTGCGGACCAGGACGAGGCCGCCGTTCGGACCGGGAACCGCGCCCTTGATGAGCAGCAGGCCCTTCTCCGCGTCAACGGCGTGGACGGTCAGGTTCTGGGTGGTGACCCGCTCGTTGCCCATGCGGCCGGGCATCCGCGTGCCCTTGAAGACACGGCCGGGTGTGGCGCAGCCGCCGATGGCACCGGGCTTGCGGTGGATGCGGTGCGCACCGTGCGAGGCCTTGCCGCCGCGGAAGCCGTGGCGCTTCATGCCGCCGGCGAAGCCCTTGCCCTTGGACTTGCCCGTCACGTCCACCTTGCCGCCGGCCTCGAAGGTGTCGGCGTTGATCTCCTGGCCGGGGCTGTACTCACCGGCGTCGGAGGTACGCAGCTCGACGAGGTGCCGGCGGGGAGTGACGTCGGCCTTGGCGAAGTGGCCCTTGAGGGGCTTGTTCACCTTGCGCGGGTCGATCTCGCCGAAGGCGATCTGAACGGCTTCGTAGCCGTCCTTGTCTGCGGTGCGGACCTGGGTCACGACATTGGGCCCGGCCTTGACCACGGTCACGGGCACGACGCGGTTGTTGTCGTCCCAGACCTGGGTCATGCCGAGCTTCTCGCCCAGGACGCCCTTGATCTGCTTAGCCATCTTCTTCCCGCACCCCTCAGAGCTTGATCTCGATGTCGACGCCGGCCGGGAGGTCCAGGCGCATCAGCGAGTCAACGGTCTTGGGCGTCGGGTCGAGGATGTCGATCAGACGCTTGTGGGTGCGCATCTCGAAGTGCTCGCGCGCGTCCTTGTACTTGTGCGGCGACTTGATGACGCAGTACACGTTCTTCTCAGTGGGCAGCGGCACCGGGCCCGCGACCGACGCGCCTGTGCGCGTCACCGTCTCGACGATCTTCTTCGCAGAGTTGTCGATGACCTCGTGGTCGTAGGCCTTGAGCCGGATGCGGATCTTCTGTCCCGCCATGGCTACTTCGTAGTCCTGTCTCTCGTAAACGCTCTGGAACCCATGGGTGCCGTCCTCCTCGACTCCCGACCCACGCGGTCGGGCGTGTCGTATCCCTTCCCGCAACGAACCGCGGAGGTTTCTCTCGAGAGAAAGGATTCGGGGGTACGGACCCACCGGGCGCCTGGTTGGAAGCCCCTCCTGCACTTCCCGGAAGATTCCCGTACTTCCGCTCCTGATAAGGGGCGACGAATACGCTGGGACTCGCTTCCGGTCCTCCCGGCGGGAGGCGTGCAGCATCGGCACTCAACCGAGCAACCTGGACAGTGTGCCATATGGCATTTGGCTCATGCCAATCGGCCCGATCTCCGGATTCGGAGGTGGGCCGCCGGGGCGGCGGGCGCGGGCGAACGGCCTCAGGCCTGCGAGCAGTTCAGCACATCGAGTGCGCGGTCCATGTGGTCCGCGGTGTTGCAGAGGTGGGGCGAGAGCCTGACGTTGCCCTCGCGAACCGCGATGTGGATCCCCTCACGTTCCAGACGCTCCGCGATCCGGTCGGCCCGGCCGCGGCGCGGGCCGAGCACCACGAGGTTGGAGCGCTCGCGGAGCGTCCGCGGGCCGATCACCTCGAAGAGCTCCGGGTCGACTCCGTCCAGCAGGCGCCGCACGAGCCGGCGGCCGTGCGCTTGGATCGCGGGCGGGCCGATGCCGGCGAGCAGTTCGACGGCGCTCTTCCAGGCCGCCGTGTCGAGGAAGTCGGCGGGACAGAAGACGTCAAGGTCACGCACCCCGCGGTCCTCGATCGTGTACGAGCGCATGTGCTCCAGCCCCCGTCCGCGCTGCTGGGCGAGCCAGTAGACGCGGTGCGGCTCGATCGCGGAAATCAGTGACGGCGCGAGCCAGGCGAACCCCGTGCCGTACGGGCCGCACATCCACTTGTAGCCGCACGAGACGAGGGCGTCGACGGGCGTCGAGGCGACGTCGACGGGACGGGCGCCGACCGCCTGCGAGCCGTTCACCACGAACAGGGCGCCGGCCTCCCGGCAGATCTCGCCGAGCGAGCCGAGGTCCGCGGCCGCGCCCGTGAAGGAGTCGACCCAGGTGAGCGCGAACACGCGCGTACGCGCGGTGAGCGAGGCCCGCACGCGCTCCGGATCGAGGAGCCCGTGCGGGCCCCGCGGCACGAACCGCACCCGTACGCCGTGGTGTTGCTGTGCGAGCCAGGGCAGCACGGTGGCCGGGTAGTCGCCCTCGACGCACAGCACCTCGTCGCCGTCCTGCCAACGCAGGCCGTACGCGACGAGGTTCAGGCCGTGCGAGGTGCTGTCGCCCAGCACGATCTCCTCCGGGCGTCCTCCGACGAACGCGGCGAGCAGGGAGCGCAGTTCCTCGGGTCGCTCGGTGAAAGCCTCGTCGGGGATGCGGTGCGGTGCGGCCTTCTCGTGTGCCGCCTCGCAGGCCGCATGTACGGCGGACGTGGGCATCGGCCCCTGATGCGCGGTGTTGAGCCAGACATGGCCGTCCGGGTCGCCGAAGTACGCGGTGTAATCGGGCAGTTCGGCCATGGCCTCCCCCGCCCTCGGGCTCCTCTCCGCCATGCGCTCGCCGTCCTCAGTGTCCGGCAGCCGTGGAGACGACGCAGTCGGCGCCGCGGCAGACGGCGTGCTCGCACAGCCGGCAGACGCGGCGCGCACCCGGCCTGTCGCCGGGAAGCTGCGGGAGCAGCCCCTTCAGCGCCTGCTCCAGGCCGGCGGTCTCCTCGGGAGTCAGCCGCCCGACGAGCCCTTCGAGCACCTGCCTGCGGGCGCGCAGCATCTCGTCGGCCGCCGCGTCCCCGTCCTCACTCAGGCTCAGTCCGCGCGTACGGCCGTCGGGGCCCGGGCCACGGACCAGGAGCCCCGAATCGACCAGCCGCCCCACGACCCGTACGCATCCGGAATGCGTGACCCCGAGGGTCTCGGCGAGCTCCGAGACGGACTGCCCGGGACGCGCCCGTACGGTCAGCACCGCGGCGACGGCCGCCGGATCGAGACCGGAGGCGTCCCGCAGCGCCCGGTCCAGCAGGTCGCCGAGGCCGACGGTCAGTGCGCCCAGCCAGTTCGCGGTCAGCGTCGTCATCGCAGAAGCATGACACAGACACATGTCTCGCGCATACGTTTTCGCGTGCTCGGCCTCAGGCGGCGACTCGGGTCATCCCGCCACGGACGCGGCTGCCGCGTGCGGGCTGCGGACGGCGTCGCCGCCGGGGACCGCCTCGGCGGCGTCCGCACCGGTGCCCACGATCCGGTTGTCCGCGTCGACGTGTACGACGGCGGGCCGCAGTGCACGCGCCTCCGCGTCGTCGACCTGGGCATAGCTGATCAGGATGACCAGATCGCCGGGGTGCACGAGGTGTGCCGCGGCCCCGTTGATCCCGATCACGCCCGAGCCCCGCTCGCCCTCGATGACGTACGTCTCCAGGCGCGAGCCGTTGGTGATGTCGACGATGTGGACCAGCTCGCCCGGCAACAGATCGGCGGCGTCTATGAGTTCGGCATCGACCGTGACGGAGCCCACGTAGTGCAGGTCGGCCTCGGTCACGGTGGCCCGGTGGATCTTGGACTTGAACATGGTGCGCAGCATGGCGTCGCTCCTGAGGAAGAAGGTCGCGCCCTCGCGAGGAGGTGCGCGCCGACCCCGCCATCGTATGCGACCGCGCGAGAAGCCCCGTAAGACGGCCTGTACGACGGGCCGTACGGCAAGACACGACGCGGCCCACGCCGACGAGCCGCCGTGGCTCATCGCGTGGGCCGTCGTACGCGCGTGGTTGGTCAGCCCTGCTTGATGGCCGAGACCTCGAACTCGAGCGTGACCTTGTCGCTCACCAGGAAGCCGCCGGTCTCCAGCGCGGCGTTCCAAGTGACGCCGAAGTCCTGGCGGTTGATCGTGGTGGTGCCCTCGAAGCCGATCCGGCTGTTGCCGAAGGGGTCGGTGGCCTGGCCCTCGTAGGTGAACGGAACGGTCACCGAGCGGGTCACGCCCTTGATGGTGAGGTCGCCGGTGACGTCGAACGCGTCGTCGCCGCTCTGCCGGACCTCCGTCGAACGGAAGGTGATCTCCGGGTGCTCGTCCATCTTCAGGAAGTCGTTGCCGCGCAGGTGGGCGTCGCGGTCGGTGTTGCGGGTGTCGATGCTCTCGGCCTTGATGACCAGTTCCACCGACGACCTCTCGGGGTTCTCACCGTCGATGTGGGCGGTGCCGGTGAAGTCGTTGAACGCCCCGCGCACCTTCGTCACCATCGCATGGCGCGCTACGAAGCCGATGCGGGTGTGGGTGGGATCGAGGGCGTAGTCCCCGGTCAGCTTGGCGTAATCGGTAGCAGTGGTCATGGCATTCCTCCAGATTCACAAGGGTCACGGTGCTTGCTTGCCTATGCGTGAACCTCGTTGAACGCTGAACTATTCCACTCACGGCCCACTGATTGCCGCTTGCCGGAGTGCGGTCTCCCCGGGCAGCACGAAGGGGCCCGTACGACGTGCGTCGTACGGACCCCTTCGCCGCCTTCAGGCCGGCAGCCCCCCTCGGAGAAGGGAGCGGCGGGTCACTTGATGATCTTCGTGACCTGGCCGGCGCCCACGGTACGGCCACCCTCACGGATGGCGAACTTGAGGCCCTCTTCCATGGCGACGGGCTGGATGAGCTGGACGCTCATCTCGGTGTTGTCGCCCGGCATGACCATCTCGGTGCCCTCGGGGAGGGTCACGACGCCGGTCACGTCGGTGGTACGGAAGTAGAACTGCGGGCGGTAGTTGTTGAAGAACGGGGTGTGCCGGCCGCCCTCGTCCTTCGACAGGATGTAGGCCTGGCCCTCGAACTCCGTGTGCGGGGTGACCGAGCCGGGCTTGATGATGACCTGGCCGCGCTCGACGTCCTCGCGCTTGATGCCGCGGAGCAGCAGACCGACGTTCTCACCGGCCTGGCCCTCGTCGAGGAGCTTGCGGAACATCTCGATGCCGGTGACGGTCGTCGAGGTCTTCTGCTCCTTGATGCCGATGATGTCGACGTTCTCGTTGACCTTCAGCACACCGCGCTCGATGCGGCCGGTGACGACCGTGCCGCGGCCGGTGATGGTGAAGACGTCCTCGATCGGCATCAGGAACGGCTTCTCGACGTCACGCTCGGGCTGCGGGATCGCGTCGTCGACGGCGTCCATCAGCTTGGCGATGGAGTCCGACCACTCGGCGTCGCCCTCAAGGGCCTTGAGCGCGGAGACCTTGACGACCGGAACGTCGTCGCCCGGGAACTCGTACTCGGAGAGCAGCTCACGGACCTCGAGCTCGACGAGCTCCATGATCTCCTCGTCGTCCACCATGTCCGCCTTGTTGAGGGCGACCACGATGTACGGCACGCCGACCTGGCGAGCAAGGAGGACGTGCTCCTTGGTCTGCGGCATCGGGCCGTCGGTGGCGGCGACCACGAGGATCGCGCCGTCCATCTGGGCGGCACCGGTGATCATGTTCTTGATGTAGTCCGCGTGACCCGGGCAGTCGACGTGAGCGTAGTGACGGTTCTCCGTCTGGTACTCGACGTGCGCGATGGAGATCGTGATTCCGCGCTGGCGCTCTTCGGGCGCCTTGTCGATGCTGTCGAACGCGGAAGCCTCGTTCAGCTCCGGGTACTTGTCGTGCAGCACCTTGGTGATCGCCGCGGTAAGAGTCGTCTTACCGTGGTCGATGTGACCGATGGTGCCGATGTTGACGTGCGGCTTAGTCCGCTCGAACTTCGCCTTCGCCACTGGGGTCCTCCTGTGGACTGGTGCTGTACACCCTCCACATTCTGCGGAGGGGTTCAGATGGTCGTTATGAACCGGTCAGGACCCCGAGGGGGATGCCCTTGACCAGTTCGCTTGGGGGGCTGGCGGCCGGGGACCCCGGCACAGCCGACGGACGAGCCGTACGGTCTGCACCGAAGTGCCCCGAATGCCTTTGCTCCAGCCTAAGGGTTGAGCAACGCGGTGTTACTCGCCCTTGGCCTTCGCGATGATCTCCTCGGCGACGCTCCGCGGAACTTCGGCGTAGGAGTCGAACTGCATGGAGTAGTTGGCACGGCCGGAGGTCTTGCTGCGCAGGTCTCCGACGTAACCGAACATCTCCGACAGCGGGACCAGGCCGGTGACGAGCTTGGCGCCACTCCGGTCGTCCATGGACTGAACCTGGCCACGACGGGAGTTGATGTCGCCGATCACATCGCCCATGTACTCCTCGGGCGTGGTGACTTCGACCTTCATCATCGGCTCCAGCAGCGCCGGGCTCGCCTTGCGCGCGGCATCCTTGAACGCCATGGAACCGGCGATCTTGAATGCCATCTCCGAGGAGTCGACGTCGTGGAAGGCACCGTCGAGCAGCGTCACGCGGACGCCGGTCAGCGGGTAGCCCGCCAGCACACCGAACTCCATGGCCTCCTGGCAGCCCGCGTCCACGGACGGGATGTACTCCCGCGGGATGCGGCCACCGGTGACCTGGTTGACGAACTCGTAGCCGTCACCTTCGAGCGGCTCGACGGCGATCTGCACCTTCGCGAACTGACCGGAACCACCGGTCTGCTTCTTGTGGGTGTAGTCCACCTTGTCGACCGCCTTGCGAAGCGACTCGCGGTACGCCACCTGCGGCTTGCCGACGTTGGCCTCGACCTTGAACTCGCGCTTCATGCGGTCGACCAGCACGTCCAAGTGCAGTTCGCCCATGCCCGCGATGATCGTCTGGCCGGTCTCCTCGTCGGTCTTGACCTGGAAGGACGGGTCCTCCTCGGCCAGCCGCTGGATCGCGACGCCCAACTTCTCCTGGTCGCCCTTGGACTTGGGCTCGATCGCGACCTCGATCACGGGAGCCGGGAACTCCATCGACTCGAGGATCACCGGGTTGCTCGCGTCGCAGAGAGTCTCACCGGTGGTGGTCTGCTTGAGACCCATGACGGCGACGATGTCGCCGGCACCCACCGACTCGATCTCCTCACGCTTGTTCGCGTGCATCCGGTAGATCTTGCCGATGCGCTCCTTCTTGCCCTTCACCGAGTTCATCACCTGCGAGCCGGTTTCCAGCTTGCCGGAGTAGACCCGGATGAAGGTGAGCTTGCCCAGGTGCGGATCGCTCGCGATCTTGAATGCGAGCGCCGACATGGGCTCCTGCTCCGACGGCTTCCGCGACAGGACCTCTTCCGGGTCCTTCACGGAGTGACCCTCGATCGCCTCGACGTCCAGCGGGGACGGGAGGTAGCGGGCGATGGCGTCGAGCAGGGGCTGAACGCCCTTGTTCTTGAACGCCGTTCCGCAGAAGACGGGGGTCACGGTGGTGGTGCCCTCGGCGCCGGTGGAGGCGAGGGTGATACGGCGGATCGCCGCGTAGAGCTGCTCCTCGGTGGGCTCCTGGCCCTCCAGGTACAGCTCCATCATCTCCTCGTCGTTCTCCGCGACGGCCTCGAGCAGATTGCCGCGCCACTCGTCGGCGGCCTCGGCGTGCGTGGCCGGGATGTCGACGGTGTCGTACATCTCGCCCATCTTCGCCTCGGGCGACCAGACCAGCGCCTTCATGCTGACCAGGTCGACGACGCCCTTGAAGTCCGCCTCGGTCCCGATCGGGATCTGCATGACCAGCGGCACCGCACCGAGGCGGTCCACGATCATGTCGACGCAGCGGTGGAACTCCGCGCCGGTGCGGTCCAGTTTGTTGACGAAACAGATGCGCGGCACGCCGTACCGGTCCGCCTGACGCCAGACGGTCTCGGACTGCGGCTCGACGCCGGCCACGCCGTCGAACACCGTCACGGCACCGTCGAGCACACGCAGCGCACGCTCCACCTCGACGGTGAAGTCGACGTGGCCGGGGGTGTCGATGATGTTGATGGTGTAGTCGACGTCGTTGAGCGGCCAGTGAGTGGTCGTCGCGGCAGACGTGATCGTGATGCCGCGCTCCTGCTCCTGGGCCATCCAGTCCATCGTGGCAGCGCCGTCGTGGACTTCACCGATCTTGTAGCTGCGACCGGTGTAGAACAGGATCCGCTCGGTGGTCGTCGTCTTGCCCGCGTCGATGTGGGCCATGATCCCGATGTTCCGGACCTTGGCCAGGTCAAGTGAAGTGGTAGCCATAAGGCTTCAGTCTTCTCTCGGTCTCGATGGGGTCTGCGACTACCAGCGGTAGTGCGCGAAGGCCTTGTTGGACTCGGCCATCTTGTGAGTGTCCTCGCGCTTCTTCACGGCGGCACCGAGCCCGTTGGAGGCGTCGAGCAGCTCGTTCAGCAGGCGCTCGGTCATGGTCTTCTCGCGGCGGGCGCGCGAGTAACCCACGATCCAGCGCAGCGCGAGCGTGGAGGAACGGCCGGGGCGGACCTCGACCGGAACCTGGTATGTGGCGCCACCGACGCGCCGCGAGCGGACCTCGAGGGTCGGCTTGACGTTCTCCAGCGCGCGCTTGAGGGTGATGACCGGGTCGTTGCCGGTCTTCTCCCGCAGGCCCTCCATGGCGCCGTAGACGATGCGCTCCGCAGT
This sequence comes from Streptomyces winkii, assembly GCF_032248595.1. Classification (NCBI taxonomy): domain Bacteria; kingdom Bacillati; phylum Actinomycetota; class Actinomycetes; order Kitasatosporales; family Streptomycetaceae; genus Streptomyces; species Streptomyces winkii. The sequence goes on along the minus strand of NZ_JASTTH010000001.1, from coordinate 260,706 downwards.
GGAGCGCTTGCCGTTCAGCAGCACCTTGTTGATGAGGGACGTCACCAGAGGAGAGCCGTAGACCGGGTCGATGATGACCGGGCGCTTCGGGGCGGGGCCCTTACGAGGCATGGTTACTTCTCCTTCTTGGCGCCGTAGCGGCTGCGAGCCTGCTTGCGGTTCTTGACGCCCTGCGTGTCGAGGGAGCCGCGGATGATCTTGTAGCGAACACCCGGCAGGTCCTTCACACGGCCGCCGCGCACGAGCACGATGGAGTGCTCCTGCAAGTTGTGGCCCTCACCCGGAATGTAGGCCGTGACCTCGATCCCGCTGGTCAGACGCACACGCGCGACCTTACGCAGGGCCGAATTCGGCTTCTTCGGGGTGGTCGTGAAAACACGCGTGCAGACGCCGCGACGCTGAGGGGAACCCTCGAGTGCGGGCGTCTTGTTCTTCTCGACCTTGTCCTGCCGGCCCTTCCGGACCAGCTGCTGGATCGTAGGCACCGTTTCTCCGGTTTCTGTGTGCCGTCTCGGTAAAGCTAACCTGGGCCACTCTCCCGACCCACGAGGTCGGGCGTGTCGAAAACCGCACAGCCCCGCGCCAAGGCGAAGGGCCCTCCTCAGGTGAGAAGCATGCAGATCCGGTGCCGCCGTTCGCACTTCCCGAGCGTCTGATCGCTTACGAGAGAGCAGGGGGCACCCCAGGCACAAGGTCAGAGCGTACCTATCGCGTCGTCCCCGGTCAAAACAAGCCTCCACGCTGCCCACGGATCACACGGGCCCCAGGTCGGCGGCCTGTCAGAGCACGGCGAAGACGACCGCCAGCAGCCCCGTCAGTGCCATGCAGATCCATCCCAGCAGCAGCCCGGCCACCGCCGCGCTCTCGCCGCGCTCTCCCGTGCGCCGCACCTCGCGGCGCGCCTTGTGCCCGAGGATCACGCTCGGCGCCGCTCCCAGCCAGAAGAGGTAGGGGGCGTTGAGGCCGTACATCAGCGGCGCCGTGAACGCGGAGAAGACAGGCGCGGCGATGCCGCAGACGAGCGCCGCGGTCGCCGTGCTGTTCTGCCGCCGCGGAAAGGTGTACGGCATCACCGTTTGCGGCTGGAAGGGCATCAACTGGCCCTGGCCGGACGGACGTTGGAAGGTAGGCGGAACGGCACTGGGCCCGTTGGGCACATCCCCCGTCAGCTGCTGGAGCTCCTCGACCGTACGGGCCGCGACGGCTCGCCCGACCCTGTAGTCGTACTCGTCCTTGTTCAGCCGTCCCTCCGCGTACGCGGCCTTGAGTACGTCTGCCGCCCGGTCCCGGTCAGCGTTCCCGGCGAGCATCCGACCACCCCCTCCGGATCATCATGCACGGAGGGCGGCCGCTCCGGGTAGGAACGGCCGCCCTCTGTAGCAGAGCTATGACCTCGGGTCAGGCGTTGTACGGACCGTAGTCGTAGTCCTCCAGCGGGACCGCCTGGCCGGAGCCCGTGCCGAACGGCGAGTAGTCGATGTCGTCGTAGCCGACGGCCGAGTACATCGCCGCCTTCGCCTCCTCGGTGGGCTCCACCCGGATGTTGCGGTAACGGGACAGGCCCGTACCGGCCGGGATGAGCTTGCCGATGATGACGTTCTCCTTGAGGCCGATCAGGGAGTCGGACTTGGCGTTGATCGCCGCGTCCGTCAGGACCCTGGTCGTCTCCTGGAAGGACGCCGCCGACAGCCACGACTCGGTGGCCAGCGAAGCCTTGGTGATGCCCATCAGCTGCGGACGGCCGGAGGCCGGGTGGCCGCCTTCCGCCACGACGCGACGGTTCTCACCCTCGAACTTCGTACGCTCCACCAGCTCGCCCGGCAGCAGCTCCGCGTCGCCGGACTCGATGATCGTCACGCGGCGCAGCATCTGCCGGATGATGATCTCGATGTGCTTGTCGTGGATCGAGACGCCCTGCGAGTTGTAGACCTTCTGGACCTCGCCGACCAGGTGCACCTGGACCGCACGCTGGCCGAGGATGCGCAGCACGTCGTGCGGGTTGGTGGCACCCACCGTCAGCGCCTGGCCGACGGAGACGTGGTCGCCCTCGCCCACCAGCAGCCTGGCGCGCTTGCTGACCGCGTACGAGGTCTCGTCCGAGCCGTCGTCCGGGGTGACGACGACCTTCTTGGTCTTCTCCGTCTCCTCGATACGGACCCGGCCGGCCGACTCCGAGATCGGCGCGACGCCCTTGGGCGTACGGGCCTCGAACAGCTCGACCACACGCGGCAGACCCTGCGTGATGTCGTCACCGGCCACACCACCGGTGTGGAAGGTGCGCATCGTCAGCTGGGTGCCGGGCTCACCGATCGACTGGGCCGCGATGATGCCGACGGCCTCGCCGATGTCGACGAGCTTGCCGGTGGCCAGCGAACGCCCGTAGCACATGGCGCAGGTGCCGACCGCCGACTCACAGGTCAGGACGGAGCGGGTCTTGACGGTCTCGACGCCGTGCCGCACCAGCTCGTCGATGAGCACGTCGCCCAGGTCGGTGCCGGCCGGGGCCAGCACCTTGCCGTCGACGACGATGTCCTCGGCGAGGCAGCGCGCGTACACGCTGGTCTCGACGTCCGCGGCCTTGCGCAGCACGTCGTCGGCGCCCTTGGCCGCGATCTCCAGCTTGAGGCCGCGGTCGGTGCCGCAGTCCTCCTCGCGGATGATCACGTCCTGGGAGACGTCGACGAGACGACGCGTCAGGTAGCCCGAGTCCGCGGTACGCAGGGCGGTGTCCGCGAGACCCTTGCGGGCGCCGTGCGTGGAGATGAAGTACTCCAGCACGGAGAGGCCCTCACGGAACGACGCCTTGATCGGCCGCGGAATGGTCTCGTTCTTCGCGTTGGACACCAGACCGCGCATACCGGCGATCTGACGCATCTGCATCATGTTCCCTCGGGCGCCCGAGTCGACCATCATGAAGATCGGGTTCGTCTTCGGGAAGTTGTCGCTCATCGCCTCGGAGACCTCGTTGGTCGCCTTCGTCCAGATCGCGATGAGCTCCTGCGTGCGCTCGTCCTTGGTGATCAGACCGCGCTCGTACTGCTTCTGGACCTTCTCGTCCTGCGCCTCGTAACCGGCGATGATCTCCGGCTTGGCGTCGGGGACGACGACGTCCGAGATGGCGATGGTCACGCCGGAGCGGGTCGCCCAGAAGTAACCGGCCGACTTCAGGTTGTCCAGCGCGGCCGCCACGGTGACCTTCGGGTAGCGCTCGGCCAGATCGTTGACGATCTGGGAGAGCTCCTTCTTGCCGACCGAGTACTCGACGTACGGGTACTCCTCGGGCAGCAGCTCGTTGAAGAGCGCACGGCCCAGCGTCGTACGCAGCCGGAAGCCGTCGCCGGGCTGCCACTCGGGCTCGCCCTGCTCGGGCAGCGGCGGCGTCCAGTCCGCCGGCGGCACGGAACCGATCGGGAAGCGGATGTCGATCTCGGCCTGGAGCGAGAGCTCCCCGGCGTCGAAGGCCATGATCGCTTCGGCGGTGGAGTTGAACGACCTGCCGTCGCCGACGGTCTCGCGCTGCTCCTCGGTGGTGGTGAGGAAGAACAGCCCGAGCACCATGTCCTGCGTCGGCATGGTCACCGGCCGGCCGTCGGCCGGCTTGAGGATGTTGTTCGAGGACAGCATCAGGATGCGGGCCTCGGCCTGCGCCTCCGCGGACAGCGGCAGGTGCACGGCCATCTGGTCACCGTCGAAGTCCGCGTTGAACGCGGTGCACACGAGCGGGTGGATCTGAATGGCCTTGCCCTCGACCAGCTGCGGCTCGAAGGCCTGGATGCCGAGGCGGTGCAGCGTCGGTGCGCGGTTGAGCAGCACCGGGTGCTCCGCGATGACCTCTTCCAGCACGTCGTACACGACCGTGCGGCCGCGCTCGACCATGCGCTTCGCCGACTTGATGTTCTGCGCGTGGTTGAGATCCACCAGGCGCTTCATCACGAACGGCTTGAAGAGCTCCAGCGCCATCGCCTTCGGCAGACCGCACTGGTGCAGCTTGAGCTGCGGGCCGACGACGATCACCGAACGGGCCGAGTAGTCGACGCGCTTGCCGAGCAGGTTCTGCCGGAAGCGGCCCTGCTTGCCCTTGAGCATGTCGGACAGCGACTTCAGCGGACGGTTGCCGGGGCCCGTGACGGGGCGACCGCGGCGGCCGTTGTCGAAGAGCGCGTCGACGGCCTCCTGAAGCATCCGCTTCTCGTTGTTCACGATGATCTCGGGCGCACCGAGGTCGAGCAGACGCTTCAGCCGGTTGTTCCGGTTGATGACGCGGCGGTAGAGGTCGTTCAGGTCGGAGGTCGCGAAGCGGCCACCGTCCAGCTGCACCATCGGACGCAGGTCCGGCGGGATCACCGGCACGCAGTCCAGCACCATGCCCTTGGGGCTGTTGCTGGTCTGGAGGAAGGCCGAGACGACCTTGAGGCGCTTCAGCGCCCGGGTCTTCTTCTGGCCCTTGCCGGTACGGATGATCTCGCGGAGCCGCTCCGCCTCCTCGTCCAGGTCGAACGTCTCCAGGCGCTTCTGAAGGGCAGCGGCGCCCATGGAGCCGTCGAAGTAGGTGCCGAAGCGGTCGCGCAGCTCGCGGTAGAGCAGCTCGTCGCCCTCCAGGTCCTGGACCTTGAGGTTCTTGAAGCGGGACCACACCTCGTCGAGGCGGTCGATCTCGCGCTGCGCGCGGTCGCGGATCTGCTTCATCTCGCGCTCGGCGCCCTCGCGCACCTTGCGCCGTACGTCCGCCTTGGCACCCTCGGCCTCGAGCTCGGCCAGGTCGGACTCCTGCTTCTTGGCGCGGGTCTCCAGGTCGGCGTCGCGGCGCTGCTCGATCTGCTGGCGCTCGACGCCGACGTGCGCCTCCAGGGAGGGCAGGTCGCGCGTGCGGCGCTCCTCGTCGACGTACGTGATCATGTACGCCGCGAAGTAGATGACCTTCTCCAGGTCCTTCGGAGCCAGGTCCAGCAGGTACCCGAGGCGCGACGGAACGCCCTTGAAGTACCAGATGTGCGTGACGGGCGCGGCCAGTTCGATGTGGCCCATCCGCTCGCGGCGCACCTTGGCGCGGGTGACCTCGACACCGCAGCGCTCACAGATGATGCCCTTGAAGCGGACGCGCTTGTACTTGCCGCAGTAGCACTCCCAGTCCCGGGTCGGACCGAAGATCTTCTCGCAGAAGAGTCCGTCCTTCTCGGGCTTGAGGGTGCGGTAGTTGATGGTTTCGGGCTTCTTGACCTCGCCGTGCGACCACTGACGGATGTCGTCAGCGGTGGCCAGGCCGATCCGCAGTTCGTCGAAGAAGTTGACGTCGAGCACTCTCGTCAATCCCTCTCAGGGTTGTGTCGATGAATGGTCTGAGCGGGGTTTGGAGGGGTCTCCTCCAGGCCCCCAGGGCCGAAGGGGGAGGCCGGAACGCCTGGCGATCGCGTCCCGGCCAGACCCGTCAGACCTCTTCGACGCTGCTCGGCTCGCGCCGGGACAGGTCGATACCGAGCTCTTCCGCCGCGCGGAAGACGTCTTCGTCCGTGTCACGCATCTCGATGGACATGCCGTCCGAGGACAGCACCTCCACGTTGAGGCAGAGCGACTGCATCTCCTTGATGAGCACCTTGAACGACTCAGGGATGCCCGGCTCGGGGATGTTCTCGCCCTTGACGATGGCTTCGTAGACCTTCACGCGGCCGGTGACATCGTCGGACTTGATGGTGAGCAGCTCCTGCAGTGCGTACGCGGCGCCGTACGCCTCCAGTGCCCACACCTCCATCTCACCGAAGCGCTGGCCACCGAACTGTGCCTTACCGCCCAGCGGCTGCTGGGTGATCATGCTGTACGGGCCGGTCGAGCGCGCGTGCAGCTTGTCGTCGACCAGGTGGTGCAGCTTGAGGATGTACATGTAGCCGACCGAAATCGGGTCCGGGAACGGCTCGCCGGAGCGGCCGTCGAACAGGTGCGCCTTGCCGGAGGGCAGAACCATCCGGTCGCCGTCCCTGTTCGGCACGGTGGCCTGGAAGAGGCCCGCGATCTCGTCCTCGCGCGCACCGTCGAAGACCGGGGTGGCCACGTTGGTGCCCGAGGCGACGTCGTCCGCGCCGATCTGCTGGAGCCGCCGCGCCCACTCCTCGTCGATCCCCGCCACGTTCCATCCCTGGGAGGCGAGCCAGCCCAGATGGATCTCCAGCACCTGTCCCGGGTTCATGCGGGACGGGACGCCGAGCGGGTTGAGGATGACGTCGACCGGGGTGCCGTCCTCCAGGAACGGCATGTCCTCGACCGGGAGGATCTTGGAGATGACGCCCTTGTTGCCGTGACGGCCGGCGAGCTTGTCGCCGTCGGTGATCTTCCGCTTCTGCGCGACGTACACACGCACCAGCTGGTTCACACCCGGGGGCAGTTCGTCCCCCTCCTCGCGGTCGAAGACGCGGACGCCGATGACCTTGCCGGTCTCGCCGTGCGGCACCTTCAGCGAGGTGTCGCGGACCTCGCGGGCCTTCTCACCGAAGATCGCGCGAAGCAGCCGCTCCTCGGGGGTCAGCTCCGTCTCGCCCTTGGGCGTGACCTTGCCGACCAGGATGTCGCCCGCCTCGACCTCGGCACCGATGCGGATGATGCCGCGCTCGTCGAGGTCGGCGAGGACCTCCTCGGAGACGTTCGGGATGTCCCGGGTGATCTCCTCGGGGCCGAGCTTGGTGTCACGGGCGTCGACCTCGTGCTCCTCGATGTGGATCGAGGAGAGGACGTCGTCCTGCACCAGACGCTGGCTGAGGATGATCGCGTCCTCGTAGTTGTAGCCCTCCCACGGCATGAACGCGACGAGCAGGTTCTTGCCGAGCGCCATCTCGCCTTCGTCGGTGGACGGACCGTCGGCCAGGACCTGGCCCTCGATCACGCGCGAGCCCTCGTCCACGAGCACCTTCTGGTTGAAGGAGGTGCCCTGGTTGGAGCGGGTGAACTTCGCGACGCGGTACGTGGTGTAGGTGCCGTCGTCGTTGGCCACCGTGACGTAGTCGGCGGAGACCTCCTGGACGACACCGTCCTTCTCGGCCTTGATGACGTCGCCGGCGTCGACCGCGCAGCGGTACTCCATGCCGGTGCCGACCAGCGGCGACTCGGCCTTGATGAGCGGCACGGCCTGCCGCATCATGTTCGACCCCATGAGCGCGCGGTTGGCGTCGTCGTGCTCGAGGAAGGGGATCATGGCCGTCGCGACCGACACCATCTGGCGCGGCGAGACGTCCATGTAGTCCACGTCGTCACCGGGGATCAGGTCGACCTCGCCGCCGCGGCGGCGGATGAGCACCCGGTCCTCGGCGAAGCGCATCTCCTCGGTGAGCGGCGCGTTCGCCTGGGCGATGACGAAGCGGTCCTCCTCGTCGGCGGTCAGGTAGTGCACCTCGTCGGTGACGACCCCGTTGATCACCTTGCGGTACGGGGTCTCCACGAAGCCGAAGGCGTTCACGCGGCCGTACGACGCGAGCGAGCCGATCAGGCCGATGTTCGGGCCTTCCGGCGTCTCGATCGGGCACATGCGGCCGTAGTGCGAGGGGTGCACGTCACGGACCTCGAAGCCCGCGCGCTCACGGCTCAGACCGCCCGGGCCCAGCGCCGAGAGGCGGCGCTTGTGGGTGAGGCCCGAGATCGGGTTCGTCTGGTCCATGAACTGCGACAGCTGGCTGGTCCCGAAGAACTCCTTGATGGAGGCGACGACCGGCCGGATGTTGATCAGCGTCTGCGGCGTGATCGCCTCGACGTCCTGAGTCGTCATCCGCTCACGGACCACGCGCTCCATGCGGGCCAGGCCCGTGCGGACCTGGTTCTGGATCAGCTCGCCGACGTTGCGCAGGCGGCGGTTGCCGAAGTGGTCGATGTCGTCGGTCTCGATGACGATCTGGTCGCCCTCGGCCGACGTCGACTCGGTCTCCCCCGCGTGCAGCTTGACCAGGTACTTGATCGTCGCGATGACGTCGGCGGTGGTGAGCACGCCGGAGTCCAGCGGCTCCTCGCCGCCGAGCTTCTTGTTGATCTTGTACCGGCCGACCTTGGCGAGGTCGTACCGCTTCGGGTTGAAGTAGAGGTTCTCCAGGAGCGTCTGCGCGGCCTCACGCGTCGGCGGCTCGCCCGGACGCAGCTTGCGGTAGATGTCGAGCAGCGCGTCGTCCTGCCCCTGGGTGTGGTCCTTCTCCAGGGTGGCGCGCATCGACTCGTACTGGCCGAACTCCTCCAGGATCTGCTCGTTCGTCCAGCCGAGCGCCTTGAGGAGGACGGTCACCGACTGCTTGCGCTTGCGGTCGATGCGCACGCCGACCATGTCGCGCTTGTCGACCTCCATCTCCAGCCACGCACCCCGGGACGGGATGATCTTGGCGGAGTAGATGTCCTTGTCGGAGGTCTTGTCGATGGAGCTGTCGAAGTAGACACCCGGCGAGCGGACGAGCTGCGACACGACGACGCGCTCGGTGCCGTTGATCACGAAGGTGCCCTTGTCCGTCATGAGCGGGAAGTCGCCCATGAAGACGGTCTGGGACTTGATCTCGCCGGTCTCGTTGTTCGTGAACTCGGCGGTGACGAAGAGCGGAGCCGCGTACGTGAAGTCGCGCTCCTTGCACTCGTCGATCGAATTCTTAGGGGGCTCGAAACGGTGGTCGCGGAAGGTCAGCGACATCGACCCGGAGAAGTCCTCGATCGGGGAGATCTCCTCGAAGATCTCTTCCAGACCGGACTTCGTCGGGACGTCGTTTCCACTCTCCAGCGCAGCCTCGACCCGGGACTTCCAGGCTTCGTTGCCGAGCAGCCAGTCAAAACTCTCGGTCTGGAGCGCAAGGAGATTGGGAACCTCGAGAGGCTCCTTGATCTTCGCAAAAGAGATACGCAGCGGGGCGGTGCTGGCGCCGTTGTTCGAATTGGCGGTCGAGGCAGTGCGCGAGGCGGCCAAGAGGGGGTCCTTCCGAGGGCTCGGACTCTCTACGCGCATACCGGTGCCCCTGGTGACGGGCAGGGAGCAGCTAACAGGCAGCGCAAAGGGTCAGTGTAGCCTCAAGGCCCACTGATGTCCAGAGCAGATTTCCGGGACCGGGCCTCGGTCCCGGTCTCCGCCTCCAGCCGGTGGCAATCTCTCCTCCGGGAGGACCCTGTCCTTCGTTCCCTCCGGGAGGGCCCCCTAGTTGTTCATCTCTGCCGCGGCCCGTCCCGACGGCCTCGGTACGTCAGGGCGGAACGTGCTTGCCGCAACACTTCCCGCTTCGTCCTCGATCCATGCCTCGGAACCCGGATCGATGCGAACGGCGCGTCCAGAGAATTGCGCGCCAAGTGCCGTTCGTCAAGGGCCCCACGGCAGCGAAGATCACCATACCCGCCCGTTCCGAGGGGTCTCGCGAGCGCTTCGAAGACGCCGAAGGGCGACCACCCGGCTGGGTGATCGCCCCTGGCTGGGGGGTCTCACGACCCCGTCGATCACTTGACCTCGACGGAGGCGCCGGCGCCCTCGAGGGACTCCTTCGCCTTGTCCGCGGCGTCCTTCGCGACCTTCTCGAGGACCGGCTTCGGGGTGCTGTCCACGAGCTCCTTGGCCTCCTTCAGACCCAGCGAGGTCAGCTCGCGCACGACCTTGATGACCTGGATCTTCTTGTCGCCGGCGCCGGTGAGGACGACGTCGAACTCGTCCTGCTCCTCGGCCTCCTCGGCGGCACCGCCACCCTGGCCGGGGGCGGCGACGGCGACGGCGGCCGGAGCCGCGGCCTCGACGTCGAACTTCTCCTCGAAGGCCTTCACGAACTCGGAGAGCTCGATGAGGGTCATGTCACTGAACTGCTCGAGCAGCTCGTCCTGGCTGAGCTTCGCCATGGTGGCGGTCCTTCCACTAGTCCGGCTGGTGCCGTGTGTATGAATCGACGGGTTCGTCAGGCTTGGAGCCCGCTGTGACCGGGTGCGTGTGACTGCCCGGCCTCGACGGGAGCCGAATTACTCGGCACCGCCCTGCTCGACCTTGCTGCGCAGCGCGTCCGCGGTGCGGGCGAACTTCGTCAGCGGGGCCTGGAAGGTCGCCGCGGCCTTCGCCATGGACGCCTTCATGCCGCCGGCCAGCTTGGCGAGCAGCACCTCGCGGGATTCGAGCGCCGCGAGCTTGTTCAGGTCTTCGGCGCTGTACAGCGCGCCGTCGACGATGCCGCCCTTCACTACCAGGGCGGGGTTCTCCTTGGCGAAGTCACGCAGACCCTTCGCCGCCGCGACCGGGTCACCGGTGACGAAGGCGACGGCCGACGAGCCCGTGAAGAACTCGTCGAGCTCGTTGATCCCGGCCTCGTTGGCCGCGATCTTGGTCAGTGTGTTCTTCACCACGCGGTACTGAGCGTTCTCACCGAGCGAGCGGCGCAGCTCCTTGAGCTGGGCAACCGACAGCCCCGTGTACGCGGTGACCACTGCGGCGCTGGAGTCACGGAACTTGTTCGTGATCTCCTCGACGGCGGCGATCTTGTCGGGTGCGACCTGGTCCCTCGCCATGAGCCTCGGCCTCCTTCCGGGTGATGAGACCGCTCGGAAGGGGCTGGAACGACGAAACGCCCCTGCGCAGGCGCTGGGGCGTGGCTCGACCGGAAGACGACGCACGCGTCTCACGGGAGCTTCCTCATCACCTACGCGGGTCGTCCGCGGCTAGCGGATCCTTCGGCCACCGTGCCTCTTGGATCAGCACGACGACGACCAGCGGTCTTTGGCTTCGTACGAGATTACGCGAACGCCCCCTCCGGCACCAAATCCGGTGCCGGAGGGGGCCGTACGCCTGGTGGCCCGCCGGCTGCTCAGCTCTGGCCGGGCAAGGCCTTCTCGAAGGGGACGGTGTCGGAGGCGGCCGGTGCCTCGACCGAGACCTCGGTGCCGTAGTCGGAGTAGAAGACCGTCGAGTCGAGGTTGCCGTTCGTGCCCTTGGCGCGCTCCTGCTTCTTCACGAGCAGGTCCTCGCCGTCGATCCAGACGTCGACCTTCTCGGTCTTGAAGCCCTGCTGCTTCAGCTGGCCGGAGAGCTCGTCGAGGTCCTTCTCGCTGAGCTTCTTCGACTGCATGCGGGCCAGCTCGGCGACCTCGACGGTGCCGCTGTAGTGGACCGTCTTCTTGCCCTTGACGTTCTCGGAGCCGACCTTCTTCACCTTGCCGCTGGCCAGGAGCAGATCGACCGAGCGGGCCGGGTTGTTGTTCTGCATCTGGTCCTTGATGAGCGCGCCCGAGGGGCCCGCCTGCTCGGCCAGCTTGTCGTAGTCGTACTTCATCCAGTGCTTGCCCTTGCCCGCCGTGGAGGCGAACGCGTCGCCGAGGTTCACGTACATGGCGTCCTCGGTGTAGCGCGCGGGCATGGGCTTGCCGCTCGTCGGCATGCCGCTCGCGCCGGAACCCTGCTGCGTGACGGTCATCTCGGCGGTGGTGCCGCCGCCGGACCAGTCGACGGAGCCCTCGGTCTTCGTGGAGATCTCGCCCCGCGGAGTGCCCTGGGACTGGTCGCCCTCGACCTTCGCGGACTTCTTCTCCTCCGTGGTCCTGGACGCCTGCTCCAGCTCCGTGATGGCCACCTGCGCGGGCGAGAGGCCCTGCTTGTCCTTGGAGCCGCCGCCGGAGTCCTTGCCGCCGGATTCGCCGCCACAGGCCGTGAGACCCGCGGCCATCACAACTACGGCCGCTGTCATGGCGATTCGGGCGTGGCGCATGTGATTCCCCCTGTTTTTCCACTTGTTGAGCAGTACGCAGAGGACCTTATCCCGGACATGCCCGCCCCGTGCAACGCACACCGGGCCCCGCCCTCCGAAGAGGACGGGGCCCGGGTCACATCGCTGCCCGCGCGGGCTGAGCAGGGGCTCAGACGGCGGCGGGGTCCTCCTCCACGAGGAGGTTGCGGGTGCGGTTGGGGTCGACGGGGATGCCGGGGCCCATCGTGGTGGTGATGGACGTCTTCTTCACGTACCGGCCCTTGGCGGCCGACGGCTTCAGCCGCTGGACCTCGTCGAGCGCCGCGGCGTAGTTCTCGACGAGCTGCGTGTCGTCGAACGAGGCCTTGCCGATGATGAAGTGGAGGTTGGCGTGCTTGTCGACACGGAACTCGATCTTGCCGCCCTTGATGTCGTTGACCGCCTTGGTGACATCGGGCGTGACGGTGCCGGTCTTCGGGTTCGGCATCAGACCGCGCGGACCGAGCACGCGGCCGAGACGGCCGACCTTGCCCATCAGGTCCGGCGTGGCGACGACGGCGTCGAAGTCCAGACGGCCGCCGGCGACCTCCTCGATCAGCTCGTCGCCGCCGACGATGTCGGCTCCCGCGGCCTCCGCGGCTGCTGCACGGTCACCGGTCGCGAAGACCAGGACCCGGGCGGTCTTGCCGGTGCCGTGCGGCAGGTTCACGGTGCCGCGGACCATCTGGTCGGCCTTGCGCGGGTCGACGCCCAGGCGCAGGGCGACCTCGACGGTCGCGTCGAACTTCTTGGTGGAGGTCTCCTTGGCGAGACGGACGGCCTCGAGCGGGGCGTAGAGACGCTCCCGGTCGATCTTGGCCTCCGCGTCGCGGAAGTACTTGCTGCGCTTCACTTCTGCTCCTGACAGTGTCGTCGTACGGCTGCGGCCGCACGGCGGTTACGGAGTCGTGGTACGGGCCTGCGCGGGCCCTGCCACGGTGGTCTGGCCGGTCAGCCCTCGACGGTGACGCCCATGGAACGGGCCGTACCGGCGATGATCTTCTCGGCCTGGTCCAGGTCGTTGGCGTTCAGGTCGGGCATCTTCGTGGTGGCGATCTCGCGCACCTGGTCACGCGTGATCTTGGCGACCTTGGTGGTGTGCGGGGTGCCGGAGCCCTTGTCCACGCCCGCGGCCTTCAGGATCATCTTCGACGCCGGCGGCGTCTTGGTGATGAAGGTGAAGGAGCGGTCCTCGTAGACCGTGATCTCCACGGGGATGACCCAGCCGCGCTGCGACTCGGTCGCCGCGTTGTAGGCCTTGCAGAACTCCATGATGTTGACGCCGTGCTGACCCAGCGCCGGGCCGACCGGCGGCGCCGGATTGGCGGCTCCGGCCTGGATCTGGAGCTTGATCAGCCCCGCGACCTTCTTCTTCTTGGGAGGCATGCTCTCTCCGGGTCCTTGTGAGAGGTGATTCGGCCTCCATCCTTCGAGCGGATGAAGGCATACCGCACAACGATAGCCCGTACCGTCGTGCGCACTGAAACCGGCAGCTCAGGCGACCTGCGACGGAACGCGCCGGGCCGCCGAACTGCCGGGCGGGAAGGCTCAGTTCTTCTGGATCTGGTCGAAGCTCAGCTCGACCGGGGTCTCCCGGCCGAAGATCTCGACGAGGCCCTTGACCTTCTTCGAGTCGGCGTTGATCTCGTTGATCGTCGCCTGGAGCGTGGCGAACGGGCCGTCGGTGACGGTGACCGAGTCGCCCACTTCGAAGTCCAGCACCTGGACCTCGACCTTGCGCCCAGGCCCGCCCGCCGGCTTGCCCTCTTCCTCGGCAACCGCCGCCTTCGCGGCCTTCTCCTCGGCCTCGGGGGCGAGCATCTTGACGATCTCGTCGAGCGTCAGCGGGTACGGGTCGTAGGCGTTGCCGACGAAGCCGGTGACGCCCGGGGTGTTGCGGACGACGCCCCAGGACTCGTTCGTGAGGTCCATCCGTACGAGCACGTAGCCCGGGAGCTTGTTCTGCCGGACGGTGCGGCGGTCGCCGTTCTTGATCTGGACGACCTCTTCCTGGGGCACCTCGGCCTGGAAGATGAAGTCCTCGACGTTGAGCGAGACCGCGCGCTGTTCAAGATTCGTCTTCACGCGGTTCTCGTAGCCCGCGTAGGTGTGGATCACATACCACTCGCCGGGCAGGAGACGCAGCTCGTCACGGAGCGCGGCGACCGGGTTCTCGGCCTCGGGCTCCTCCGCGGTCTCGTCGGCCTCGACGTCCGACTCGGCGTCAGCGTCGACGTCCGACTCGGCGTCGGCCTCGACGTGGAGCGCGGCCTCCTCCGCCGGCTCGCCGGCGTCCGCCTCGGCGCCGAGCGCCGGGGAGTCCCCGTTGTCCTGGTCCGCGTTCTCGTCCGCAGCCTCGACGATGTCGCGTGCGGTGTCGTCGCCCTCGCCGGGCTCGACGGCATCGTTCAGGTTCGGATCAGACACGGTGGCTGCTTCTTCCTGGCTTCATGGGTTCGAACATACGGAAAGCACCGCGGGCGGTGCCTTCGCGGGCTCAGCCGAAAACGTACTTGACGGCCTGGGTGAAGCCGTAGTCAATCACGGTCACGAGACCAATCATGATGACGACGAAGACAATCACCACTGAGGTGTACGTCGAGAGCTGATGCCGGGTTGGCCAGACGACCTTGCGGAGCTCCGCGATGATCTGACGGTAGAAGAGTCCGAGGCGGCCCAGTGGGCCCTTCTTCCCGCGCTTGCCCCCGCGGCGCGGCCTGCCCTCCGACGACCCTCCTGGCTCTGGGACCTGGGTGGTATCCGTGATCTCCGTCACTCGTCCTCACCTGATCCGGGTCGTTGCCATGCGGCGTCCGGCCCGGCCGCACAGCGGTGCATTTCAGTACGTACGCAAGCACTCACACGCCGCTTGGACGGTGTGTGGAGCAGGGCCGGAGGGACTCGAACCCCCAACCGCTGGTTTTGGAGACCAGTGCTCTTCCAATTGAGCTACGACCCTTTGTGATTCCCCAACTTACCCCATCGGAACGACTGCTCGGTGTGCGCACGGGGCGACGGCCGGGGATCGACGACGTGTGAGTGTACGTGCTCCGTGGTCGGGCGTCGAACACGTAACGCCCGCCCGCGGGGAATCCCCGGTGCCGGGCTGCGGCGGCGTCTGGGAACATGCCCTTATGAGCGCTGCAACGCCACCTGGACAGTCACCCACCGAACGACGTGTCTCGGCCCGAGTGGGGTCGATCTCCGAGTCCGCGACGCTCGCCGTCGACGCCAAGGCCAAGGCCCTCAAGGCCGCCGGGCGTCCGGTGATCGGCTTCGGCGCGGGCGAACCGGACTTCCCGACGCCGGACTACGTCGTGGACGCGGCGGCGGCGGCCTGCCGCGACACGAGGAACCACAGGTACACGCCTGCCGGCGGCCTTCCCGAACTGAAGAGCGCGATCGCCGAGAAGACGCTGCGCGATTCCGGTTACGAGATCGAGCCCGCGCAGGTGCTCGTCACCAACGGCGGCAAGCAGGCGATCTACGAGTCCTTCGCCGCGGTCCTCGACCCGGGCGACGAGGTCATCGTCCCGGCGCCGTACTGGACGACGTACCCCGAGTCGATCAGGCTCGCGGGCGGCGTGCCCGTGCCCGTCGTGGCCGACGAGACGACGGGCTATCTCGTCGACGTCGAGCAGCTGGAGGCGGCGCGCACCGAACGCACGAAGATGGTGGTCTTCGTCTCCCCCTCCAACCCCACCGGCGCCGTCTACCCGCGCGCGCAGGTCGAGGCGATCGGCAAGTGGGCCGTGGAGCACGGGCTGTGGGTGATGACGGACGAGATCTACGAGCATCTCGTGTACGGCGACGCCGTGTTCACCTCGCTGCCCGCCGTCGTGCCCGGGCTGCGCGACAAGTGCGTGGTCGTCAACGGCGTCGCCAAGACGTACGCGATGACCGGCTGGCGCGTGGGCTGGGTCGTCGGCCCGAAGGACGTCGTGAAGGCCGCGACGAACCTCCAGTCGCACGCCACCTCCAACGTCAGCAACGTGGCGCAGGTCGCCGCCGTCGCCGCGCTCTCCGGCGGCCTCGACGCCGTCGCCGCGATGCGCGCCGCCTTCGACCGCCGCCGCCGCACCATCGTGCGGATGCTGAACGAGATCGACGGCGTCGTCTGCCCCGAGCCCGAGGGCGCCTTCTACGCGTACCCCTCCGTGAAGGGCGTGCTCGGCAAGGAGATCCGCGGCAGGCGTCCGGCGAGCAGCGTCGAGCTGGCCGAACTGATCCTGGAGGAGGCGGAGGTCGCGGTCGTGCCGGGTGAGGCGTTCGGCACCCCGGGATATCTGCGGCTCTCGTACGCGCTCGGCGACGAGGATCTGGCCGAGGGCGTCTCGCGCATGCAGAAGCTGCTGGGCGAGGCGCACGACTGACCGGCTTCTGCTGAGAGCCTGTCCGCTGAGAGGCGTCCGCTTCTCGTGCGGGACGGCCCTCCGGCGTACGTGCCGGGGGGCCGTTCCCGTGTTCGGGCAAGCGCTCGTTCAGGGAAAAGCGGGTACCGGCGGGCGGACGCTTGCGGCAGGATCTGTGGATGGCTGTCCGAGATCTGCGCACCCTGCCCAAGGCCCATCTCCATCTGCACTTCACGGGTTCGATGCGTCCGGCCACGCTGCTGGAGCTCGCCGACAAGTACGGCGTGCATCTGCCGTCGGCCCTCAGCGGCGGCGAACCGCCCAGGCTGCGCGCCACCGACGAGCGCGGCTGGTTCCGTTTCCAGCGCCTCTACGACATCGCGCGCTCCTGTCTTCGCGAGCCGGATGACATCCGGCGCCTCGTGCGCGAGGCCGCGGAGGAGGACGTGCGGGACGGTTCGCGCTGGCTTGAGATCCAGGTGGACCCCACCTCGTACGCACCCCGGCTGGGCGGTCTGATCCCGGCGCTGGAGATCATCCTGGACGCCGTCGAAGGCGCGGCGCGCGAGACCGGCCTCGGGATGCGGCTGGTGGTGGCGGCGAACCGGATGAAGCACCCGCTGGACGCCCGTACGCTCGCGCGGCTCGCCGTCCGCTTCCGGGACCACGGCATCGTCGGGTTCGGGCTCTCCAACGACGAACGCCGGGGATTCGCCCGCGACTTCGACCGGGCCTTCGCGATCGCACGCAACGGCGGGCTGCTGGCCGCGCCGCACGGCGGCGAGCTGACGGGGCCGGGCAGCGTGCGCGACTGCCTGGACGACCTGGGGGCCTCCCGCGTCGGGCACGGGGTGCGGGCGGCCGAGGATCCGGCGCTGCTGGCGCGGCTCGCGGAGCGGAACGTTACCTGCGAGGTGTGTCCCGCCTCGAACGTGGCGCTCGGCGTGTACGACAAGCCGGAGGACGTGCCGATGCGCACGCTCTGGGACGCGGGGGTGCCGATGGCTCTCGGCGCCGACGACCCGCTGCTGTTCGGCTCGCGGCTCGAAGCGCAGTACGCCATCGCCCGGGACGCGCACGGGTTCGCGGATCACGAACTGGCCGAGCTGGCACGGCAGTCGGTGCGTGCGGCGTCGATGCCGGCGGATGTACGGGCGCAGGTGCTGGCCGACATCGACGAGTGGCTCGCCTGAACGACCGGAGCAGCCCTCCACGTCCTCGCGGTCAGTCTCGCTCGGGCGCGATCCCGGCGAGCAGCGTACGGACGACGCCCGCCGCGAAGTCCTCCAGGGGCTGCTGCCCTTCCTCCGCGCCGCCGCCGATGTTCAGCAGAATCGCCCGCTGGTTGCATGCGCCGAGCAGGAGCGCCGCGGCGGCCTCCGGATCGGCGCCGGCGCGGATGCGCCCCGCTTCGCGCTCGGCGCGCAGATACCCGGCGAGCGCCTCGACCGGCTTGTGCGGTCCCGTGCCGAGGCTGCGCATGGCCTCGTCGTGGCGTTGCAGCAGCTTCGGTTCGGCGAAGAGGGACGCCGCGATGGGGAAGCTGCGCTCGTAGAAGAGGGCCGCGCGCCGGGCGATCTCGACGAGGTTCTGCTCGACGCTGCGGGCAGCGGGCCCGTCGCCCGCAGCGTCCTGGTCGTTGAGCTGTTCCAGGAGCAGGTTGAGCGGCGGAAGGCGCTCCTTCAGTACGTCGACGAAGATCTCCTCCTTGCCCGCGAAGTGCTTGTAGAGGGCGGCCTCCGAGCAGTTCGCGGAGCGGGCGATCTCCTTGGTGGTGGCGCGGGCGAGGCCGATGGTGCGCATCCGTTCCTCGGCGGCGTCGAGGATGCGCTCACGGGTCGGCCGTGCGGAAGCCGGCGACCCCGAGGCCGACGAACCGGAGGCGGACCTGCCGGGCGTCCGCCGGCCTGGGCGGGCTGAGCGGCCCGAGCCGCCAGAGGAACCTGTGAGGTGAGTGGGCATTCACCCACTTTAATGGCAGAGTGGCGAGTGGTGAGTGAACACTCACCCACCTTCGTGGTCACGCACTCAGGAAAGGCGACGCTGATGCGCTTCACGGTCTTCGGAGCGACCGGCGGCACGGGCCGCCAGCTCGTACGGCAGGCGCTGGACGCCGGGCACGAGGTCACCGCGGTGGTCCGGGACCCGTCCCGGCTGCCCGTACCGGAAGGAGAGCCCGAACGGAAGGATCGGCTCCAAGTCGTCACCGCGGACGTCACCGACGCCGAGGCTCTTGCCCCCGCGGTGGCCGGCCGTGACGCGGTCCTCTCGGCACTCGGCGCACCCAGCAACCGGGCGGCGGGCATCGCCTCGCGCGGCACGCGGGAGATTCTGCGCGCCATGGAGGCGGGCGGAGTGCGCCGCTACGTCGGAGTGAGCGCGGCGCCCGTCGGGCCCTGGGGAGAGGGCGAGAGCCTGCTCGTCCGGACGGTGATGCTGCCGCTGGTGCGCAGGGCGCTGCGCGAGGTGTACGCGGACCTGGCGGTGATGGAGGACGTCGTACGGGAGAGCGGCCTGGACTGGACGGTGGTACGGCCGCCGAGGCTGACCGACAAGCCCGCGAAGGGCACGTACCAGCGGGTGATCGGCGGAAATGTGCAGCGCAGCAACACCGTCCCCCGTGCCGACCTCGCTGCGGCGATGCTGGCGATGGTCGACGATCCGGCGACGGTGAAGCAGGCGGTCGGGGTCGCGTCCTGACGTCCGTATGAGAGGCCCCTATAAGAGGGGTGCGGACAGTCGACCCGGTGCCCGGAGTCCGCGCCCCGGGCGCACGGATGCTCACAGGGGCACGGGGCGCACGCGGAGCGCTGGCCGGTCGTGTGCGCGAGCCGGAGTACGGAGTACGGAGCATGGCCCAAATCACATGCGTGCGGGCCCTGTTCGGGAGCGGAGCGGCGTACTGCCCCTACAGCTCGCAGCCCACGGTCACGGGCTCGTTGACGAGCGTGACGCCGAACGCCTCGCGCACCCCGTCCCGTACCTCACGGGCGAGCGCGAGCAGATCGGCCGTGGTGGCCTCTCCGCGGTTGGTGAGGGCGAGGGTGTGCTTCGTGGAGATGCGGGCCGGGCCGCTCCCGTACCCCTTGCCGAACCCGGCGCGGTCGATGAGCCAGGCCGCGGAGGTCTTCGTGCGGCCCTCCCCCGCCGGGAACGCGGGCGCCGCGACGTCCTTGCCCAGGCGCTCGGCGACGCGGGCGGTGAAGGCGGTGAACTCCTCGTCGTCGAGCACGGGGTTGGTGAAGAAGGACCCCGCCGACCAGGTGTCGTGGTCCTCCGGGTCGAGCACCATGCCCTTGCCCGCGCGAAGCTTGAGCACGGTCTCGCGCGCGGTCTGCGCCGAGACGCGGTCGCCGGGTTCGACGCCGAGGACGCGGGCGGTCTCCGCGTACTTCAGGGGCGCCGACAGGCCGCCGGCGTCCTCGAGTTCGAAGCGGACGCGCAGTACGACGAAGCGCGAGGGGTCGGCCTTGAAGCGGCTGTGGCGGTAGGAGAAGCCGCACTCGGAGTTCGGGATGGTGACCGTCTCGTCCGCGCGCCGGTCGTAGGCGACGACCTCGGTGAGGGTCGCGGACACCTCCTGCCCGTACGCGCCCACGTTCTGAATGGGCGTCGCCCCGGCGGAACCGGGAATCCCGGCCAGGCACTCGATGCCCGCGAGGCCCGCCTCGACGGTGCGGGCGACGGCCTCCGACCAGTTCTCGCCTGCGGCCAACTCCAGCCTCGTGCCCGAGAGTCGGAACCCCGAGGTGGCGATGCGCAGGGCGGTGCCCGGGAAGCCCTCGTCCGCGATGACGAGGTTGCTGCCGCCTGCGACGATCAGCAGCGGAGTGCCCGCGGCGTCGGCCTCGCGGACCGCGGCGACGACCTCGTCGTCGGTCGTCGCGGTGCGGAGGCGGGCGGCGGGACCGCCGAGCCGGAAGGTGGTCAGCGGGGCGAGGGGGGCGTCATGGAGTTCCTGCACGCGCTCAAGCGTACGAGAGTGGGCAGGGCGGGCGCTCTCGGGCGACGCCGTACGCCCGGAGCGACACCCGTACTCCCCCGACCCGACCCGAGGCTCCACTGAACTACGAGCTCCCCGCTCCGGATGCGGCACGCGGCCGTCAGGCGAGCCGCACCACCGCGCGCGACATTCCGAGCACCTTCTGGCCCGCGCTCATCACCGTCAGGTCCACCCGCACGGTGCGCGCCTCGTCGTCGAGCTTGGCCGCGACCTTTCCGCTCACCTCGATCGACGCGCCCTTGTCGTCGTCCGGCACGACGACGGGCCTGGTGAAGCGCACCCCGTACTCGACGACCGCCGCCGGATCGCCGGTCCAGTCGGTCACGACCCGGATCGCCTCCGCCATGGTGAACATGCCGTGGGCGATCACGTCGGGCAGACCGACGTCCTTAGCGAACCGCTCGTTCCAGTGAATGGGGTTGAAGTCGCCCGAGGCGCCCGCATAACGCACGAGGCGTTCGCGGTCGACGGGGAAGGTGCACGGGGGCAGTTCGGTGCCCGTCTCGACGTCCGCGTATGCGATCTTCGCCGCCATCAGGCCTCCGCCTCCTCGGGGCCGCGCGCGACCAGCTTGGTGTGGGCGGTCACCACGTGCTCGCCCGACTCGTCCAGCACCTCGCCGCGCACGTCGAGGATGTCGTTGCCCGCCATCGACTTGATGGACTCGATCGTGGAGGAGACCGTGAGCCGGTCCCCCGCCCGTACGGGACGGGTGTACGCGAACTTCTGGTCCCCGTGCACCACTCGGTCGTAGTCGAGGCCCAACTGCGGGTCCTCGGTGACCTGTCGGGCCGCGCGGAAGGTGATGGCGAAGACGAACGTGGGCGGCGCGATCACATCGGGGTGCCCGAGGGCTTCGGCCGCCTCCCGGTCCGTATAGGCCGGATTCGTGTCACCGATGGCTTCGGCGAACTCGCGGATCTTCTCGCGGCCCACCTCGTACGGACTGGTGGGCGGATAGCTCCGCCCGACGAAGGACTGGTCGAGCGCCATGGGGCGCGTCACCTCCTGAACGGTGCTGGTGAAGCGGGGCCGTATCACGGGAGCCGGGCCGGGCGGAAGCGGGCAGGGGGCGCCGCGGGCAACGACACGAGGCCGTCCCCGGGTGTGGGGACGGCCTCGCAGAAGGGCCTGATTCAGCGCGTCTCGCGGTGCGCCGTGTGCGCGTTGCAGCGCGGGCAGTGCTTCTTCATCTCCATGCGATCCGGGTTGTTGCGCCGGTTCTTCTTGGTGATGTAGTTCCGCTCCTTGCACTCCACGCAGGCCAGCGTGATCTTCGGGCGGACGTCGGTGGCAGCCACGTGAGTGCTCCTTGACGGACAGATGGGTCAGACAAGCAGGAAGAGTAGCCGATCGAAGGACCGAACCCACAATCGGCTACATTCGGTGAAGTAGCGGTGACCGGACTTGAACCGGTGACACAGCGATTATGAGCCGCTTGCTCTACCGACTGAGCTACACCGCCACGATGCGCGGACTCCCATCTCCCGACGGGAGATCTCACACATCAGAGCCCCAAAACGGAATCGAACCGTTGACCTTCTCCTTACCATGGAGACGCTCTGCCGACTGAGCTATTGGGGCGAGCGGTGAAGACATTACACGTCTGGCAGCCAAACGTGAAATCCGTATCGACCCCGTCAGCCGCCCCTCCAGGGCCCTGCTTCAAGGGTCTCATCCGGAGTCCTCGGAGGCCCCAAACTCCCCTCGCACCACGTCAGTACGACTATTCGCCTCCTCCTCGCCGGTGCCGTGCGGGCGCCCTACTCTCTACTCACGCTGCGTGATCATGATCATCCGCCGATGTGGGGAGTGCGATGGCCGACAGCCACTCAGAGGAGCCGGGAAACGGCGACGGCCCCCTCGACGAACCGGCCGCGAACGACGGCCGCAGCGGTGACACGAGCGGCCGTGAGAGCGGTCGACCGGAGGACCGTCCTGAAGATCGTCCGGAGGGCGGGGCGGCTGCCGCCCCCGGTGCCGAATCCGGTGCCGAATCCGAAGCCGAAGCCGGTACGGAGTCCGGTGCATCCGGTACGTCCGGTGCTTCCGGTGGCGACGCCTCGCATGGCACCTCCGCGCGCGGGCCCGCTGCCGGCTCCGAGCCCGCGGCGCCCCGCGAACCGGCCACGCCCCGCGACGCCACCGCGGACGGCGCGTCCCCCCGCAGCCTCATGCTGTGCGGCGCACGCCTCGCCGACGGACGCACCGTCGACGTACGGCTGGGCGGCGGCCGCATCGAGGCGGTCGGTACGGCGGGCAGTCTCGCGCAGGGACCGCAGCCCGCGGGCGGTTCGAGGGTCGACCTCGCCGGCTATCTGCTGCTCCCGGCGCCGGCGGAGGCGCACGCGCACTACGACACCGCGCTGACCGCGGTCTCCCCCAGCTCCGACGGCCCGCCCCGCAGCGCCCCCGAGGACGTGCAGCGGCGTACGACCGAGGCAGCACTGCTGCAACTCGGCCTCGGCGCCACCGCCACGCGCACCCACGTACACATCGGGGACGTCGCGGGCCTGCGCTCGCTGGAGGCGGTGCTTCAGGCCCGCCGGGCGCTGCGCGGTCTCGTGGAGTTGAGCACCGTGGCCGTGCCGCGGCTGCTGACCGGCGTCGCGGGGGCCGACGGCCTCTCGATGCTGCGGGACGCGGTGAAGATGGGCGCGTCCGTCATCGGGGGATGCCCCGACCTCGACCCCGATCCTGCGGGCTATGTGGACGCCGTACTGGAGGTCGCGGCGGAGCACGGCTGCCCTGTCGACCTCCACACCGACGGTGGAGATCCGGCCCGGCTGTCCAGGCTGGCCGCCGCCGCGGGAGGGCTGCGGCCCGGCGTCGCGATCGGGCCGTGCGGGGGCCTCGCGAGGCTGCCGCACAAGCCGGCCGTGCGCACGGCCGAGCGGCTGGCCGCGGCGGGGGTCACCGTGGTGTGCCTGCCGCAGGGCGACTGCGGTGTGCTGGAGCGTCCTTCGCAGACCTCACCGTCGCGTGTGGCACCCGTACGGCTGCTCAGGGCGGCCGGCGTGACGGTGGCGGCGGGCAGCGGAGCTCTGCGGGACGCCGCCAACACCGTCGGCAGGGGCGATCCGCTGGAGGCCGCGTATCTGCTCGCGTCGCACGGGGAGGCGGATGCGGAGGCCGCGTACGACGCGGTCTGCGCGCGGGCCCGCACGACGATGGGCCTCCCCGAGGTGCGGGTGGAGGCGGGGTTCCCGGCGGAGCTGGTGGCCGTGCGCGGTTCGGAACTGGCGGGGGCGCTGTCGCTCGCGTACAGCCGGATCGTCGTACACCGGGGGCGCGTTGTGGCGCGCACCAGCGCGGTCCGCGAGTTCTGCGACTTCACCGGTACGTCGGAGTTCGATTTGCCCCGGCAGTCGCAGGGCTGACGGCGCCTCAGCACGCGCCCCGGCGGCTCTGACGTACGGTCGGGGCATGCGCACAGTCATCGCTGGTGGACATGGTCAGATCGCGCTGCGGCTCGAGCGCCTGCTCGCTGCGCGAGGGGACGAGGTCGCGGGCATCATCCGCAACCCGGAGCACGCCGAGGACCTGCGGGCCGCGGGTGCCGAACCGGTCGTCTGCGACCTGGAGTCGGCTTCCGTGGACGAGGTCGCCGCTCATCTGGAGGGCGCCGACGCCGTGGTCTTCGCCGCCGGAGCGGGCCCGGGCAGCGGCGCGGCACGCAAGGAGACGGTGGACCGGGCGGCGGCCGTTCTCCTCGCGGACGCGGCCGAACGGGCAGGCATCCGGCGCTACATCATCGTCTCGTCCATGGGTGCGGACGCGGGTCTGACGGAGCCGCCGCCTGGCGCCGACGCGGTCTTCACCGCGTACCAGCGGGCAAAGGGGGCAGCGGACGACGCCGTACGAGCGCGCGACGGGCTCGACTGGACGGTGCTGCGGCCCGGCCGCCTGACCAACGATCCCGGCACGGGAACCGTCCGGCTCGCCGAGCGGACGGGTCGCGCGGAGGTGACGCGGGACGACGTGGCGGCGGTGCTGGGCGCTCTGCTGCACGCTCCGGGGACCGCCGGAAAGACGCTCGAACTGATCGGCGGCGACACTCCCGTCGACGAGGCGGTGGGAGCGGTCGTGCTGGGGTGAGTCGGGGATCGGTGCGCGCCGGGCGGCGGAGCACGGTGACGACCGGCGCCGGCGCACGGCTCAACTGCCCGCGTCTCTGCGCAACTTGGCGACCTCGGCGTTGAACTGCGCGCCAGCGAGCAGCGCCAGGTTCGACATCCACAGCCACACCAGGAAGACGACGATTCCGGCGAGGGACCCGTACAGGCGGTGGTACGTGCCGACGTTCGAGGTGTAGAGCGCGAAGCCCGACGACGAGGCGAGCCACAGCAGTACGGCGAGGGCACCGCCCGGTGCCCGCTTCCGCACACCCCGCGTCCCGGCCGGTCCCGCGCGGAAGACGAGGAGCACGAGCACGGCCGCGAGGCCCAGCAGCAGCGGCCACTTCGTCGTGTTCCATGCATCGGCGGCGAAGTCGTCCATGCCGAGGAGTCCGCCGGCCGTGCGCGCGACCTCGCCGCTGAGCACGAGCACGAAGACGCTCGATACCAGCAGAGCGAGCAGCGCCAGCGCGGTCAGCACGATCCGCGGGACGGTCCGCCACACGGGGCGGTGGTCCTCGACGCCGTGCATCGAGTGCAGCGCGCGGCGGAAGACGCTGAGGTAACTGGACGCGGACCAGAGCGATCCGGCCGTACCGAAGACGGCGAGCAGCCAGGCCGCGGTGCTCTGCGCGGCCATGTCCTTGAGCACGCCCGCCATGAGCTCCCCGGACTGGGCGGGCAGGACGGTGGTGACGCGGGCGATGAGCTCCCTCGTGGCGTCCGAACCGGCGAGGCCCACGGCGGAGACGGTCACGAGCAGGGCGGGGAAGATCGCGAGCACCGCGTAGTAGGTGAGGGCGGCGGCCCAGTCCGTGACGTCGTCGTTCCAGATCGACACGGGCGTACGGCGCAGCGCGGTGCGGCACTCTGCGGCGCTGCGCAGTGACGCGTGCGCCGGTGCGGCCTCGGAGGAAGTCCTGGAGGAAGCCTCCGAGGAAGGGGACGGCGGTGCCGGAGGGGCGGTGGCTTCGGACGGCTCGGCGGGGCCGCGCCCGCGGTCGCCGGCTCCTGCCTCTCCTCCCGCGTCTCCCTCGGTCACGCGTGTGCTCACTCGGGACGCCTCCACGTCGCGCGGCGCACTCGTCGGCTCATGGCCCTGCCGAGCGCTGCCGCTCTCCTTGCCCTGCGCTGTTCTGTTTCTCTGTCCTGTCGTACGCGTCTGGCCGGGTTCGCCGTACCGGAAACATGGTGCGCACAGGGCCGGCGCGGGCAGCGCGCGGGGTACCGCAGAGGGTCGTCGGGGCACGAGCGCCGAGGCCCGGGCGGCAGGGCCCGGGAGGGGGCGGGTGGCGCACGGGGGCCCGCTGGACATCGCCGCCTACGGGCCCTCTGACCTGGGAAAACGTCTCCGGTCGCAGGTTGCCGAGATTCTGACAAACTGGGGCATAAGCACCTGAACAGGTGAAGGTAGACCTTGCAAGAGGGAGGGTCTCGACATGGCAACTCATGCTGCCGGCGGAGCGCACGCGGGTACCGCGGTTCGCAGTACCGGCAAGCCGATGTTCAGCGGCTGGACGAAGCTGGCCGGCGCTCTGATGTTCTTCGGCGGGCTGCTCGCCGTCTCATCGGGTGTCGCCGCCCTGCGCGAGGACGCCGTTTTCGCATCACCGCAGAGCTACGCGTTCGACTACAGCCTCACGGGCTGGGGATGGGTGCATCTGTTCCTCGGCGCCGCGATAGCGGTCGCCGGGATCGCGGTGCTGTTGACGGGCGCTACGTGGGCCCGATGGATCGGCATCGGACTTGCCGGTCTCGGCATGATCGCCAGCTTCATGTGGCTGCCTCACTTCCCGCTCTGGGCAGTCATCACGCTGGCCGTGGACGTGTTCATCATCTGGGCGCTCTGCGCGGGGATGGGCACGCGATCGCAGGCGTCGACCTAACCCCGCCGAGGTGGCGGCTCCGGACCGGACATACGGGCCGGAGCCGTCCGCCTGCCGGCGTGCACGCGGCGCCGGGGCTCCGTGACCCCGCCGTTCCCGGCTCCGGGCCGTGAACGAGCGGCTGGCCGGGGCCACTTGGCAACGCGGCACGGACGGGTACGAATGCGGCTCCCCGGCTCACACGGGAACACGAAAAGGCCCCTGCCTGCGCTCATGCAGGTCAGGGGCCTTTTCCTTGTCTGTGGCGGCGCTAGGATTCGAACCTAGGAAGGCTGAGCCGGCAGATTTACAGTCTCCACTGGCAACACCTGCTGACCTGCACATTCATCGGGAAAGCTGCGCACTGCCCCACGCTAGCCCCGCAGAGCACCTTGATTGCCGATGCTACCGACGGGCGAGTGTGTAGCTGGTGGATCACGGGTCACAGATGTCAGAACCACTCGTCGCCATTCGTCCGCAGCCGCGGCCGGACCCCCTCCGACCTTCGTAAACAAAGAGCTTCTCTTGATGCTCATGTACATGAAGCCGGATGGCGTGTTCTCGCGGGCTCCGAATCCACACTTATCGTGTCGGCCCTCCGCTCAGCCCCATACGCAGGCTAAGCCGCAGCACCCAACGGGGCTCCGATGGACGGGCAGGTGAGTCCCCCACGGTCCCGTTCGGTCAGGTAGTCCCTGGCGCCTTCGCAGAGGTGTCCTCGACGGAGTGGATGATGTCCAGGGTATGGATGCGTAATTCGGAAGCTGGCGATGCCGCAATACGTGCCCAAGTCTGTGATGCCGATGTCGAGCCCGGCAGGCCGCCTCAAGCTCGTCGAGGATCTCAGGGAGGAGCGACGGCTCGGCTTCCGACGAACCCAGCTTGATTCAGGTGTGCGAGCACGTTGCGGGCGCGCTTCAACTGCGCATCAGGCACCCGGGGGTTCGTCCCTCCGGCCAGGAGAAGGAGAGACTGCACGGTGCAGACGCGTGCCAAACCTGGCCGCCGGTTAGCCGTGAAGTCGTCAGGGAAGCAGACTTGTGGTGGATTCGTGTTCTCAGGGATCGACCACTGAGCGGCAACTACGCTTCGCTAGGGCACCGTTCACGTCATTGGGTCCGCGTCTCGTCCGGGCCTAGCGGCTCAAGCAACTAGCCGCTGGGGTGATCTGCTGGGTGCTCATCGGGGATCAAGGCCGGGGGACGATGTTGGGCGACTCAGCACGGCGGGCTACCCGTAAGACCGCCGCCATCCGTGCGCTGGATGCTAAGCGGGCCATAGGCGACGAGCCGCCGGACAGCGACCGTCGGTTCAAATGGGTGACGGCGGGCCTGGGCCTACTCATCCTCATCGCTGCCCCTATGAGCGTCGTGATGTCGGAGGGTGAAGAGGGGCCCGGGGATCCTCCTAGCCCTACTCCCAGTCCGCCACTGCAGGGTGATCCACCTTCAGACATGAACCTGCAGGAGATCTACGCCGAAAACATTGTCGACGGCCGAAAGAGTCTGATCCCGGGCAGGCTCCGCTACTCCGACCTGGACAACGAGGCTTCGGTAGGCGATGAGTTCACCCTGGACGTGCTCGCAAAGAATCGATGGGGCGCCAGCGCATCGCCGTCGCCCTCTGTCCAACCTCCGGCCTCAGAAGAGGACATCAAGGTCGGGGGGCTCATCGGGGTGAAGGTTCACTGCTCCGGTGCAAGGGCACGGTGCGTTCGGCTGTCGACGGAGCGCCAGAATGTCTTAGGCAGGGCAGGCGAGGAACCGGCAAGATGGCAGTGGTCCATCGCGCCGAAGGAAGCTGGTCCTTTGACCGTCACCCTCACGGCCTCTACCTACTACCGCAGTTCGAACATAGTGCTTTCTGAGACGGATCCTCTCAGTCAGACAGTTGAGGTAACAACGCCACCTGGTGAAAAGGTCGGGAGTGCCACAAACTGGGTCCTTGGGCTTCTCACGGCCCTTGGAGGTGTGGGCGGGCTTCTCTCCGCGGTTGAGTTCGGCCGACGCCGCCGGTCGCGACGCGAACAACGACCTGCCGCCCAGGATGCCGAGCCGCAGAGCTAATGGAGGTTCCTGGTTGGAAACGGCCGGCGGCGGAGCGGTCTCCTGGAGACGTCAAGGAGCCTGTGCCGCACGTGCCGGGACCAAACCGAGAAGGGAAGCAAGGCAGTGATCGATGTCAACGAGAGTGTGTCGAAGTGGGGTTGACCGTGAGCCTCCGTGGCCTGCTCGTGCAGGGAGGACGGCATCTCCGGTTCTCGATGTCGCTGCCACTACTCTCCTGGCTGCTGAGTCTTTCGGGCACCGTCACCAGTTCGCCGTACTGGAGCCACGTTGTCAGGTGAGTGCTGCACGGCACGACGAACAGTGATGTAGCCACATCGGGAAGAGCTGTCGCGCCGCCCGCCGGGATGACTGGCCGGTGTCCCGCACGCTACGACTGAGAGGGCGGCAGGCATGTTTTTTCCCGCCTTGAGTGGGATACAACCATTGCGCCACCTTGTGTGTCTTCAAGGCTATCGAGTGTCGGGCATGCCCCGCGCCCAGGTCGAGCACTTCCCCCGCGGGATCGGAGTGCGTGAGACAGGAGACACCGCATGCAACTGGTCTTCATAGACGACAGTGGTCAGCGCAACCCGCGTCGCAAGGGTCTTGGAGAGTTGGTCTCTATTGGGGCTGTCATGTTCCCGGAGGAGAAAGTAGCCGGATACACCGAGAAGATTGCGGAATTACGTGCCGCCGTGGGCATGCCTGAGGACCAAGAGTTCAAATGGAGCTGCCCGAAAGGTAGCTTTCTCGCCCGGTCGGGCGAAGCCACCCGCAAGCAGCTCCGGCGAAGAATGTTGGAGATCGCTGCTGAGTGCGAGGTGCGCACTGCTGTCGTGATATGGGATCGAAGCAAGCTGGCCTGGGACAGGTCTATTGTCGCCAACAAGGTACTCACATACCTCTACGAGCGCATTGAAAAGCATCTCAAGACGATGGGCCAGCGAGGTGTAGTGATAGCGGACATGCCCGGTGGGGGTCCTGCCGACCAGAGTAAGTGGTTGTCCGACTCTCTTGACCTGACAACCCTCGGCACTCGCTACACCGAGCCCGAGCAGGTCGCTATACCAATCGTGACTGCACCGTCCCACCATGTGCCACACATCCAGCTCGCTGACCTTGTAACTGCGGCTACCACTGCCGCCTTCGCCGGGTTCAATTCGGGACTCGAACTTGTGGACCTACTCAAGCCCCTTGCTCGTAAGAATGCCTACGGAAATATGAGTGGGGTCGGCGTTGCTCTGCAACCGGCTGAGCTGATGGATCTCTATTTCTGGGTTCTCGGAGAAGAGTCGTACTGGAAACGCGGCACTCAGTACAAACTTGGCCCCAGTGGAAGTCCTTTTGCTCAGCCTGGGCGCGATTTTCAGAAGGATGATGGGATGCCCGAATGAGCAGGCCCACCGACGGCCAGCCCTGGGCTTGGCTTGGCTTGGCAAAGGCGAAATCTCTCCACTGTTGAGCGGTGCCTTGAATGCGGCGCCAACCCTGTACTGGATCAGCTCTTCCGAGTCGGAGCGCACCTGACACTGTGGCTCAGCCTGCGCGTTGCTCTTGTAGCCAGCTTCGAAGGCTCTGGTCGAAGTCGCGGACCACGCCTGCGCCACGTCGCCGGTACGGCGCGAGCGATTCCCGCATTCCCTGGGCGCTCGTCAGGGTGCGTGTCGACTGGACTCCCGTCATCGTCCGCAAGGCCCGGTCAAAGGTGTTCACCGCCTGCTCCAGGTGCCCCTGAGCGACCTGCATCCGGCCCGCATCCGCGAGCGTCAGGCCGTTGATACGCCGGTAGACCTCGCCCGGCCGACCGGCGACCGCGCCCTTGTAAGAGCGCTCGGCTTCCCGATACCGGCCCGTCGCCGAAAGTATCTTCGCCGTATGCGAGTTGACCGTCGACATCGGCGACGCCCACAGCGCCGACCAGCCCGGCACTCCACCGGTCTCCCCCGCTGCCGAAGCCAACTCCCGCGCTCGGTACGACTCCTTCAGCGCACGATCGGTCTGCTTCTCCTCCGCCAGAGCCCGCGCCTGGCAGATCACGAACAGCGCCCGTGTACCGCCGTCCACACGCTGCTCCCCGCGGCTCATCATCTGTTCCGCTAACGCCAGTGCGTGGTCCGTGGTCTTGATGTTGATCGCATGGTGGACACGGCCTCGGAGGACGAACGCCTCGTGCACCGGGTTGGCCGCCTCCATCGTCAGCCGCTGCGCCTGGATGTAGCGGAACTGCGCATGGCCGTGCTCGCCGGCGTCGTACGCCTTCCATGCGGCCAGGCAGGCGAGACTGGCGGTCGCGCTGAGCATGTCCCGATGCACGCGTTCGCTGGCGAAGTTGCCCCGGCACATCTGTAGGGCGTCCTCCAGATACGCCGTCACCGCGCGCCGCGCGTGCTGGCCCCCGTACTTCTCGTCGATGTGCGTGTAGACCGCCGTCATCTCTTGCACGGCCGTCACATCACTGGCCCCGACGCGGCCCCCGGCGTGCGCCGAGCACGCGCGGCCCCAAGCATCGCTCGCCAGCGTGACCGGCGTCGCGGCTGCCGCTGTCGAATACGCGGCCGTCTTCAGGAACCTGCGTCGTTCCATCTCGGCTCTCCCCAGCTCGATCAGCACCTCGACAGGGTCCTCGCTCATGCTGGCGATGCCGTCGAGACCGTCATCCATGCTAGGCATGCCGATGTCTCGCAGCGTCAGGCTCCGGCCAAGCCTTCGGCTCAGCGCCTCCAACAGGTAACGCTGGGTGTCCGGTTGCGGCAGTCCTCCATTGATCCAGTACGTGACCGCGGCGTGGTTCGTCTGAATCACGTCTCCGTGCTGCGCAGCGATTCCCTTGACTCGTTCCGCGAGTGCTCGGCGACTCAGACCGGACGCGTCGACGAGTTCAGCAAGGGTCTCATTACGCACTGTTGACCCCATGGGCTAATACCACCGCCTGCGTCGTTTATCCACGTTATCCACTCTCAGAGCGCGAGGGGGATACCGCTGACAGTAGCGGAGCGATTGCCTTGAGCCACATCGAGACCTCGTCGAGGAGCCGTGATGGCCCCGCCCAACTCCAGTGCCACCAACAGAGGTTGGGGCGGGCTGGTGCTTGCCCCGACCTCGACGCATACGCGCGCTTGTTCCCGAGGCCTTCTCCATTGATCGCTCTGCTGAAGGGAGTCGCCCGATGGCTGCCCGTACAGCCACCCCGACGCCACTACTGAAATGGGGGCCGAAAGCTCTGCCCGTGCCCTTTGTTACGGCTTGGAGCAATGAGAACCCGGCACTCCGGTCGTTGACTACCCGCACCGATGGCGCCGGCCTCTGCTACAGGGACGAGACGCCCACCGACCGAGACCAGCACGGCGTGCTGTGGGCACGCGTACGACAAGCGTCCGGCGAAGGCCGCCCGCACTACCGGTTACTGCACCCGGTCCGTCAACGGCAGGCGATGCGGGCACTGTTGTGCCAAGTCTGCGGAGGTCCGGCGAGCCGAACGTCGCGTGGATGGCTGTTTCTCACACCGGGCTCGGACACCTCGGCGGCGACGGATGAAGTGGAAGACGTGGAGGGCGCCCTATCCACCAAGCCCCCGATCTGTGAAGGGTGCGCGCAGCTCGCCCTTCGACACTGCCCACACCTGACGAACCCGATCGCCGTACGATCCCGTCGGCCCCGCGTGTGGGGTGTCTTCGGCGACCAGTACGCGCCCGTCAGCTCGAGTCGGGGGTTCACCCACGTCCCCACGGACGGCTACCTGCCCTACGGCCAACTCCCGGCCGCCGCACGATGGTTTCTCGCTTCTCAACTCGTACTGGAACTCACGCGCTGCACGCTTGTCGAGCTCGACCGGCACCCAGCAGCATCTCGGCGACAAGCTCCGTGATCTCGCAGATACCCTGCTGCCATGGCCGACGAGGGACACGTCCAGATGCAAGCCGGGACATGGGACAGCGACCAGAGGCTCATCACTTTCGTGCGGGCTCGGCTTCGTGACCTGGAGCTAGAACATCCACAGGGCAGTTCGGGCCACCGGTACGTACGCACAGCCCAGCGCATGGTCGAAGAGTTCGTGGACCGCAGGCGCGCGGCGGGGCGTGAGGGCCTACACGGGCCCGAGGCCCTGGCTCACACGGACGTTTGGGGGCTTCGCGTCGCGGTCACGTACGCGGCTGAACTCTGGGCAGATCACGAGGACTTCCGGGACGAGTGGCGTCCCTGATCCCCTGACGCTGTTGACCCTTCGCCGTTGCGCTGCGCCGGCGGGAGTAGAAGGTCTCTGTCCGGGTGGCTCTCGCCTGTCACGTTGCCCTTGACGCCCAGGTCCTCCCGCGCGGCGTCGTGGAAGTTGTTGATCGCCTGGAAGGCGGCTCTGTTCCGTTCACGCCACTCAGGCAACGTTCCTGACTTCCTGCCGGTGGCCTGCCAATCAATCTCGGCCACCGCCTCGTTGAGCTGATGACCGGCTTCCACAACGCCATCGCCGCCGAGCAGCATGACCCGCTCGAAAGCGCGGCCGCAGAGTCGGCTAGCGTCGCGTATCTCGGCGGTCATCTCGGGCTCCGACTTCTGGCCTTCGCGTATGCCTTCCTTGTGCTCGTACAGCTGAACCGCGAGGAAGATGCTCGCTCGGACGCGGTCGACATACCCCTCGTACGCATCGAGCTTCTTGTCGTCCCACCGGGTCAGCAGCTCGTGACGGTTGCGGCTTCGCTCCAGCATGTAGTTGGTCACGTGGGTCATCAGGGCCCCGAGTAAGACGGCGCTGATCGTCACAAATTGTTCGCTGGTATCCAAGTCGCCCCCATGGCATAGAACTTGTCGTCCAGATGTCCTGATGACTCTATGGGAGGAGCGGTGCAATACAACGCTCGGAGATCCGCGTAGTGCGGCACCAAACGGCACACACGGACGTCGCGGTGCCGGCGATGGCGGCCAAGGTGTACGCGTCGGGCGAGCCAGGCTGAGGCGCATAGAACGGCGAGACCTGCGGCGAGCTGGTGCTTGGGGCCTCCAGTAAGGCGTTGTACGGCAGCAAGTTTCCAGCGTTGCCGATTTTTCATGCCGCCTTTTCCTTCTTTCCAATCGACATTTCTACAGAGAAAGACATTTTGGAAAGGCGCAGGCAGTCGAATCGGGTACTTATGGAAACTCCCCTGACCTGCGGAAAGACACCGTGAGTCACCGCTTGCGCTCCCGTGTCTCGTACGCCAAGGATGGATTCCGCAACGATACGAGCAGGGGGATGGAGGTGAAAAAGTATGACCGGAATCGATGCAGTCGTTTTCCTCGGAGGGCTATTTATCACCCTCGAAGTTCTCAAGCGCACCAGGGGGTGAAGACCCCCTCGGCCATACGAGTTCGTGAAGGCGCGGACCGGTGCCGTCGTGCAGAAGACGTATGCATGTGGGGCTGGTGTACGCAGCGCAGAGGGTGATGCCTCCGGCGAGGTAGAGCAGGCTTTCGACGGTCACGGCGCGCACCTCTCGGGGCGACCCGGGCACTGCTCCGGGTTGCCCCGACATGGCGGGGCTGCGGGTCGCGTGCCTCTCGGCGGTGCGGAGCAGGAGGACGGCTCGCAACTCCTAGGTGGAGCTGCCGTGGTCGCGGAGCTGCGTCCACTGGCCGGCGAGTGCATGCGCGGCGGAATGGAGCCGGGCGAGGGTGCCGTGCAGGGCGTGCTGTCCGCATGGGCTACGCCACTGCAACGCCTGGCACCGGTAGCGGTCCTGCTCGTCGAACAGAGCGTTGAGCGAGTCGTCTTTAGGCGGCGTCCTATGTGGTGAGGCGGATGCATCTCTTGTGGCCGCATAGGGCTGCGGCGCGCCCGAGGAATGCCAGGTAGTTGCGGAATGGCGTTCGTAGCGGTGGTTGAGTCTGCGGTAGCCGGTCAGCCAGGACATGGTGCGTTCGATCACCCATCGGCGCCGGCCCAATCGTTCGCTGGAATCAACGCCTTTGCGGTCCGGCGCGTTTGCCAGCCCCCGGAACCTGCCCACGAAGCTCTCGGCAACTGGCCGCACGGTGTCCAGCATCTGCCCGAACGACCGCTCCCCCTCCTGCTCCGGCTCACCTCCTGACGGAGTAGCGGCCCACATCCCCCAGCGACAGCGCTAGGATCCCGTGGTCGTGCCCGACGATCAGCCGCTGTGCCACCCATGTGACGGCAAGTGCGGGATGGTGTACGGGAATCTCCTCGACCAGCGCCCGGTCCGCCACGTCCCACAGGCGCACGGTCCGGTCACTGCTTGCGGTGGCGAGGAGGGGCCCGCCGTCACCGACCACGCTTACTGCGTTGACCGCGCCCGTGTGGCCCGAGAGATCTCCGACGAGTTCGCCCCGCTCAGCGTCCCACAAGCACACCCCTCCATACGCGTGCGCGGTGGCGAGCGTGGTTCGCCCGGCCACGGGCAGCGAGCACATTGCAAAAGTCTCGGTTGCAGCAACCAACTTGTGGCGTTGACCAGAGATCGCGTTCCACAGCCACACAGCGCCGTCCTGTCCGTCCGTGGCCGTTGCTATGTACGGTTGCCCAGCGAGTTCCACGGCACACATGGCGTAGATCCCGCTGTGGAAGCGGGAGAAGTGCGGGGTCTCGTTGGTGAGTGGATCCCAAAGCCATGCGGCACCGTCGGTGTGGCCCACGGCCAGGAGCGTTCGGTTGCTGACGTGCACGGAACACACGGTGTAGGCGGGCTTGACACCCAGACGCAGGGACCGTGGCAAGGCGTCCGGGGGGCCCCACAGCCACACCGCTCCGTCGTCACCGCACCCGGCGAGGTACTGCCGGTCGAGGTGGCGTAAGGAGCACAGAGCGCGCACCCAGTCGCGGTTGCCCTTCAACGCGCTGACGACGGTGCCAGAGTCGGGATCTCGCAGCTCGCTGGCGCCGTCGTCGCCGCCAGCGGCCACTAGCATTTCGTCGCTGATGTACGCAGGGGCGAGGGCGCGGATCGCGCTCACGCGGCTGGCGCTCGGCGCCGCCGGGTCCCACAGTCGCACGGTGTGGTCGGCGCCCCCACTGGCGAGCAGGTCTCGGCCGTTGACGCGCAGAAGGCAGAGGGAGTCCACCGAGTCGGAGTGGCCTTGGAGGGTTATGCGGGTCCGGCCGGTGTCCGGGTCCAGCAGTCGGACCAGATCGCCGCTCGTGCTGGCAAGCAGCGAGTGTCCCTCGACCGTGACAGCGCGCAGTGTGAAGGCCAGATCCTCACCGGGGATGGTGCCCACGCACCAGCCGCTCACCGGCTCCCACAGTCGAACGGTCTTGTCCGCGCCCAGACTTGCCAGCAATTGGCGCTGTTCCACCTCCACGGCGCACAGGGCGACGACGGAGCTCTCGTGTCCCTCGAGGACGCGGACGATCTCGCCGGTGTTGGGACGCCAGAGAACAATGGAGCTGTCTCCTTCGTCCCCACTCGACGCCAGGAGGGTTTCGTCGTCGACCGCCACCGCGCACACATTCTCGACCAAGTCGCTGTGCCCCGAAAGGACCGCGGTGCACTGTCTGACGGTGGGATCCCAGATACGGACCGTTCCATCCGCACTTGCGGTTGCGAGGCGGGGGCCGTCGGCCGCGTCGAACGCGCACATGTCGCGGATCGAGCTGAGGTGGCCGCTCAGGTGTCCCGCGGAGCACTGCCGGGACTCGTTCCACAGCCAGACGTCGTTGTCCGCGGCGAGCGCGAGGTAGGTTTGCCCGTCGACGATCAGGCCGCACATCGCCCTGATGCGGCCGAACGCGGGTGTGAGGCGTCTTACTGCCCGGGCGGTGACTGGGTCCCAAAGCCGAACGGTTCCGTCCCCAGAGGCGCTGGCGAGCAGAGTGCGGGACGCGGGGCCGAGGGCGCACACGGAGCGGATCTCAGCACTGTGGCCCTCAAGGACCGCCTCTTCGGCGCGCGGGGCGACTGCCGCCCACTCGGCTCGGTACGGCCCGTTCGCCGCCAGAGGCCCGTAGACCTGTCCGAACCCTTCCTGCGTCTCGGTCACGCTGAAGAGGGCCGCACGCTGAGCTGGGTCGCAATCGATAGCCTGCGGCGTCCGGCGCAGGAGCTGGGCGCGTTCCTTGGCCGCCCGGGAGCACGCTGAACCGCTCGCAGGGATGAGGCGCCGCAGGTCTGCGTGGAGCGCGTATTCCGCCTCCGCAAGGAGCTCATCGACGACACGGCCGTGGACTGCGTGCCGGGGCAGCGAGCGCAGCAGGTACGCGGGCGCGCGATCCCAACCGAGCCGTCGGCCGTAGGCGATGAAGGAGCGCGTGAGCTCTCGCTCGTCGGTCACGGTCGAGCTGAGCTGCACGCGGTATTGGCGCAGCGCGTCGTTGAGAGCTTGGTGGAAGAGCCGGAACACGCCCGTGTTCTGGTCGTTGACGCCCGTCTCGACGAGGAAGTTCGCGGCTGACGAGCTTGCCAGGGATTGGAGTTGGTCCTCGGTGAGGCGATGGCCCGTGAGTTGTTCCACCGCGGCGCTCCACAACGGCAGAGGGAGCCCCGGTGCCTCGGCGTAGGCCAGGACGCTCAGGGCATCTTCCGCCGGAGCGCCGTCGACGGCAGGCAGCCGTGCGAGGTAGTCATTCAGCGCCGCGGCAACTGTGGGCGTGAAGGTGATGTCGGCGGGCGTG
Source organism: Streptomyces winkii (assembly GCF_032248595.1). NCBI lineage: Bacteria > Bacillati > Actinomycetota > Actinomycetes > Kitasatosporales > Streptomycetaceae > Streptomyces > Streptomyces winkii. Next base: position 224,034 of record NZ_JASTTH010000001.1, on the reverse strand, counting down.
ACCGCGTGGGCGTCGTGCAGGCCGTGAGCGCGCGCGGTGAGCCCGGCCACGAGGAAGTTCGCGTCGGCGAGTTCGGCGATGCGGGCAGCGACCGGGCGTGCGGTGCGCTCGTCGCCATAGGGGTTGTCGGGCCGCTCGTCGCCCAGAAGTTGGAGTGTGACCATCGTGTACGCGACGAGGTCCGCCGCGGCGAAGAACTCGGGAGCGTCGAGGTCGATGACGCGGCCCGCCGTGCCGAACGGGTCCAACAAACTGCCGGCATCGTCCCTGCGGCGGCTGCCGATCAGCACCCTGACGTGGAGATCCGCGCAAGTCTCGGCCAGCGGGATGGCGATGTGCCGCGCGATCAGGCGGGCCTGCTGCGCACTGGTGGCCTCGTCAAGGGCGTCGATGACCACGATGAAGGGTTCTTGCGCGGAGGCGGGCCGCTCGGACAGCGCGGCCCGTAGCACGGAGGCCAGGTCGCTCGGGCGCTCGGGCGGCGCGGCCGAGGCCGCAGTGGCGATCTCCCCGGCCACCTCGAGAGCGGTCTTTCCCTTGGCGTGCACGGCGCAGGAGACCGAGCCAAGGGGGGCACGCAGGGCGTCGTCGTCCGCCGGGAGCGACGCGGCGATACCGGAATCCGCCGAGGTGACCACACGTCCGAGCACCGCGGATTTGCCCACGCCGGGCGACCCGGTCACTATCAGGACTTTCCGCGGCGCGGTAGCGCAGGTCATCCAGTCGATGATCTCGGTGAGCGCGGCGGTGCGGCCCCGGAACCGGAAGCCCTGTTCGGCGTCCGTGCTCACGCCGCGGGCGCGTGGCTTCCAGTGCCGGCCAGCCTCCGGGTCGTCGTCCAGCGTCCAGCCCCAGGCAGCGAGCGCTGTTTCGCCCGCCGCCTCGGCCGACCAGTCGGCGAGCAACGCGATCTTCTGGTTGGGCAGGCACTTGTCGGCCTGATGGAGCGTGAAGGCCCGGGCATCACCCGAGCCACTGGCTTGCCCGACCAGACCCACGATCGACCGGTACGTCGGTGACCACAATGCTGCGCCGCTGTAGCCGGGTTTGATGGGATAGCGCGAGGCCGTGTCGAGTCGCACCCACCCGTAGGCGAGCGACTCGCCGACCGTGCCGTCCGATGAATTGCCGAACAGGTCACCGTCGGGGAACCCGAAGGCCCACCACGCCTCGCCGACGAGGGCGGACGGCGTCGGCCGCCGCAGCCGCGCCGCTGGCTCACCGGAGACCGGCTCCGCGAGTATCAGGACCGCCACATCCTGCGCGCGGCGCTTTGCCGGAGCCTCCGGCGCGACCAAGTCCCGTACCCGAAAGCGCCGGTCCATGAACTGGTCCGACTTGGGGAATGCCACCCACAGCTCACGCGTCTTCTCCCAAGTGGGGCAGGCGACATGCGCGCACGTCAGCACCCGGTGGTCGTCGATGAGGAAGCCAGAACCCTGCGCCCTCTCGTCGTGCTCCGTGCCGTGCACTGCAGCCACCCAGGCATCGGTGCCCGGGCGGGGGCCCGATCCGGCAGCGGCGTTCATCGAGGCTCAGGCTCCATCCGCCGCCGCGGGACGCCACACCAGAGACACCTCGAAGTTCGCGTCCGTCGAAGCTTTGGCGACCAACCAGTTGGCCGTCCCACTGACTTTGACACCGAACTTCACCTGGACCTCCGCGGGGCGGAGCGCCGCGGCCTGGTCGAGTACCGTACGGGCGGCTTCCACAGCCGGCCGTACGGCTTCGCGGACCTGGCCCGCGATCTCCGCAGTGCCGACTTGGTGGAACTCGTCCGTCGGCTCGATCTCGAACCTGACGACCGTCTCGTCGTCCAGCTCGTACGACACCACCTGATCTGCCATCGCGGCCCCCATAGATTGAGATCACAGTTTAATCGCGCTGGCCGTAAGGCACGCGCGGCGGGGTGGGTCATGAGCTGGTCCTCAGCGGCAGTTGTGGATGGTGGAGGTCGAGACGCGGTACTCGGCCGCGAGTCTTTTCACGGACTCGTCGGCTTCGAAGCGGCGGCGTATCTCAGCACGCTGAGCGGCGGTCAGGTTCGGCGGATGCGGCATCACACGCTCCCGTCCGGACTCACGGGCACCGGCTCGGCGGCGTCCAGGTCGAAGGACCAACGGCGGCCCTCGGCGGTGCGGTGCTCGTCGTGCCGCCCCTCAACGACGCACGGCTCAAGCGGCCCGTCACCGACCGGCAGCATCCCGGCGGAGCAGCCGGACAGTGGCTCGATGTCGTCAAGCCACGGCACGGCCTGCGGGCCCGGGACATCAGGCCTCCAACGCGAGCTAACCTCCGACTCCAGCGCGGCGCGAAGCGTCGCCGCGCTCGTCTGCACGGGGTGCTAGCCGTAATGCAGATGGCACCCCTGGCACATGGCGTGCAGGGTCGCGTCGGCGCAGTTCATGTACAGAGGGCAGAGCAGTGTTCAGGTCGTAGGCCAACGCTGCGCTCCGATCACGCCGTTAGGCTTCGGCTACGGCGTCAGGCCGCGCTCCTCCGCGTTGGAGACGCGAGCGCCGAAGCACTGGTCAGGTTCCGCGGAGACTCTGGAAGAGGCGGGCGCTGGGCGATGACTAGGCCGGGTGGACAACTCCTGCGGCATCTTAGGCGGGGCTACGTCCGATACGCCCCAGGGAGCCTCGGCAAGAGCGCGCTCGCGCGCCGCTACTTGAACCCCCAGCTCCGTGATCATCCGCAGTGGCGTGTTGTGCGGACCCGGTTCGCAGGTCGCATTCTCGTCGATACGCAGGACCTCATTCAGCGCTACCTGTACATATTCGGCGTCTGGGAGCCGCACCTGACGCAGTGGCTGCGGCAGCAGTTGAAGCCTGGGGACGTGTTCGTCGACGTAGGCGCGAACGTCGGGTACTTCAGCGTGCTTGGCTCGTTCCTGGTCGGTCCGGACGGCAAGGTCGTAGCGGTGGAGGCGTCACCGGCGCTCCATCGCAGGCTCGTTCAGCACGCCTGCATGAACGGTTGCCGGAACCTGCGCACTGTCAATGCCGCGGTCTCCGACGAGGACGAGACTCTGAAGTTCGTTCAGGCAAGCTCCCGGAACACCGGCGCGACGAGCTCGGTACCTTACGAGGGGCCGGCGGAGTCCGAATTCGAGGTCGATGCACATCCGTTGACGCAGTTGCTCAGCGACGCGGAGGTCGAGCAAGCGCGCGTGATCAAGATCGACGTTGAAGGCGCGGAAGGCGCAGCTGTACGTGGCCTGGGGTCGGCACTGCACCGGCTGCGGACGGACGCCGAAGTCGTTGTCGAGGTGAGTCCAGAGCGCATGCGGACCCTGGGGGACTCCGTCGACGAGCTGCTCATGGCGTTCACCGACCACGGCTTTCACGCGTACCGCCTGGTCAACGACTACGACCCGGGGAGCTATCCCTCGGCCATCCGCCGTCCTCAGCCTCCTCGTCGCTGGCGAAAGCCCGTCACGCAGGAGATGGACCTCGTATTCTCCCGCATCGATGCCGAATGGCTGACCTGATACGCACGGGCCCCTCACGCGCTTCGCGTGAGGGGCCCGTCTTGGTCCGTCAGCTGGTCGGAGGCCAGAGTCCCCGCTTGCGCAGGTCGTCCTTCAACCAGTCAGGGGCGTAGGGCCGACCGGCGTACTGCTGAGCGCAGGGCGTCAGGCAGGCGTAAAGATCCCAACCTGGCCCAGACCCGCTCTCGATGAGCGCCACCGTGATCTTCTCCGACCTCCACTCATCGCAGACGCAGCACTTCTTGCCGACCATCACGACGCCCCACCACCGACTCGCCCGGTGGCGACGGCCCGAGAGCAGACCACCTCGACCCGGTCGCCCGGCGCCACGAGACGGGCGCCTTCGGCGACTCGTCCCCGGGCATCCACCGACGCGCGCTCGATTTCCAACACAGTCGCTGCCGGTGGGAGATTGAGACGCTCAGCTTCGTCCTGCGTGGGCGGCCGCGTCCTGATCCGTTCTGTGACGTGCGTCAGGCTGACGCTGGCAGCCTCCAGGCCCAAGGAGATCTCGGCGCCCCAAGGCAGCTTCGCCGGCGGGGGCTTCAGGAGTTCCGCCAGATCGATGGGGACGTAGATGCTCGCCAGGCTGCACGGGTGCTTGTCCCTCCGGCTGAAGTAGAGGTACTGCGCCAGTTCGGTGCCGGGCTCGACTTGCATCAGGGCCGCGAGCGGTTCCTCCGCGAAGACCGAGCCGGGCCTGACGTACGTCTCGATCTCGACGTGGTGCGCCTCCGGCTGAGGGCACCCATCGCTGCACGCGCTGACGTAGGAGATCCGCTGAGGCGGACGTCGGACGAAGCTGCCGCGTCCGTGGAATGTCTCGATGAGCCCCTCGGCCTGGAGAACGTCGAGAGCGTGCCGCACGGTCAGCCGGCTCACCCCGTACTCTTCGACGAGCGCTGGCTCTGTCGGCAGACGATCGCCGGCGCCGAGCTTCCCCTCGGTGATCTGCTCGCGGATCGAATCCGCGACTCGCTGATAGCGCGCCACTGTCACCACCGGCCCTTCGAGCGAAACGCCGCGAACCGCGTACGAATGTGCATCGTCAGGGTCTCCCCCGTTTCGAAGCGGAGGCGTTTCGCCTTGTGCGGAAGCGTCACGATGTTGGAGACGATGAGGGGCTGACCGCCGATCTGGATGACGTCTCCGCGGAGAACCGTGGCGGAACTGACCGAAACAGGCACGCTGTTCGGTTGCATCAGAGCTCCTTCAGGTCGGGGGTGACACCAAGCGCAGCTACAGATCTCGTAGATGACCGGCCAGGAGTCCTGTGCCGTTGACCTGAGTTCGCCTTCCGTGCATTGCCTGTGCGCGCCCATGCGACAGGCGACGGAGACGTACGGCGCCTGCCAGTCCGGCGCACGCTGTTGCTGTGCGTGGCTCATCAGCGCACCTCGATAAGGTGTGAGTGAGCTCCGGTTGCGCATCGCGACGGGCGGGTCGGTGGGTGTGTGATTCGCTGTTGTGTCCCGAGGATTAAGGGCCGGGACGGCTGAGTTCGAGGAATCGCGCCGGTGGCGGGTTGTTGTGCTGTCAGGAGTAGCTCATGGTGCGCGTGAAGCACGCGCCATGGCTGCTCGCCGACACAGTGACTACGGTTGATCACGTCGCTCAGCTCCCTTAAAGCTGACGGCCATGCCCCCGGGCAGTCGGCGCTGTCGCGGGGGTCCCCATTCGGACGGCGGCCCATACGGTCATGCCGCCTGCACTGACTTCCTGACCGAAGCGATCGGCTGATTCCAGCGCCCCTAACAGGGCCTTCCAGATCTCCGGGGAGACCTGGTCAGGTACTTCGGCTTCCACGAGGAAGTGGTTCTGCTGTTCCTTCACCTCTGGCGTGAGCCCTTCGGCGGTCAGGCGGTCCGCAAGCTCCTCTGCGCGGGACGCAGGTGTAGGCATGCGGAAGTCCTCCGTCGCACCGACTGATCACGTGAAGTAAAGGTGCTTAATCAGCTTAGCCCTCGTGGGCTAGATTTTCCATATGCCTGAGCAGCCGCCGTACCTCCGCATCGCCGACTTGCTCCGGGAGCGCATCGCCAATGGGGAGTGGGCAGTTGGAGAGAAGCTGCCGTCGCGCGCACGGCTCGGCGAGGAGTACGGCGTGGGTCACAACGTCGTCCGTCGCGCCAACGACCTGTTGATCAGCCAGGGCATCCTCGAAGGCCGCACCGGTTCGGGCACCTACGTCGCGGAGCCTCGCTCACGCCTGCGGATGGTTCGCTCGCTGAGCCGTGAGCGGCGGGGAGGCTCACCGTTCCACGCAGACATGGCGGCTCTGGGCAGGCAGGGCACGTGGGAGAGCCACACCGAGGCGAAGGTGCCGGTTCCGGGGGACATCGCAACCCGGCTTGGCATCGAGGAGGGCGACTTCGGCGTCCGTACGCGGTACGAGTTCATGGGCAACGGCAAACCCGTACAGCTCTCGACGAGTTGGGAGCCGTACGACCTCACCGGCGGGACGCTGATCGTGCTCCCCGAAGGCGGACCGCACGCCGGCCGCGGCGTCGTCGAGCGCATGGCGGAGATCGGTGTCACCGTCAGCCATGCAGTCGAGCAGCCAGAGCCACGGCGCGCGACAGCCGAGGAGGTTGCGCTCCTCGGCCTCACGCGTAGCGCACTGGTCACGCAGATTCATCGCACGTACTACAGCGACGACGGGCGCCCAGTGGAGACGGCGGACATCGTTGTGCCAGCTTCACTGTGCGAGATCGTGTACGAGGTGCCCATCAGCTCAGTCGACTAGGCGGCGACGGTACAGAAGCGCAGGAAAGGAACCACACATAGCTGAAGTTGAGAAACTGGAGCAGCGACTATCGCCGCAATCTTTCGTGTTTGAATAGTCGGCACAGAGCTACGTACTCTGCTTCTAGATCCTCGCTTCGCAGGTGCACTTCGCTGTTTTTCAGATTGAGTTCAATTAGAGCCTTCAACGCCGCGGCATTGGAACGGGGGTCACTCATCTTGCAGAAGACTATCGGCGTATTCTGGGATAGCGAAAGCGCCTTTCTAAGTTCATTTTCACTGCATTCAATCTCATTTCGAGGTTGATTTACTGCAACGACGTACGAGAGTTCCCCTTGTTCAAGAGATTCCAAGATCGGGAAGCCATCATCTACTCGCTGTGCATCGAGAATAACTACCGCGCCAATCGACCCGAGAAGCTCTGGCTCCAAGCTGCATGCACGTTCTGCATTCCCCAGCTCAAGCAGGCGTATCCCCGCCTTCGCATCAAGTTCCATGATGCCGACTTGAATAAACTCGGCGAGCTCGTGTGTTTGACTCTCGTGGGGGATGTACATCGGAACAGTAGGTGAGTCTGTTAGCGTTTCAATGAAAGATGTCTTTCCCACCCTCTTCGCTCCCGTGATGAGGATATTCCCATATGTGCGGGACTGGGGTTCATCTGCACGATAGGCATCGGAGGTCCGCTTGCCATCACTGTTGTCCTTTGCGCCAACTGATGGCGGCCCTCCTGCCATCCAAGCCATCAACGCGGCGGCACCCTTAACGGCTCTAGGTGACGGCGTGGACGAGCGGCGAAAGCCGGAACCCAGGAATCCTAGAATGTCATCTACGGCTACAAGCTCGTACATCTCCTCAGGCTGGGAAAATCCTTGGCGTTTTCTTTTCACTCCGCCTCCATGTCTTTGCTGAGCCCAGCCGGCCACTTCGAAGGGAAGACCATCTCAGATTCGACTTCCTCTATGATCGCGTTCCGGGCCCGCATCACCTGGACGCGCACAGTACTCTCAGAAATGGCCAAGTGCTCAGCGATTTCACTGTAATCCCACTCGTCTTGCCACCGCAGGAGTGCAACCCTGCGGCGGCCAGAGGGCATAGCATCGATAACCTTCCAGCATCGTTCAACTATGTCCATGACAGCGGCGTGAGGTGCATCTACGTTCGCCGCAACGTCTTCAAGGCTATCGAGAGACTTGTGTGCGGGCCTTGACTCCCTCCACAAGTCATACAGTTTATTCTTCAGAACCCGGTACAACCAAGCACGCTGAGCACTTTGGTTGCGGTTTTCAATTCTTCCCCACTGCAATGCCGCTGCTTGGAAGGTTTCTTGGACCATATCCTCAGCTAAGTGCTTCTTTTCATTTTCAAGCGTCCTACTGGCAAAGTCAACCAACTCATCGCACATCTCCAGGTACAGATGTGCGACCGCTGCCCATTGCTCCGGTGGAACGCACACTGCTATTTACTCCTGCTCCGGAAGCGTTTTGCAAGCTGTCATGCCGAAACCTACCTGGACAAATACTGCCGGTCCTCCCAACCCGCGCTTCTGTATGAGTCTGATCCCCCGCGGGGCCTGCGTTGCAAGGGTCAGTAGAGTCTTGCGCCGCGAGCGCTCGGACATGAGCATAAGAACTCCCGCGCCGGTCAATGCAGTGCGGAGGTGCACCCACACGATGGGCTGTCTCGTGACCTCCGCCGACACGCTCGCCCAAGCCTGCCCCAGAGTCGTGATGACCTTCATGCCCATACATCGTTCACGGCTTGGGTTTTGTTTACAGTTGGCGGAACTTTTTTCCAGGCAAGCAAGTCCAACCGAGTCCGCTCAACTCTCTCGTCCTGGCGTCTACGACGGCCATGCGCGCCTCACGCTCATCCTTGTGTGCATGCGCTGCCTGATTCGTCGCCTGCCCTGGCCACTTGCGGTACAGGAGTCCGACCTCGCGCGTGAAGTAGCCGCGGCTCACGGCGTTCAGGGCAAGCAGCAGCCCCGTGTCCTCCGACGCCGGCAGGGCCATCCAGCCGCCGAGGGCGAGCAGGAGGTCGCGGCGGATGCAGAGGGTCGCGGGGTGGACTTGGGCGCGGAAGTCGTGGGACTTCCAGTGCTCGTGGACAGAGCCACGCTCGATGGGGCCCTCGGCAGGGTCGGCGTCGAAGCCGACCGTGGAGCCGTCCGGAAGGGCGTCGAGCACGCGAGAGGTCGTCCAGGCGACGTCCGGCTCGCGATCGAAGACGGCGATGTCGCGGGCCAGTGCGCCCGGGGTGAGCATGTCGTCAGCGTCGAGAACCTTGACCAACTCGCCCTGTGCGCGGGCGAGTCCGATGGTTCGCGCGACTCCGGGGCCGCCTCGCCGGCCCTGAGCGAAGCTCACTCGCGGATCGTCGGGCACAAGAGGGGCCACCTCGTCGGTCTCGCCGTCCTCCTGGATCACCCACTGCCATTCCCACCCGTCCGGCAGCTCCTGCTCCTGGAGCGAGCGGTACGCGTCCGGCAGGTGGTGAGCGCCGGGAGCGTGGACTGCCGTGAGCACAACGATGCGCTGCCGCAAGGGGGTTACCACCGATCCAGTGGAGAGACGAAGGTCAATTCGGTGCGGTCGCCGGGGAGGATGACGTCCGACATCTCCACCAGGCGGTCTTCGGTGCTGTACGAGAACTTGCGGAGCACGAACACCGCTGTCCCGGGCGGCAGCTCCAGTTCTTCGGCCTCTTCGGCGGAGGGCGGGCGCGCGGTGATGCGTTCCTCTATGCGGTCGAGCTCGATGCCCACCGTGTAAAGCTGGTTCTGAGTGCCGCCGGGCCAGGGCTCGTTCGTCTCGTCGAGCAGGTCGGGGTTCTTCGCGATCATGTCGCGGAGGAGGTATGAGGTCACGAGCGTGAAGGGCGCCGGCTCGGCGCTGTAGCGCGTCCGGTAGGTGCGCCGGAGCATGTCCGTGCCCTCGGGTACGCCGAAGGCGTTCGCCAGGTCTTCGTCCGCCGGGATCTGCTCGTACTTCGCGTGGAAGACGAGGTCGTCGACGGTCAGTCCGGTGTCGTGCTCTGTCGAGCCCGTCTGCAACCGCTTCGTTTCCGGCTCGCGGGCGCGGTCCTTCTCCCACTGGTGCCGTTCGTTCGTACGCGACACCAGCTTCCGCGGCGTACGTACGAAGGTGCCGCGGCCGTGCTTCTTCTCGACGAGCCCTTCGGCTTCCAGCTGCGCGAGCGCCTGGCGCACCGTCGGCAGCCCCTTGTTGTAGCGCTCCACGAGCTTGGCCTCGGTGGGCAGCTTGTCGCCCGGCTTCAGCTCACCTGCGCGGATGGGGCGCCGGAAGTCATCCGCGATCCGCTCGTACGCCTTCGCCATGGCCACTCACCGTTCCGTTCTCTCGACGAGCCCAGCATACGAGTCATCAAGAGGACTTGACGAGTCGGGAGAGGAACGTCATAGTCGAGAGCAGTCATCAAGATGACTTGAGGACAGGACTTCTTGATGGCGACCTGACTGCCTTACGCCCGCCCTCCCGGTGGAGCTGGCGGTCAGTGAGCGCCCGGAGGGCCTGGTGACAGAGGACCGAAGGAAGCGCCCGCGGATTGAGAACTCAACAGAGTGCACCTGGACGAATGAGTGCTTTTGATCTCCGGCATCGCCTCTCCGAAGGCATGTCGGAGGTCATGACCACTCGTTCGCCGACGAGGTGAGTGGTCCCTGCGCAAGTCATCGCGCGAGCAGCCCAGTTGTGCTGCTCGCGCCCACGCCGGGGAGCGGCCAACGGATCAGGAAGCCCGCTGCCCCGAGTCCCATCCCACCGACGAGACGAGGAGAGAGCATGCGTGCCTACGCAGGCGATCAGGAGGCCTGGCAGGCCTCCGAGTTCGAGGAGCTGGCCCTGAGTTTCGAGGAACCCGCCGAGTGCTTCCGGGACTTGTTCCTCGGCTTCCCCGGTGAGTCGTACGAAGTGCGGGAAGCCCGACTGGCTGCCGCTCGTGATGTGCTCGCAGAGCTCGACGAGTTGGGCCAGCTCGACGAGATCGCCCGGGTGAACGCCGCCTACGCTGCGGCGCTCCGCGACGTCGCGCCGCTGTGGGAGCACCCCTCGAAGCGGACGCGTCTGCCGCGGACCAAGGGAGCCGCGTGACTGCTCCCGGCCCTCCGCCCTTCGGCAAGGCGGAGAAGGCGCTGCTCGTCGCGGTGGTGCCCGCCGGAGTCGCCGTCGGCGGCCTCGGGTTGGCGACGTCCTTCGGTTCGGTCGCCCGCGCCGCCGAACGCTGGCACTTCGCCTCCCCCTGGATGCTGCCAGTCGGGATCGACGCGGCGATTCCCGTGTTCACCGCGGCCAACTTGCTGCTCATCAGGCTGGACATGCGCCTGTCGTGGGTGCGTTGGGTGCCGTGGGCGCTGACGTTCGTCACGTGCTGGCTCAACGTCGCGGCCGGCGACAGCCTCTCCGCGAAGGTCGCCCACGGCACGATGCCGCTGTTGTGGGTCGGTCTCTCCGAGGTCGTCGCCCACGTCTACGCCGTACGTATCGGGGCTGCGACGGGGGCCCGTATGGAACGCATCCGCAAGTCCCGCTGGCTGCTGGCTCCTCGCTCGACGTTCGCCCTGTGGCGTCGCATGACGCTGTGGGAGATCACCAGCTACCGCGAGGCGCTGGAGCGGGAGAAGGAGCGGCAGCTTGCTCGGGCGGGCCTTCGTGAGCGATACGGGCACCGCTGGCGCCGAGAGGCACCGCTGCGGGAGCGCGTCCTGCTCAAGCTCGGGGATGTCGCGCCGGACGGGACTCTTGACGATCCGGACGAGGCGAACGGCGATGAGGCCGGTGAGCAGGAGTCCGGACGGGCTCCTAAGGCCGCCTGCCCGCCCCGTCAACGAGCTGCTCGGCGCAAAGCATCACGCGGCAAGACGCGGCGGCCTTCGTTCGAGGAGCACTTGGTCAACGCCCGTGAGACGACCGCGGATTGGCCCGACTCATCGCTTACGGCGGAGCGTATCCGTGACGCCGTCGGTTGCGGGCAGGCCCGATCCCGCGAGCTCCGCGAGGAGCTGAAAGCGGAGCGCCGTCGGCAGTCGACCGAGGAACAGCAGCTTCCCGAGCTCGAACCGACAGTGGCGAGCTGATCCGTACAGCCCCGTCGGCCGACCGAATCGGTCGACGGCTCTCCGACTCGACTCGCGGAGTCGAGACCGCTCATGCGCCGGGCCCGGCTGACGTACCTACCACAGCAGCAGCCGGGCTCGGCGCGTCCCTACACGGAAGGACGTGCCAGTGAATCATGACGACGAGAACGAGCTCTTCGAGCGACTCGAATCTGAAATGGCGCTCGAAGAAGGCAACGGGGTGGTCGACCTGACCGAGGCGCGGTCGGCCCGCTCCGAACCGACCGAGTCGGCAAGATCAGCGCACGACGAGTCCGGTGACCCAACGGCTCGACTCGCGGTCGACAGAACTGGAGGGCCGTCGGGCCCCGGCTTCATGGATCGGGTGCGCGGCGCCAAGCGCCGGCCTGTGCTCCCGGCATGGGCCACTTCCAAACCAGAGTTCGTCACCGCTGCCGGATGGCTCGCGGGCCACACCTGGCACACAGCCGCGTACCACGGGGTGCGCCTCCCCTGGTACGGGCTGATGTTGACGGCTCAATCTCCAAGCGGCATCGCTCAGTTCGTGGGCGGCTCTATGCGCTGGCTGGCCGATCGCGAAGGCGACCCGCTGCGCGCGGCAGCCGCCAGGCGCGAAGACGTCGCGGAGTACCTCAAGCTCAGCCGGCAGCGCGACCGCCGAGTCCGCTGGCGGACGCTCGTCGCCGTCGCCGCCTCCGTCTTCGGGATGTCGACGGCGATGTCCCTGTACGTACTCGCTCCTGCCTGGCTGCTCGTCCTCTCCGGAGCGATGGTCACGCTCGCGCTCGGCTGGCTCGGCCAGCCCGCGGACGAGCCGGTGGTTCACCGGGCTGTCGAGATCCCGAAGGTCCAGAAGCTCACCAGCGACATCGTGCTCCGCGCGCTCGGCTCGCTCGGCATCGGCCAGATCAACCAGGCCATCGCCAAGGGACGGGACCCGCTCACGTTCACCGCGCCCATCACCCGGGACGGGCCCGGCTGGCGCGCCGAGGGCGACCTCCCCTTCGGCGTGACCGTCGCGGACGTCGTCGACAAGCGGGACAAGCTCGCTTCCGGTCTGCGCCGTCCGCTTGGCTGTGTATGGCCGGACGCCGTACCCGACGAGCACACGGGCCGACTGGTGCTGTGGGTCGGGGATCAGGACATGTCGAAGGCCAAGCAGCCGACTTGGCCGCTCGCGAAGTCGGGTTCCGTCGACCTGTTCAAGCCCGTCGCCTTCGGCACCGACCAGCGGGGGCGTTGGGTGGAGATCACGCTCATGTACATCGCGGGCGTCATCGGCGCGATTCCCCGCATGGGCAAGACGTTCCTCCTACGCCTCCTGCTGCTGATCGCGGCGCTCGACCCCCGGGCCGAGCTGCACTTGTTCGACCTCAAGGGCACAGGCGACCTGGGGCCGTTGGAGCAGGTCGCCTACCGCTACCGCGCCGGCGACGACGACGAGGACATCCTCTACATCCTCGCCGACCTGCGGGAACTTCGCGGGGAGCTGCGGCGCCGGGCCAAGGTCATCCGCTCTCTGCCGCGGGACCTGTGCCCCGAGTCGAAGGTGACCAGCGACCTGGCGTCGAAGAAGTCCCTGGGGCTCCACCCGGTCGTGGTCGGCGTCGACGAGTGCCAAGTCCTCTTCGAGCACCCCAGGTACGGCGAGGAGATCAAGGAGATCTGCACCGACATCACCAAGCGCGGCCCGGCGCTGGGCTTCGTGCAGCTCCTCTCAACACAGCGCCCGGACAAGGACGCCCTTCCGCCCGGGATCGGCGCCAATGCCTCCGCGCGGTTCTGCCTCAAGGTCCTGGGCCAGATCGAGAACGACATGGTGCTCGGCACCGGCGCGTACAAGCGCGGCGTACGGGCCACCATGTTCGCCTGGGCGGACAAGGGCATCCACTACTTCGTAGGGGAGGGTGCCGACGCTCGCATCGTCCGCTCCGTCTACGCGGACGCTGTCCTCGCCGAGCGCATCGCGCTGCGGGGACGGAAGCTGCGACAGGCCGCTGGCACTCTCGCCGGCCACGCGCTCGGCGAGGAGCCGGAAGGAGATCCCGCCGCCTCGTACGACCTACTCGCCGACATCCTCGCCGTCCTCAGCCACAAGGAATCCAAGCTGTGGTCCGAGGAAGTCGCCTCCCGGCTGGCCGAGTTGAGGCCGGAGATCTACGGCGAGTGGAGCGCCGAGCAGCTCACATCCGCGCTCAAGCCGTACGGGATCAACACGATCCAGATCGGCCGCCGAGTCGACGGCAAGGTCGTCAACCGGCGAGGCATCGCCCGTAGCGACATCGCCAATGCAGTCGCGGAACGTGACGGAAAGTCCGACGCCGCATGAGATCCGGGGCCGCTCCCGCTAGCAGCACGCCTCGCTAACGTTAGCGGCCCCGCTAGCGCGCCATTCCCCATGTGACCAGGCCGCTAGCGGATAGCGGCCTGGTCCGGGGACACCTTTCAACCGCCGCTTCAGGGGGACTTCATGACCTCGACGCTCGACGCTATCGCCGGTCTTCTCTTCATCACTCTCAGCTACGCAGCACTGTGCGCCGTCTCGCCGTTTGGCAACTGCCGCAAGTGCCGCGGCTTCGGCTTCTACATACGCCGGACCCGCCGCGGGCGCATCAAGCGCGGTCCCGACTGCCGCCGTTGCCTCGGCTACGGCAAGCGCATCCGGATCGGCCGGCACATCTACAACCTCGTCGCACGACTGCACCGCGACCACTCCCAGACCCTCTGACCGCCGGGCCTCTCCGGCAGAAAGGACCCCGATCGTGATCACGCTCTCGCTCGTGCTGCTCTTCGGCTTCATCGTCGCTCTTCTGCTCAAGTACCGCGCCGTCACGGCTGGTTCGGCAGTCGCCTCGCTGCTCTTCGGCTTCTACCTCGCCAACACGCCCGTCGCCGGGCCCATCAACCAGGTCATGACCGCCCTCGTAACCGCCATAGGCAACTGACACCGAAGGAGCTCGACATGTGCAACTCGATCACCGCCACGCCCTCGTCGCCCTCGTCCCCGATCTCCCTGACCGCCGTCGGCGAACTGCGCGACGCGCTCACCGCGTTGCAGCGCGGCAACGCCCCGGTCGCCGTCTCCGCGCTCATGGCCATCGACTCCGAGTCATGGGCCGCCATGGAGGCGCGCCTGGCCGCCGTCGGCGGAGACCTCCGCGAACTGCTCGACGCCGCCAGCGAGAACACGCACGTACGACTCCCGCTGCACTGACCCCGCTCCGTACGGCCCGGCCATGGGCCGTACGGCGCACGCCGTTCCCTGCTCCTGCCAACCGGAGAACCTTCATGGCTGACACCAAGGCGAAATGGTTTCGCACCCTGCCGGAGAGCGTGTACGCGCTGGGCGCCGCCGCCCGCGAGTACCGCCTCGCACTCCACACCGCCAAGCTCGGCATCAGCAACACCGACCCGACCCGCACCCACCACCACCTCGGCGAACTCGCCGTCCCCGGTACGCCGTTCCACCGCCCGCACGATGTCGCCCTGGTGTCGGTCAGCGACCTGTACACGGGGCTGGAGAAGCAGGTCCACGGCCTCTTCGAGAACGCGGCACGCGCCTACGCCCATGGCGCAGCCTGGGCGATCAAGTCGGTCCTGGAAGGCAGGCAACCGGCGCACGTGCTGCTGCACCGCGAGCGGGGCCAGTACCTCTTCATGGGCGAACTGCCCGACTTCCGCGAAGGGTTGGCACGGTGGACCGGCGGCAGTCGGCTCAACTCGCTGCGCGAGGACCTCATCTTCCGGGAGAGCGCACGCCGCGCGGCCGACTCCCTCGGCGCGGAGCAGGACCTCGAAGCACACGAGTCCGCGGCTCTGGCTGCCGCTCTCGACTCCGCCGAGGGCCTCGCGCAGACCGCGTACGACTACGGCGAACTCGCCGAGAACGCCCTGCACTTCGCCATCGACAGGGCACGCACGAACCGGCTCCCGAAGGACGCTCAGTGATGCCGCAAACGAACAATAGGCCCACTCAGCAGCAGCCGGGTTCGCCCGAGGAGGTCTACGCCCGGGGGCCGAGCATCGAGCAGGAGATCGCCTCGCTCGCGGAGCTGAGCGAACGGCACGCACACGACAAGGCGTTGCCCCGCGAGTTCTGGCTGCGGAAAGCGGCATTAGTGGATCGCATCGCGCTCAGCGAAGCCGCGGCGTACGGGCCCGAACTCGCGAAGTCGGCGATACGGGCGGCGGAAGCGGCGGCCGTACAGCTGCACGCGTACGACGCGAAGCACCGCAACCGCGAGTACGTGCGCCAGCAGTACCGCGTCTGGAGCCTCACCGAGGACTCCTGACTACGCCCGGGGCAGCGGCCAACGGATCAAGGAAGCCCGCTGCCCCGGCCTCCCATCCCACGAAGAAACAGGAGGTACGTACAGCATGCCTCAATGCAGGTACTGCCCGCTGCCCCGCCCTGTGCAGGACCAGCAGCATGCGGGGGAGGCGTCGCGATGACCGAGCAGCCCCACATGCCCGCCGGAAGCCGGCACGGCAACGTGCACGCTCTGCACTCCGTTGCAGAACGGGGTGGAGCGCCCTGCGATCTGGAGGCCGAACAGGCGGTCCTCGGCTCGATGATGCTCGCGGCCGAGGTGATCGCCGAGGTGCAGGCGACGCTCAGCGCCGAGGACTACTACCGCCCTGCACACGAGACCATCCACCGCTCCGCCGCCGTCCTGCACGGCCAGGGCAAGCCCGTCGACCCGATCACCCTGACCCACTACCTCGGTCAGACCGGAGACCTCGGCCGGGTCGGCGGGCCCGCGTACGTCCACGGGCTCGTCCAGGCCGTACCGACGACGGCGAACGCCGGCTACTACGCGGAGATCGTCCACGAACTGGCCGAGCGGCGCCGCCTGATCCAGGCCGGGACTCGTCTCGTCCAAGCGGCCTCCACGCCGGACGCCACGGCCGAAGAGGTGCGCGAGGCCTTGGCGCTCGGGGAGGAGAAGCTGCCCGAGGCGTGGTCGGAGCCGATCCCGCTCAACGCGCGGCCGCAGCTTCCGCGCTTCCCGCTGCACGCGCTGCCGTCCTGGCTCGGGGACTTCTGCTCAGCGCTGGCGGAGGAGACGCAGACGCCCCCGGACATGGCCGCGGCGCTGGGCCTGAGCGTGCTCGCCACGGCGGCCGGCGGGCGCGTCGTGGTGCGCGTACGTGGCCGTTGGCACGAGCCGACCAACCTCTACGTCGTGGTCGCGCTGCCACCGGCGAACCGCAAGTCCGCGGTCTTCTCCGCCATGACAGGCCCGGTCTACGAGGCGGAGAAGCACCTCGCGAACCAGGCCGCCGGGAGCATCGTCGAGGCCGAACTGACCCGGAAGATGGCTCAGGAGGCCGCGGACAAGGCAGCCACTCGCGCGTCTTCGGCCGAGGGGCCGGAGCGGGACAGCCTCGTCGCCGAAGCCATCGACCTGGCTCAGCACGCCGAAGCGTTGACGGTTCTGCCGAAGCCGCGGCTGCTGGCGGACGACTCCACCCCCGAGACGGTCACCTCGCTCATGGCCGAGCAGGGCGGACGGCTGGCGGTGATGTCCGCGGAGGGCGGCATCTTCGACATCATCGCCGGGCGCTACTCCGGCGCCCCGAACATGGAGGTCTTCCTCAAGGGCCACGCCGGCGACCGACTCAAGGTCGACCGCCGCAACCGCGAGGAGTTCATGGAAGCCCCCGCGCTGACCATGGGCCTGGCCGTACAGCCCTCCGTGCTGGAGGACATCGGCAAGAACCGCGGCTTCGACGGCCGCGGACTCCTCGCCCGATTCCTCTACGCGCTGCCGGACTCCCTCGTCGGCTACCGCAAGATCGGCCCGGCACCAGTGCAGGCGTCGGTCGCGGCACGGTACGAGCGCAACGTCACAGCCCTGACGCTGTCGCTCGCCGAACGGGCAGAGCCGTACGTCCTTCGCCTCTCCCCGGATGCGGGCGCAGAGCTGCTCGGCTTCGAGGAGCGGATCGAGCCTCAACTCCGGGCGCGGGGCGGCAAGCTGGGCCATGTCGGCAAGTGGGCGGGCAAGCTCGTCGGCACCGCAGCCCGCATCGCCGGACTCCTCCACGTCGCCGCCCGCCTGGAGGACGGCTACGGCACACCCATAGAGCCGTCGACGATGACGTCCGCCATCGAGATCGCGGACTACTTCGCGGACCACGCCCTGACGGTCTTCGACCTCATGGGCGCCGACGCCGCCCAAGCGAGGGCCCAGTCACTCCTTGAGGTGCTCCACGCGAACGCCTGGGAAACGGTCTCGCGCCGCGACCTGTTCGCCAAGCTCTCCCGCTCGGAGTTCCCGACGGTCGCCGACCTGGAACCAGCCGTCGCCCTCCTGGAAGAACACGGCTACCTTCGCACCCACACCCCACCCCGCACCGGCAAGCGAGGCCGCCCGCCAGCACCGCGGTACCTCATCCACCCGCAGGTGAGGGAGGGCCAGGCATGAGCGCAAACCGCCGCATCTCCAAAGGGTCCGCCGCGCAAACCGCAGTATCCGCGGAAACTCCACCCCCGCGCAGCTGACCAGCGCCGACACACTCTCCCGGAGAGCTATCGCCGCCCTCCGCAGAACCACGCAGAACCCCCGCACAAACAGCGCCCGCCATGCGCTCGACGGCGGACGAACCGTCCGCCTCGGCCTTTGTGCGGCACTTCCGATGGTTTCTGCGACTGCTGCCCGGCTGCTCCAACTCCGCAGCTCAGGCAGCACGTTCATGTCTTTCCGCGGATTGTGCGGTTTCCGCGACAGCCGGTACCGCCCCGAGACCGCGGCTCGGAACAACAGGAGGCTCGAATGCCCCGCCAGCGACACCTCAAGTTGACCGAAGTCCTCGAAGAGATCGACATGTCCCGCGCCGCCTTCTACCGCATGCGCGCACGCGGCAAGGCACCCAAGCTCATCAAGCTCCCCAACGGCCAACTGCGCGTACGCCGCAGCGACCTCGACGCCTGGTGGACCAACTGCGAACAACAAGCCGCCTGACCCAACCCACCCCGAGCCCGGTGTGAGCCGGGCGTCTCTCTTGAGAAGGGCACCATGATGGGGAAGACGTACGACGTGCGTATCTGGAGCGTCCGGCAACGCAAGGACCGTCGCCAGTCCTCAGCTGAGCTTCGGTGGAAGACCGGCGGCACTCCGCATTCTCAGACCTTCCGAACCAAGACACTCGCTGACGGCAGGCGTGCAGAACTACTGCGCGCCGTACATGAAGGGGAGCCGTTCGACGAGGAAACCGGAGTTCCACTCAGGGAACTCCGTGAGGAGAACGACGTGACGTGGTTCCAACACGCGCGGGACTACATCGAGATGAAGTGGCCGCACTCACCCGGCTCCACCCGACGGACCCTCGCTGAGGCGATGGCGACCGTCACGCCAGCCTTGGTGAAGGACACCAAGGGCATGGCTGACGTCAACACAGTTCGTACAGCTCTCTACAGCTGGGCTTTCAACGTGAACCGCCGCGACGAAGCTCCGCCCACACAGGTCGCCCGGGTTCTCGACTGGTTCGAACGGAAGTCGCTGCCCGTCTCAGCTGTCGCGGACCGGTTGCGCGTACGTGCGGCCCTCGAAGCGCTCACCAAGAAGTTGGACGGCAAGACGGCCGCCGCAGCGACGATCCGCAGGAAGCGAGCGATCTTTCACAACGCTCTCGGGTACGCCGTGGACGCCGAGCGGTTGCCTAGCAACCCTCTGCCGCTCGTCCAGTGGCGAGCGCCGGAGCAGGTCGAGGAGGAGGTGGACCCGGCATGCGTGCCAGACCCCCGTCAGGCAGCAGCGCTGTTTGACGCCGTACGCACGCAAAGCCCTCGCGGTCGGCGGTTGGTGGCGTTCTTCGGCTGCATGTACTTCGCAGCCGCACGTCCCGCCGAGGTGATCGGTCTCCGAAGGGACGACTGCGACCTCCCGCGCCGCGGCTGGGGCGAGTTGCGGCTCCGCGAGACCCGTCCTCGATCCGGTTCAGCGTGGACGGATTCGGGACTGCCACACGACGAGCGGGGGTTGAAGCACCGACCGCGCAAGGCCGTCCGTCCTGTTCCGATACCGCCGGACCTGGTGGCCATGCTGCGCTGGCACGTCACCGCCTACGGCGTGGCACCCGACGGCCGACTCTTCCGCACCATGCGCGGCGGACTCATCCAGGACACCGGTTACGGCGAGGTCTGGGCCGAAGCCCGCCGAAGGGCCCTGAGCCCAGCTCAGTACACCTCGCTTTTGGCGAAGCGCCCGTACGACCTTCGCCACGCGGCAGTCTCCACATGGCTTAGTTCGGGAGTGGAGCCACAACTCGTTGCCAAACGCGCCGGTCACAGCGTCGCCATTCTGTTCCGCGTCTACGCGAAGTGTCTAGACGGCGCGCAGGACACGGCGAACGCCCGGATCGAAGCCGCCCTGAGGACGGCTAGGTAAAGCCGGACGTCACTCACACGCCGATCCGAGGAACCAACGGAACCAACTTGAGACCCATGCAGCATGCGACGCGAGAGCGTGCCCTCTGGTGATCAACGGAGAAGTGGCCAGTGATCAGCCTTTCCGTTTTCGCTGGCCACTTCCCGTCTGTGGCGGCTAGGCACGGTCCTGTCGCGGCAGGAGCAGATGCGGACCTAATCCAACGGTGCACTCATGGCGCTACTGGCACAATGCCAGGGTCCGCAAGGAGGAGGGGTTTCGATGCTCGCGGAGACCGCAGCATTACGGCTGGGCACGACCGTGGCGAATGCGGCGGGGCAGTTGTGGCTGAGGAGCAATCAGCGAGAGCAGGAGCGTTCGCTACCGATGGAGGAGCTCGTACGGGTTCGGGTGCCCGGCGTCCGGCTCCAGCGCGAAATCAGGCAACAGTTCGAGCAGATCACCAACGCGGTGTTCGACCGACTGGAGCCGTTCTTGAAGCATGCATTTCAGCGCTTGGAAGAGGGCGGTCGCCAAGCGGTGGTCGATGCCGTGTCTGACACGTTCACGCAGGCGGATCTCTCGGACAAGTCCCTCCTCGCCACGAACGCCCAGGCGGCTGAGCTGATTCGCAGCATCACAGATTCCGTGAACGGACCCGTCGGCCTGAATGAGGCGGAAACCCGCCTCTACGAAGTGCTCTTTGCTGAGTGTGCCGAGTACTACGTTCGCATCGTGCGCAGCCTGCCGGTGTTTGAGGAACGAGCGGCAGCGGAGCTGCTCGCGCGTACGGCCACGTTGGGCAGCGAGGTGGCGCGAATTTTGGAACGACTTCCGGATCGAACACTGTTTGCACCCGATGGCACAGACCAGGATACTGCCTTCCGCCGAACCTACCTGGAAGTGGTCAGCAGGGATCTCGACGAAGTAGAGCTGTTCCGTCGTACATCCGACCAGGCGTCCGCACCCCGCGTGCGGCTGTCAGTCGCGTACATCAGTTTGCGAACCACTGGAGACGACGGAAAGTCCCGACGCACCGCGCGCTCTGCGCCACTACTTAGGCCCGACATGAGCTACTGGGAAAAGGCCGGTAGCGAGGGCTCCGGCACCCGGGTCGAGACAGCGCTCCGCGAGGCGACCCGCGTGCTCCTTCGGGGCGATGCCGGCTCGGGCAAGACAACTTTGTTGCGCTGGCTGGCCATCACCGCGGCGCGCGGAGCCTTCACCGGTGAGCTGGCCGATTGGAACGGCCTCACCCCCATCTTCATCAAGCTGCGTGACTACAGTGGCCGCACTCTTCCCAATCCGGACGCAATGCTTGACGCAATCGCCGGACACGTCACCGGGATCATGCCTAGGGGGTGGGTAGAGAGACAGCTCTCCAGTGGCAGGGCACTGCTTCTGATCGACGGCGTGGACGAACTGCTCGACCGGGAACGCCGAGCAGTGCGGGACTGGCTGCGCAAGTTGCTGGGGCAATACGCCAATGTGCGGGTTGTCGTCACCTCACGCCCCGCGGCAGCCAGCGCGGACTGGCTGCGGCGTGAGGACTTCACAGTCCTCCACCTAGACCGGATGACGCCGCCGGACCTAGCGGCCTTCGTACGGCAGTGGCACCACGCAGTTCGGGAGCTGGGCGACGAACTGCCCTGCACCGTGGAGGAACTACCCCAGTACGAGCAGTTCCTGCTCACCAGCCTCAAAGACCGCGCTCATCTTCAATCTCTCGCGGGTACGCCATTGTTAGCAGCCATGTTGTGCGCGATGCACCTGAACAGGGGCCGCCAACTACCCCGGGATCACATGGAGCTGTATCGCAACGCCCTGCACACTCTGGTCCACGACCGAGACGCGGATCGCAATGTGCCGAGCGCTGTAGACAGCCAACTCAGCCTTAGCGACAAACTCGTCATAATGAGGGATCTTGCATGGCGAATGTCGGACAACAACCTCAGCGAAATCGAGTTGGAGAGGGCGGCCGCGTACGTCACGGCGAAGCTGAGGGCCATGCGCCATCTGGACGTTCTGGACGGCGACCGGACCCTGGAGCAACTACGGCATCGCTCCGGAATCCTCCGATCCCCCGCAGAGGGGCGTGTGGACTTCGTGCACCGCACCTTCCAGGAGTACCTGGCTGCAGAGGAGGCGGCAGAGGAAGACCGCATCGGCAACCTGGTCGGTCGGGCACATCTGGATCTGTGGCGAGAGACGATCATCATGGCTGCGGGACACGCCAACACGCGCCAGCGGGAAGAACTTCTCGCTGGCATCCTTGACCGCGCCGAAAAAGAACGGCGCCACGCGCGCAAGCTTCGACTTTTGGCGGCGGCCTGTCAGGAGACAATGCCTTCCGTATCTGAGACGCTCGCACACCGTCTGGACGAGGCCATAACCCAGCTGCTTCCCGCTAAGCGAGACACGGATCCACCCGCTTTAGCCGCGGTGGGATCCAGCCTGCTGCGTTGGTTACCGCGATCATTGGGGCAACTCACCGAGAAGGCTGCGGCACAAACGGTACGGACCGTGGCACTGATCGGGGGTGAGGAGTCGCTTGAACTTCTGTCAGGATACGTGGGGGATGATCGTAGCGACGTTATCAAGCAGCTCATCCGCGCATGGAACTATTTCGATGCCGACGCCTATGCCGACGCTGTCCTGTCACGACTGTCGTTGACAGGAAGTCTCGTATCACTCACTCATTCCGGCCAACTACACGCGGCAAGTCGACTGCGTTCATTAACCCGCCTCCAAATAACTTCCTCAGCGCCGCAACTCGAGATGCTCGCCGAATTTCCCCCTCTACAGCACCTATGGATAAGCAATATGCGCGGTAGTGCTGACTTGTCATTCCTCCGAGTCCATTCGAACCTGGAGGAATTTCTATTGTTCGGTGATGCGTCGCTAAACAATACATCTGCGATCGCGAATCTCAAGGAACTGAACTGGCTCGGGGTTCCTCTGACTGGAGACTTAGACCTGAGAAACTTGCGCCTGCTTCCCAAGCTGCAAACGCTCAGTTTGCATCACGTTGCAGACAAGGATCTGCGCCCGTTGACGACCCTCGCCAACCTTCCACACTTGCACCTACTGGGGAATGATAGAACTAAGCTGCCTCACCTCAAGAATCTTGCAGGAATGAATAGTCTGCAAACCCTAGCGCTCTTCGACAACGACGTGAGTGGCTGGCTTCTTTCACTCAAGAATACCCCTGCCTCGTTGACCGAGTTGCATCTTTTCGACTGCGTTGCACCCCCCGACCCTCAAGTCTTCAGGAAATTCGAGAACCTAAACTTTGTCTATCTCTCCGATTGCTGCACCCCCAACGGCGCGCCCATCACAACACTGGACATCCCAGGTGTGCGCACCGAGGTCACCTGACATGCAAGAACCACCACCTGCTGCCAGGACGCAGGTCCACGCATAGCCACGAGTCCTTTCGATGACCGCGTCGGTCGTCCGCACACAAGATGACAAGCTCTCCGGGAGTGCCGACACGAAGCCCTCTGGACGAGACGCGCATGAGCCTGCTCCTGCAAGCCAGGTACCTGCACGCAAACATCAATCACCCAACGTCCAGTCGGGAAACTGCACCACGGCGGCCCCGACGTTGACGTGGAACAGGATGCGCCGCTCAGCGGTAGCGTCGCCGCCCCAGTACCCGTGTTCGAGTGCGGAACCGCAACTCAGGACGGATTGATGCCCCACGCCTGCCCCACACAAGCTGGTCAGCATGCGAATCAGGGTGAGACAAAGTGGGGCATACGCCGCAAGAAGCGCGACCACAGGAAGGCGGCGCAGAAGGGGCCCGTGACCAGCTTCCACGCTGGTCACGGGCCCCTTCTTGTCTGTGGCGGCGCTAGGATTCGAACCTAGGAAGGCTGAGCCGGCAGATTTACAGTCTGCTCCCTTTGGCCGCTCGGGCACACCGCCTGGGATTGCTGCCCGGCCCCGCCCGTAGGCGGTGCTCCGTGGCAACGCCGTAAACCATACCCGATGACCGGGGGTGCTTCGCCACCCGGTTGATCAGGGGTGCGGGGGCTGCTCAGTGGCTAGGCTGGCCCGCGGTTCGCGTCGCGGGCCGCCTGTTTGACGGATCTATCTACGAGGAGCCAACTCACCATGGCCGACTCCAGTTTCGACATCGTCTCGAAGGTCGAGCGGCAGGAGGTCGACAACGCCATCAACCAGGCCTCCAAGGAGATCTCACAGCGCTACGACTTCCGCGGCGTGGACGCCTCGGTCGCGTGGTCGGGCGAGAAGATCGAGATGCGGGCCAACGCGGAGGAGCGGGTGAAGGCCGTACTCGACATCCTCCAGTCAAAGCTGATCAAGCGCGGTATCTCCCTCAAGGCGCTGGACGCGGGCGAACCGCAGGCGTCCGGCAAGGAGTACAAGATCTTCGCGTCACTCAAGGAGGGCATCGCGCAGGACGAAGCCAAGAAGATCGCGAAGGTCATCCGCGACGAGGGGCCGAAGGGCGTCAAGGCCCAGGTCCAGGGCGACGAGCTGCGGGTCTCGTCCAAGAGCCGGGACCATCTCCAGGAGATCATCGCGCTGTTGAAGGGAAAGGACTTCGACTTCCCGCTCCAGTTCGTGAACTACCGCTGAGTGGGCCGGTGGCAGGCCGCAGCCGCGCGGTCCGCTCACCGGCCCCGCGCGGGCCGGGCGGCGCGCGCACGCGCACTCCGCTCGTGTCGCGCGCCGTGCACCGGGCCCTGCGGGTTTCCCGGCCTGAGGAGCCGGGGCGCTGAACTACTCGTCCGGGTGGTGCAGTTCGATGTCGAAGCCGTCGACTCCCCGACCGTCGACGTGCAGAACGCTCGCCACCGGCGGATAGCCGCCGGCGATGACGGAGTAGTCGCCGGCGTCCAGGTCGGAGAAGGCGTAGGCGCCGTCCTTGCCGGTCGTGGCGGTGGCGACCACGTTGCCCGCGGCGTCGACGAGCGTGACCCTGGCGTCCGGCAGCGGTTCGCTGTCCGCGCCCGCTCGTACGATGCCGTGCACCCGTGCGCCCGCCGCGAGTTCGATCTCGATGCGGGTGACCTCGTCCCCGTCCACCTCGACGGAGCGGGCCGTGGGCCGGTGTCCCGGTGCGTTGACCGCGAGCGTGAAGGCTCCGGTCACCAGCTCGTCGAAGCGGAAGTCGCCCCGTCCGCCGGTGGTGGCGGTGGCCAGCGCCTCGCCGCGCACATCCGTCACCACGACCAGCGCCCCCGTCACCGGGCGGCCGTCCGCGGCGCTGCGGACGCGGCCCGCCAGACCGCTGGTGCCGGTGAGCAGGACGTCGTGGGCCAGCGGCTCCTCGCCGACCGCGACCGTCGAGGCCTGCGGCTGGTGGCGGTCGGCGGCGGCGATCAGCACGTAGCTGCCGGGCCCGGGGGCCGGCATCGCGTACGAGCCGTCGAACTGGGCGACGGTGCGGCCGAGTTGACGTCCGTCGAGTGAGATCAGCGTCAGCGCGGCGCGCGCGAGCCCCTTGCCGGCGGCGTTGCGCACGGTCCCGCGGACGGCGCATCCGTTCCCCTCGTACGGGCCCTCGGCGGGGCCCGCCATCGTGGCCGTCAGCGCATGCGCACCGGGCTCGTGTGCCGTGGCCGTTCCGGCGCCGGCCTCGTAGGCGCCGGCGCCCACGCCCACCGGTACGCGCGCGGGCCCGGCCGAGGGCGGCGGGATCGCGCCGGCCGGCTCGGCGGCGGGCTCCGCGGGACCGGAGGCGCCGGGGTCGTCGCGCAGACCCTCGCCCTCCACGTCCACGTCCGGCAGGGCGCGGTCCAGCCACCGTGGCAGCCACCAGGCGGCGCGGCCCAGCATCGCCAGCACCGCCGGGACGATGGCCATGCGCACGATGAACGCGTCGAAGAGGACGGCGATGGCGAGACCGAAGCCGATCATCTTGACCATCGAGTCGGTCGACCCGATGAAGCCGGAGAACACCGCGATCATGATGACCGCCGCGGCGGTGACGACCCGTGCCCCGTGCCGGAAGCCGGTGACGACGGCCTGTCCCGGCCGCTCCCCGTGGACGTACGCCTCCCGCATGCGTGTGACCAGGAAGACCTCGTAGTCCATCGCCAGTCCGAACACGACGCCCACCATGAAGATCGGCATCATCGACATGACGGGACCGGTCTCCTCGACGGCCATCAGGTCGGCCAGCCAGCCCCATTGGAAGACGGCGACCACCGCGCCGAGCGCGGCGAGCACGGAGAGCAGGAAGCCGAGCGCGGCCTTGAGCGGCACGAGGATCGAGCGGAAGACGACGATCAGCAGCAGGAAGGCCAGACCGACGACGAGTGCCAGATAGGGGGCGAGGGCGTCGTCGAGCTTCTGCGAGACGTCGATGTTCATCGCGGTGGCGCCGGTGACCAGCACGTCGGCGTGCGTGTCCGCCTCTATGCCGTCTCCGGCTCCGCGGATGGCGTGCACCAGGTCCTCGGTCCTGGTCGAGGAAGGCTCGGAGCGCGGGATCACGTTGATCATCGCGGTGTCGCCGGCCTTGTTGTACTTGGCCGGGGTCACGGTGAGCACGTCGTCGAGGCTCTTCACGGTCCTGGTGACCTCGCCGACGGCGGCCTTCGGGTCGTCGCTGGTTCCGGCGTCGACGACGACCGTCAGCGGGCCGTTGAAGCCCGGCCCGAAACCGTCGGAGAGCAGGTCGTACGCCTTGCGCTGCGTGGTGTCCGTCGGCTGCGAACCGTCGTCGGGCAGGCCGAGTTCGAGCGAGCCTGCCGGGACCGCGGCCGCGCCGAGGCCGATGACCGCGAGCAGCAGCACGGTGACGGGCCTGCGGACGACGAAACGCGCCCAGCGCGTGCCCATGTTGGGCCTGGCCTCGGCGCCCGCCGCCTTCGCGTCGTCGCCGCCGTCCTTCTGCTTGCGCCGTGCGTTGCGCCGCGCGCCCGCGGGCCGCACCCTCTTGCGCGCGTATCCGAGCAGCGCGGGGATCAGCGTGAGCGCGATGAGGACCGCGATGGCGACGGTGCCCGCGGCCGCGACGCCCATCTTGGTCAGTACGGGGATGTCGACGACGGCGAGCCCGACGAGCGCGATCACGACGGTGAGTCCGGCGAACACCACGGCGGAACCGGCGGTGCCGACCGCCCTGCCCGCGGCCTCCTCCCGCTCGCGGCCCTCGGCGAGTTCGGCGCGGTAACGGGAGACGATGAAGAGGGCGTAGTCGATGCCGACCGCGAGGCCGATCATCATCGCGAGCGTCGAGGTCGTGGAGTCCAGATCAAGCGCCTCCGACAGCGCGGTGATCGTGGAGATGCCGATGCCGACGCCGATCAGGGCGGTGAGCAGCGGAAGTCCGGCCGCGATCAGCGAGCCGAACGTGATCAGCAGCACGACGGAGGCGATGCCGATCCCGATGACCTCCGTGGAGCCCGTCTCGGGCACCTTGTTGAGCGCGTCGCCGCCGACTTCGACGGTCAGGCCCTTGTCCCTGGCGTCCTGGGCGACGTCCTGGAGCGCGTCGCGCGAGGACTCCTCCAGCTCCATGCCGGGGACCTCGTACGAGACCTGCGCGTACGTGAGCGTTCCGTCCCTGCTGACGGCCTTCGCCTTGAACGGGTCGACGACGGAGGCGACTTCGGAGCCCGAGCCGAGTTCGGCGACGGCCTCCTGGACGGTGGTCCTGTTGCCGGGCGCGGTGATCTTCTGCCCGTCCGGCGCCTTGAAGACGACGCGCGCGGTCGCACCGTCGGCGCTCGAACCGGGGAAGCGGTCCTCCAGCAGGTCGAAGGCCTTCTGCGCCTCGGTGCCCGGAATCGAGAAGGACGCGGAGCCCGCGGTGTGCGCCTGCGCGGCGCCCACGCCGGCGAGCGACAGCAGCACCACCCAGAGCAGGGCGACGAAGTGCCGTCGCCGGAAGGCGAATCGGCCCAGTTTGGAGAGGAAAGTGGCCACGAGGACGTACTCCCGGTCAAGTCGTGGTCTTGCAGGGCGGGTTGCATCGGCCCGACGACGTGAGCGGTCGCGTCAGGTGCTGCGGGTGTGGCACGGGAACGGTTCTGGACGGTCTGGTTGATCTGGACGGTCAGGCGCCGAGGGCGGGGAGAACCACGGCGTCTGTGTACGAGATGAGGAAGTCCTGGGTGGGCGGCTGTTCGTCGATCAGGGTCCTGGCCGCGAACGCGCCGATGAGCATGTGCAGGACGTACTCCGTCGCGGGGTTGTCCGCGCGGATCTCGCCCCGCTCGACGGCGCGCCCCAGCATCCTGCGCAGCTCTTCCAGCTCGGGTTCGATGAGCAACTCGCGGAAGGCCTGGAGGAGATCGGGGTTCGCGTGCACCGCCATGGCCAGACCCCGCATGAGCGCGGAGTCCTGCTCCAGCTGGCAGTCGCTCTGGCGCATGGCCAGCTCGTGGAAGTCGCCGCGCAGCGAGCCGGTGTCGACGTCGGCGAGCCGTAGCGGCTTCTCGTGGCGGAGCGCCCTGACGACCAGCTCGGCCTTGCCGCCCCACTGGCGGTAGAGGGTGGCCTTGCTGGAGCGGGTGCGTGCGGCGACGGCGTCCATGGTGAGGGCGTCGTAGCCGACCTGCCGGAGCAGGTCGAGCACTGCCGCGTACAGCTCGGACTCACGCTCGGGCGTGATCCGGCTGCGGCGCGCCGCCGCGGCTTCGGCCATGCTCGCTCCCCTTTCCCGAACGAAACTGTTTCGTACAGCAGCAGGCTAACCGTCCGCCCCGCGGAACGAAACCGTTTCGTACGTGAGGTGCTTCACGTAGGGCACGTACGAGCAAGGGGCGTACGTACGAGCCGTACGTACGGGCAAGGCGCGCGCCTGCGGGCAGGACCCGGCGGGCCGGCTACCGGCGGCCGGCCATGCGCTCCAGGCGGGCCACGCGCCGGCTCATCGGCGGGTGCGTGGAGAAGAGCCGGGCCATGCCCTCGCCGCGACGGAACGGGTTGGCGATCATCAGATGGCTCGCCGTCTCCAGCCTCGGCTCGGGCGGGAGCGGCAACTGGCGGGTGCCGGCGTCGAGTTTGCGCAGAGCGGAGGCGAGGGCGAGCGGGTCGCCGGTGAGCTGGGCGCCGGAGGTGTCCGCCTCGTACTCCCGCGAGCGTGAGACCGCGAGCTGGATCACGACGGCCGCGAGCGGCCCCAGGATCATGACCATCAGCATCCCGAAGAGGCCCGGGCCCTCGTCGTCGTCGCTGCGCCCGAAGGGGATCAGCCAGGCGAAGTTGACGAGGAACATCACCACGGAGGCGAGGGCTCCGGCGACGGACGAGATGAGGATGTCGCGGTTGTAGACGTGGCTCAGCTCGTGGCCGATGACGCCGCGCAGCTCACGCTCGTCGAGGAGGCGGAGGATTCCGTCGGTGCAACAGACGGCCGCGTTGCGGGGGTTGCGGCCGGTGGCGAAGGCGTTGGGCGCCTGGGTGGGCGAGATGTACAGCCGCGGCATCGGCTGCCGGGCCGCCGTGGAGAGCTCGCGGACCATCCGGTACAGCTCGGGGGCCTCGAACTCGCTGACGGGGCGCGCGCGCATCGCGCTCAGGGCGATCCTGTCGCTGCGCCAGTACGCGTAGCCGTTCGTGCCCAGAGCGACGAGCAGTGCGATGACGAGGCCCGTACGGCCGAAGAAGCTGCCGATGACGATGATGAGTGCCGACAGGCCCCCGAGGAGCAGGGCTGTCCTCAGCCCGTTGTGCCGGTGCACAGTACGCCCTCCAGTGGTGCAGCAGGGGAACCCTGAGCCGCGTGGTCGTGCCACGGTTCGGTGGAACCTCTCCGCCCTGGTCAACGCCGGGAGCCGGACAACAGTTCCCTGCCAGGCACGACGTGCCCCGTACGGCCGCATGCGGGTCCGGAAGCGAGCACGGGGCCCCGTCCGGAGCCCCGGCGCGGGGCCCGGACTCGGCGGACCGCTACCGCAGGCCCCCGGCGGTGAAAATGAGCACGAGATCCGGGTCGAGGGAGAGGGCGATGCCGACGGCCGCGGTGAGCGCGATCCCGGCAGACAGCGGAGTGGCCATGCGCGCGCCGCCCGGCTCCCCCACGCCCTGCGGACGGCCGGCCCCGGCGGCGGACTCGGGGACGGCCGGGCGGAAGACGAGCGCGGTCCAGCGGAGGTAGTAGAAGAGGGCGATCACGACGTTCACCGCCATGATCACGGCGAGCCAGCCCAGGCCGTTGCCGACCGCGGCGGAGAAGATCGCCACCTTCGCGAAGAGCCCGATGACTCCCGGCGGCAGTCCCGCGAGGCAGAGCAGGAAGAAGGCGAGGGCCAGGGCGGCGAGGGGGTGGGCCGCGTACAGGCCGCGGTAGTCGCCCAGTCTGTTGGCGCCGCCCGCACGTCCTATGTGTGCGACGACGGCGAAGGCACCGAGGTTCACCGCCC
The DNA here is from genome assembly GCF_032248595.1 of Streptomyces winkii. Taxonomy (NCBI): domain Bacteria; kingdom Bacillati; phylum Actinomycetota; class Actinomycetes; order Kitasatosporales; family Streptomycetaceae; genus Streptomyces; species Streptomyces winkii. Next base: position 193,980 of record NZ_JASTTH010000001.1, on the reverse strand, counting down.
CGTACATCAGGAGGTAGGCGACTGTCGCGCCGACGGTCGACAGGGCCGGGCCGGAAGGCTCCGTACCGCCCACGTCCGGCGCCGCGGCGGCGAGGGGCACCAGCAGATACCCCGCCTGTCCGACGGAGGACCAGGCGAGCAGGCGCACGGCGCCGTGCGCGCGGTCGATGCGCTGGCGCAGCGCCGCGGCGTTCCCTGCCGTCATCGTGACGGCGGCGAGCACGGCCAGGGCCGGGCCCCACAGCTCCGCGCGGGAGGAGAACGCCTCGACGACGAGGAGGATGAGCCCGGAGATCCCGGCGGTCTTGCCGACGACGGACAGGAACGCGGCCACCGGCACCGGCGCGCCCACGTATGTGTCCGGCACCCAGAAGTGGAAGGGGACGACCGACGCCTTGAAGGCGAAGCCGACGAGCGTGAGGGCGATGCCCGCGCCGGCCAGGGTCTCCAGCTGCGGATCGGCGCGCGTGAGGCCCTCGCTGATCCCCTGGAAGTAGAGGGTGCCGGTGACGGCGTAGAGGAAGCTCGCCCCGAGGAGGGTCACGGCGGTGGCGGTCACGGAGGAGAGGAAGAACTTCAGGGCGGCCTCCGCCGATCCGCGGCTTCCGCGCCGCAGCCCGACGAGCGCGAAGGCCGGCAGCGAGGCGGTCTCCAGCGCGATGACGAGGGTGACGAGGTCGCGGGAGGCCGGGATGAGCGCGGCGCCGGCGGTGGCGGACAGCAGCAGGAACCAGTACTCGCCGGCGGGCAGCCGCAGGTCGCGCACAGTAGGCATCGACAGCAGGGCGGTGACGAACGCCGCGCCCAGCACCAGGAATTGGAGCACGAGCGCGAGGGTGTCGGCGGAGTAGCTGCACGCCTGGGAGCCGTCGGGGAGGCAGAACGTGCTGAGGTCCCTCGTACGGAGGAAGAGCAGGGGCAGCGCGGCCAGCAGCAGCGACACGGCGGAGACCGGGCCGAGGAGCCGCTTGCCGCGCTCGGGGAGGAAGAGGTCGGCGACGAGGACGGCGAGGCCCGCCACGGCGGCGACGGTCGGCGGGGAGATCGCCAGCCAGTCGACGGACTGCACGGCGGAGTCCGCGAGTCGGGCCGATTCGGCGAGCGGTCCCGAGTGCGCGAGCTGCGCGGGTGCGGTGGCGTGCGCGGGGTGTACGGCTGCGGGGTGTACGGCCTGGGCCGCGCCCCGCATGGCCTCCGCTGCCTGCACGGCCCCGTAAGTGAGGACGGTCATCGGGTCACTCCTGGAAGGAGGTTCTGCACGGCGGGGTCTGTGAGCCCGAGGAGGAGCGCGGGCCACAGTCCGGCGGCGACGGTGAGGGCGACGAGCGGCGTCCAGGCCGCGTACTCGTAACTGCGTACGTCGGGCAGGCGCACGGTCGCGGGTGCGGGGTGCTCTCCCGGGGCCGCGGGCTCCGGAGACGTGCCGGGCTCCGGGTCGCGCAGCTGCCAGCGCTCGTGGTGTTCGGGGGCGCCGCGTTCCTCCAGGGGGTCGCCCATGCAGACGCGGCGCACGACGACGAGCATGTACGCGGCGGTGAGCAGCGTGCCGAGACCGCCGACCGCCATGTACGTGATGAACGCGGGCCGGCTGAGCCCGTCGCCGGGGTCGAAGGCGCCGAGCAGCGCGAGCATCTCCCCCCAGAATCCCGCGAGTCCGGGCAGGCCGAGCGAGGCGACGGCGCCGAAGGCGATGAGGCCGCCGAAGCGCGGTGCGGTGCCGTACAGCGCACCGCCCGTCTCACCGGAAAGAGTGTCGAGGTCGGTGCTGCCCGCGCGCTCCTTGAGGGCACCGACGAGGAAGAAGAGCAGCCCGGTGATGAGGCCGTGCGCGACGTTCGCGAACAGGGCGCCGTTGACGCCCGTCGGTGTCATCGTCGCGATGCCGAGCAGCACGAATCCCATGTGCCCGACGGACGAGTACGCGATGAGCCGCTTGAGGTCGCCGTGCGCGCCGCGGCGCGCGAGTGCGAGGCAGGCGAGCGATCCGTAGACGATGCCGGTCACGGCGAGGGCGCCCAGATACGGGGCGAAGGCCCGCATCCCCTCGGGGGCGATGGGCAGCAGGATGCGTACGAATCCGTACGTGCCCATCTTCAGCAGCACGCCGGCCAGCAGCACGGAGCCGACGGTCGGCGCGGCCGTGTGCGCGTCGGGCAGCCAGCTGTGCAGCGGCCACATCGGGGTCTTGACGGCGAGACCGGCGCCGATGGCGAGCACGGCGACGATCTGGGTGGCGCCGCTGAGCGCGGGGTGGCTGTCGGTGGCGAGTGCCACCATGTCGAAGGTGCCGGTCTTGAAGCCGATGAGAAGGAGGCCGAGCAGCATCACGACGGAGCCGAGCAGCGTGTAGAGGATGAACTTCCAGGCGGCGGGGCCTCGTTCCGCTCCGCCCCAGCGGGCGATGAGGAAGTACATCGGGACGAGCACGGTCTCGAAGGCGAGGAAGAACAGGACCAGGTCGAGCGTGGCGAAGGTGGCCAGCGTTCCGGCCTCCAGGAGCAGGATCAGGGCGACGAAGCCCTGGGGGCGGCCGGCGCGGCGTGCGGGGGTGTCTCCAGCCTCCGTCCCGCTCGCGTCGTCTTCGGACGTGGCTCCCTCTTCGGACGGGTTCGCGGAGGCGTCCGGACTCGCCGCCGTGGCCTTGGCGTTGGCGCCGTAGCTGTAGAGGGCGCAGAGGAAGGTGAGCAGCGCGGTCAGCAGGAGCAGTGGCAACGAGACGCCGTCGACCCCGAGATGGAGGTGAATGCCGAGGGAGGGGATCCACTCGACGTCCGACTCGGCCTGCATGGTGCCGGGCCGGCCGGTGTCGAAGCCGAGGGCGAGGACGACGGATGCGGCGAGCACGGCTCCTGTGACGGTGACGCCGTGCCGCAGCACCGCCTGCTCCGGGTCGCGGCCCTTGAGCCCGGGCGGCGCGGGCAGCAGGGCGGCGGCGGAGCCCAGCAGGGGAAGGACGAGCACGGCGATGAGGAGCGCCTGCATGACGGTGTTGCTGAGGGAGATCACGGTCAGGCCCCTCCGGTTCCGGCGGCGACGAGGACGACGGCCACGGTGAGCAGCAGCGAACCCACGACGAGCGCGCCGAGGTAGGTCTGCGTATTGCCGGTCTGCGTGCGGCGTACGAGCGTGCCCAGCAGCCGGGGCCCCAGCGCCGCGCCCCGTACGTAGGTGTCGACGACTTCGCGGTCGATGAAGCGCACGAGGCGGGCGGCGGCGTGCGTCGGGCGTACGAACAGCGCCCGGTAGGCGGCGTCCAGCCGGAAGCCGTGCGCGGCGGTCTCGTGCAGGCGGCCGAGCAGCAGCCGTCCCGGGTCGGCCGGGTCGGGGGCGGAGGCGATGTCTCCGTAGGCGGGTTCGTGGGTGGCGATGGCCTCGGCCTCGGAGAGGGCGGGGTCGCCCTGCGGGTGGGCGGCCACGGCGCCCATGGGTGCGCGGGACGCCGCGAGGGCGGTGGTGTGCCGCCATGCGCCGTACGTCGCGACGACACCGACGAGGGCGACGCCCGTGGCGAGCACGGACGTCACGAGGGAGGGAGCGAGCGATCCGCTGTCGAACCATCCGGACAGCGGGCCGAAGGCGAGGCCGAGCGCGAGGGAGGGGACGGCCAGCACCCACAGCACGATGTTCATGACGGCGGGCTCACGCCCGTGTTCCTCGGCGGAGGCGCGGGGGCCCTCGCCGCGGAAGGCGAGGAGCCACAGGCGCGTGGCGTACGCCGCGGTCAGCAGTGCGCCGAGCATGCCCGCCACCAGCACGATCCAGCCCGCGGCCGGGGTCGGGCCGCCCGCGTGCGCCTCGCCGAACGCGGCGTGCTCCGCGGCCCCGAGGACCGCCTCCTTGGAGAAGAAGCCACTGAAGGGAGGGATCGCGGCGAGGGCGAGCAGCCCCACCGTCATCGTCCAGTACGCGTCCGGGGCGATCTTGGTGAGGCCGCCCATGCGGGCCATCGCGGCGAGCGAGTTCGTACCGGCGGCGTGGATGACGACGCCCGCGGCGAGGAAGAGCAACGCCTTGAACGCGCCGTGCGTAAGGAGGTGGAACACTGCGGCGCCACGGTCGGTGACGGCCAGCGCCCCTGCCATGTAGGCGAGTTGACCGATCGTCGAGTAGGCGAGCACCCGTTTGATGTCGTCCTGCGCGAGCGCGGAGAGCGCCGACCCGACGATGGTGACGGCGGCCGTCGCGGCCAGTACGACGAGCGCGGCGGTGGAGGCGGCGAAGACGGGAAGCAGCCGCGCGACCACGTACACACCGGCCGCGACCATCGTGGCCGCGTGGATCAGCGCCGACACGGGCGTCGGGCCGGCCATCGCGTCCGGCAGCCAGGTGTTCAGCGGGAACTGCGCGGACTTGCCCGCGATCCCGGCGAGCAGCAGCAGCGCGATGACGGTGGGGTGCGACAGCTCGAACTGGGCGAGCTGGGAGGTGAGTTTGCCGGTGATGCCGCTGATGCGGAAGGTCCCCGCCTCGGTGGCGAGCACCAGGATGCCGATGAGGAACGGCACGTCGCCGAGCTTGGTGACGAGGAACGCCTTGATCGACGCGGCCCGTGCGGCCTGCGTCTCCCAGTAGTGCCCGACGAGGAAGTAGGAGCAGATGCCCATGACCTCCCAGCCGACGAGCAGCACGATGAGGTCGTCCGCGTAGACGACGAGCAGCATCGCGGCGGTGAAGAGGGAGACGAAGGCGGCGTAGCTCGCGTAGCGCGGGTCGTCGCGCAGATAGCCCGTCGAGTAGAGCTGTACGCACGAGGCGACGACGCCGACGAGCACGGCGACCAGGACCGCGAACCCGTCGAGGTGGAGGGCGAGTTCGACGGGGAGGGCGGCGTCGCCCGTCGGAGTCAGCTCGGTCGCGGCCCTCAGGGGCTCGCCGCCGCCCTGGCGCACCGCGACGGTGACGGCGAACGCGGTGGACAGGAGAGTCGGCAGCACGGCCAGCGGCCGGGCGAAGCCGGGCGCGCGGCGGCCTGTGAGGAGCCCCGCGACCGCTCCGAGGAACGGCAGCAGCGGGACGAGGGCGGCCAGGGTCGTGGTGCTCACGCTGTCTGCCTCCCGCTGTCGGTGGTGGCCGTCGCACCGGCCCTGTCGCTCGGTCCGGTCCCGGTGCCGCCGGAGCCCGTATCGCTGTCGCCGCCGGTTCTCGGGGGCCCGCCGGCCGCGTCGTCGCCGTCCGTTCCCGGGCCGCCTTCGCGGAGGTCTCTGAGCCGGTCGATGTCGGAGCTGCCGCGGCTGCGGTACACGAGCAGCACGATGGCGAGGCCGATGCCGATCTCGGCGGCGGCGATGGCGATGGTGAAGAGCGCGAGCGCCTGGCCCGTGTGGAGCTCCTCGCGGAGCCAGACGTCGAACGCGACGAGGTTGAGATTGACGGCGTTGAGCATCAACTCGACCGACATCAGCATGAGGATGGCGTTGCGGCGGGCGAGGACGCCGTAGAGGCCGGTGGAGAAGAGGAGGGCTGCGAGCACGGCCGGGTACGCGAGATGCATCAGCGCTGCCCCTCCTGGTTCTCCTCCGGCGCGGTGTCGTTCCCCGGGCTCTTCGCCGGGCTCTTCCCCGGGTTCTGCTCCCGGGTCTGCTCCCGGGTCTTCTCCGGTGCGGCCCGCCGGGAGAGGACTATGGCACCGACGAGCGCCGCCAGCAGCAGTACGGACAGCGCTTCGAAGGGGAGCACCCAGCCGCGGAAGAGCGCCTCGCCCGTGACCCGGGTCGATCCCTTCGCGGCGGTGTCCAGTCCGATCCAGGTGGTGCGGAAGGCGTCGACGACGACAGTGACGAGCGTGGCCGCCGAGACGACGGCCACGCCGAGTGCGAGCGGGCGGTTGCCCGAATCCGCGTCGGGCGAGGGGCCTATCGGCGCCTTGGTGAGCATCAGCCCGAAGAGGAGGAGTACGACCACCGAGCCCACGTAGATCAGCACCTGCACCCAGGCGATGAACTCGGCCGTCAGCAGCAGATATTCGACGGCGACCCCGCCGAGCGCGGCCACCAGCCACAGGGCGGCGTGCACGAGTTGCTTGGTCGTGACGGTGATGAGCGCGGCCGCGAAGGTGGCCAGCCCGACGAGGACGAAGACGATCTCGACTCCGGTGGGCGAGAGGAAGCCGGGGTGGGCGCCGGCCGCGGCCAGGTTCACGAATCGTCCTCCTGACCGTCCTGCTCACGCTCCTGCGGGTCCTGCCGGTCCCGCCCGGGGGCCGGCGCTGCGGAGTCCGGCTCCGGCTCCGGCCCTGTCCCCGGCTCCGGCCCGGACTGCTGCTCCCGCTCGGACTCCGCCTGCTGTGCGGCGAGTTTGTCCGCGGTCTTGCGTGCGGCGCCGATCTCCTTGGGCTCCTCGGCCGCCGGATCGAGCGGCGGCGGCTCGGGCACCGTCCACATCCACTCCCGGAGCTTGTCGCGTTCGTGGGTGAGGTCGCGGATGTCGGTCTCGGCGTACTCGAACTCCGGTGACCAGAACAGCGCGTCGAACGGGCAGACGTCGATGCAGATGCCGCAGTACATGCACAGCGCGAAGTCGATCGCGAAGCGGTCGAGGACGTTGCGGCTGCGCTCGCGTCCGCCCGGGGCGGCGGCCGGCATCGTCTCCTTGTGGGAGTCGATGTAGATGCACCAGTCGGGGCACTCGCGGGCGCACAGCATGCACACCGTGCAGTTCTCCTCGAAGAGCCCGATCACGCCCCGGCTGCGCGGCGGCAGTTCGGGCTGTGCGTCGGGGTACTGCGCGGTGACCGAACGGCGCGTCATCGTACGGAGGGTGACGGCCAGGCCCTTGGCGAGTCCGGAGCCGGGCACGGGCATTACTGGATCACCACCTTGACGACGCCGGTGAGGGCGATCTGGAGAAGGGCGAGCGGGACGAGCACGGTCCACGCCACGCGCTGGATCTGGTCCTCACGCAGCCGCGGGTAGCTCACCCGCAGCCAGATGACGACGAATGCGAGCACGGCGGTCTTCAACAGCGTCCACACCCAGCCGAGTTCGCCGGAGGCCGGTCCGTGCCAGCCACCGAGGAAGAGCACGGCCGTCAGCGCGGAGAGCACGACGATGCCCGCGTACTCGGCGAGCAGGAAGAGCGCGAACCGCAGCCCGGTGTACTCGGTGTACGCGCCGAAGATGATCTCGGAGTCGGCGACCGGGGCGTCGAAGGGCGGACGCTGGAGCTCCGCGAGCCCGGCGGTGAAGAAGACCAGCCCTCCGATGATCTGCCACGGCAGCCACCACGGCTGCCAGGCGTCCAGGATGCCCGGCAGCGAGAGCGTGCCGGCGGCCATCGCGACGGAGGCGGCGGCGAGCAGCATCGGCAGCTCGTACGCGAGTAGTTGAGCCGCGGTACGGAGTCCGCCGAGGAGCGAGAACTTGTTGGCGGAGGCCCAGCCGCCCATGAGCGAGCCCAGAACGCCCACGCCCATCACGGCGAGTACGAAGAAGACGCCCGCGTCCACGACCTGGCCGACCGCGTCGCCCTCGCCGACCGGGATGGCGATCAGCACGACGAGGTACGGCAACAGCGCGATGGCCGGGGCGAGTTGGAAGACCCGGCGGTCGGCGCCGCTCGGCACGATGTCTTCCTTCTGCGCGAACTTCACGCCGTCGGCGACGAGTTGGGCCCAGCCATGGAAGCCGCCCGCGTACATCGGACCGACGCGGCCCTGCATGTGCGCCATCGCCTTGTGCTCGGCCTGCCCGACGACGAGCGGGAGAAGCAGGAACGCCAGCAGCACGGCGAGCAGCCGCCAGAGGACGTCGACCACATCCATCAGGCACCGCCCCCCGCGGGCGGGCCGCCCGAGCCGCCGGATTCGCCCCCGCCGGCGCCGGGTTCACGGGAGCCGCGGTCCGCGGCGCCGCCGCGGGGTTCACCGCGGCTGGCGCCAGGTTCACCCGAGTCGCCGGAATCACCGTTGCCGCCGCCGGAATCGCCGCCACCCGCGCCCGGCTGGTCACCGCGGGCCGCGGCGTCACCGCCGGAATCGCCGCCGCCCGCGCCGGGTTCGCCGCCGCGGTCCCCTCCGTCACCGCCCGACTCGCCCCCGCTGGCGCCCGGTTCACCGCCGGATGCCGGGCCGGATGCCTGCCACGGCGCGTCGGAGGGGCGGGGCCGGGGTCCCGACCCCGGCTCCGGGGTCTGGCCCTGGCCCTGTCCCTGCCCCTGCTCCTGCTCCTGCTCCTGTGTCTGCGACTGCTCCGCCTCACCGCGCTGGCTCGCCGAGCCCGCGCTCGCCGACCGCGCACGTCGGGCGGGACGCTCCCCCGTACCCGCACGGCCCGCCCGTCCGCGCGCGGGGCGCGACGGTACGGGCGGGAGCTGTCCCTTGAGCGGACCCCACTCGTTGGGGTCGGGGACGCCGGGCGGCAGCATCTGCCTGCGCCTGGGGGCGCCGTGGGCCGACTCGCCGGGCTCGACCGCGCCCGGCCACGCCTTGGCGACGCGCGCTGCGAGCACGAAGTCCTTGCGCAGCGGGTGTCCTTCGAATGCCTCGGGGAGCAAGAGCGGCGTCAGGCCCGGGTGTTCGGTGAAGACCACGCCGAACATCTCGTGCGTCTCGCGCTCGTGCCACGCCGCACCGGCGAAGACCGCCGTCGCGCTCCGCAGCACGGGCTCGTCGTGCGGCACCGTCGTACGGAGAAGCAGCCTCCGTACGGAGCCGACGTGCGGCCCCTCGGACGGCAACGAGACGACATGCGCGCACACCTGGAATCCGGTGCCCGGCTCGTCCACGGCGCTCAGCCAGTCGAAGAAGCCGCAGCCGAGCGCGTCACGGGCCTTCAGGAGCGCGGGAATCCACGATTCCGTGGGCACGTCGACGGTGAGCAGGCCGTACGCCTCCTCGGCGCGAGCGCCCTCGCCGAACAGCTCCTCGGCACCCTCGGGCAGCCAGCCCGCGGGCACGGTCGCGGACTCGGGCAGAGGCGCGGCCGTGGCCTCGGAGTCGGCCGCCGCGTCGCCCGCTTCAGGCTCGTCGGGCCCGGTCACGGGTCACCACCCTCCTCCGGCTCGGCCCCCGGATCCGGCTTTGGCACCGGCCCCGGCGCCGCGTCCGCCGAGGAACCTTCCGCGCTCTTCTCGTCCTCCGCTCCCGTCGCAGGCGGCGGGGAGACCAGGCCCTTCGTGAGCGCCGCGGGCGAAGTGCGGCGCCCCGCGCCTCCGCCCGGCTCCGGTGCGCCGCCACCGGGCCCGTACCGCTGTGCCGTCGACTCCCGCGCGATCTTCTCCTGAAGCTTCAGGACGCCTTGCAGCAGCGCTTCGGGACGCGGCGGGCAGCCCGGCACGTACACGTCGACGGGGATGATCTGGTCGACGCCCTTGGTCACGGAGTACGAATCCCAGTACGGGCCGCCGCAGTTGGAGCACGCGCCGAAGGAGATCACGTACTTCGGCTCCGGCATCTGCTCGTGCAGCCGCTTCACCGCGGGCGCCATCTTGTCGGTGACGGTGCCCGACACCACCATCAGGTCCGCCTGCCGGGGCCCGGGAGCGAAGGGGATCACCCCGAGCCGGATGAAGTCGTGCCGCGCCATCGACGCGGCGATGAACTCGATGGCGCAGCAGGCCAGTCCGAAGTTGAAGACCCAAAGGCTGTACCGGCGGCCCCAGTTGAGGATCACCTTCATCGGCTCGGGGGCGAGCCTGGCCAGTGGGCCGATCGTCCTCGCCGCGAGCCCGCCGGAGCCGCCGGCCCCGGCCCGGGCCGGATCGGGAAGGTCCGCCGGTCCCTTCCCCGGGTTCTGCGGGTTCTCCCCGTGATCCCTGTTCGTCACGTCCATTCCAGGACGCCCTTCTTCCATGCGTACAGCAGGCCGACGGTGAGGAATCCGAGGAAGACGAACATCTCCGTGAGCGTGATGCCGCCGAAGCCGGGCGCTGCGAATACGGTCGCCCACGGGAAGAGGAAGACCGAGTCGACGGCGAAGATCACATAGAGGAACGCGTAGACGTAGTAGCGGATCTGCGTGTGCGCCCAGCCCTCACCGACCGGGTCGACTCCGCATTCGTAGGTCAGGAACTTCTCCCGCGTCGGCACGACGGGACGCAGCAGCCGCCCCGCCCCGAAGGCCACGGCGACGAAGAGCACTCCGACCACCGCGACCAGCCCGACGACCGAATAGCCGTGGAAATAGTCCGGCACGTCTGCCCTTCCTCACTCGGTCACTGCTCGCTCGACGCTCGCTGTGCTGATGTGCCCGGCGCGGCGGCGCCTCTGTTCCGTCCGGCTGTTTCCCTCCGCGTCTTCCGTCCGCGTGCTCCTCCGCTTCCGTCCGCCGGACCACGAGGCCGCCCGCACCGTGCGCGACTCTCACCACGCCGTACGCGTTACGTGCGTCCAGCGCCTTGTACGCACGGGAGTCTAGGGCGTACGCGCAATCTTTCACCCGGCAGGACCTGGCAGCCGAACACATGCCGCATGTGCCCCTGTATGGGGCCGTTGTCGCCGGAAACCGCCCCTTGCCAGTGCGCGCGCGGCCGGAAGAGAATCGCACAACGCTTGACGGGGCCCGGCCAATTCCCTGATTTCCAGGACGATTTGGGCCGTCTCCGCCGGGCTACGCGCGTAACCCCCCACGAGAGGAAAAACCCGTGCAGAATCGACGCAAGACGATCTCGAGACTCATAGCCGGTGCGGCGGTTGCCGCCGCCGCGCTGGGCCTGGCGCCGATGGGTGCGGCCATGGCCGGCCAGGAGGACGGTGCGAAGGCCGAGCAGTCCAAGGCCGCCGCCGCCCCGGAGCAGCACTCCGACGACATCAGCGCCAAGATCGTCGGCGGAGAGCCCGCGGAGAAGGGCGAGTTCCCGTGGATGGTCCGGCTCTCCATGGGCTGCGGCGGTGCGCTCTTCGAGAAGGACATCGTCCTGACCGCCGCGCACTGCGTGGAAGGCAGCGGTGAGAACGACAGCATCACCGCCACCGGCGGCGTCGTCGACCTCGAGGACTCCGACAAGGTCGAGGTGAAGTCCAAGGAGGTCCTCCAGGCCCCGGGCTACGACGGCAAGGGCAAGGACTGGGCGCTGATCAAGCTCGCCAAGCCCATCGACCAGGAGACGCTGCCCATCGCGGAGGACGACGCCAACAACAAGGGCGACTTCACCATCGCCGGCTGGGGCGCCGACAAGGAGGGCGGCGAGCAGCAGCAGAAGATGCTCAAGGCCACCGTGCCGTTCGTCGACGACGACACCTGCAAGAAGGCCTACTCCGAGCTCATCCCGGGCGAGGAGCTGTGCGCGGGCCTCGTCGACGAGGGCGGCGTCGACAGCTGCCAGGGCGACTCCGGCGGCCCCATGTTCCGTAAGGACGAGGCCGGCAAGCCCGTCCAGGTCGGCATCGTCAGCTGGGGCGAGGGCTGTGCGCGCAAGGGCAAGCCCGGCGTCTACACCGAGGTGAGCAACTTCGCGGCGGACATCAAGAAGGCCGCCGGCGAGCTGGGCTGACGCCCGGCCGTCCGGCCTCCGTCCATGTGACGAGCGTCATGTGACGCGAGTCCGTGAGACCGCGAGGCGTGAAGCCGCGAGTCCATGAGACGGCGACGCCCGCGCATCTGCCTTCGGGCAGGGCGCGGGCGTCGTCGCGTGCGGAGGGCCGGGCGACCGGTCCTTCCGCGAGGCGCACCCGGTGACCGGCCGGGCCGGGGCGGCGGGACCGGGGCGGAAAGGTGGGGTTATCCCCACGTCGTCCCCCCTCCGAACCCCATGGCGCAACCCCCGCCCACCGGGCAGTCTTGGCGCATGACCGCGAGTGCACACCCTTACGGCCACGGGGACCAACGGGACGAGCCCCTTCCGCCGCCGGCGCCGGTGCTCAGCGCGCAGACGTGGCGGGAGATCGCTCATCTGCTGAGCAACATGCCGGTCGGGGTGGCGGGGTTCGCGTACATCGCTGTCTGCATCTACGCCAGCGCCATGCTCTCGTTCACGCTGGTCGGCCTTCCGCTGCTCGCGCTGACGCTGCTCGGCGTCCGCGGCCTCGGGCGGTTCGAGCGCGCGCGGGCGCGGAAGCTGCTGCGCGTACGGGTCGAGGAGCCGAGCGCTCTGCGTGCGCGCGAGGAGGGGTTCCTGTCCTGGCTGTGGACGCAGCTGAAGGACTCGGTGGCCTGGCGGCACGTGCTCTACTTCTTCATCCGCCTGCCCTGGGGCTGGCTCAGCTTCGGCGTGACGCTGCCCGCGCTCTTCGTGGGCTGGCCGGTGCTCCCGTGGCTGGCGCGCGGCCTGACCAACGTGGACCGTGCTCTCGTACGGGCTCTGCTCTCGCCGTCGGACGAGCTGGAGCGGCGCATCGCCGAGCTGGAGTCGGATCGTGGGTCGGTGGCCGACACCGCCGCCGCGGACCTGCGCCGCATCGAACGCGACCTCCACGACGGCGCACAAGCCCGCCTCGTCACCCTCGCCATGGACCTCGGCCTCGCCAAGGAAAAACTCCTCGAAGACCCCCAAGCCGCCGCCGACATGGTCGACGAAGCACACGGCGAAGTGAAACTCGCCCTCCAAGAACTCCGCGACCTCGCCCGCGGCATCCACCCCGCCATCCTCACCGACCGCGGACTGGGCCCCGCCCTGTCCGCACTCGCCACCCGCTGCACCGCCGACGTCACCGTCACCGTCGACCTCCCCGACCGCCCCGCCCAAGCCATCGAAGGCATCACCTACTTCACCGTCTCCGAACTCCTCCAGAACATCACCAAACACTCCGCCGCCACCACCGCCCGCATCGACCTCTGGCGCAACCACGACCGCCTCCTCCTCCACGTCACCGACAACGGAAAAGGCGGCGCCGACACCACCAACGGCACCGGACTCGCCGGACTCGCCGACCGCCTCACCGCCGTCGACGGACTCCTCATCCTCGACTCCCCCGCCGGCGGCCCCACCACCATCACCGCCGAACTCCCCTGGCGCGGACGGGAGATCGGCGACGCGCGGTCCGGAGGCAAGGCCCCGCGCGCGAAGCGGAAGAGCCTGCGGCGCGCCGGCTGACTCCGTGCCCGGAGCCGAACCCGGGCCACAGCACGGCCCGCGGCCCCTGGGCCCCCGGCAGGGGTGGGGTAAACCCCCTCACCGAGACGCGTGCACACGCCATGGCCCGGAACGCCGTCCGCGACGGACCCTGTAGGAGAAGCCCGCGAGCCGTACCCGGCCCGGGCTCCGCCCCCCACTGAGGCACACACCCACCACGGACCCGGAAGGACGGGCATCACCCATGGCCACCGCATCCGAGATCGCGCGGCCCCGCCCCCACGGGGTGCCGGGTGTGCTGCGTGCCCCCTTCGAGGGCCGCGCCTGGCGCGAGCTGCTGCACGTCGTGACGGGCATGCCGCTCGCGTGCGTGTTCTTCGTGTACGCGGTCAGCATGCTCTCGGTGGGCGCCGGCCTGCTGATCACCTTCCTCGGCGTGCCCGTCCTCGCCGCGGGCCTGCTGGGCTGCCGCGCCGTCGGCCGCCTGGAGCGCGCCCGTGCGCGCGTACTGCTGGACGTGGACGTCGCCGAGCCCGAGCCCGTACGCGCGCTCCAGCGGCGCCGCGGACTGATGCCGTGGGTGGGGGCTCTGCTGCGCAGCGGCGTCTCGTGGCGGCATCTGCTCTACACGGTGCTGCACTTCCCGTGGGCGCTGTTCTCGTTCGTCGTCTCCGTCGTCTTCTGGTCCGTCAGCCTGGGGCTGACGCTGTATCCCGCGTGGCAGTGGGTCTTCCCGCGCCATCTGGGCCAGCCGGGGATGCAGGTGGGGCCCGACGGCGTGACGGCCGACGGCACCACGGAGATCGGCGGCACGTACCTGGAGAGCCCGCCCGAACTCGCGCTCACCGCCCTCGTCGGGGTGGCGCTGCTGCTGATGACGCCGTGGATCGTACGGGGGCTGACCCAGGTGGACCGGCTGATGGTGCACGGGCTGCTCGGGCCGTCACCGCTGGCGACGCGCGTACGGGAGCTGGAGTCGGATCGTGGGTCGGTGGCCGACACCGCCGCCGCGGACCTGCGCCGCATCGAACGCGACCTCCACGACGGCGCACAAGCCCGCCTCGTCACCCTCGCCATGGACCTCGGCCTCGCCAAGGAAAAACTCCTCGAAGACCCCCAAGCCGCCGCCGACATGGTCGACGAAGCACACGGCGAAGTGAAACTCGCCCTCCAAGAACTCCGCGACCTCGCCCGCGGCATCCACCCCGCCATCCTCACCGACCGCGGACTGGGCCCCGCCCTGTCCGCACTCGCCACCCGCTGCACCGCCGACGTCACCGTCACCGTCGACCTCCCCGACCGCCCCGCCCAAGCCATCGAAGGCATCACCTACTTCACCGTCTCCGAACTCCTCCAGAACATCACCAAACACTCCGGCGCCACCACCGCCCGCATCGACCTCTGGCGCAACCACGACCGCCTCCTCCTCCACGTCACCGACAACGGAAAAGGCGGCGCCGACACCACCAACGGCACCGGACTCGCCGGACTCGCCGACCGCCTCACCGCCGTCGACGGACTCCTCATCCTCGACTCCCCCACCGGCGGCCCCACCACCATCACCGCCGAACTCCCCTGGCGGGTCTGAGGCGACGCCCGCCGGCGCAGGGCACCGCTCCGGCACACGCTCGCCGGCGGCCCCGCGCCCCGCTGCCGCCGTCCGCCCGCCCGGCTGCCCCGAGTCTGGAATGCTGAGCGCGTCGCATGCGTCGTACTGAGCAGTCCGAACAGGAGACGGGGGCCATGGCGGAGGGCGTGCAGGACGTGGAGGACAGGGCGCGGGTCGTGATCGCCGAGGACTCGGTGCTCCTGCGGGAGGGCCTGACCCGGCTGCTGACCGACCGGGGCCACGAGGTCGTCGCGGGGGTCGGGGACGGCGAGGCACTGGTCAAGACCGTCGCCGACCTGGCGGCCGCGGGCTCCCTGCCGGATGTGGTCGTCGCCGACGTACGGATGCCGCCGACCCACACGGACGAGGGCGTACGGGCTGCCATCGCGCTCCGCGAGGCCCACCGCGGCCTGGGCGTCCTGGTGCTCTCGCAGTACGTGGAGGAGCAGTACGCGACGGAGCTGCTGGCGGGATCCAGCAGCGGCGTCGGCTATCTGCTCAAGGACCGCGTCGCGGAGGTGCGGGAGTTCGTGGACGCGGTGGTCCGTGTCGCCGAGGGCGGCACGGCGCTCGACCCCGAGGTGGTCGCACAGCTTCTGGGCCGCAGCCGCAAGCAGGACGTACTGGCGGCGCTGACCCCGCGCGAGCGGGAGGTGCTGGGGCTGATGGCGGAGGGGCGTACGAACTCCGCGATCGCACAGCAGCTGGTGGTCAGCCACGGTGCCGTCGAGAAGCACGTGAGCAACATCTTCATGAAGCTGGGTCTGTCGCAGAGTGACGCTGATCACCGCCGCGTGCTGGCGGTGCTGACGTATCTCGACTCCTGATCGAGTCCGCCGCGGCAGACTGCCGGTCCGCGGCGGCACCGACTCCCCCCGCACCGCCCTGACCTGGGCGTTCGACGGGAGGCGCGGGACTTGGCAGTGCCGGGCGGGGTACGGATCGGGCGGCCCGCCGGGTGTCTCAAGGAGTCGTCCGAGATGTGGTCAGTCCAGGGAAGGTAACCCTTACCGACGTACGATGGCTGGCGAGCACGCAGCCCCGAGGAGGTCCGATCCACCGTGACCAACCAGGTCAACAGCCCAGCCGGGCAGCACCCGGGCGCCGACGAGCCCGCGGCGGACGGCACGAACGGCGCCAACGGGGCGAACGGGGCCACGGCGCACGCCAAGGAGGTCCGGCGCCTGGACCGGGTGATCATCCGCTTCGCGGGCGACTCGGGCGACGGCATGCAGCTGACCGGCGACCGCTTCACGTCGGAGACGGCCTCCTTCGGCAACGACCTCTCGACACTGCCGAACTTCCCGGCGGAGATCCGCGCCCCCGCGGGCACCCTCCCCGGTGTCTCCTCCTTCCAGCTGCACTTCGCCGACCACGACATCCTCACGCCGGGCGACGCCCCGAACGTGCTCGTCGCGATGAACCCGGCGGCCCTGAAGGCGAACATCGGCGACGTGCCGCGCGGCGCTGAGATCATCGTCAACACCGACGAGTTCACCAAGCGCGCGATGGCGAAGGTCGGTTACGACGTGAGCCCGCTCGAGGACGACTCGCTCGACGGCTACCGGGTGCACGAGGTGCCGCTGACCACGCTGACCGTGGAGGCGCTGAAGGACTTCGAGCTGGGCCGCAAGGACGCCGGCCGCTCGAAGAACATGTTCGCCCTCGGCCTGCTGTCGTGGATGTACAACCGCCCGACCGAGCAGACCGAGCACTTCCTGCGCACCAAGTTCGCCAAGAAGCCGCAGGTCGCCCAGGCGAACATCGCCGCGTACCGGGCCGGCTGGAACTTCGGCGAGACCACCGAGGACTTCGCCGTCTCCTACGAGGTGGCACCCGCCACCACTGCCTTCCCGCCCGGCACGTACCGGAACATCTCAGGCAATCTCGCCCTCGCCTACGGCCTGATCGCGGCCTCGCACCAGTCCGGCCTGCCGCTGTTCCTCGGCTCGTATCCGATCACCCCCGCGTCGGACGTGCTGCACGAGCTGTCCCGGCACAAGAACTTCGGGGTGCGCACCTTCCAGGCCGAGGACGAGATCGCAGGCATCGGCGCCGCGCTGGGAGCGGCCTTCGGCGGCGCGCTCGGTGTGACGACGACCTCCGGGCCGGGCGTGGCGCTGAAGTCGGAGACCATCGGCCTGGCGGTCTCGCTGGAACTGCCGCTGCTGATCGTCGACATCCAGCGCGGCGGCCCGTCCACCGGGCTGCCCACCAAGACCGAGCAGGCCGATCTGCTCCAGGCGATGTACGGACGCAACGGCGAGGCTCCCGTGCCGATCATCGCGCCCTCCACCCCGGCCGACTGCTTCACCGCGGCGCTGGAGGCGGCCCGCATCGCGCTCACCTACCGCACCCCGGTCCTCCTTCTCTCCGACGGCTACCTCGCCAACGGCTCGGAGCCCTGGCGCGTACCGGAGACGGGTGAACTCCCGGACCTGAGCGTGCAGTTCGCGCAGTCACCCAACCACCGGCTCGACGACGGCACCGAGGTCTTCTGGCCGTACAAGCGCGACCCGCAGACCCTCGCGCGCCCGTGGGCGGTCCCGGGCACGCCCGGCCTCGAACACCGCATCGGCGGCATCGAGAAGCAGGACGGCACCGGCAACATCTCCTACGACCCGGCCAACCACGACCTCATGGTGCGTACGAGGCAGGCGAAGGTCGACGGCGTCGACGTCCCGGACATCGAGGCCGACGACCCGGACGGGCGCGCGAAGACCCTTGTGCTGGGCTGGGGTTCGACGTACGGGCCGGTCACCGCCGCCGTGCGCCGGCTGCGCCGGGACGGGCAGCACATCGCGCAGGCGCATCTGCGCCACCTCAACCCCTTCCCGTCCAACCTGGGCGCCGTACTGAGGCGTTACGAGAGGGTGATCATCCCCGAGATGAACCTCGGCCAGCTCGCCACCCTCGTCCGTGCCGAATTCCTCGTCGACGCCCACTCCTACACCCAGGTCAACGGCATGCCCTTCAAGGCCGAGCAGCTCGCGACCGCATTGAAGGAGGCCTCCACCGATGACTGAGACGACACCGGAGACCCGGCGGAGCGAGGCGCTCTCGCTGGTCCCGAAGGCCGAAGCGGCGCAGACCATGAAGGACTTCAAGTCCGACCAGGAGGTGCGCTGGTGCCCCGGCTGCGGCGACTACGCCGTGCTGGCGGCCGTACAGGGGTTCATGCCGCAGCTCGGGCTGGCCAAGGAGAACATCGTCTTCGTCTCCGGCATCGGCTGCTCCTCCCGCTTCCCGTACTACATGAACACCTACGGGATGCACTCGATCCACGGGCGTGCCCCCGCCATCGCCACCGGCCTGGCGAGCACGCGGCGCGACCTGTCGGTGTGGGTCGTCACGGGCGACGGCGACGCGCTGTCCATCGGCGGCAACCACCTGATCCACGCGCTGCGGCGCAACGTGAACCTGAAGATCCTGCTCTTCAACAACCGCATCTACGGGCTCACGAAGGGGCAGTACAGCCCCACGTCGGAGACGGGGAAGATCACCAAGTCGACGCCGATGGGCTCGCTGGACTCACCGTTCAACCCGGTGTCGCTGGCGCTGGGCGCGGAGGCGTCGTTCGTCGCCCGTACGGTCGACTCGGACCGCAAGCACCTCACGAGCACGCTGCGCGCGGCGGCCGACCACCACGGCACGGCGCTGGTGGAGATCTACCAGAACTGCAACATCTTCAACGACGGCGCCTTCGAGGTGCTGAAGGACAAGCAGCAGGCGCAGGAGGCGGTGATCCGCCTGGAGCACGGCGAGCCCATCCGGTTCGGCGTCCCCGGGGAGGACGGCCTCGGCTCGAAGGGCGTCGTCCGCGACCCGGCCACCGGTGATCTGCGCATCGTCGACGTCGCGGAGCAGGGCACCGACGGCGTCCTCGTGCACGACGCGCACGCGGAGTCCCCGACCACGGCGTTCGCGCTCTCGCGGCTGGCCGATCCGGAGACCCTGCACCGCACCCCGATCGGCGTGCTGCGCGACGTCCAGCGGCCCGTCTACGACGCGGACATGAACACGCAGCTGGAGGCGGCCGTGGAGAACCAGGGCAAGGGCGACCTCGGCGCGCTGCTCGCCGGCAACGACACCTGGACGGTCGCGGGCTGAGGCATCCCCGGCCGGAAGCCAGGCCGAACCCAAGCCGGACAACTGTGCAGCGCGAGACGCGGCCCCGCCGGATCGTTCCGGTGGGGCCGCGGTCTGTGCGTGTGCGGGACCTCCGCGGCGTCAGTACCGTCATGTGGAACGGAGATGACAGCCGAGTTCCGGCGGCGTTACGGTCGCCCCGGCAGCTACGGCTCGCACCGGAGGAGGACGGTTCGTGGGAACTGGGAACGACCAGCGGGCCGGTCTGCTCTACGGGTTCGCCGCCTACGGCCTCTGGGGAATCCTTCCCCTCTACTGGCATCTGCTCGACTCCACGCCCCCCGGCGAGGTCCTCGCCCACCGCATGGTGTGGTCCCTGCCGACGGCCCTGGTGCTGCTGACCGTGCTGCGGCGGCGGTCCTGGATAGGGCCGCTGCTGCGTCAGCCCCGGCGGCTGGCCCTGGTCGCCACGGCCGCCGCGGCGATCTCCGTCAACTGGGGCCTGTTCATCTGGTCGGTGAGCGTCGGCAAGGTGCTGGAGTCGTCCCTGGGCTACTTCATCAATCCGCTGGTCTCGATCGCCTTCGGAGTGCTGCTGCTGCGCGAGCGGCTGCGTCCCGCGCAGTGGGCCGCCGTCGGCATCGGCGCGAGCGCGGTGGCGGTGCTGAGCATCGCGTACGGGCAGGTGCCCTGGCTGTCGATCTCGCTCGCGCTGTGCTTCGCCACGTACGGGCTGGTCAAGAAGCGGATCCTGCTGGACGGTGTCGACAGCTTCAGCGCGGAGACCGCCGTGCAGTTCGTGCCCGCGATGGGCTTCCTGCTCTATCTGGGGGCCACCGGCGAGGGCTCCTTCGTCGCCGGAGGCGTGGGCCACGCGCTGCTGCTCGCCGTCTCGGGGCTGGTCACCGCCGTGCCGCTGATCTTCTTCGGGAGCGCGGCCGTGCGGCTGCCGCTCTCCACCGTGGGCCTGCTCCAGTACCTGACGCCGACGCTGATGTTCGTCCTGGGGCTGCTGGCCTTCCGTGAGGAGATGCCGCCGGAGCGCTGGGCGGGCTTCATCCTGGTGTGGCTCGCGCTGTGCGTGCTGAGCTGGGACGCGCTGCGCACGAGGCGCCGCGGCCGGGAGCAGCTGCGTACGGCGGAGGCGCGCGCGGAAGAGGCGGCCGAGGCAGCGGAAGCAGGCGGGTCCGCCGGAGCGGCCGCGGTCGAGGGAGCCTCCGGGAGCCCGGCGGAGCCCTCCGCCCCGTCCTCCCCTAAGACGTGACGTCGCGGTTGGTGAAGCGCGCCCAGGCCGCGGAGCCGAACACGGCGGTGTAGAGCCCCTGGAGGCCGAGGTTCTTGACCAACTCGTCCCAGTAGACGGGGTCGCGCAGCAGATCGGCGAAGCTGAGCCAGTAGTGCGGGAAGAGATACGGCTGGACGGCGTGCAGCTGCGGAATGGTGTCCACGATCTGAACCATCAGCAGCAGCCCGACAGTTGCGGCCATCGCGGCGATCCCGCTGTTGGTGAGCGTCGAGATGAACAGCCCGAGCGCGGCCAGCCCGGTCAGTGAGAGGGCCACGGCGACGGCGATCACCAGCGCCCGCAGCAGTCCCTCCGACAAGGACACCGTCGTCCCGGAGAGCAGCGTGACCTTCCCCAGCGGGAAGAGGACAGCGCCCGTGGCGAGGGCGAAGGCCGCGACGACGAGGGTCGCGGCGAGGCAGAAGACCATCGTGCCCGCGTACTTCACCAGCAGCAGCCGCGTGCGCCCCGCGGGCGCGACCAGGAGATAGCGCAGCGTTCCGGCGTTGGCCTCGCCCGCCACCGAGTCGCCCGCGACGACGCCCACGGTCATCGGCAGGAAGAAGGGCAGCGTCGCGGCGAGCGAGGTGAAGACCAGGAACAGGCCGTTGTTGGTGATCTGCGAGATGAACGCCGGGCCGGCGCCGTCCCCGCCGCCGGCCGAACCTCCGTCCGCCGTCTCGATCTTGACCGCGATGCCGACCAGCACCGGGATCACCGCGAGCACCCCCAGCAGTGCGAGGGTGCGCCAGCGTCGGAACGTCGTGAGCAGTTCGCTGCGGAGAAGGCCGGACGTGCGGCGGCGGGCCCGGCCCGCGCGCAGGGCGGCGGCCTCGCCGGACGCCGGGCCCGGCCCGGAGCCGGAGACGGAGCCCGAACCGGCGCCCTGCGCGGGGCCGATGAGGTCAGCCTGCGACATCGAAGCCCTCCCCGGTGAGCGACACGAAGACGTCCTCCAGCGACGCGCGGGTCACGCCGAAGCCCCGCACCCGGACCCCGGACCGTACGAGCGCCGTGTTCAGATCGGCGAGATCGGGAGCCGGAACCGCCTCCGGCGGCGGCAGTTCGCCGGACACCTCGTCGCCGAGCACCGTCAGGTCGGCCAGGCCGTGCTCCTTCAGTACGCGCGCCGCCTCGGCGCCGTCCGGCGTCGCGACCGTGAGCCGGCCGCGCGCGCCCGCGGACATCTCGGCGACGGTGCCCTGGGTGACGAGCCGTCCGCGGTTCATCACGGCCGTGTGCGAGCAGACCTGCTCGATCTCGTCAAGGAGGTGGGAGGAGAGGAAGACGGTGGTGCCGTCATCCGCCAACGCCCGTACGAGTGAACGGATTTCGCGCATGCCCTGCGGGTCGAGCCCGTTGGTCGGCTCGTCCAGCACCAGCAGTTCACGGGGCTGGAGCAGCGCCGCGGCGATTCCCAGGCGCTGCTTCATGCCGAGCGAGTACGCCTTGGCCTTCTTGCCCGCGGCCGCGGAGAGCCCGACCCGCTCCAGGGCCCGCTCGACCCGCGCCTTGCGCGTACGGGGATCGGCGGCGGGATCGGCGGCGTCGTACCGGTGGAGGTTGCCGCGCCCGGAGAGGAAGCCGTAGAGGGCCGGGCCCTCGATGAGGGCGCCGACGCGCGGCAGCACCCGCCGGGCCGCGGACGGCATCGGCTCGCCCAGCACGCGGATGCCGCCCTCGGTGGCGTCGATGAGCCCCAGCAGCATCCGGATCGTCGTGGTCTTGCCCGAGCCGTTCGGCCCGAGGAAACCGAAGACGCTGCCGCGCGGAACGGCCAGATCGAGCCCGTCGACGGCGAGTTGGCCGCCTCGGTAGCGCTTGCTGAGCCCGCGCGTCTCGATGACCGTTGCGGGGGACGGCTGGGCCATGGCGCTCCCGTGGTCTCGTCGGTGGATCTGCCTCCGGTAAGGCCGTCCCCACCACCCGCGGCGGGCGGTGGGGACGGGTCGGTCGGTCACGACGTGCAGTACGGGAAGGTCACTTGGCGGCGGCGTCGGCGGCCTTGATCAGACCCTCCTTCGTCACCGCGCCCACGTAGACCTTTCCGTCGTCCGTCATCAGAGCGTTCACCAGCCGGGTGTGGAAGATACGGCCCGTGCCGAAGTCGCCCTCCGCCTTCTCGGTGAAGCTGTCGAGCAACTTCCCGCCCTGCTGGGACTTTCCGTCGTCGCCGCGGGGGGCCGGGGCGCCGGGGAAGCCGCTCGCTCCGCCCTTGCCCATGTCGATCTCGGCTACGGAACCCCAGCCCTTGCCGAGCGTGTTCAGCCCGGAGAGCCCGAACTCCTCGCCCTTCTCCGGCTTCCGCAGCTTCTGGAACTTCTTGAACTTCTCGGACTTCTTGAACTCGCCGTGCTCGCCGGGCAGTCCGGACCTCCCGGGCTTGCCGAGGTGCTCGCGGTGGCCCTTGCCGTGCGGCCCGGCCTCGGTGACGTCGGTGCCCTTCGGCGGCTTGAAGTCGAAGGTGCCGGCGTCCGGCTTGCCGAAGTCGACCTTGGTGTAGCCCACATCGACGACCGGCTTGCCGCCGCCCTTCGGCGCGAGCGTGAACTTCAGGGGCGTGCCGTTGTCCGCGTCCACCGCGATACGTACGGAGTCGACGGTCGAATGCGTGGCGCCCTTGGGCTTGATGAGGAGTTGGTAGGCGTCGCGGCCGGCGACCTTCGCCGTACCGTCGACGGTCACGGACGTGGTGTCGTCCGCCGCCTTCAGCGCCTGCTTGGCGGCCTTCTGCGGCGTGACGTCGCCGAGGCCGCCGCCGGGCGCACCATGGTGGCCCTTGCCGTGTTCGCTGTGCTTGCCGTGCTTGCCGGCGCCCTTCGGCGCCTTCGAGTGGTAGGCGGAGTCCGACCCGCTGTCGTACGCCCACACCTCGTCGCCGTTGCGGATGAAGCTGTACTCGGACGCGTCCTCGACGACGGAGACGCGCTGCTTGTCGGGGCCGTCGGCCGCCACGCGGAGCGTGTGCTCGCCGGAGGCCAGTTCCATCAGCTTGTCCTGGGGTGCCGCGCCGGGGCCCTTGCCCGCTCCGCCTTCGCCGCCGCGCTCGCCCTCACCGTGGGGGCCTCCGCCGAAGAGGCCGCCGCCCTGATTGCCGCTGCCGCCGCCCGCGACGCCGGGCATCTCCGGCAGACCGAGGTCGGTGGTGATCTTCACGGTGCCGGACATGTGCTGGGTGTCGGACGCGGCCATCTTCGCCAGCAGTTCCTCCGCCGAGATCTTCGGCAGATCGGGGGCACCGGTGTTGGCGAGCGCCGGGACGAGCCCGATGGTCACCGCGGCGATTCCTGCGACGCCGGCTGGTATCCCGTACCTGACGGCCTTCCTGCCGGGTGTCCTCGGTTGGATCTGTGCCATGTCGTGCCCTACCTCCGGGTCGGTGGCCGGTTCTGTTCGTGCACTCGTCCGTCCCCTGCCCTGCTCGGCCATTGTCCCCGAATTCCACGGGAACGTGCGGGGTGGAGTCTCAATGGCACCAAACCGGTGAGCGTTCCGCGTCAGCCGGTGGAGGCAACTGCGCCTACTCCTGCGGGTGGAGAGGCGGGGGCTCACGTCCCCCGTGCGGAGGCCCACGAATGGGTGCGAACCCTGAGCCGCCGGACGGCGCCCGGGACGTTCACAAGGCCTGCCGCGGTCCTCCCGCGGTATCAGACGGCCCGGTCTCAGACGGCGCGGTCTCAGACGGCGCGGTGCACCACCGCGTCGCACAGCTGCGAAAGGGCCGCCTTGGCGGCGCAGTCGGGCAGCGGCGTCAGCATCTCGCGTGCCTCGTTCGCGTAGCGGACGGTGTCCTGACGGGCCTGTTCGAGGGCGGGGTGCGCGCGCAAGGCCTTGAGGACTTCTGCGTGCCGGGCGTCGTCCGTCAGATCGCCGTCGAGCAGGTCGAGCAGGCCCCGGTCCTCGGCGGTGGCCTGCGGGGAGGCCGCGCGGGCGCGGAGATGGAGCACGGGAAGGGTCGGGACGCCCTCGCGCAGATCGGTGCCGGGCGTCTTGCCCGACTCGTGGGAGTCGCTGGCGATGTCCAGCACGTCGTCCGCGAGTTGGAACGCGGTGCCTACGCGCTCGCCGTACTGGGTCAGGATCGAGACGACGCTCTCGTCCGCCCCGGACATCAGCGCCCCGAAGCGCCCCGCGACCGCGATCAGCGAGCCGGTCTTGCCCGCGATGACGTCCAGATAGTGCTGCACCGGGTCGCGGTCCTCACCCGGGCCCGCGGTCTCCATGATCTGGCCGGTCACCAGCCGCTCGAAGGCCTCCGCCTGGATGCGCACCGCCTCGGGGCCCAGGTCGGCGAGGATGTGGGAGGCGCGGGCGAAGAGATAGTCACCGGTCAGCACGGCGACCGAGTTGGTCCAGTTGACGTTGGCGCTGGGGACGCCGCGGCGCACGTCCGCCTCGTCCATGACGTCGTCGTGGTACAGCGTCGCCAGATGGGTCAGCTCCACCACGACGGCGGAGGGCACGACCCCCGGGGCGTACGGATCGCCGAACTGTGCGCCGAGCATCACCAGCAGCGGGCGGAAACGCTTCCCGCCCGCCCGTACGAGGTGCTGCGCGGCGCCCGTTATGAACGGCACGTCGCTCTTCGTGGCCTCGAAGAGACCTTCCTCGACAGCAGCCAGCCCCGCCCGGACATCGGCCTCGAGAGCCTTGTCCCGCACGGTCAGTCCGAAGGGCCCGACGTCGGTCACGAGGGGGTCTCCTGTCTGCATACGACGAATGAGCGATCGCGGGGAACGCTCGCTGCTTTCACTTCCGGTGTTCGCTTCCGGTCGCCGCCATCACCCGGCAGCGTATCCGGTCAGGTGTGGATCTCCGTGGGCGCGTATCACCTGACGGGCACGGGCCGGGCCGGGGCCCGCTCACACCGCCCCCACCTCCCCTTCGCCCGCCGGACACGGGTGCGCGGGGACCTGGCCCGAACGCCTCCGGAAGGGTGCCCGTACGCTGAACTCGCCCGTGACCGGCGACGATCTCAAAGGCGAGGCACTGTGACTGACGCGACCCTTCCCCCACAGCCACGCGTGGGAGGTGCCCCCATCCACCTGCCCGAGGGCGACCCCTTCGGCCCGGACAACCTCCCGTACGGCGTGTGCACCACCCCCGAGAATCCGGACCGTCCGCACATCGTCGTGCGCTACGGCGACCGGGTGCTGGACGCGGGCGGTGCGGCGGCGGCCTTCGGCTCCTCGTACGCGGATCTCCTCCAACAGCCGCTGCTCGGGCCGCTGATGGCGGCGGGGCGGCCCGTCTGGCAGGCCGTGCGCGCCGAGTTGCGCGAGTGGCTGACCGCACCGGAGCACCGCGGGACGGTCTCCGGGTTCATGCGCCCGCTGTCCGGGGTGACGATGCGGCTGCCCTTCGAGGTCGCCGACTACGTCGACTTCTACGCGAGCGAGCACCACGCCACCAACGTCGGCAAGATCTTCCGGCCCGACAGCGCGGCGCTGCCCGCCAACTGGAAGCACCTGCCCATCGGTTACCACGGCCGGGCCGGGACCGTGGTCGTCTCGGGCACCCCCGTCGTACGGCCCAGGGGCCAGCGCAAGCCCCCGCACGAGGACGCACCGCTCTTCGGCGCCTCGCGGCGGCTCGACATCGAGGCGGAGGTGGCTTTCGTCGTCGGCACTCCGTCCCAGCACGGCGAGAGCGTGCCGCTCTCCGGCTTCCGCGACCACGTGTTCGGAGTGGCACTGCTCAACGACTGGTCCGCGCGCGACATCCAGGGCTGGGAGTACGTGCCGCTCGGCCCCTTCCTCGGCAAGTCCTTCGCGACGTCCGTGTCGGCGTGGATCACCCCGCTCGACGCCCTGGACGCCGCCCGGACCGCACCGCCCGCGCGCGATCTGCCGCTGCTGCCCTACCTGGACGACTCGGCGGAGCCGGAGCCCGGCGGGATCGACCTGCGCATCACGGTGAGCATCAACGGGCACACCGTCTCGGAGCCGCCGTTCTCCGCGATGTACTGGACCGCCGCGCAGCAGCTCGCGCACATGACGGTCAACGGCGCTTCGCTGCGTACGGGCGACCTGTACGCGTCCGGCACCGTGAGCGGACCGGAGCCCTCGCAGCGCGGCTGCCTGCTGGAGCTGACGTGGGGCGGCAAGGAGCCCCTCCAACTGCCGGGCGGCAGCCGCGGTTTCCTGGAGGACGGCGACGAGGTGACCCTCTCCGCGTGGGCCCCGGGACCCGGCGGCGGGCGCATCGGCCTGGGCGAGGTGACGGGGACGGTGCGGCCCGCACGGTAGGGCGACAGGGCGCCGTCGGCGGCCGGACCGGGGCGCAGCCGTTTCACCGCACCGCCGGAGGACGTCAGGCGCCGGGCCCGGGCGTGCCCTCCCGTACCGCGTCGAGCCGCTCGCGCACCCACGTCTCCACGTCGTTGACGTGGCGGCTCGCCGCGGCGAACGCACCGAGGCTGTCGCGGGCGCGCAGCGCACGGTGGATGTCCATGTGCTGCTGATGCGTCCAGGCCAGGACGTCCGACTTGACCAGGGCCCGCCACACGCGGGCCCTGGCGGTCCGGTCGCTCACGGACGAGACGAGGGACTGGAGCGTCCTGTTGCCCGTCGCCGCGACGATGTCGGCGTGGAACGCCAGGTCCTCGCGGACGAGTTCGCCGGGATCGTGCAGCGTCCGCATCCGCTCTATCCGCTCCAGCAGCGCGTCGAGCGCGGCGTCGTCGATGCGGGTCGCGGCGAGCGCCGTGGCGCCGGGCTCCAGGACCTTGCGGCACTCGAGCATCTCGTCGAGCGCCGTGTCCTGGGCGAGGTCGAGGAAGCTGCCGATGGCGCTCATCAGCCGGTCGGGGCGGAGGTCGGTGACGAACGTGCCGTCGCCGCGCCGTACGTCGAGGACACCGGCCATCGCGAGAGCCCGTACGGCCTCGCGCAACGAGGGGCGGGACAGCTCCAGTTCGCCCGCGAGCACGGACTCCGGCGGCAACCGGTGCCCGGGGGCGAACTCGCCGGTCTCGATGCGCCGCTTCAGGCGGCCGATCGCCACGTCCACGACGCTGCCGGTGCCGGTACCGATGCCGGTGCCGGTGCCGGTGCCCGTGCCGTCGGCGTCCCCTCCGGGAGCCATGCTCACGCCGCCGTCCTCGCCGCTGCCTCTGCGGGCGGTGCCGCCTCTGCCGGAGCCGCCTCCGCCGGCCGTCATGCCCGTCACGGTGTCACCGGGGCCGCCGCGCCGCTCCATACGGCGCCCTCCGGGAAGCGGTGGGCCTCCAGCGACTCCCGGCGGATCTGCGCGCTGTAGCCGGGGACTTCGGGCACGCGGTAGCGCGAGCCCTCGACCCGTACGGGATCGTGGAAGTGCTCGTGCAGGTGGTCGACGTACTCGACGACGCGGTTCTCCATGGAGCCGCTGACGGCCACGTAGTCGAACACCGAGAGGTGCTGCACCAGTTCGCACAGGCCGACGCCGCCCGCGTGCGGGCACACCGGCACGCCGTGCGCTGCGGCGAGCAGCAGTGCGGCGACCGCCTCGTTGACTCCGCCGAGCCGGCAGGCGTCGATCTGGCAGATGCCGATGGCCTCGGCCTGGAGGAACTGCTTGAACATCACGGCGTTGTGCGCGTGTTCACCGGTGGCGACGTGAACGGGCGCGATGCGGCGCTGGATCGCGGCGTGGCCGAGCACGTCGTCCGGGCTGGTGGGCTCCTCGAACCACCAGATGCCGAACTCCCGCAGCGCGTCCGCCCATTGGACGGCCTCGTCGACGCCGAGCGTCTGGTTCGCGTCGATCATCAGCCTGCGGTCCGGGCCGATGATCTCGCGGGCGATGCGGCAGCGGCGCACGTCGTCGTCGAGGTCGGCGCCCACCTTCAGCTTGACCGAGTCCCAGCCTTGCTCGACGGCCTCGCGGCAGAGCCGTGCCAGCTTCTCGTCGTCGTAGCCGAGCCAGCCCGCGCTGGTCGTGTAGGCGGGGTAGCCGTGCTCGCGTACGTACGCCTCGCGTTCGGCGCGGCCGGGCACCCGCGACTCCAGCAGTTCGACGGCCGCCTCGGGCGTGAGCGCGTCCTTGAGGTAGCGCCAGTCGACGAGGTCGACGATCTGGCGCGGTGTGAAGTCGGCGAGCAGCTTCCAGACGGGCTTGCCCGCCTGCTTGGCGGCCAGGTCCCAGGCGGCGTTGATCACGGCGGCGGCGCCGAGGTGGATCGCGCCCTTGTCGGGGCCGAGCCAGCGCAGCTGGCTGTCGCCGAGGAGGTGGCGGGAGAATCCCCCGAGATCGCCGGTGATCTCTTCGACGGACATGCCGACGGCGCGGCGCCCGATCGCCTGCGCGGCACCGACCGCAAGGTCCGTTCCCCGGCCGATCGTGAACGTGAACCCGTGGCCCTCGGACACCCGCGGCTTCTCCCGGCCCGGCGCGACGCCGTCGCTGTCTCCGTCGCCGTCTCCGTCGTCGCCGACGTGGAGGATCACATACGCGGCCGAGTAGTCGGGCGCCTCGTTCATGGCGTCAGAGCCGTCGAGGGCGCGCGAGGTGGGGAAACGGACGTCGATCGTCTCGACGTCGACGATGCGGGCGGTCATCTGCACTCACTCCCGATACGTGCGGCAGGGCGGCGGTTGGCCGCGCCGTGGGACGCGCTGCCGTTGCGTGACGGGACTCAAGATGTCAGACGTCTCGTGGTGATCGCCATACCGCCCTCCGTCGCCACCTCGAACAACGCGTGAGGTGGGACGAGTTCGACCGGCCTCTTGTCAGGCCCTGGAGCGGACGTTACGTTCCAGCGGTCAGACGTCTTCCCTCCCACCGGAGCCGGCTCGATCAGCGGAGCCGGCTCGACGAGCAGGACCGCACGCCCGTCGGACACTCGCCGCGGGACCCGCACGGCCACAGTGAGCAGCACGAGCGGAAGAGAGGAGCAGCGATGACACGCATAGTGCGCTTCGCTGACGACAGCGGAACCGTACGCACCGGCGTCGCCGACGAGGCGGGAGCCCTCCGCGCGTTCGACGGCACGCCACGCATCGCCGACCTGCTGCGGCTCTCCTCCGGGGAGCTGCGCGCCCTGGCGGGGAAGGCCGCGGGCACACCCGCCGTCTTCGCGGAGGACGACGTCGTGCTTCTCCCGCCGCTGGACGGGCTGATGGAGCTGTGGGCGGCCGGCGTCACCTACGAGCGCTCGCGCGAGGCACGGGTCGCCGAGAGCACCGAACAGTCCGTCTATGAGCGCGTCTACGACGCCGAACGCCCCGAGCTGTTCTTCAAGGGCCAGCCGTGGCGGATCGTGACGGACGGCGAACCCGTCGCCGTACGGGACGACTCGGGGCTGAACGTGCCCGAGCCCGAACTCGGACTCGTCCTCAACAGCCGGGGCGAGACGGTGGGTTACGTGGTCGTCGACGACGTCAGCTCCCGCACCATCGAGGGCGAGAACCCGCTCTATCTGCCCCAGGCGAAGATCTACGGCGGAAGCGCAGCGGTCTCCTCCGGCATCGTCCCCGCATGGGAGCTGGCCGACACGGGCGCGCTGCGGATCACGCTCACCGTCAGCCGCGACGGGGCCGTCGCCTTCGAGGGCGAGACGTCGACGGCAGCCTTCCACCGCGATCCGCACGGCCTGGCCGAACACCTCTTCCACGCCCAGCCGTTCCCCGACGGCGCCGTACTGGCGACGGGAACCGGCATCGTCCCCGGCATGGACTTCACGCTCCAGGGCGGCGACACGGCCCGGATCGAGATCGAGGGCGTGGGCGTGCTGTCGAACCCGGTGGCCGGCCACCAGGCCCGACTGGACTGGCTGGTCGAGGCGGTGGACCGGCCGCTCGTCCGGCGCGAGCGGCGTTGAGGTCCACGCCGGGTCGGTCGACCCGGTCTGTCGACAGGATCGGTCAGCGAGGCCCGGTCGGGCCCGGATCTCACTCGGCCGGGATCAGCTTCGACATGTCCTTCGGGTCCTTGGGCAGCTTCACCGGCGCGTCGGCCACGCGGGCGTAGACGTCCGTCGCCCCGCCGTTCCAACTCACCTTCATCGACTTGCCCTTGAGGGCGCCGACCTTGCCGTTCGTACGGTCTTCGCCCGTGCCGCCCGGGCACTTGAGGACCAGCGTCTGCCCGCCCGCGTCCATCACACGGCCCGTGCAGTTCGTCTCCTCACGCAGCAGCGTCACCGCGTCGCCCACGATGGCCAGCACGTACTGCTTGCCCTTCGCCTTCCAGATGCCGGGCAGCCGGCCGGACTTGCCGTCGTCGGCACCGCCGCCGCCGGGCTGCTCCGGCTTCTCCGCGGACGCGGAGGCGGAGGCGGACGGCGACTCGGACTTGCCCCCCTCCGGCTTGCCGCCACCGGCGTCGTCCTTGCTGCCGTCGTCGCCGCTCCCGCAGCCGCTCACCAGCAGCGCACCGGCCACGATCACGGCCACCGCCCCCGCCCTCCGCACCGTCGCGCGCACCCCGTACCCCTTCGTCGATCACCGATTCCACGCCCTGCCGCCCGCAGGGCCCCGCAAAGCTAGCAGTCACGGGCCGCGCGGGCGCCGAATATCAGCTCGTTCCGATACGCGGCGGGGCAAGAGGCGTACGAACCAGGACTCTTCACCGGGGGCCACGCCGAACAGCCGCTGCCCGGCGCCCCGTTCGCAGGGTGCCGGGCAGCGGCGTGAGGGTCGGCGGAGCCGGTCAGCGGACGAAGACGCCCGCCTGATTCGCCAGGTCCAGGAAGTACTGCGGGGCGACGCCCAGCACGATCGTCACCAGGACGCCGACCGTGATGGCGGACGTCGTCCACACGCTGGGGACGGCGACCGTCGGCCCGTCCGTCTTCGGCTCGCTGAGGAACATCAGCACGATCACGCGGATGTAGAAGAACGCCGCGATCGCCGAGGCGATGACACCGACCACGACCAGCGGGCCCGCGCCGCCCTCCGCAGCGGCCTTGAACACGGCGAACTTGCCCGCGAAGCCGGACGTCAGCGGAATCCCGGCGAACGCGAGCAGGAAGATCGCGAAGACGCCCGCCAGCAGAGGTGAACGGCGGCCCAGGCCCGCCCACTTGGACAGGTGTGTGGCCTCGCCGCCCGCGTCCCGTACGAGCGTGACCACCGCGAAGGCGCCCAGCGTCACGAACGAGTACGCGCCCAGGTAGAAGAGCACCGAGGAGACGCCGTCCCTGGACGTGGCGATGACACCGGCGAGCAGGAAGCCCGCGTGCGCGATCGACGAGTACGCCAGCAGACGCTTTATGTCGGTCTGGGTGATGGCCACGACCGCGCCCGCCAGCATCGTCAGGATCGCGACGCCCCACAGCACCGGGCGCCAGTCCCAGCGCAGGCCCGGCAGCACCACGTACAGCAGGCGCAGCAGCGCGCCGAACGCGGCCACCTTCGTCGCCGCCGCCATGAAGCCGGTGACCGGCGTGGGCGCGCCCTGGTAGACGTCCGGGGTCCACATGTGGAACGGCACGGCGCCGACCTTGAACAGCAGGCCCATGACGACCATGGCGCCGCCGATCAGCAGCAGCGCGTCGTTGCCGGTCGTCTCGGCCAGCACGGCGCTCGTGGTCCGGTCCGCGTTGCCGATGACGCGGGCGAGGCCCGAGTAGCTGAACGTGCCCGCGAAGCCGTACAGCAGCGCCGCGCCGAAGAGCAGGAACGCCGACGAAAAGGCGCCCAGCAGGAAGTACTTGACCGCCGCCTCCTGCGAGAGCAGCCGCCGGCGGCGGGCCAGCGCGCACAGCAGGTAGAGCGGGAGGGAGAAGACCTCCAGGGCGATGAAGAGCGTCAACAGGTCGTTGGCGGCGGGGAAGATGAGCATGCCGCCGACCGCGAAGAGGAGCAGCGGATAGACCTCGGTGGTCGTCCAGCCCGCCTTCGTGGCCTCCTTCTCGCCCTCGCCGCCCGGTACGGACGCGGGCTGCGCGGCCCAGGAGTCCACGTTGTTCCCCGAGTGCCCGCGCGGCTCAAGCCGCCGCTCCGCGAAGACGAAGACCGAGACCAGCCCGACCAGCAGGATCGTGCCCTGAAGGAAGAGCGTCGGCCCGTCCACGGCGATGGCGCCCATGCCGGCGATCGCCGCCTTGGTCGTCGCGTGCCCCGTGACCGCGAGGCCGAGCACCGCCGCGAAGGCGGCGGCCAGGCCCAGCGCCGTGAGGATCAACTGCGCGCCGTAGCGCAGCTTCCGGGGCAGGAACGCCTCCAGGACGATGCCGATGACGGCCGCCCCCAGCACGATCAGCGCCGGTGACAGCTGGCCGTATTCGATCTTCGGAGCCTGGAGCTTCTCGGCTCCGAGTGTCCACAGGCTGGGGACGGCTCCCGCTGCCCCTGCCATTACCACCGCGCTCACTCGTGGTCACCTCCGGCGTGCTTTGCCGGCTTGTAGTCGAACCAGCCCATCTCGGCGACGTGATGTTCCGGTCGTGGGTCCTTCTGCCGTACGTCCGACAGCGTGTGCTCCACGGCCGGGTCGACGATCTTCGTCAGAGGCTGCGGGAAGACCCCGAGGAGGATGAGCAGCGCCACGAGCGGTGCCGCCACCGCCAGTTCACGCAGCCGGAGATCCGGCATCGCCCGCACCTCGGGCTTCTCCACGGGGCCGGTCATCGTGCGCTGGTACATCAGCAGTACGTACAGCGCCGCGAGGATGATGCCGACCGTCGCGACGACGCCCGCGACCGGGTACCGGCTGAACGTGCCCACCAGCACCAGGAATTCGCTGACGAACGGCGCCAGCCCCGGCAGCGAGAGCGTCGCCAGACCGCCCACGAGGAACGTCCCTGCGAGCACCGGCGCGACCTTCTGCACACCGCCGTAGTCCGCGATGAGCCGCGAGCCGCGGCGGCTGATGAGGAAGCCGGCCACGAGCATCAAAGCCGCGGTGGAGACGCCGTGGAAGACCATGTAGAGCGTCGCGCCGCTCTGGCCCTGGCTGGTCATCGCGAAGACGCCGAGGATGATGAAGCCGAAGTGGGAGATCGAGGCGTACGCGATCAGCCGCTTGATGTCGCGCTGGCCGACGGCCAGCAGCGCACCGTAGAGGATGCTGATCAGCGCCAGTACGAGCACCACCGGCGTGGCCCACTTGCTCGCCTCGGGGAAGAGGCCGAGGCAGAAGCGGAGCATCGCGAAGGTGCCGACCTTGTCGACGACGGCGGTGATCAGCACGGCCACCGGAGCGGTCGACTCGCCCATCGCGTTGGGCAGCCACGTGTGCAGCGGGAAGAGCGGCGCCTTCACGGCGAACGCGAAGAAGAAGCCGAGGAAGAGCAGCCGCTCGATGTTGGTGCCCATGGTGAGATCGCCGTCGGCGCGGGCCTGAGCGATCTGCTGGAGCGAGAACGTGCCCTCCCCGAGCTGGTCGGAGGTGACGACGAAGAGCCCGATCACCGCGGCCAGCATGACGAGACCGCCGACGAGGTTGTAGAGCAGGAACTTCACAGCCGCGTACGAGCGTTGCTTCGCGGCCTCCTCCTCGCCCGCCGCGTGCGCGCGGTCGCCGAAGCCGCCGATGAGGAAGTACATCGGGATGAGCATGGCTTCGAAGAAGACGTAGAAGAGGAAGACGTCGGTCGAGACGAAGGAGATGATCACCATCGCCTCGGTGGCGAGCATCAGCGCGAAGAAGCCCTGAGTGGGCCGCCAGCGCCGGTTGGGGCGGGCGGGCTCCAGCTCGTCCGCGTCGTGCCAGGCCGCCGCGATGATGAACGGCAGCAGCAGCGCGGTCAGGGTGATCAGCACGGCCGCGATGCCGTCCACACCCAGCTCGTACCGCACGCCGAAGTCCGAGATCCAGGCGTGCGATTCGGTGAGCTGGTAGCGGGAGCCGCCCGGGTCGAAGCGCGCCAGCACGATCAGCGCGGAGACCAGCGTCGCCACGGAGAACAGCAGCGCCACCCACTTCGCGGCGGCCCGCTTGGCGGCGGGCACGGCCGCGGTGACGACCGCGCCGGCCGCGGGCAGCGCGGCCGTGACCGTCAGCAGGGGGAATCCTGCGTTTGCTACAGACATGACTCAGACCGCCCTCATCAGCAGGGTCGCGGCGACCAGGATCGCCGCGCCGCCGAACATCGAGACCGCGTACGAGCGGACGAAACCGTTCTGGACCCGGCGCGTACGTCCGGAGAGACCGCCGAAGGCGGCGGCGGTGCCGTTGACCGCGCCGTCGACCACCTTGTTGTCGGCGTAGACGAGTCCGCGCGTCAGATACTCGCCGGGCTTGACCAGGGCGACGTGGTTGAAGTCGTCCTGGAGCAGGTCCCGCCGGGCCGCGCGGGTCAGCAGGCTGCCGCGCGGCGCCAGGAACGGCACCGGCCGCCGCCCGTACTGGAGCCACGCCCCCGCGACGCCGAGCAGCAGCGCCACGATCGTCAGCCCCGTCACCGCGGACGCCGAGAGGGGCGAGTGCCCGTGCTCGAACTGCGTGACCGGCTCCAGCCAGTGGACGAAGGACTCACCGGCCTTGAACAGGCCGCCCGCGAAGACCGATCCGACGGCGAGCACGATCATCGGGATCGTCATGACCTTCGGGGACTCGTGCGGGTGCGGCTCCTTCTCCTGGCCGCGCCAGCGCTCCTCGCCGAAGAACGTCATCAGCATCACGCGCGTCATGTAGTACGCGGTGATGGCCGCGCCGATCAGCGTGACTGCGCCGAGGATCCAGCCCTGCGTACCGCCCTTGGCGAACGCGGCCTCGATGATCTGGTCCTTGGAGAAGAATCCGGAGAGCCCGGGGAAGCCGATGATGGCGAGGTATCCCAGGCCGAACGTCACGAACGTGACCGGCATGTACTTGCGCAGGCCGCCGTACTTGCGCATGTCGACCTCGTCGTTCATGCCGTGCATCACGCTGCCTGCTCCGAGGAAGAGCCCCGCCTTGAAGAAGCCGTGCGTGACGAGGTGCATGATCGCGAACGCGTAGCCGATCGGGCCGAGTCCGGCCGCGAGCACCATGTAGCCGATCTGGCTCATGGTCGAGCCGGCGAGCGCCTTCTTGATGTCGTCCTTCGCGCAACCGACGATCGCACCGAAGATCAGCGTGACCGCGCCGACGCACACGACGGCGAGCTGCGCGTCCGGCGCCCCGTTGAAGATCGCGCCGGAGCGGGTGATGAGGTAGACGCCCGCGGTCACCATGGTCGCGGCGTGGATGAGGGCCGAGACCGGAGTCGGACCCTCCATCGCGTCACCGAGCCAGGACTGGAGCGGCACCTGGGCCGACTTGCCGCACGCGGCGAGCAGAAGCATCAGCCCGATCGCGGTCAGCTTGCCCTCGCTCGCGTCCGTCGCGTTGCTCAGCACGGCCCCGAAGGAGAAGCTGCCGAACGTCGTGAACATCAGGAAGATCGCGATGGCCAGGCCCGCGTCGCCGACGCGGTTGACCAGGAACGCCTTCTTCGCCGCGACCGCCGCGCTCGGCTTGAACTGCCAGAAGCCGATGAGCAGATACGAGGCGAGGCCCACGCCCTCCCAGCCGACGTACAGCAGCAGGTAGTTGTCGGCGAGGACGAGCAGCAGCATCGCCGCGAGGAACAGGTTGAGATAGCCGAAGAAGCGGCGGCGGCCCTCGTCGTGCTCCATGTAGCCGACCGAGTAGATGTGGATCAGCGAGCCCACACCGGTGATCAGCAGCACGAAGGTCATGGCGAGCTGGTCGAGCTGGAAGGCCACGTCCGCCTGGAAGCTCTGCACCGGCACCCACGTGAACAGGTGCTGGTGCAGGGTGCGTCCGTCGGCGGGCTTGCCGAGCATGGCGGCGAAGAGGACGACGCCGACGACGAACGAGGCCCCGGCGAACAGCACGCCCAGCCAGTGCCCGGTCCGGTCGAGTTTCCTGCCGCCGCACAGCAGCACCGCAGCGCCCAGCAGCGGGAAGCCGACGAGCAGTCCGATCAATGACTCCACTGGTTCGTACCCCTTACAGCTTCATCAGGCTGGCGTCGTCGACCGAGGCCGAGTGACGGGAGCGGTACATCATCACGATGATCGCCAGGCCGACCACGACCTCGGCCGCGGCGACGACCATGACGAAGAACGCCATGATCTGGCCGTCGAGATTGCCGTGGATGCGGGAGAAGGCGACCAGGGTCAAGTTCGCCGCGTTCAGCATCAGTTCGATGCACATGAACACCACGATCGCGTTCCGCCTGATCAGCACTCCTGCGGCGCCGATGGTGAACAGCACCGCCGCGAGATAGACGTAGTTGACGGGGCTCACTTGGCGGCCTCCTCTTCCCGGGCCTCTCCGTCGCGGGCCTTGCGGGCCTCACGGCCGCCCTCTCCCGCGTCGTCGGCGTCGTCCACGTCCCGCTCGGGGTCGTGGGGTTCGCCGTACATCCGGCCGTGCTCGGCCTGGCCGTGGCTGTCGGCGGTGCGCTGCTCCAGCGCGGCCACGCGGTGCAGCGCCTCCGGACCGACCTCGCGGACCTGGCCGCGCCGGCGCAGCGTGGCGCTGATGGTCAGCTCGGACGGAGTGCCGTCGGGCAGCAGGCCCGGGCGGTCGACGGCGTTGTGCCGCGCGTACACACCGGGCGCGGGAAGCGGGGGCAGCTGCGTGCCCTTCCTGACGCGCTCCTCAGCCTGTTCGCGCTGCGACTTGGACTTCTCGATGCGCTCGCGGTGCGTCAGCAGCGTCGCGCCGACGGCGGCGACGGTGAGCAGCGCGCCCACCACCTCGAAGGCGACGACGTACTTGGTGAACAGCAGCGTGGCCAGTGCCGGCACGTTCCCGCCGGAGTTGGCCGCCCCGAGCCCCTGGAAGGTGTGCACCCCGGCCTGTCCGAGACCGGAGACGAGCAGGATGCCGAGGCCGAGGCCGCAGGCGGCGGCGAGCCAGCGCTGGCCCTTCAGCGTCTCCTTGAGCGAGTCGGCGGCGCTCACACCCACCAGCATCAGCACGAAGAGGAAGAGCATCATCACGGCGCCGGTGTAGACGACGATCTGCACGATGCCGAGGAAGTAGGCGCCGTTGGCGAGGTAGAAGAGCGCCAGGATCACCATCGTCCCGGCGAGGCAGAGAGCCGAGTGCACGGCCCTGCGCAGCAGTACGGTCCCGAGCGCGCCGAGCACGGCGATCGTGCCCAGCACCCAGAACGCGGCCGTCTCCCCCGTCGAGGTGGACGTCGCGGCAAGGGTGAACTCCCCCGTCGAGGACGCCATGGCGGGCAGCGCGGGCATGGTCACCGCCCCTCCTTCGAGTCGTTCCCGGAGCGGTTGCCCTCGGCCCGTACGGCGGTGCCCTCGGCGCCGGTGTCGGCGTAGGCCGCGTCCCGCGAGGACGGGTCGACGCCGTCGGCGTCCGAGCCGGCGGGGGCGTCGGTCACCAGCGGCTGGGCCGCGGGCTCCGCCGACCCGAAGTCGCGGGCCGACTCCTGCGGATCGCCGCTGTCGGTCGCGTGCTGCGGCACGGTGCCGGGGGCGGCCTCGGTCACGAGGCCCCGGTAGTAGTCCTTCTCCGTCATGCCGGGGTAGATGGCGTGCGGAGAGTCGACCATGCCCTCCTCCAGGCCCGCGAGCAGCTCCTTCTTGGTGTAGATGAGCGATTCGCGGGAGGAGTCGGCGAGTTCGTACTCGTTCGTCATCGTCAGCGCGCGGGTCGGGCACGCCTCGACGCACAGGCCGCACAGGATGCAGCGCAGATAGTTGATCTGGTAGACGCGGCCGTAGCGCTCGCCCGGCGAGTAGCGCTCCTCGTCGGTGTTGTCCGCGCCCTCGACGTAGATGGCGTCGGCGGGGCAGGCCCAGGCGCACAGCTCGCAGCCGACGCACTTCTCGAGGCCGTCGGGGTGCCGGTTGAGCTGGTGGCGGCCGTGGAAGCGCGGTGCCGTCGGCTTCTTGTACTCGGGGTACTGCTCGGTCAGCCGCTTCTTGAACATGTCCTTGAAGGTCACGCCGAAGCCGGCCACGGAGCTGCGGGGGGTCTTGGGATGCAACCCCTGGTCGTCGTTCTCAGGCACCGTCGGCCTCCTTTCCGTCAGAGTTCTGGGCGGCCTGCCCTTCCGCGCCCGCCTCGTCCGCGGACTCCGCGCCCGACGGACCGACCAGCGCGTGGTCGTGGCGCGAGCGGCGGCGCGGCACCGGCGGCAGCGTCTGACCGGGCAGCGGCGGTACGGGGAAGCCGCCCGCCATCGGATCGAAGACCTCCGGGTCCGCCTCGGCCTTGGCGGCCTCCTCCGCCTCCTCCTTGCGTCCGCGGAAGACGTCGACGACGAAGGAGATCAGCAGGATCGCGAGGGCCGCGCCCGCGACCCAGTAGACGATCCCGGCGAAGTCGTAACCCTCGTTGCGCATCGCCCGCACGGTGGCGACGAGCATCAGCCACACCAGGGAGATCGGGATGAGGACCTTCCAGCCCAGCTTCATGAACTGGTCGTAGCGCACACGCGGGAGCGTGCCGCGGATCCAGACGAAGAAGAAGATCAGCAGGACCGTCTTCAGGAAGAACCACAGCAGCGGCCACCAGCCGTGGTTGGCGCCCTCCCAGTACGTGGAGATCGGCGCCGGCGCCCGCCAGCCGCCCAGGAAGAGGGTGGCCGCGAGGGCGGAGAGCGTCACCACGTGCACGTACTCGGCGAGCATGAACAGCGCGAACTTGATCGAGCTGTACTCGGTCTGATAGCCGGCGACGAGGTCGCCCTCGGACTCCGGCATGTCGAACGGCGCCCGGTGCGCCTCGCCGACCATCGAGACCATGTAGATCAGGAACGAGACCGGCAGCAGCGCCGCGAACCAGGTGTCCCCCTGCGCGTCCACGATCGCCGACGTCGACATCGAGCCGGAGTAGAGGAAGACGGCGGCGAAGCTCAGGCCCATCGCGATCTCGTAGCTGATGACCTGCGCGGTGGCGCGGACCGCTCCGAGCAGCGGGTACGTCGAGTTCGACGACCAGCCGGCGAGGACGACGCCGTACGCGCCGATGGAGGCGGTGGCCAGGATGTACAGCGCCGCCACCGGAAGGTCGGTCAGCTGCATCGCCGTGCGCGTCCCGAAGATGGACACCT
Organism: Streptomyces winkii; assembly: GCF_032248595.1. Classification (NCBI taxonomy): domain Bacteria; kingdom Bacillati; phylum Actinomycetota; class Actinomycetes; order Kitasatosporales; family Streptomycetaceae; genus Streptomyces; species Streptomyces winkii. The sequence continues at coordinate 155,106 of NZ_JASTTH010000001.1, read as the reverse complement.
CGTTGCCGGGCGGCCCGAAGGGGATCACGGCGATCGCCATGAACGCCGGGATGGCGCCCAGCACAGGTGCGAGCAGATACACGACCTTGTCGGCGCCCTTGACGACGACGTCTTCCTTGAGCATCAGCTTGATGCCGTCGGCGAGCGACTGGAGCATGCCCCACGGGCCGTGCCGGTTCGGGCCGATGCGCAGCTGCATCCACGCGACGACCTTGCGCTCCATGACGATGGAGATCAGCACGGTGACCATCAGGAACGCGAAGCAGAAGACGGCCTTGAGCGCGATCAGCCAGATCGGGTCGTGGCCGAAGACGGACAGGTCCTCGTCGGCCAGGAACCTGGGGGTACCGCCCACGCCGAAGGCAGCGGGGGACTGCTGAACGTCAGAGAGCGCGCTCACGCGCCCACCTCCTCGTGTACGGCGCTGTCGCGCGGCCCGGGTCCCGCCGCGATGCGGACCAGCTCACCGGGGAGCGCCCCCGTGTCCGCCTGGACGCCGCCGCCCGTCGAGTTGAGCGGAAGCCACACGACCCGGTCCGGCATCTGCGTGATCTCCAGCGGGAGTTGGACGCTGCCGAGCGGCCCGGAGACCGACAGCACATCGCCGTCCGCGACGCCCGCCTCCGCGGCCGTGGCCCTGGAGAGCCGGGCGCGCGCCGGATGCCTCGTGCCGGCCAGCGCCTCGTCGCCGTCCTGGAGCCGGCCCTGGTCGAGCAGCAGCCGGTGCCCGGCGAGCACCGCCTCGCCCTTGCCGGCCTGGGGCGTGGAGGACGCGGTGCCGGTGGAGCCGGCGCCGCGGGCGAAGGAGCCGGTGGAGCGCTCCGCGTCCCATCCGCCGAGCCTGTCGATCTCGCCGCGGATCGTCCGTACGTCCGGCAGGCCCAGATGTACGTCGAGGGCGTCGGCGAGCATGTGCAGCACGCGTGCGTCCGGCTGTACGTGGCGGCGCGTCATCTGGTCCGCCTTGAGGGACGCCTCGAACGGCCTTGCCCGTCCCTCCCAGTTGAGGAACGTGCCGGCCTTCTCGACGACGGCGGAGACCGGCAGGACCACGTCCGCGCGGTCCGTCACCTCGCTGGGCCGCAGCTCCAGGCTGACGAGGAAGCCCACCTCGTCGAGCGCCTGCGCGGCACGCGCCGGGTCGGGCAGGTCGGCGAGTTCGACGCCGCCGACGACCAGCGCCGCCAGCTCGCCGTCGACCGCGGCGTCGACGATGCCTGCTGTGTCCCGGCCCGCCGCCGAGGGCAGTTCGGCCAGGCCCCAGGCTCGCGCGACCTCGTCGCGGGCGCGGGCGTCGGAGACGGGGCGTGCGCCCGGCAGCAGCGTCGGCAGCGCGCCCGCCTCGATGGCGCCGCGCTCACCGGCGCGGCGCGGAATCCACACCAGCCGGGCGCCGGTGGCGGCGCTCGTACGCACCGCGGCGGTCAGCGCACCGGGCACCGCGGCCAGCCGCTCCCCGACGACGATCACGGCGCCCTCGGCGCGCAGCGCGTCGGCCGCGGCCTCGCCGGTCTCGTCGAGTCCGACCCGCCCTGAGAGGGCGTCGAGCCACTCGGTCTCGGTCCCGGGCGCGGCGGGCAGCAGCGTGCCGCCCGCCTTCTCCAGACCGCGGGTGGCGTACGAGGCGAGGGAGAAGGTGCGCTGGCCGCGCTTGCGCATGGCCTTGCGCAGCCGCAGGAAGACGCCGGGCGCCTCCTCCTCGGCCTCGAAGCCGGCGAGCAGCACGGCGGGCGCCGCCTCCAGCAGGGCGTTGGTGACTCCCGCACCGTCGAGGTCCTTGCCGTGGCCGGCGACGGTGGACGCCAGGAACTCGGCCTCCTCGCGGGAGTGGACGCGGGCCCGGAAATCGATGTCGTTGGTGCCGAGCGCGACCCGCGCGAACTTCGCGTACGCGTAGGCGTCCTCGACGGTGACCCGGCCGCCGGTCAGCACTCCGGCCCGTCCGCGCGCGCCGGCGAGCCCGCGGGCCGCGGCCTCCAGCGCCTCGGGCCAGCTCGCCGGGGCCAGCTCGCCGTCCTCGCCGCGCACGAGCGGCGTGGTCAGCCGGTCGGGGCGCTGCGCGTAGCGGAACGCGAAGCGGCCCTTGTCGCAGATCCACTCCTCGTTGACCTCGGGGTCGTAGCCCGCCATGCGCCGCATGACCTTGCCGCGCCGGTGGTCCGTACGGGTCGCGCAGCCGCCCGAGCAGTGCTCGCAGACGGACGGCGAGGAGACCAGGTCGAAGGGGCGCGAACGGAAGCGGTACGCCGCCGAAGTGAGCGCCCCCACCGGGCAGATCTGGATGGTGTTGCCCGAGAAGTACGACTGGAAGGGGTCGCCCTCGCCCGTCCCGATCTGCTGGAGCGCGCCGCGCTCCAGCATCTCGATCATCGGGTCGCCCGCGATCTGGTTGGAGAAGCGGGTGCAGCGCGCGCACAGCACGCACCGCTCGCGGTCCAGCAGGACCTGGTCCGAGATCGGCACCGGCTTGGCGAAGGTGCGCTTGGCGCCCTCGAAGCGGGAGTCGGCCGAGCCCGTCGACATCGCCTGGTTCTGGAGCGGGCACTCGCCGCCCTTGTCGCAGACGGGGCAGTCCAGCGGGTGGTTGATGAGCAGCAGCTCCATCACGCCGCGCTGTGCCTTCTCCGCGACGGGCGAGGAGAGATGCGTCTTGACGACCATCCCGTCGGTGCAGGTGATCGTGCAGGACGCCATCGGCTTGCGCTGGCCCTCGACTTCGACGATGCACTGGCGGCAGGCACCGACCGGGTCGAGGAGCGGGTGGTCGCAGAAGCGCGGGATCTCGATGCCCAGCTGCTCGGCGGCGCGGATGACCAGCGTGCCCTTCGGCACGGAGATCTCTGCGCCGTCGATGGTGAGCGAGATCAGGTCCTCCGGCGGACGGTCCGCCTCGCCCCCCGAGGAGGTCTTCGCGTCTGTGGTGACTGTCACGCCTTCACCTCCGGGTGAGCGGTCTGGTGGTGGTCGGCCCAGATGACCGACCTCGCCGGGTCGAAGGGGCAGCCGCCCCCGTCGATGTGCTGCTCGTACTCCTCGCGGAAGTACTGGAGCGACGAGTAGATCGGGGAGGCGGCACCGTCGCCGAGAGCGCAGAACGACTTGCCGTTGATGTTGTCCTGGATGTCGTCGATCTTGTCGATGTCGGCCTTCGTCGCCTTGCCCGCCTCGAAGTCGCGCAGCAACTGGACGAGCCAGTACGTGCCTTCGCGGCAGGGCGTGCACTTGCCGCAGGACTCGTGCGCGTAGAACTCGGTCCAGCGGGTGACGGCCCGTACGACGCAGGTCGTCTCGTCGAAGCACTGGAGCGCCTTGGTGCCGAGCATCGAGCCGGCGGCGCCCACGCCCTCGTAGTCGAGCGGCACGTCGAGGTGCTCGTCGGTGAGCAGCGGCGTCGAAGAGCCGCCCGGCGTCCAGAACTTCAGCCGGTGGCCGGGGCGCATGCCGCCGCTCATCTCCAGCAGCTGGCGCAGCGTGATGCCGAGCGGCGCCTCGTACTGCCCGGGGTTGGCGACGTGCCCGCTGAGCGAGTAGAGCGTGAAGCCCGGGGACTTCTCGCTGCCCATCGAGCGGAACCACTCCTTGCCCCTGTTGATCAGGGCGGGCACCGACGCGATGGACTCGACGTTGTTCACGACGGTCGGGCACGCGTAGAGGCCGGCGACGGCCGGGAACGGCGGGCGCAGCCGCGGCTGTCCGCGCCGCCCCTCCAGGGAGTCCAGCAGCGCCGTCTCCTCACCGCAGATGTACGCGCCGGCGCCCGCGTGCACGGTCAGCTCCAGGTCCTTGCCCTCGCCGAGCGCGTTCTTGCCGAGGATGCCCGCCTCGTACGCCTCGCGCACGGCCAGGTGCAGCCGCCGCAGTACGGGCACGACCTCGCCGCGCAGATAGATGAAGGCATGCGAGGAGCGGATCGCGTGGCAGGCGATGACGATGCCCTCGATGAGGGAGTGCGGGTTGGCGAACATCAGCGGGATGTCCTTGCACGTGCCCGGCTCCGACTCGTCGGCGTTGACGACCAGGTAGTGCGGCTTGTCGTCGCCCTGCGGGATGAACTGCCACTTCATGCCCGTCGGGAAGCCCGCGCCGCCGCGGCCGCGCAACCCTGCGTCCTTGACGTACGCGATGACGTCGTCCGGCGGCATGGCCAGCGCCTTGGTCAGCCCGGCGTATCCGTCGTGGTGCCGCTTGTACGCCTCCAGCGTCCACGCCTCCGGCTCGTCCCAGTGCGCGGAGAGGACGGGAGTGAGCAGCTTCTCCGGTGATTCCGTCGCCATCACTCGCTCTCCTCACCCGGCTCGGACCGGACCGGGCCCGCGGGACTGTCCGGATCCGACGCGGACGTCGACTGGGGCAGATCGTGCGAACTGGGGTGGCTCTCCGGGGCTTCCTCGCCCGGGAGCGGCACCGGCTGGTCCTGCGGGCCGGGAGGCCCGAGGGGGTGTGCGAGCCGGCCGCGCGGCGCCTCGCCCCTGGCCAGCCGCAGCCCCGCGAGGGAGGGGTCGCCGCCGGCGCCGGTGGCCTCGGCCGCGCCGGGACGCTCGTCGGGGAAGCCCGCGAGGATGCGCGCCGTCTCCTTGAACGTGCACAGCGGCGCCCCGCGGGTGGGCGCCACCTCGCGTCCGGCGCGCAGGTCGTCGACGAGCCTCCGCGCCGATTCGGGCGTCTGGTTGTCGAAGAACTCCCAGTTGACCATCACGACGGGCGCGTAGTCGCAGGCCGCGTTGCACTCGATGTGCTCCAGCGTGACCTTGCCGTCCTCGGTGGTCTCGTTGTTGCCGACGCCCAGGTGCTCCTTGAGGTCGTCGAAGATGGCGTCGCCGCCCATCACCGCGCAGAGCGTGTTGGTGCAGACGCCCACCTGGTAGTCGCCGGAGGGCTTGCGCCGGTACATGGAGTAGAACGTCGCGACGGCGTTGACCTCGGCCGTGGTGAGTTCGAGCATCTCGGCGCAGAAGCGCTGCCCGGTGGGCGTGACATGGCCCTCCTCGGACTGCACGAGGTGCAGCAGCGGCAGCAGCGCGGAGCGGCTGTCGGGATACCGGGCGATGATCTCCCGTGCGTCCGGCTCCAGCCGCTCTCGTACGTCGGCCGGGTAGTCCGGCGCGGGCATCGCGGGGATGCCGAGCATGGGTGCCTCGGGGGCGGAGCCTTGTTCTCGGGCACTGCCGGGCGCGGTGGTCATCGGTCGACGCCTCCCATCACGGGGTCGATGGACGCCACCGCGACGATGACGTCGGCGACCTGGCCGCCTTCGCACATCGCCGCCATGGCTTCGAGGTTGGTGAAGGAGGGGTCGCGGAAGTGCACGCGGTACGGGCGTGTGCCGCCGTCGCTCACGGCGTGCACGCCGAGTTCGCCCTTCGGGGACTCCACCGCCGCGTACGCCTGCCCCGGCGGGACCCGGAAGCCCTCGGTGACCAGCTTGAAGTGGTGGATCAGGGCCTCCATCGAGGTGCCCATGATGTTCTTGATGTGGTCCAGCGAGTTGCCGAGACCGTCGGGGCCGAGCGCGAGCTGCGCGGGCCAGGCGATCTTCTTGTCGCCGACCATGACGGGGCCGGGCTCCAGCCGGTCGATGCACTGCTCGATGATGCGCAGCGACTGGCGCATCTCCTCCAGGCGCAGCAGGAAGCGCCCGTAGGAGTCGCAGGTGTCGACGGTCGGCACCTCGAAGTCGTACGTCTCGTAACCGCAGTACGGCTGCGACTTGCGCAGGTCGTGCGGGAGCCCCGCGGAGCGCAGGATCGGTCCGGTGGCGCCGAGCGCCATGCATCCGGCCAGGTCGAGGTAACCGACGTCCTGGAGGCGGGCCTTGAAGACGGGGTTGCCGGAGCACAGCGCGTCGTACTCGGGCAGGTTCTTCTTCATCTTCTTCAGGAACTCGCGCAGCGCGTCGACCGTGCCGGGCGGGAGGTCCTGGGCGAGGCCGCCGGGCCGGATGAAAGCGTGGTTCATCCGCAGGCCGGTGATCAACTCGTAGAGGTCCAGGACGTGTTCGCGGTCCCGGAAGCCGAAGATCATGACGGTGGTGGCGCCCAGCTCCATGCCGCCGGTGGCGATGGCCACCAGATGCGACGAGAGCCGGTTCAGCTCCATCAGCAGGACGCGGATGACGTTGGCGCGGTCCGGGACGTCGCCCTCGATGCCGAGCAGCTTCTCCACCGCGAGGCAGTACGCCGTCTCGTTGAAGAACGGCGTGAGGTAGTCCATGCGCGTCACGAACGTCGTGCCCTGCGTCCACGTCCGGTACTCGAGGTTCTTCTCGATGCCGGTGTGCAGGTAGCCGATTCCGCAGCGGGCCTCGGTGACGGTCTCGCCGTCGATCTCGAGGATGAGCCGGAGCACGCCGTGCGTGGACGGGTGCTGCGGGCCCATGTTGACGATGATCCGCTCGTCGTCGCTCCTGGCGGCAGCAGCGGCAACCTCGTCCCAGTCGCCGCCGGTGACGTCGTAGACGGTGCCCTCGGTGGTCTCGCGGATGCCCGCGGGTGCGTGGGGGGATGTTGGCGTGCTCATCAGCTGTACGACCTCCGCTGGTCGGGAGCCGGGATCTGGGCGCCCTTGTACTCGACGGGGATGCCGCCGAGCGGGTAGTCCTTGCGCTGCGGGTGGCCCTGCCAGTCGTCGGGCATCATGATCCGCGTCAGAGCCGGGTGGCCGTCGAAGACGATGCCGAAGAAGTCGTACGTCTCGCGTTCGTGCCAGTCGTTGGTCGGATAGACCTCGACGACGGAGGGGATGTGCGGGTCGCCGTCCGGCGCGCTGACCTCGATCCGGATCACACGGTTGTGGGTGATCGAACGCAGGTGGTTGACGGCGTGCAGCTCGCGTCCCTTGTCGCCCGGGAAGTGCACGCCGGTCACGCCGGTGCACAGTTCGAAGCGGAGCGCCGGGTCGTCCCGGAGCGTCCGCATGACCTGGACGAGGTGTTCGCGCGCCACGTGGAAGGTCAACTCGCCGCGGTCGACGACGGTCTTCTCGATGGCTTCGGCGGGGGGCAGGCCCTGCTCCTCCAGCGCGCCCTCGAGTTCGTCCGCGATCTCGTCGAAGTCCCCGTGGCCGGCTCCGCCGCCAGGGCCTCCGTACGGGCGCCGGCTGGCGCCGGGAAGCCGGACCGTCCGGACCAGGCCGCCGTAACCCGAGGTGTCGCCGCCGTTCTCGGCGCCGAACATGCCGCGGCGGACGCCGATGATCTCGCCGGGGTCCTGACGGGGAGCGGGCACGGAGCCGTTCGCGCTCTCCCCGTTTCCGTTGCCGCCCTCGCTGTTGTTCTGCTCGCTCACCGAAGGAGCCCCTTCATCTCGATCGTCGGGAGCGCCTTGCGCGCCGCCTCCTCCGCCTCGCGGGCCGCCTCTTCGCGGTTGACGCCGAGCTTCTCGCCCTGAACGTGCTTGTGCAGCTTGAGGATCGAGTCCAGGAGCATCTCGGGGCGCGGCGGGCAGCCGGGCAGGTAGATGTCGACCGGCACGATGTGGTCGACGCCCTGCACGATCGCGTAGTTGTTGAACATCCCGCCCGACGAGGCGCAGACCCCCATGGAGATGACCCACTTGGGGTTGGGCATCTGGTCGTAGACCTGCCGCAGCACGGGAGCCATCTTCTGGCTGACGCGGCCCGCCACGATCATGAGGTCGGCCTGGCGCGGTGACCCGCGGAAGACCTCCATGCCGAAGCGGGCGAGGTCGTAGCGCCCGGCGCCCGTCGTCATCATCTCGATGGCACAGCAGGCGAGTCCGAAGGTCGCCGGGAACATGGACGACTTGCGCACCCAGCCCGCGGCCTGCTCGACGGTGGTCAGCAGGAAGCCGCTCGGCAGCTTCTCTTCGAGTCCCATTGCGTACCTGCCCCTAATCCCATTCCAGGCCGCCGCGACGCCAGTCGTAGGCGTACGCGACGCCGATGAGGGCGACGAAGACCAGCATTTCGGCGAGGCCGAAGATTCCGAGGGAGTCGAAGTGGACCGCCCACGGGTAGAGAAAGACGATTTCGATGTCGAAGACGATGAAGAGCATCGCCGTCAGGTAGTACTTGACCGGGAATCGCCCGCCGCCCGCCGGCTGCGGAGTGGGCTCGATGCCGCACTCGTACGCCTCCAGCTTGGCCCGGTTGTAGCGCTTGGGGCCGATGACCGATGCCGCGACCACCGAGAAGATCGCGAAGGCCGCCGCGATGGCTCCCAGTACAAGGATTGGCGTGTAGGCGTTCACCGCTCCCCGCTCCTTCCAGTCGACCCTGGGGCCCCTCCCTGACCGGTTGGACCGGAGAGGCCGTCGACGCTGACTGCCGGCTGTCCGCCGGGCGAATGTCCCACCTCCATGAAGATCGCTTCTATGTGAGGCAGTTCACAAGCCCTTGCGGGAGGCATCTTATGCCCGGGCCTTGTGATCTGCGACACGGGGTCCCGGTAGGAGTTTGTGATCTCCACCACCCGGTACCGAAACCGCACGTCAGAAGGATGTCGATCTTCAACTGCGAAGGCTCGCAAGGCCTTTCCCGGAACCCGCCGCGAAGTGGCCGTACGGGGAGCGCAGACGCCTTGTCACGGGGTGCGGAAGTGCACCGCCGAATTCCATTCGGAACCCCCGGGACCGATATCCGAACGAGACCCGGGCGCATCACGAACGAGACCCTGCGAGCAGGAGCCGGACCGCACCGCCGCCCGGCGCGGCACGAGTGATCAAGCAGCGGGACGGGAAGCCGGTTCGTGAACGCCGGCACAAACCCTCCACGGCCGGCCACTTCCTTCACGCTTCGCACATCGTCTCCCGCCCCGCCAAAAGGGATGACAGCACCTCAAACACCCATTCATGAACAGACTTGGCAGCGGTCGTGTGACCTATGCCACGCACCTCGTTGGCAGCGCCTGCCACCTTTGCATGTGCCGCGCGGTAACTGATATGCGCGAACGCAATGGGCGCATTACGGACAACTACGTGGTCACAGGGCCGTAGTTGGACGCTCTTCCGTGACCGGATCGAGACCTTGGAAGATCAACAGGGCCTCAACTGGGCGAATACGGGCTGACTGTGGCGCATCGCACCTTCTTTGAACGGATCATCCCGGCCCTGCTATCCATTCCCCATGTCCAGGAACGCTCACGTACCCAGACACCGGAAGCCCCGCAGCAGCAACGTCAACAGGGCGCTGCGCGCAGGGGCGACGGGTGGCGTCTTGGGAGCGGTCGCCCTCACCACGGCGATCTCCCCGGCGTCCTCGGCGGCCGAGAAGGACGAGGCAGCCGACACAGTCGAAACGGCCGCGGTCAGCAACACCGTTGAGGAGTCCACCGCGCAGGCGGCCGACTCGCTCCAGACGAACGCACTCCAGCGCGAGGTGACGCACGCGGAGACAAAGGCCGCCCAGAGCGCACAGGACGCGGCGCAGAAGGCCGAGAAGAAGGCCCAGGCCGCCAAGCGCAAGGCGGAGGCCGCCCGCAAGAAGGCCGCCGAGGCCCGCGCTTCGCGCACCAGCGGGCGCACCGCCCTCTCGGCGGGCAGCGGCAACGTCGCCGGACTCGTCAGCTTCCTCAAGGCCCAGGTGGGCAAGTCCTATGTGCTGGGCGCCAGTGGTCCGTCCGCCTACGACTGCTCAGGACTGACCCAGGCCGCCTTCAAGCAGCTCGGCGTGAGCCTGCCGCGTACGTCGCAGGCGCAGTCGACCGCGGGCACGCCCGTCTCCATGGACTCGCTCCAGCAGGGCGACCTCCTCTACTGGGGCGGCGCGGGCAGCGCGTACCACGTGGGCGTCTACGTCGGTGACGGCAAGTTCATCGGCGCGCAGAACAGCTCCACGGGCGTCGTGGAGAAGCCGCTGGACTACGACCCGCCGACGGGCGCGATCCGCCTCACCTGAGGCCGCCGCCGCACGGCGTACGAAGTCCCGGAAGCCAGAAGCCAGAGCAGCTCGGGGAAGCTCACCGAAACCAGCGAAGGGGCCCGCCGCGGCCGCCGGAACTCCGGCGGCACGGCGGGCCCTTCGCCGTGGATGTCAGCGCTGGGGCACATCCGGGAGCAGGGCGTCCGGGTGGTCGATGAAGATGTTCGTCATGAAGCCGTTGAACTGCGGGACGTGCGCCCACCACGGGTTGCTGAAGCCCTCGGTGTTGACCAGGTCGCCGCGCTGCTGGAAGTCGACGGTGACCTTCGTCGGCCCGTTCAGGGTGTGCACGACGGGCGAGTCCAGCTTGGGCTCGCTGTGCACCTTGACCCCCGTGCCCCACGTCCCGAACTCCCAGCCGCCCGGCTGCGGCTGGCCGGGGCCGGGCTGCGGCGGTGCCCCGCCGTCCACGGCCGCCGCCGTCTGCTGGAGCAACTGACGTGCCTCTCCCTCCGCCTGGTCGTACCTCTCGGGGTAGGCGGAGCGCTGCACGCTCTGCGCGAGGTGCCCGGTGGACTGGTTCTTGTCCTCCTCGTCGGACTTGACGGCCCTCTCGAAGTACGAGCGCGACGCGTGGCTCACGTCCAGGATCTGCTCGGGCGTGCCCCAGCCCTGCGACGGCCGCTGCTGGAAGACGCCGAGAGAGTCGCTGTCGCCGTGGTTGAGGTTGCGCATCCCCGATTCCACGATGCCGGTCTCGAACGCGGACAGCATCACCTTGTCGTTGACCTTCATCTCCCGGCCGACCCGGTAGACGGTCTTTGCTGCTTCGAGGTCGTAGGCCATGGACTTCCCCCTGGTCTGCTGCGGGCTGTTCTCGTGCGAAGCCGCCGCCCCGGCAGGAGCGGACTGCTGCGGTTCCTGTGCGCTCTGCGCGTCCTGCGTGCTCTGCGCGTCCTCGGTGTCCTTGGTGTCCTTCTCGTCCGTGTCCCCGAGGCGGGCCAGCTGCCGCTTGCCCCAGTCACGGATCTCATCGAGGGCCATCGTGCTCCCCTTACGTCGGCCTTCCGGCTGGGCTCAGTTCTGCGGGACTCCGGGCAGGAGGGAGTCCGGGTGATCGATGTAGATGTTCGTCATGAAGCCGTTGAACTGCGGGACGTGCGCCCACCACGGGTTGCTGAACCCGTCGGCGACGACGAGGTCGCCCCGCCGCTGGAAGTCGACGGTGACCTTCGTCGGCCCGTTCAGGGTGTGCACGACCGGCGAGTCCAGCTTGGGCTCGCTGTGAACCTTGACCCCCGTGCCCCACGTCCCGAACTCCCGGCCCCCCGGCTGCGGCTGGCCCGGGGACGGGGCTGGCGCCGGACCGCCCTGCCCGTTGAGGTGCTTCTCGACCTCCTTGCGGAAGCCGTCCATGTCGCCCGGCCAGAACGCCGGGTCGCTCTTCCGCTGGGGCGCCCACTCCTTGTGCCCGATGGCCCGCGACGCCGGCTGGTGCACGTGCTTGAGCAGGGCCGCCACCCCGCGCGGGTACGCGTCGAGCTGCTCGGGGGTCCAGTCCGGGCGGGTGCCCACCGACTCGGCCTCGACGCCGATCATGTACTCGTTGCCCTGGTCCTTGGGCACGCTCTCCCACGGGCCGCCCGTGCCCGCGTGGTACGCGACCCCCGCGGCGATGACGATCCAGGTGCCGTCCCGGGCCAGGCCGAGCTGGGCACGGGGCCCGGGCAGCGAGGAGTCGCCGTCCCTGACGATGTTCAGGCTCGGGTAGTTGCCCTCGGCCGGGCCGGCGGTGTGGTGCAGCAGGATTCCCCGTACGTCACCCATCTCGCCGTGACCACGGCCCTGCCAGCCGTTGTCTTCCTGAACCTTCAGGCCGCCCTGCCTGAGCACATCGGCCAACCACGTCATGTTCGGCATGAGGTGTCCCCCCGTTTCCTTGCTGGCGATCCCAAGGGCCTTACGGTGCGGGGCAGTTGGGCCCCTCACTGGCCCTGTGTCCGTACGTCCCACACTCCCCGGCACGCATTCACACGCCAACCCCGTTCGACCTGGCTCAAAAAGCGCAGGTGGCGACGGGTCCGGCGGACAAGCAGGCTTGACAGCGAAACGGACGGGCGCTGCATCCTGAAGGAGCACGAATCCCGAGGAGCCTCGCCCTCCTCGGGGCCACGGGGGAGAGAAACGAGGTACCGGCCATGCCGATCCGCATCCACTTCGGAGCCGACGACCTGGCGAGGACTCAAGTGGCAAGCGCGCCCGATCCGTTGTGGGAGACGCTGCTCAGCCTGCATCTGCTTCAGGAGCGCGAGGGGAAGACCGTCTTCGGAAGGTGGCGGGAACGCACACGCTCGCGGCTGCCCGTGTCGGTGCGCAACCTCCTCTTCCCGCTCGCGCCGCCCCGCGGCTATTCGCCGGACTTCCTCACCCCGGCCGAGTCCGCCGACGGGCTGGAGGCGGGCCTCGAAGCGCTCCTCTCCACGCCGCGCGAGCGGCTGCGCACCGACATGCGCAGGCTCGCCGCGAGCCGTCACGTCCCGGTGTGGGCGAGGGACGTGGGCCCTCGCGGACTGGAGCGCCTGGCCGACGCCGTCAGCAGCTACCACGAGCTGGCCCTCGCCCCGTACCAGTCGCAGATCCGCGGCCACGTGGAGGCCGATCGCGCGGAGCGCGCCCAGCGCGTGCTGAACGGCGGCGTTCAGGGGCTGCTCGACGGCCTCCATCCGAATCTGAGCTGGCAGCCACCCGTCCTGGAGCTGCGGGGCACCCGCGTGAACCGCGACATGTGTCTGCACGGGCGCGGTCTGCGTCTCGTCCCGTCGTTCTTCTGCCGCCGCAATCCCGTGACGCTGCGCGATCCGGCCCTCCAGCCGGTGCTCGTCTATCCCGTCCAGCACCAGCCGGGTTGGGCCGACGCCCACACCGAGGGACGACGGCAGACGGAGAGCGGGCAGAGCCCGTGCGCGGCGCTGCTCGGCCGGACGCGCGCCGCGGCGCTGGAGGTCGTCGCGTCGGGGTGCACCACCTCGGAACTGGCCCGGCGCCTGAATGTCTCACCGGCCACGGCCACGCACCACACCGCGGTCCTCCGGGACGCGGGGCTCATCACCTCGCACCGCGCGGGCGGCAACGTCCGCCATACGCTGGGGACTCTGGGCTCCGCGCTGCTTCAGAGCGCGGCACCCGCGGACGAAGCGCTGCCGACCGCGTGACGCGGACCGCTCGCCGGTCGAGGCGCGGTGCCGGCGCAAGGCTCCCGTCCGGCTCAGAACTCCGCGCGGAACACGCGGAAGGCGTTCTTGTACCACTCGATCCGGGATCCCAGCCGGTACGAGCGGCGCACCTTGGGGTCGGGGATCTGCTCGTACTGCGCCATGGTGGCGACGTGGTCGCGGTAGCGCAGCGACGGGTTCCAGCGTGCGATGTCCGAGCTGCCGCGTACGGCCGTCCAGAACGGCGGGTAGCGGTACCACCGGCCGAAGAACTTCTTCAGCAGCTGCGTCGACCTGGCCACCCAGGGAGCCGCGCCGTCGAAGACGAGCTCGCCGGAGGTGAAGCGATCGGTGAACCGCCGCAGCAGCTCCCGTAGTTCGTCCTCGTGCAGATACATGATCAGGCCCTCGGCGATGATCAGCACCGGCTTGTCGGCAGGGATCTCGTCCAGCCAGTCGGCGTCGGTCACCGACGAGGCGATCATTCGATAGCCGTCGGCTTCGTCGTAGAGCTTGCGGCGAAGGTCGATGACGTCGGGCAGGTCCACGTCGAACCACCGCACTCCGGCGGGCAGTTCGAGCCGGAAGGCCCGGGTGTCCAGACCGCACGCCAGTTGCAGCACGGTCGCATCAGGGTGGCGCCGCAGGAAGTCGGCGGTCCAGTGGTCGAACTGCTTGGACCGCAGCGCGACGCCGAACCGGCCGCGGGTGGAGCTCGGTTTGTCGAGCCTCTTCCAGTCGTAGTCGATGCGGTCCACGGCCTCGGCGGCGAAGCGGTCGCCGAGGACGGGTTCGGCGTCCTTGGCGTCCGCCGCCCTGAGGAACAGCGTGACGAGCATGGTTTCCTGCACGCCGGTGAAGTCGACCTTCTCAGCCTTCATCGATCACTCCTGCCCGACCGACAGGCCGATCGTGTCGACGAGTTGGCTTCCCCGGGCGCCATCGGCCTCGCACCTACAGTTCGTTCAGAATATTCTGAACGAACTGTAGGTGCGGGTGCGTCGGGCGGCAAGGCGTGCGGACGGCGCTACGCGCGCGGTGCGACCTTGCTGAGGCCGTTGATGACGCGGTCCATCGCGTCGCCGCCCGACGGGTCCGTCAGGTTGGCCAGCATCTTCAGTGCGAAGCGCATCAACAGCGGGTGGGACAGGCCGCGTTCGGTCGCCACCTTCATCACCTTCGGGTTGCCGATGAGCTTCACGAAGGCCCGGCCCAGCGTGTAGTAGCCGCCGTAGGTCTCCTTGAGGATCTTCGGGTAGCGGCGCAGGGCCAGTTCGCGCTGTGCCGGGGTGGCGCGTGCCTGCGCCTGGACGATGGTCTCGGCCGCGATCACGGCCGACTCCATGGCGTACGCGATGCCTTCGCCGTTGAACGGGTTCACCAGGCCGCCCGCGTCACCGACCAGCAGCAGGCCCCGCGTGTAGTGCGGCTGCCGGTTGAAGGCCATGGGGAGCGCGGCGCCGCGGATCGGGCCCGTCATGTTCTCGGGGGTGTAGCCCCACTCCTCCGGCATGGAGGCCGTCCACGCCTTGAGGATCTCGCGCCAGTCGAGCTCCTTGAAGTCGTCCGAGGTGTTGAGGACCCCCAGGCCGACGTTGCTGGTGCCGTCGCCCATCCCGAACACCCAGCCGTAGCCCGGCAGCAGGCGGTCCTGCGCGCCGCGGCGGTCCCACAGCTCCAGCCAGGACTCCAGGTAGTCGTCGTCGTGGCGGGGCGAGGTGAAGTACGTGCGGACGGCCACGCCCATCGGGCGGTCCTCGCGCCTGTGCAGGCCCATCTTCAGGGAGAGGCGCGTGGAGTTGCCGTCGGCGGCGACGACGAGCGGGGCGTGGAAGGTGACCGGGGTCTTCTCCTCGCCGAGCTTCGCGTGGACGCCGGTGATGCGGCCGCCGGCGTCGAGGATCGGCTCGCCGACGTTGCAGCGCTCGTACATGCGGGCCCCGGCCTTCTCGGCCTGCCGGGCCAGCTGCTCGTCGAAGTCGTCGCGCTTGCGGACGAGTCCGTAGTCGGGATAGCTGGCCAGCTCGGGCCAGTCGAGTTCGAGACGCTGGCCGCCGCCGATGATCCGCAGGCCCCTGTTGCGCAGCCAGCCGGCCTCCTCGGAGATGTCGATGCCCATGGCGACGAGCTGCTTCGCGGCGCGCGGCGTGAGGCCGTCGCCGCACACCTTCTCGCGGGGGAAGGCGGTCTTCTCCAGCAGCAGTACGTCCAGGCCGCTGCGGGCCAGATGGTAGGCGGTGGTGGCCCCGGCGGGGCCGGCACCTACGACGATCACATCGGCGGTCCGCTCGGAGGTGACGGTGTCAGTCACTAGGACTCCCGCAAAGGCTGGGTACTGGGCAGTTGCAGTCTAAGAGGACCGCATGGCGCGCACGGTCTCGGCCCGGGCCTGGGGCCGGTGGCGGCAGCGAGCGCGGCGGCCAAGGTGACCACGAGATCTCCGGTGTCTGGTTCTTCTTGGTCGATGAACCAGACACCGGAGACCTCGCTACTTCCCGCTCAGGACGCGCCGCCGCAATCAACGCACTTCGAACCACGCCCTAGCCGTCCACACGGGACCAGAATGCGGTCAGGGCGCGCGCCGCCGGGTGCGGGTCGGTCACCGGCCACCAGTGCCCGGCATTGGCGAGTTCGGCGATCTCGGCACCGGCTGCCTCGCCTGCGGACCGGTGCTGCGCAGGCGTACCACTGGCTTGTTCGGCGTCCGCGAGGGCGATCAGGGCCAGGCCGGGCCGCTGTTGCGCCTTCGCGAGGCCTCGGCCCGCGTCGGCCATCACCGGCTGGACGGCCGACCGCAGAAGCGAGAGCACTGCCCGCCCCATGCCCTCGTCCATCCCGGCGGCCACGCGCTCCGCTGCCGGGCCGGTCATTCCGAGCGCGCCGACGACCTCCAGCCGCTGCGCCAGCGTGCCGCCGAAGAGTTCCTTCACCGAGGCCTCGCCTGCCCCTTCCTGTTGCCACACCTGGGCCCGCGGGTGCCAGACATAGTCCGGGGCGAAGAGGCCGAGTGCGTCCGATGCCCAACTGCGGATCAGATCCGGACGTGTCATCGCGATCTGGGCGACGTGCGCGCCACCCCAGTCGTGGCCGACGAGGTCGACGGGTTCCCGGAACTGCTCCAGCCGCGCGGCGAGCCAATCGCGGTAGCCCTCGACGGTGGCGGAGAAGTCGTTCGACGCGGGCACCCCGAAGCCGGGCGGGGACAGCGACACCGCGTCGTCCCGGCCGAGCGCGGCGATCAGCGGTCCCCACACGCCGGCGCTCTCCGGATTGCCGTGCACGAGTACCAGAGGAACAGGCATTTCTCGCTCCTTATTTGCGTGCATGTATGCAAGTAACTGTAGCAGCGGCCGGTGCGGGAGACCACTGCCGGAAGTTACGGCGTGACGGAGAACGCCGCGCGTACCGAGCGCGTCGCCTCCCGGATGAGGGTGGGGACGTTGCGCACCGGAGGCTGGGCGATGAGTTGCAGGCCGGTCCCGCGGACCAGGGCGACGATCAGCACGGCGGCCGCGGCCGGGTTCGCGTCGGGCCGGATGGACCCGTCGGCGACGCCCTGGCGGACCACGTCCGCCAGGAACTGCCGGAAGTCGGCGTCCCGGCGCGCGAACAGCGGAGCCAGCACGGGGTCGGCCGCGATCGCCTCGCCCCACAGTTGCAGGAACGCGCGCGCCGACGGTGTCCGCCGCACGACGTTGCGCAGGTACGCCTCGATGATCCGCACCAGGTGGTCCAGGCCGTCCCCCTGGCAGGCCGGGACGTCGAACCGCTGCGCCTCGTCGACCACGGCTTCCAGCAGCCGTTCCCGGCTGCCGAAATGGTGGTAGACGATGCCGCGGCTGTACCCGGCGGCTTCCCCGACCTCGGCGAGCGTGACGGCTCGGGACCCGCTGCGCGCGATGAGCGCCATCGCCGCGTCCAGCACGCGCCGTTCGGTCTCGGCGCGGCGTTGCTCCTGCGTTCGCCTGGCCGGCCGATCGGTCATGCGTCACACCCCCTGGCCGGCCTCGTGGTCAACGAAGTGTGCCATGGCGTCCTCCCGTAGGCGGGACACGGCCTAGTCGCGTACGCCGCGGTGCAGCGCCACCACTCCACCCGTCAGGTTCCGCCAGGCCACCTTCGCCCAGCCGGCCTGCTGAAGGCGGCGGGCGAGCGCGGGCTGGTCGGGCCAGGCGCGGATGGACTCGGCGAGGTAGACGTACGCGTCGGGGCTGGAGGAGACGGCTCTCGCGACCGGCGGCAGCGCCCGCATCAGGTACTCGGTGTAGACGGTGCGGAACGGCGCCCAGACGGGGTGGCTGAACTCGCAGATGACGACGCGCCCGCCCGGCGCGGTGACGCGGTGCATCTCCCGCAGGGCCTCGTCCGTGTCGTGCACGTTGCGCAGGCCGAAGGAGATGGTCACGGCGTCGAACGCACCGTCGCGGAACGGCAGTCGGGTCGCGTCGCCCGCGGTGAAGGGCATCCACGGATGCCGCTTCCTGCCCTCCGCGAGCATTCCCGTACTGAAGTCGCACGGCACGGTGTACGCGCCCGCCGCGGCGAACGGCTGGGACGAGGTGCCCGTGCCGGCGGCGAGGTCGAGCACGCGCTCGCCCGGCCGCGCGTCGACGGCGCGGGCGACGGCCCGCCGCCACAGCCGCGTCTGCCCCAGCGAGAGCACGTCGTTGGTGAGGTCGTACCGCGCGGCGACGTCGTCGAACATCGCGGCGACTTCGTGCGGCTGCTTGTCCAGGGAGGCGCGGGTCACTCCCCCATTGTGTCCCGCCCCTCACGGCGCACCACTACGGGGTCGCCCCGCGCCACGACCGCACCCGAACAAACCGTCGCCCTCCGCACCGGCGGGACGCACCGCATGCTCCGCACCACCGCGAACACCCGGACGGCGCCGAGGAGTTCGGACACCCGGCAAGGCTGCCGAGCAGGAACGGCAGCCGCGGGCCTCCGGTGGGCCCGCAATCGCGCTGTGCGCGTGGGCTCCGTGGGCAGGCCCGCCCGGCAGGGGCTACTTCGCCTCGATGAGGTTGAGCTCCGGGTGCGCGCTGCCGCCCGCGATCGCCGTCGACGAGAAGTGCGAGACGACGCGGTCGTCGGAGGGGTCGTCCGCCGGGTCCTCGTGCACGACCAGGTGCTCGTACGTCGTGCTCCGCTGCGCCGGAACCCGGTCGGCCGCGCGGATGAGTTCGAGGAGCTCCGTCCGGTTCGAGCGGTGCTTCGCGCCCGCCGAGGAGACCACGTTCTCCTCCAGCATCACCGAGCCGAGGTCGTCGGCGCCGTAGTGGAGGGAGAGCTGGCCGACCTCCTTGCCCGTGGTGAGCCAGGAGCCCTGGATGTGCGCGACGTTGTCGAAGAAGAGCCGCGCGATGGCGATCATGCGCAGGTACTCGAAGAGGGTCGCCTGCGTCTGGCCCTTCAGATGGTTGTTCTCCGGCTGGTACGTGTACGGGATGAACGCGCGGAAGCCGCCCGTGCGGTCCTGCACCTCGCGGATCATCCGCAGGTGCTCGATCCGCTCGGCGTTGGTCTCGCCGGTCCCCATCAGCATCGTCGACGTGGATTCCACGCCGAGGTTGTGCGCCGTCTCCATGATCTCCAGCCAGCGCTCGCCCGACTCCTTGAGCGGCGCGATGGCCTTGCGCGCCCGCGCCGGGAGCAGCTCCGCGCCCGCGCCGGCGAATGAGTCGAGCCCGGCGGCGTGGATACGGCGGATCGCCTCCTCGGGCGTCACGCCGGAGATCTTCGCCATGTGCTCGACCTCGGACGCGCCCAGCGAGTGGATCACCAGCTCCGGGAAGCGCTCCCTGATCGCGGCGAAGTGCTCCTCGTAGTACTCGACGCCGTAGTCAGGGTGGTGGCCGCCCTGGAACATGATCTGGGTGCCGCCCAGTTCGACCGTCTCGGCGCAGCGGCGCAGGATGTCGTCGAGGTCGCGCGTCCATACGTCGTCGCTCTTCGGCGAGGCGTAGAAGGCGCAGAACTTGCAGGCGGTCACACACGAGTTGGTGTAGTTGATGTTCCGCTCGATGATGTACGTCGCGATGTGCTCCGTACCCTCGTAGCGCTTGCGCCGGGCGGCGTCGGCCGCCGCGCCCAGGGCGTGCAGCGGTGCCGAGCGGTACAGGTCGAGCGCTTCCTCGGGGGTGATGCGGACGCCCTCGGCAGCACGGTCGAGAACGGCCTGACGGTCGGTGGTTTCGGACACCGGGGCGTCCCTCCGGAGGTGGCTGGCGGCTTTTCCCTTGCCCGGCCAGCGTACGCCAGCCCCCTGGGGCGCCCTCGGCCCGCGCCCCCGGGGGAGCGTGCGGGCCCGCTCAGCCCTCGCCGGGTTCGTGCAGCAGGTCGACCCGTACGTCCGCCGGATAGTCGCCGGAGGCGGCGGTGCGGCGCACGAACTCGGCGACGCCCTGCAACTGGCGGCGGCCCAGCCGGAAGTCGAGCGTGGTGAAGTACCGCTCCAGCACGGGGGGTTCGAAGACCTCCCAGCGCGCCGCATGCTCCGCGACCTTGGCGACCTCCTCCAGCGCGAGGTCGATGGAGGAGAGGAAGGCGCGGTGCACGTCGTCGACCGTGCCGGGATGGCGGGCCAGATAGTCGCGGCGCACGGCCCACACCGCCATCACGAACGGCAGGCCCGTCCACTCCTTCCACAGCTGGCCCAGGTCGTGGACCTCGAGGCCCGGCTCGGGAAGGTTCCGCAGATACGCGCGCAGCCCGACGTCGCCGATGACGACGGCGGCGTCGGCCTCGCGCATCATCCGCTCCAGGTCGGGCTCGCACGTGAAGTAGTCGGGGCGCACACCGAACCGCTCGTCGAGCAGCAGCCGGGCCAGCCGTACGGATGTGCGCGACGTGGAGCCCAGCGCGACCCTCGCGCCGTCGAGCCTGTCCAGCGGCACACGCGAGACGATCTCGCACGACATCACCGGGCCGTCGCAGCCGACGGCGATATCCGGAAGGGCGACGAGCTGATCGGCATTCCTGAGGAATTCGACGAGGGTGACGGGCCCTATATCCAGATCGCCGTTCACCAACTGGTCGCTCAGCTTTTCCGGGGTGTCCCTCGTGAGCTCCAGATCCAGGAGGGAGCCGGTGTGAACCAAACCCCAGTAGAGCGGCAGGCAGTTGAGGAACTGGATGTGCCCCACACGCGGGCGGGAGCTGGGAACCCTCGGAAACTCAGTCACACACCGGAGCGTACGCCGCAGGCGCGGGCGGCCCGTCACAGCCCCGCCCCGTGGGAACGCGGGCCGGTTCCCGGCGAGCGGCCGGGAGCGAAACCGAGCAGCGCACGACCGAGATCGTCTGCTCTTCCGCCTCGCGCGGCACCGTGCTACGCTCGCTCGCAAGTTGCAGTTTGGTTTCCTTGCAGTACCTGAGCCTGCGGAGCATGTGACCGCGGGCTCTCGTCGTTTTCAGAGACTTCTTAGCGGGGTTCTGGGAGCAGGGCGACCCTTATAGGCCCAAGGAGGGCTTATGGCTACCGGAACCGTCAAGTGGTTCAACGCTGAAAAGGGCTTTGGCTTCATCGCCCAGGACGGCGGCGGTCCCGATGTCTTCGTCCACTACTCCGCGATCAACGCGACTGGCTTCCGCTCCCTGGAGGAGAACCAGCTCGTGAGCTTCGACGTGACCCAGGGTCCGAAGGGGCCGCAGGCGGAGAACGTCACCCCTCAGTGACCTGAGTCGCACCACCCAAGGAGCCCCTGCCGGACACCGGCGGGGGCTCCTGCCGTGTGCGGCACGGCGCGCACGGCCGGGCGCTCAGGAGCGCTCGTAACCGCCGATGGCGGCGACCTTCTCCGCGGACGCGGAGCGTTCGTCGAAGCGCTGGCCGAGCCATTCGTCGACGAGCGTGCGGGCCAGCTCCAGCCCGATCACGCGCTGCCCGAAGCAGAGCACCTGGGCGTTGTTGCTGAGCACCGAGCGGCGCACCGAGTAGCTGTCGTGAGCCGTGACGGCGCGTATGCCGGGGACCTTGTTGGCGCTGATGGCCACGCCCAGGCCCGTGCCGCACACGAGCAGCGCGCGGTCGGCCCGTCCTTCGGCGACGCGTCGGGCGGCCTCCACGGCGACGTGCGGGTAGGCGACGTGCTCGCCGGTACCGACTCCGACGTCCCAGACCTCGGCCACCCGCGGGTCGGCGGCGAGGTCGCGCTTGAGGGCCTCCTTGTAGTCGAGGCCCGCGTCGTCGCAGCCGACGACGACGCGCAGCGGTCCGTGGTCCGGCTGCGGGGCGGCCGTGGTGGTGTCCATGTGACGTGCTCCTTCGTGACTGCGCTGCCGTGACTGCGCGGCCTTGACTGCGCTGCCTTGACTGCGCTGCGGCGGTCTTCAGCCGCGGCAGGACGTGGTGGTCGTACGGGGGCGTGACGGTCGGGGCGGCGCGTACGGCGACGGCGTACGGGAGACGGCCGGTGCGGGCCGGATCACGGCGTCGGGCCGCCCACCGGAGAGTCCACCGGGACGTCGACGGCTCGCGCTCCGGACCCGGCGCCCGCTCCGGCGTCGAGGACGGCACTGAGCGCCGCGGCCAGCGAGACCGCGCCGGGGTCGGGCGTTCCGACGCTGCGTTCGGCGAGCGGGCGTGCCCTGCCCACGCGCGGACGCAGCCGTGAGGTCGCCTCGGCCGCCCTGCGCGCCTCGTCCACGGCGGACGCGAACGCCTCGGCGACGGGCGCGCCCGTGCCTATCGCCTCCCTGAAGGCGGCGGCGAACGGCGCGAGCGCGTCGACGAGCGTCTTGTCGCCCGGGGCCGCGTTCCCGAGCCGCGTGACAGCGGCGAGCGCCGACTCGGCCGCCGCCGCCAACTCGTCCCGGCCGGGCGCCCGTTCGGCGGGAAGGTCCCGTCCCAGCGCGCGCAGCCCGGCGCCCCACAGCGCGCCCGAGGTGCCGCCGGCCTCGGCGGCCCAGGCGTCACCGGCAGCGGCGAACAGGGCCGCGGGCGCGGCGCGTTCGGCATGGGCGCGCTCGGCGGCCGCGAGCGCCGCGTCGACGCCCTTGCACATGCCGCGCCCGTGGTCGCCGTCGCCCGCCACCGCGTCGAGCCTGCCGAGCTCCGCTTCCTGGTCGTGGAGCACGGTGTGCGCGGCGCGCAGTGCCCGTACCGCTGCGGCGGAGGTTTCCTCGGCGCCGCCGCTCGCGGTGGGAAGGGGTGCCGAGGCGCCGGCGGATCGGGGTCGCGGCGCCGTGTGCGCCCGCCCCGGCGCGGCACCGGCACCGGAGGCGTTCGCCTGCACTGCGCCGCGGCGAAAGGCCGGGGTGTCCGCCGGCGCCAGCCACAGCCGCTCCAGTTCGTCGTCGAGCCAGGTGAGCGTGAGCGAGCAGCCGGCCATGTCGAGACTGGTGACCAGCTCGCCGACCTCCGGGCGTACGGGCCGGAGTCCGGCCTCGGCCAGCAGCCGGGACACCGAGCCCCACAGCACGTACAGCTCCTCGTACTTGGTCGAGCCGAGGCCGTTGAGGACGACGGCGACCCTGCCGTCGGCCCCGCGGCCCTCCGCCTCCTGCCGCTCCGCCAGCAGGCCGTCGACGAGCGTGTGCGCCAGCTCCTCCGCGGTCGTCAACTCGCCCTCGCTGACGCCGGGTTCACCGTGTATGCCCAGGCCGAGGCCGAGCTTTCCGCCGGGCACGGCGAACAGCGGGGCCTCCGCTCCGGGCAGGGTGCAGCCGTCGAAGGCCACGCCGAGCGTGCGGGTGCGGGCGTCGGTGCGCTCCGCGATCCGTACGACCTCCTCCAGGCCGGCGCCCTCCTCGGCGGCGGCGGACGCGGTCTTGAAGACGACGAAGCCGCCGGCGATGCCGCGCCGCAGCGAGCGGTCGGCGGCCGGGGCGCTGGCGATGTCGTCGGTGACGGCGTAGCACCGCGCCGGGACGCCCTCGTCCGTCAACTGCTGTGCCGCGAGGCCGAAGTTGAGCACGTCGCCCGCGTAGTTCCCGAACAGGAAGAGGACGCCCGCGCCGCTCTGCGCCTCGACGGCCACCGAGTGCGCCTGCGCGGCCGACGGCGAGGTGAAGACGTTCCCCACGACCGAGCCGTCGGCGAAGCCGGGCCCCACGACGCCGCAGAACGCCGGGTAGTGGCCGGAGCCCCCGCCCGTGAGGACGGCGACCTTTCCGTGCGGGGGCGGTGCGGCCCGTACGACTCCGCCCGGAACCGCCCGTACGTGCTCGGGGTGTGCCGCGGCGAACCCGGCCACCATGTCGTCGGCGAAACGCGCCGGATCGTTGAACAGCCTGGTCATGTCGCACTCCAGCCTTCGCGGGCGGCGGCGAGGCCACGCAGATAGGAGGCGTAGCCGGCCGCGTAGAAATCGACGGCCTCGGGTTCCGGCGTGACGGTCCGGCGCCGGGCGCGCCACTGCTCGGCGTCGATCGGTTCGCCGAGCGCTTCCCAGCAGATCTGTGCCGCGCCGCGGATGCCGACGGCCTCGTCGCACACGTGCAGATCGGTGCCGAGGACGCCGGCGAAGATGCGGGCCCACTCCGCGGAACGCGCCCCGCCGCCGCAGGCGGTGACCGCTCCGGACGCACCCAGGGTCTCCATGCAGTGCCGGGCCGAGTAGGCGACCGACTCGCACAGGGCGCGTACGAGGTCGGCCCGCCGGGTCCTCGGCGTGAGCCCGTCCAGCCGGCCGCGGGCGCGGGCGTCCACGAACGGAGCCCGCTCGCCGCTCTCGGAGAGGAACGGCAGCGCCGTCACCCCGCCGGAGCCGCGGGGCGAGGCGGCGAGCAGCGAGTCCAGCTCCGCCACGTCCACGCCGAGGAGCCCGAGGAGCCAGTCGAGTCCGGCCGTCCCGATCATCGCGGGCATGACGCGCAGATAGCGGCCCGCACGCGGGGTGGCCAGCAGCATGCCGGCGGGGTCCTCGCGTACGGGTGGCACCGGGTCGTCGGTGAGGACCTGGCTGGCGAGGGTGGTCCCGATGATGAGGCTGCCCTCGCCGGGCGCGGCGATCCCGGAGCCGAAGCCGCACGCCGGGATGTCGAACGGGCCCGCCGACACGGGGAGTCCGGCGGGCAGCCCGAGCTCGCGCGCGATGCCGGGCAGCAGGCTGAACAGGGCGCCGGGCGGCGCGGGTTCGGCGAGGAGCCCGCGGTGGGCGCTGAGCCCGCACAGCTCCAGGGCGGTCGCGTCGTACGTACGGGAGGCGATGTCGAGGAACGGCAGCGAGGCGTCGGACGCGTCGACGGTGATCTCGCCGGTGAAGCGCTGCACGATCGCGTCGACGCAGTAGCCCGCGACGGCGGCGCGGGAGAGCCGGTCCGGCTCGTGCTCCGCGAAGTGGGCGAGGAGAGGGGCGGCGCAGCCCGGGAACATCCCCGCTCCGGTGCGTTCGTGGACCTTCCGGAAGACGCCGTCGGCCGTCCACTTCTCCAGCACGGGGGCCGCCCGGCCGTCCATCCAGGAGACGGCGGGGCCGACCGGCCGGGCCTCCTCGTCGCGCAGCCAGAGCCCGTCGCCCTGGCCGGTGAGGGCGAGGGCCTCCACCGGTTCGCCGGGGCGGAATCCGGCGGCTTCGGCGACGGACTCGCGTACGACCGTGATCACCGTGCCCACGACCTCGTCCAGGTCCTGCTCGACGCGCTGCCCCGGCAGGGTGCGGACCGTGCTGCGGGCCACGTGCGGACGTGTCGTGCTTCCGTCGCGGCCTATCAACTGGGCCTTGGTGAGCGAGGTTCCGACGTCCACTCCGACGATCACGGCCGGACACCTCCCGCGTTCGCGGTCGCCGCGGACGCCACCGAGGGGTTCGCCACGTAGCGCAGGGGCTCGCCGCGCAGGAACCGGGCGGCCTCCCCCGCGCTGATGGCGGCGGCGCGGTGTGCGGTCTGCCTCGTGGCACCCGCGAGGTGGGGCGTGGTGACGACCCGCCCGCCCCAGCCGTTCGCCTCGTGCAACGGCCAGTCGGCGGGCGGCGGTTCGATGTCGTAGACGTCGAGCGCGAGCGCGCCGAGCCGGCCGGAGGCGAGCAGATCCGGCAGCGGCGCGTAGTCCAGGAGCCCGCCGCGGGCGGAGTTGACCAGCACGGCGCCCTCGGGGAGCAACCGCAGGTTGTCCGCGTCGAGCAGGTGCCGCGTCTCCGGCGTGAGCCGGGCGTGGAGGCTCACGAGGGAACTGCGCCGGAGCAGCTCTTCGAGTTCGACGAGTTCGACCCCGTCGGCCGCGGCCCGCTCCCGGTCGGTGTACGGGTCGGCGACGAGGACGTGGGCGCCGAAGGCGCGCAGCACGCGGGCGACGATCGAGCCGATCGCCCCGTAGCCGACGAGGCCGGCGACCGAACCGTCCAGTTCCAGGCCCGCGTTGTCGTACGCGTAGTAGTCGCCGCGCCACACGCCCTGCTTCAACTCGGCGTCGGCGGCGGGGATCCGGCGCAGCGCGGCCAGCATCAGGCCGACGGCGAACTCGGCGGCGGCCGCGGCGTTGCGGCCCGGTGCGTAGCTGACCGTCACGCCCGCCTCGGTGGCCGCCGCCAGGTCCACGTTGACCGGACCGCCGCGGCAGACGCTTATCAGCCGCAGCGCGGGCGCGGCCCCGATGACCTTCGCCGTGAAGGGCGCCATCTGCGTCAGCGCGATCTCCGCGTCCCCGAGCGCGTCGAGCAGTTCCTCCTCGGTGCCGCTGGCCTCGTCGACTCCGCCGTCGGGGCCGCCGACCGGTCCGAAGGGCTCGACGGGCCAGGGCGAGCGGAGAGTGCGGAAGTCGAGGGGGAGGCCGGGGGCGGCGTCGCGCAGGGCGTCCGTGAAGAGCTCCGGCGCGACGAACGCGTCACCCGCTGCCAGGACCCGGGTCATGGCCGGTCACCTTCCTTCCGTCCCTCTTGGCTCTGGGCTCCTCCGGCTTCCCCGGCCGTCGCGCCCCTGGTGAGCTGCTCGGTGAGATAGCCGCTCACGGCCGCGTGCTCGGGGGCGGCGAAGGCGGCCCCGGCGAGCGCGTCCTCGGCGGGCGCGTAGCGCGGATTCGGTATCGCGACCACCGTCATTCCGGCCGCGGCTGCGGCCCGCAGCCCGTTGCTGGAGTCCTCCACGGCAAGGCAGTCGTGTGCCGGAACGCCCAGCCTCCGTGCGGCGGCGAGGTAGACGTCCGGGCTCGGTTTGCCGCGCGGGACCTCGGCGCTGGAGACGGTGGCCTTGAAGTGGTGGTCGATCCCGTGCCGTACGAGTACGGCGTCGATGACGCGGCGCGGCGCGGAGGAGGCGAGCGCCACGGGGGCCAGCGCGGCCGCCTCGCTCACCATCTCCCGGGCGCCGGGCAGCAGTTCGATGCGGCCTTCTTCGAGGGCGCTGATCATGCCGTCCACCACCGTTCTCTCGGTGTCCTCCGCGGTGTCTCCGCCGCCCGCGAACTCGGTGAGGAAGGCCGCCCACTCCGGTGCGCTCATGCCCTGGCAGCTTCTGGTCTGCTCGGGCCCCCACCGCACGCCTCGTGCCGAGGCGAACGAGGTCCACAGCTCCTCCCAGAGATGCTCACTCTCGACGAGCACCCCGTCCATGTCGAATACCACTGCTGCGGCCACGGCCGACACTCCTTAACGTCGCGGTGGCAGCAAATTAACACTCGTCCTGTTACATGTCACCAGTAGAGTGTTAGAGCCGACGGGTAAGGGGATGCGATACGTACCGGCCGGCACGACGGCGAGCACGCACGAGGCAGGATGGTCCGCATGACCGCCCAGGGAGCACGCGCCACACGCCGTCAGCGACAGCAGACGATCATCGACCACGTCCTGGCCCACGGCGACGCCAGCGTCGCCTCGCTCACCGAGCTGACCGGGGTCAGCCTGATGACCGTCCACCGCGACATCGCGGACCTGGCCGACCAGGGCATCCTGCGCAAGTACCACGGCGGCGTCTCCGCGCAGCCCTCGACGGTCTTCGAGTCCAGCTCCGACTTCCGGCTGCACTCGCACACGCGGGCAAAGGAGGCGCTGGCTCGCGAGGCGCTCTCGTTCGTCACCCCCGGCATGTCGCTGATGCTGGACGACTCGACGACCGCGCTCGCGCTGGCCAGGCTGCTTCCGCAGGTCGGGCCGCTGACCGTGGTCACCAACTACCGGCTGATCCTGGAGGAGTTGCGCGGCGCCGAGGACGTCCGGCTCATCTGCATCGGCGGCGAGTACTCGCGTACGCACGACTCCTGGATCGGTCTGCCGGCCCTGGAGATGATCGGCGGCTTCTCCGTGGACGTCACGGTGCTCTCCACCTCCGCGATGACCGCGACGATGACGTTCCACCAGGAGCAGGAGATCGTCGCCGTCAAGCGCGCGATGCGGGAGGCGGCCGCGATGAGCGTGCTGCTGATGGACCACAGCAAGGTGGGACGCAGCGCGCTCCACCGGCTCGCGGGGGTCGACTCGTTCGACCATGTGCTGCTCACCGGACCCGAGGACGACGAGGAGCTGCTCACCGCGATGGGCAAGCTGACCGACGTACGGGTCGTGGACGGCCGCTAGCCCCTGCCCGAGGCCGCGTCCTCCGGGAGGAACAGGCCGTGCCTCACAGAAATCATCGTTAGTTTTAACATCGCTATTGATATTTTTCTCGCCCCGACTGAGGATCTGCGGCATCAACGTGTGAACCTCAGGTTGGAGGCCGTGATGCCGGGACGTGCTGCGGAATCCCCCGCGACCGCGGGGACGGGACACGGGCGGGGAGGGCTGCTGGAACGCATCGGCCTGCCGAAGTCCCTGCTGCTGGGATACGCCGGGGTACTGCTGTTCATGATCGGCGACGGCGTCGAGAGCGGGTACATCGCGCCGTACATGGCCGACCACGGCGCGGGGACGGACGTGAGGGCCGGCTATGTGATGACCGTCTACGGCGTCACGGTCATGCTGGCCTCCTGGTTCTCCGGCGCGCTCGCGGAGGTGTGGGGCCCGCGCAGGGTGATGTGGATCGGCCTGGGCATCTGGGCCGTCTTCGACGTGCTCTACCTGGTGGCCGCCCTGGGCGCCGAGAGCTACCCGATGATGCTGGTCTTCTACGGGATCAGGGGCTTCGGCTATCCGCTCTTCGCCTTCGGCTTCCTCGTGTGGATCACCGACACGGCGCCCAAGGCCCGGCTGGGCACCGCGGTCGGCTGGTTCTACTTCGCCTTCACCGGCGGGCTGCCCACGCTGGGGTCGCTCTGGGCGAGCCTGACGATCCCGCCGCTCGGGCAGCTCGGCACCCTGTGGTCCGCACTCGGGCTCATCGTGGCCGGCGGTCTGATCTCCCTGGTCGGGGCGCGTGCCCGGGCGGGCGGCGACAGGCTGGCGCCGCCCGAGCTGACCACGGCGCAGAGCCTGGCGAACAGCGTCTCCATCGTGAAGACCCATCCACGCGTCGTGGTGGGGTGCGTGGTGCGGATCATCAACACCGCGCCGGAGTTCGGCATGCTGGTCTACCTGCCGCGGATCTTCTCCGACGACGTGGGCTTCGGCACCGACAAGTGGCTTCAGCTGCTCGCGATCATCTACGGCACGAACATCTTCTTCAACCTCATCTTCGGGGCGCTCTCCGACAAGATCGGCTGGCGTACGACGATCGCGGGGTTCGGCGCACTCGGGTGTGCGATCAGCGTGAGCGTCCTGTACTTCGTACCGACGTGGCTCGGCCCCGACTACTACTGGGTGGCCGTGCTGGCCGGGATGCTCTACGGGGCGACGCTCGCCGGCTTCGTACCGATCTCGGCGCTCATCCCGTCGATGGCCCCGGAGAACAAGGGCGGCGCCATGGCACTGCTCAACCTCGGGGCGGGCGGCGCGGCGTTCGTCGGGCCCGCGCTGGCGAGCCTGTTCTTCCCGCTGGCCGGAGCCGCGGGGGTGACGATCGTCTTCGCGGCGCTGTATCTGGTGGCGCTCGCGCTGACCTTCGTCCTCAAGCTCCCGGAGGAGACGGGCAGTACGCCCTCCGGTGACGCCGAGGGCCCCGGCACGGCAGGAGGTACGGAGCGGGCGCCGGTCGCCACCGCTGCGCCCGCGAGCGGGAGTTAGGGGCGCGGGGCGGTACGGGGCCCGGGTGCGGGGGCCGGGCGGGACCCCGCAGCCGGGCCTAGCCGGGCCTCGCCGGGCCTCGTCCGGCCTGCTCGCGGGCCTTCTCGCACGCTGCCGCGATTGGCCGCAATTGGTCCGGCATGTGGGGAAGTTGCCCTGCTCAGGGTCTATACGTGTGTGCTAAAAGTGAATCTGTCCGGGGGCAAATTGTGGCCGCCGCAGTACCGTCTGTCAGTGAACCGGGGTAAGGGGACCATCGGGATCGCTCGGAGCACGGGAGCTGCTCATGCTGACCACATGCCCGCACTGCGGCACCAGATCGCCGGCCTCGTCCGACGCATGCGCAGGGTGCGGCCGCGCCCTGTATCCGCTCACGGCACCTCCGCCGCCGCCACCGTTCAAGCTCCGCACCAGGACCAACTACGTCCGGCTGGGGATCACTTTGGGCGTCGTGGGTCTCCTCGTCGGCGCCGGTACGTCCTCGGGCATGCTGATGAACCGCGACGACGCGCGCGACGACCGCGCCGACCACCAGGTCTCGCAGTACAAGATGGTCGACACCGGGGCCTCTCCCGAGGCGTCTCCGACCACCGAGGCCGCCAAGCCGAAGCTCAAGAAGAAGAAAAAGGCGGAGTCGCCGACTCCCACTCCCACCCCGAGCAAGCCGTCCACCAGCGCACCCGCCGAACCCGAACCCCCCAAACCGTCCCACACCGGGCTGCCAGCCGGATTCCACACCGTGATGGACCAGGCGGGCTTCTCCCTCGCCGTGATGGAGGGCTGGCAGCGCAGGGAGGTCAGCCCGACCCAGATCGGCTACCTGCCGCCGACCGGTGACGAGTACCTGCACATCAGCCAGGTGGCCAGCGCGCCCAAGTCCTCCTTCATCAACTTCATGGAGCTGGAGCAGGGGATGCAGCAGTCGGACAACGGCTACTCGCGGATCCGGCTGAAGCACAACAACTTCCACGGACACCCGGGAGCGCGCTGGGAGTTCAACTACACGCCTGAGGGCGGCGAGACGATGCGCGTCGTGGAACAGGCGTACATCGACGACAACGGCACCGAGTTCTCGATCTACTTCGAGGCTCGCGAGCGGCTCTGGGACGCCGAGAAGGACCTGGTCTTCAGAACTGCGCTCAAAACCTGGAAGCAGCCCGGGGAAGCGTAGGACGGGTGAGGGCAGGACAGCCGGCCGAAGGGAGCAGGTGCAAGCCCTCACGGTCAGGGGCGGTTGACCGTTCCCCCTGGTCAACCGCCCCTGACGTTCCGCCGCCGTGCGAGCGCGCAACAGCGCCCGCACGGCCGCCCGTTCAGCCGGAAGCTACTTCAGCGTGCCGCAGTTCGAGCCGCTGTTGAAGTACTCCTCGTCGCCGATGACGCCGCTCCACTCGATGCAGTGCCCCGAGCCCTCGTCCACATAGACCGGACCGGCGTACGTGGTGAACTCGCCCTCTTCGACGACCGGTTCGGTCTCCTGGTCGTCGAGAAGCACGCGGACGGAGGCCGACATGTGGACCGGGTCGCCCTTCTCGTTGCGCACGGTCACGACGCAGTTCTTGCCGGTGCTGCGGTTGTAGGTCAGGAAGACGGTGCCCAGGTCGGCGATCCCGGCGGAGTTCACCACCGAGTATCCGGCGCCGCACTCCCCGTTGTAGGCCGCCCTCGGCGCGGCGGCACTCGCCGCGGCGCCGGAGGCCGTCGCCGCCGAGGCGGTGCCCGCGGTGGCGATCAGGCCCGTACCCGCGACGAACACGGCTGCGGCCGCCAGAGCGGCACTCTTCGAACGCATAACTGTTCCCCCAGTCATGGTCAATGACTTGCTCGGTCGATGATCGGTCGAACGGGATCGGCAGCCTCCGCCGATCCACCAGAAGAGACCGGCGAACCGGTGCGGGGGTTGTACACGGATCCCGTCCGGACTGACGTGCAGTCAGTGGCGGGGACGGACGGACGTCGTCCGCGTTGCGTCACTGACTGAGACATAAGTCAGCAGCGCAACACCGGTCTACCATTGCATCTCCGGCGACCTTGGAACGCGGGTGTTGCGTTTTCCTCAACGCGTCTCGTACGGTGACCCGCATGCAGCACGAGCCGGGAAGCAGCGTCGCCGACACAGTCGGCGACGTCTCCGCGCGCGTACGGGAGGTGATCGGCCAAGCCGGTTGCAGCCAGCGGGAGTTCGCGCGGCGGATCGTCATGGATCCGTCGAAGCTGAACCGTTCCCTCGGAGGCAGCCGCCGCTTCACCGTCGCCGAACTGGCGCGCATCGCGGACGCCGGAAGCGTCGACGCCGCGTGGCTGCTCGGCACTGGCACGGGCTCCGGTGCCGGATCCGGCTCGGGCACGGGCGTGGCCAAGGGCGCAGGCGCGGCCGGAAACGCGCGCTCCGGCGTGGAGCGCCACTCCACTGCGGAGGCACCCCAGGGCGGCCGCGCACTCCAGATCGTCCGCGAGACGGTGCGCCTCATCGCCGAGCGAGGCTTCCACGCCGTCCGCGTCGCCGACATAGCCGAGGCCTGCGAGACCAGCAGCGCCGCCATCCACTACCACTTCCCCGGCCGCGCCGAGCTGCTCGAAGCCGCCGTGCGCTGGTGCATGGACGAGGACACCGCGCGCCGCGCCGCCCGCATAGCCGAGGCGCACGACGCCGCCGACGAACTGCGCCAGCTGATCGAGCTCCAGATCCCGCGGAACGCGCAGCAGCGCCGGCAGTGGCTGGTCTGGCTCGACATGTGGGCGGAAGCGGCCCGTTCCACGGCCGTCGGCCGGCTGCACGCCGACTACTACAGGCAGTGGCGTACGACGGTCGCCGATGTGATCCGGCGCGGCATCCGCCAGGGCGTCTTCCGCGAGGTCGACCCGGAGTCCGCCGCCCTCCATCTCACCGCTCTCATCGACGGCCTGGCCGCGCAGGCGCTCGCGACGACGCCCGGCGGGCGTGCGGCCGCTCCCCTCGCCGACCGCGGTGATCACGACACCGACACCATGCGGACCGTGCTCCTCGCCCACGTCGCAACGGAGCTCGCCGCGAAGCCCGCCGCCCCGGGGCCGGCGCCGCAACCCGCCTCGGAACCCGCCCGGTAGCCGGGCCCGGCACGAGCGGTGTGCCGGGCGCCCCGGGAAAACCCGTCCCTGTTTCCGTCAAGTCCCAGTCCCCGTCAAGTCCCAGTCCCCGTCAAGTCCCAGTCCCCGTCCCAGCCCCGTTCCCTGTCCCCGTCCCGTTTCCTGTCCCGTTCCCGTCCCCTCAACGTCACGTCCGTACGAGCGGAGGAAGACCATGCCCATGAACAGCTCCGTCGTCATCACCTGCGCCCTCACCGGGGCCGGCGACACCGTCGGGCGCAGCCCGCACGTCCCGGTCACGCCCGAGCAGATCGCCCGCTCCGCCGTCGAGGCCGCCGGAGCCGGAGCCGCCGTCGTGCACATCCACGTGCGCGACCCCGAGACCGGTGCGCCCGCGCGCGACCCCCGCCTCTACCGGGAGGTCGTCGAGCGGATCAAGGAGACCGGCACCGACGTCGTGATCAACCTGACGGCGGGCATGGGCGGCGACCTCGTCATCGACCCGGAGAACCCGCTGACGCACCTGCCCGGCACCGATCTGGTCGGCGGCGTCGAACGGCTGCCCCACGTCGAGGAGCTGCTCCCCGACATCTGCACCCTCGACTGCGGCTCGCTCAACTTCGGCGAGGGCAGCAACCTCTACATCTCGACGCCCGACATGCTGCGCGCGGGAGCCAAGCGCATTCAGGAGCTGGGCGTGCGCCCGGAGTTGGAGATCTTCGACACCGGCCAGCTGTGGTTCGCCAAGCAGCTGCGTGACGAGGGCCTGCTGGACGACCCGACCGTCTTCCAGCTGTGCATGGGCATCCCCTGGGGAGCCCCGGCCGAGCCCGGCGTACTGAAGTCGATGGTCGACATGCTGCCCGAGGGCGCGCAGTGGGCCAGCTTCGCGCTCGGGCGGATGCAGATGCCGTGGGTCGCGCAGTCGATCCTGCTGGGCGGCAACGTACGGGTCGGGCTGGAGGACAACCTCTACCTCAGCAAGGGGGTCAAGGCCACCAACGCCCAACTCGTCGAGCGCGCGGTGCAGATCACCGAGCTGCTGGGCGCACAGGTCGCCACGCCCGACCAGGCCAGGGAGCGTCTCGGCCTCAAGCCCCGCGCCTGAGCGGGACGCGTGCCCCAGGGGACCGGCTGCGCGCGGCCTCACCCACCCCGCGTACGGCCGGGCCCCGCCCCCGCAAACCGGAACCCGCGACCGGACCCCCCGCACACCCGCACTTCCAGCGCCCCCGCACCCCCAGCTCCGAACGTGAGGACACCCACAGCATGACCGCCGCACCCTCCCCCGGCCCGTCCCCCGCCCCCGGCGGGACGCCCCGCCGCGCACCCTGTCCGCCCGAGGACGTACGACGCGTCGCGTGCGTCGGAGCCGGCGTGATCGGCGGCGGCTGGGTGGCGCACTTCCTCGCCCGCGGCTACGACGTCACCGCCTGGGACCCGGCGCCCGACGCGGAGGAGAAGCTGCGCCGCCTCGTCGATGCCGCCTGGCCCGCCCTGGAGCAGCTCGGCCTCGCCGAGGGGGCCTCCACCGCCCGGCTCACCGTCGTGCCGGACCTCCGAGAGGCCGTCGCGGACGCCGAGTTCGTGCAGGAGAGCGCGCCCGAGAAGCTGGAGCTGAAGCGCTCGCTGCTGGCGGAGCTGGACGCCGCCGCCCCGCCCGGCGTCGTCATCGCCTCCTCCACCTCGGGCTACCCGATGACCGACATGCAGGGTGAAGCGGCGGACCCGGGGCGGCTGCTGGTGGGCCACCCGTTCAACCCGCCGTATCTCATTCCGCTCGTGGAGGTCGTCGGCGGCGAGTCGACCGAACCGGAAGCCGTCGCGTGGGCGTCGCGCTTCTACGAGGCGGCGGGCAAGTCCGTCATCACGATGGACCGCGAACTGCCCGGCTTCATCGCCAACCGGCTCCAGGAGGCCCTGTGGCGCGAGGCGCTGCACATGGTCGCCAACGGCGAGGCGTCCGTACGCGACATCGACGACTCGATCACCGAAGGCCCCGGTCTGCGCTGGGCGTTCATGGGTCCGTGCCTCACCTTCGCGCTCGCGGGCGGCGAGGGCGGCATGGCCCACATGCTGGACCACTTCGGTCCGTCCCTGAAGTCGCCGTGGACGCGGCTGGAGGCGCCGGAGCTCGACGCCTCGCTGCGTGATGCCATGGTCCTGGGCTGCGACGAGGCAGCCGCGGGCCGCTCCATCGCGCAGCTCGTGGCCGAACGCGACCAGGGCGTCATCGACGTACTGCGCGCTACCGGCCGCCTGCCGCGTGGCCGTGGAGGGCACAAGGACCGAGGAGAAGCGACCGCCGAGGGAGAGAGCACGTGAGCACCGAGCAGAGCGAACAGAGCGAACAGCAGGACGAGCACAGGGAGCAGCCCGTACAGGCGGAGCCCGCCGAGATGCCCGGACAGCCCGGTCCGGCCGGGCCGCAGCCCCCGCTCGACGGCCCGATCCAGGACCACACGGCGACCGTGCGCCCGGAGTGGATCGACTACAACGGCCATATGAACGAGGCGTTCTACGTACTCGTCTTCGGACACGCCACGGACGCGATGATGATCGAGACCGGCATGGGCCAGCAGTACCGCGAGCAGAGCGGGTGCTCCCTCTACACCGCGGAAGCCCATGTTCGCTATCTCCGCGAGGTCTCCGAGGGCGCCGAACTCACCGTCCGTACGCGGGTCCTGGGCGTCGACGCGAAGAAGGTGCGCCTCGTGCTGGAGATGCGTGCTAAGGGCCGCAAGGATCCGGTGGCCACCTCGGAACTGCTCATGATCCACGTCGACCAGTCGGCCGGCCGGGCCGCGCCGTTCCCCGACTCCGTGCGCGCACGCTTCGCGTCCCTGACGGAGAAGGCACCGGCGTGGGCGGGCGGCTCCATCGGCCCGGTGCCCAAGTCATAGCCCCGCGGCGTCCGTCGGCCGCCCGTCCCCGTCCCCGTCCCCGTCCGTCGTCCGCCCGTCCGGTGGTCCGTCCGGCGAGCCGTCTCGGGGAGCCCTTCCACGCCCTCCCACGAGCTGTCTCACGCGACTGTCCGCATCGCGGGCGGGCGTTGACGATCCCGACGTCACACGCACAGAATGTGGCCATGATCCAGCACACCTCCGCCGCCTGTGGACGCCTCAGCGTGCCGTGGCGGCGCGGGTGTGAGCGGTCCGGTCGATAGGTGCGTTCAGCGCCGCTTCGCGCACCACGCACCCGTCGCGCACGTACGGACGTACACGCGCCTCGACTCCCCCGACCGACCGCCGACTTCCAAGGATCATCAGCCATGACCGTCACCCCCGCCCACACCCCTGCCCTGCGCGACGCCCGCGTTCCCGCCGACGGGATGTACGAGGGGCGCCGCACCCTGCGCCGGCTTCCCGAGGGCGCGCAGGAGCGCCCGTACGAGCTCTTCGACCTGGTCCCCCAGGGCCGCGTCATCGGCGCGGAGATCCGCGGCATCGACCTCTCGCAGCCGCTCACGCCCGCGCTGCGCGACGAGTTGAACAGGGCGCTGCTGGAGTGGAAGGTGCTCTTCTTCCGCGGCCAGGGCCTCACCTCCCGCCAGCAGCGCGACTTCGCCGCGAACTGGGGCGAACTGGAGACCAACCCGCTGCTGGCGCGCGGTTCCTCGGCCGAGGTCGTCCGCTTCGAGAAGGGCGGCAACGCCGCCCCGACGTTCGAGAACGTCTGGCATACGGACGTCACCTTCCGCGAACGGCCCGCGCTCGGCGCCGTGCTCCAGCTCCACGAGGTCCCGCCGGTGGGCGGCGACACCATGTGGGCGGACATGGCCGCCGCCTACGACAACCTTCCCGACACGGTGAAGGCGCGCATCGACGGCGCGACGGCCGTTCACGACTTCATCCCCGGCTTCGTGCGCTTCTACGGCCCGGAGAAGCTGATCCCGTTGCAGGAGCAGTTCCCGCCCGTCGAGCACCCCGTGGTGCGCACGCACCCCGAGTCGGGCCGCCGGATGCTCTTCGTCAACACGTCCTTCACCACGCACATCGTGGGCATGGACCGCGAAGAGAGCGACCGTCTGCTGAGCTACCTCGTACGCCAGGCGCATGTGCCCGAGTACCAGGTGCGGTTCCGCTGGCAGCCCGGCGACATCGCCTTCTGGGACAACCGCGCCACCCAGCACTACGCGATCGACGACTACGCCCCGCACCGCCGCGTCGCGGAACGCGTCGCGATCGCGGGCGACCGGCCGTTCTGACCGGGGCCTGAGCCGGGCCTCAGCCGGGGCCGCCTCAGCGGGGCCTTCTGACGGGGCCCCCTCCCCACGCGGAAGGCCCCGCCCGGCAACGCGTAATCCCGGCGCCGCGGGCGACATGCCCGCGGCGCCGCTCTGTGCCGAGCGTGCACAACTCCTTTGTGCTGTCCGTGCACAACTGCGCCGCGCCCCCTGGCCAAGGTACTGACGCGTCAGTACGTTCCACCCGACGAGCCCAGCATTTCCGAATCGTTGGGAGACCCCCCATGCACATCCCCATTCGAAGAAGAGGCCCTCGAACCGGAGGAGCCCGTAGCAAGGCGGTCACCGCAACAATGGCGGTGGCCGCTTTGTGCGTTCCGGGTGCGTTGGCCGCTCCGGCGGCCGCGGCGAGCGCCGGTACGAGCGCCGGCGCCCGCGCCGGCACGGAGACCCCGAAGGCCGCGCAGCCGGGCGACATCGTGAGTGCCGAACCGACCGAGTTCCAGGTCTTTCCGAACGTGCCCCTCCCCACGCACGCCTGGAAGATCCAGTACAACTCGACCGACGCGAAAGGGAAGTCGAACACCGTCTCCGGCACCGTCCTCGTGCCGAAGGACGACCGCGAGGGACCCCGCCCCTTGCTGACGTACGCGGTGGGCACCGTCGGCATCGGCGATCAGTGCGCGCCGTCCGCGGGCTTCCCGAAGGGCGAGACCCGCGAAGCCCCGCTGATCGAGGGCGCGTTGCTGCGGGGCTGGGCCGTCGCCGTCACCGACTACGAGGGCCTGGGAACACCGGGCACGCACACGTACACGGTGGGCCGCGCCGCCGGAACGGCGGTCCTCGACGCGGCCCGTGCCGCACAGCGGCTGCCGGGGGCGCAGGAGCACGGCGTCGGCCAGGACTCGCCCGTCGGCATCATGGGCTACTCGCAGGGCGGCCAGGCCAGCGGCTGGGCTGCGGAACTCGCGGGCTCGTACGCTCCGGAGCTCCAGGTCAAGGGCACCGCGAGCGGCGGAGTTCCGGCCGATCTGCCGAAGGTCGCCGAGTACAACGACGGCGACGAGGAGGCGGGGCTCGTGCTGATGTCGGCCATCGGCCACGACGCCGCCTACCCCGAACTCGCCCTGAACGGCTACCTCAACGACGAGGGCAAGCGGATCGCCCAGGTCATGAAGGACGGCTGCCTCGCCGAGGCGCAGGAGGCCGGCGCGAACAAGAAGGTCGAGGACGTCACCACGGAAAACCCCATGGACCAGCCCGACTGGCAGCAGCGCCTCGCCGAGGACAAGCTCGGCACCAAGGCACCGGGCGCGCCCGTGTACCTGTACCACGGCGAGGCCGACGAGATCATCCCGTACGACGTCGGGAAGCAGCTGCGGGCCGACTGGTGCGCGAAGGGCAACACCGTCGAGTGGACGAGCTTCCCGCTCTCCCCGCACGCGGGTACGGCCATCCTCGGCTCGATCCCCGCGATGAACTGGCTCTCCGACCGCTTCAAGGGCGAGCCGACCCAGGGCGACTGCGCAGGCTGACCGCCGCACCGCCCGCAACGCAACACCCCGCCCCGGCTCCGGCCGGGTGGACCCCGGCCCCGCTGACACGCGAACCAGCGTCAGCGGGGCCGGAGTTCGCCCGTGTCTTCCACGAGCCGGAAGCGCTCCAGTACGACCTGGGTCGAGTCGTCCACGGTGAACCCGGGGTCTCCGAGCGCTGCGCGCATCTCCCTGCCGTGCCAGAACTCCTCGTGCGCGGCGCGCCAGGCCGCGACCGTCTCATGGCCCTCGCCCTCGTCGCGTGCGTGGGCGAGATCCACTTCGGCGAGGGCCACGACACGTACGTCCGTCGTCTCGACGACGGCGACGGGATCGGCAGCGGAGTCGATCAGCACGGCCCGCGCGCCCGCCTCCGGCAGCGGCTCGCCGTCTTGTTCGTACTCACGCAGGAGCCCGGTCGTCGCCGTCTTCGTACCCTCCAGGATCGCCGCGACCAGCGCATCGCGCAGCGGCCCGGGAAAGCCGAACTCGGCGCGCGGCAGCGGCGCGTGGGCATCGGACGGCTCCGGCCCGCGCGCCTCCCGCCCGTCCGCATCCGGCCCGTGCGAAGGTGCCGTCCCGCCGTACGAAGAGGTCATCCGCCCACGGTATGCGCGGTCGCCGCCGCACCGGCGCGATCCGCCTCAACCGCTCCAGGCAGGCGCGCGTTCGACGTGAAGGGCGCGTCCGGTGGTCAGCGCCTCCGCCGCGCGCTCCGCAGTGGCACCGCTCAGGCCCGTGCCCCGCGACAGCGCGCGCAGAGTCAGGACCTGGGCGGCCATCATGGCGACGACGGGGTCGCCGGAGGCGAGATGGGACTCGCAGCCCGGTCCGGCCAGATCGCCGTCGCCGAGGCGGCGTCCGGCCCGCAGCTCCTCGATGAGCTCTTCGATGCGCGTACGCAGGGGATCGGACGCCTCGCTCGCCGCCCAGCGCAGATAGGGGAGTTCGCGCGTGCCCATGGCGACCACCACGGTCTCCGCCATCCGCCGGACGTCCGGATCGGGGTCGAGCAGACGGTGCGCCTGGCATACGGGGATGCACGTACAGACCTTGTTACAGGTGCAGACCGTGCCTCCGGTGCCGCCGACGGAGCCTCCCGTCGTGCCTCCGGTGGTGGAGGAGCCCCCCGTGGTGCCGTACGTCGGGTCCGCCGGGTCGGGGTAGTAGCTGGACGGCGGCGCGGTGTCCGTCTCGGTCGGGTACGGCGGCGGGGTCTCGGTGTACGGGTCGGAGGTCGGTGCCCCGGTGTACGGGTCCGACTCCGTCGGGGACGGCGTCGGGGAGTAGGGGTCGTAGGACGACGGCGACGAGGGCGACTTGGGATCGTCGTCGTCACAGCCGCTGAGCAGGAGAGCCGCCGCGACGGACGACGCGATGCCCGCGCCGAGGAAGCCGCGCCGCCCGGACTTCGCCGCCCACGGCGGACTGGTGATGGGCAGGACCTCGACGGGCCCGGTGGAGCCGTCCGCGTTCACCCGCTGGATCTCGTAGCGCGGAGCGGACCGCGCCCCTTCGGACCCGGCCTGCCCGGACCCTGCACCTTCGGTTCCGTTCCCCTCGGACCCGGGCTTCCTGGGGCGCCTCGGCTGCGGCCAGGGCAGCATGACGTCGTTCACTCGGCACCTCCGTGTACGGCGCAGGACTCGCCGGCCTGCCCGTCCCGCCAGACCAGGCCGCCCGATCCGGCGATACGGGTCAGGAGCTGGTCCTTCACCAGCTCCCGTGTGATGTGGCAGCGCTGCGACCCCGCGAACTCGCCCCGTCCGTTCGCCGCCAGGGACTTGTGGTAGCAGTCGCCCGCGCAGTTCCACTTGGCGAAGCACCCGTCGCAGAAGGACCGCTGCTCGACGCCCAGCCCGCGCAGCCGGTCGAGCGCGTCCATGTCGAAGGTGTAGCCGCCGTCCGGACCCTGCGATCCGTAGAAGAAGACGTCCGCGAACTCGTTGTCCTCGGAGAACGCCTCGAAGCAGGCCGAGACGTTCCCCGACGGGCTCAGGCAGAAGTTGTCCTGCGTGACACCGCAGAAGTGGTTGGTGAGGGTGCCCACCCGGGCCGCGCTGTAGATCAGTTCGTGGCCGAAGCGGGCGGCACGGCCCTGCGCCTCCCGGTACGCGGCGATGAAGTCCTCGGTCTCGGCGTCCGGTTCGCCCTCGTGCCGCCCCAACTGGTAGGCGGGCTCGACCTGCACGCGCTTCGGCGTGAAGTTCGACAGGACGAACTCGATGGAGTCGGGCAGCAGCGGGATCTGCTCGGCGGTGACGGTCAGCCGCACCGCGTACGGGTAATCAGCCTCGGTGAAGCGCCGCATCGTGTGCATGACGCGCGAACTCGACCCGGTGCCCCGCACCGTCGGCCGGTGCTCGTCGTGCACCTCCGGCAGGCCGTCGAACGAGAGGCTCATGCCCCCGTTGAGATTGGCGATCATCCAGTCGATCTGACGGTCGGTGAACACGCCGTTCCCCGCCGACGCCGCGATGACGTCCAGATCGCCCGCCCGCTCGCGCGCGTACGCCAGCGACTCGGTCATCAGGTTCCAGTGGACACTGGGCTCTCCGCCGCCGTGGTAGTTCACCCCGGCGAAGGGCGCACCCTGCTGCCGCGCGTTGTCGATGACGAAGTCGATGCCCCGCTTGGCGACGTCCGTCGTCATATACGTGGCCGCGGTGTCGCCCGCGGAGGCGTAGCAGTAGGTGCAGCGCAGGTTGCACGCGGTCGTCAGGAAGAGCGTCACCTCGGTCGGCGAGGGCGTCCCCTGTCTCCGGGTGACCGGTGACGGAGGCCTTCGCAGCAGGCCGGTCTCGCGGGCGAGCGCGACCACGCTCTCGTCGCCGCCCTCACCTGCCAGCACGCCGGGAAGGGCCGCCACCAGGCCCTTGGTGGCGGCGAAGGCCGCGCCGTGCAGCGGTGCGTACACCAGGTACGCCTCGTCCTCCAGCGGGATCGCGAATATGTCCGGGCCGAATGTCCCCCGGTTTTCGTTCAAGAATCGCTCCAAGCCCCTCGTAAGCGATCCCTGTGACGCAACACCACCGGACCGCGACTCAGCGCAATCATCTGCGGAGGGTGAGGTTCCTGCAATAGCTCCGCCGACCCGATCTGCCCTGCGGCGTTCCCGAACTGCCCTACCGCGGCGGCGACTTGGGGACCGCCGCCGCGGCCCGGGGGTGCCGGGCGGCCCGGCGCCCCGCATCACACGGGCCGAGGCCCCGGCGTCACTTCTCGTACAGCTTCGCGATCTCCGCCTCGTAGTCCCGTACGATCGCCGCCCGCTTCAGCTTCAGCGACGGCGTCAGATGGCCGCCCTCCTCCGTGAAGTCGTGCGGCAGGACCGTGAAGCGGCGGATCGATTCGGCACGGGAGACCATGCGGTTCGCCTCGTCGACCGCCTGCTGGAGGTTGGCGAGCAAGTCGCCGTCCTCGACGAGCTGTTCGGGAGAGAGATCCTTCTTCTTGTGCATCTGCTGCCAGTGCGCGAGCCCGTCCGGTTCGAGCGTGATGAGCGCGGTGATGTACGGGCGGTCGTCGCCGACCACGAGGCACTGGCTGACCAGGGGGTGTGCCCGCAGCCAGTCCTCCAGGGGCGCCGGCGCGATGTTCTTCCCGCCGGAGGTGATGATGAGGTCCTTCTTGCGGCCGGTGATCGTCAGATAGCCGTCGTCGTCGAGGGCGCCGATGTCGCCGG
Source organism: Streptomyces winkii (assembly GCF_032248595.1). Lineage (NCBI taxonomy): Bacteria > Bacillati > Actinomycetota > Actinomycetes > Kitasatosporales > Streptomycetaceae > Streptomyces > Streptomyces winkii. Next base: position 113,635 of record NZ_JASTTH010000001.1, on the reverse strand, counting down.
TCGCGAACCATCCGTCCTCGCCCACGTCCGGCACCGCGGTCCGGCGCTGCGCGTCCCAGTAGCCGCTGAAGACGTGCGCGCCCTTCAGCAGCACCTCACCGTCGTCGGCGATGCGCACGGCCGTGCCGGGCACGGGCCAGCCGACGGTGCCCAGCCGGGGCTTGAGCGGCGGCGTGCACGTCGAGGCGGCGGTCGTCTCGGTGAGTCCGTAGCCCTCGAAGACGGAGATGCCGGCGCCCTCGTAGAACGCGGCGAGCCGCGATCCGAGCGGCGAACCTCCGCTGATGACGTAGCGGCACCTCCCGCCGAGCGCGGCGCGGATGCGCCGGTAGACCAGCAGGTCGTACAGGCCGCGCGCAGCCTTCAGCCCCGTGCCGGGGCCGCCGCCGCGCCCGTGCTCCTGCTTCTCGACGGCCTCGCCGTACCGGCGTGCGATGCGCGCGGCGCGGTCGAAGGACGAGGCACGGCCCATCTTCTCGGCGGTGGCGCGGCCGGTGTTGTAGACCTTCTCCAGCACGTACGGGATGCCGAGCAGGAACGTCGGCCGGAAACCCGCGAGATCGGCGAGGAGTTCCTCGGTCTGGATGCTCGGCGCATGCCCGAGCCGCACGCGCGCCCGCAGGCACGCGACGGCGACCATCCGGCCGAAGACGTGCGAGAGCGGCAGGAACAGCAGGGTGGAGGCGGGGTCCTTGCTGACGGACTTGAAGACGGGGTGCAGCAGTTCGATGTCGTTGTCGATCTCGGCGAAGAAGTTGCCGTGGGTCAGCACGCAGCCCTTGGGCTGCCCCGTCGTGCCGGAGGTGTAGATGAGGGTCGCGATGTCCCCGGGGGACACGAGCCCGCGCCGCTCCGCGACCACGTCGTCGTCCAACTGCCTGCCGCCGCCCGCGATCTGCGAGACCGCGCCGGCGTCGAGCTGCCAGAGGTGTTCGAGCGCGGGCATCGCGCCGCGCTCCTGCGAGAGCATCCGCACCTGCTCGACGTTCTCCACGGCGCAGCCGCGTGCGCCCGAGTGCTGGAGGATGTAGCGGGCCTGCGAAGCAGAGGACGTCGGGTAGATGGGGACGGTGACGAGGCCCGCCGCCCAGCCCGCGAAGTCGAGCAGCGTCCACTCGTACGTCGTACGGGCCATGATGGCGATCCTGTCGCCCACTTCGAGGCCCAGGGCGATCAGGCCCTTCGCGGTGTTGAGGACCTCCTGGGCGAACTCGGACGCGGTCACGTCCCGCCAGGTGCCGTCCGGCTGCTTGCGGCTGAGCACCGCCTCGAAGGGCGCCTCGACGGCGTTGGTGAACGGGATGTCACCGAGGGAACCGCTCGTGACCGCGGGGGCGAACGGCGGCATCGTGACCTGACGTACGACGCCGTCCCGCACCTCCTTCTCCGGCTCGACGAGCGTGGGCCCGGCGGTGGTCCCGGGCGCGGATACCTGGCTTGCGGTCTGGGTCGTCACGAGCGGCTCCTGTTCGTGAGGTACCTCGTTGAATTGAGCCGATCCGCACGGCCGACGGAGTCGACGGTGACGGGGAAGCCGACGGCGTCGGGCGAGTCCGGCGGATCAGCGGGAGGAGAGGCACTCAGGCCTTCTCCAGTACGGCCGTCACCCCCTGCCCACCCGCCGCGCAGACGGAGATCAGGCCGCGCGCGCCCGCATCCGCGTCCTCGCGCTCCGCGAGGAGCTTGGCGAGGGTGGCGACGATGCGGGCGCCGGTCGCGGCGAAGGGGTGTCCGGTCGCCAGCGACGAGCCGGCGACGTTGAGGCGTTCGCGGTCGACGGGCGCGAGCCCGCGCTTCTCCCAGGCGGCGAGGGTGGCCAGCACCTGGGACGCGAACGCCTCGTGGATCTCGAAGAGTTCGAAGTCCTCGATGCCGAGCCCGGCACGCTCAAGCATCCTGGGCACGGCGTACGCGGGCGCCATGAGCAGGCCGTCCTCGCCGGGCATGCCGTCCTCCTCGTAGAAGCTGACGGCGCCCGTCTCGTACGCGGAGAGATACGCGAGCGGCGTGAGCCCGTGCCTCTCGGCCCACTCCTCGCTCGCGAGCAGCACGGTCGCGGCGCCGTCGGTGAGCGGCGTGGAGTTGCCGGCGGTCATGGTCGCGTCCGGCTCGGACGTGCCGAAGACGGGCGCCAGCTCGGCGAGTTTGTAGACCGAGGTGCCGGGGCGCAGGTTCTGGTCCCGGGCCAGTCCGCGGAAGGGGACGACGAGGTCGTGCAGGAACCCGCTGTCGTACGCGGTCGCGAGGTTGCGGTGGCTGGCGGCGGCGAGCACGTCCTGCTCGTGCCGGGTGATGCCCCACTCGCGTGCGGTGCGGGCGGCGTGCTCGCCCATGGAAAGGCCGGTGCGCGGCTCGGAGTTGCGGGGGATCTCGGGCACGAGGTGCCGCGGGCGCACCCGGGCGATCTCCTTGGCCCTGTCCAGAAGCGTCTTGGCCCTGCGCGCCGCGAGGAGGATGCGCCGCAGTTCGTCGTTGACGCCGAGCGGCGCGTCGCTCGTGGTGTCGGCGCCGCCCGCGATGCCCGCGTCGACGGCCCCGAGCGCGATCTTGTTGGCGACGGCGATGACGGCCTGGAGACCGGTGCCGCAGGCCTGCTGGATGTCGTACGCGGGGGTGCGCGGGTCGAGCCGGGAGCCGAGCACGGTCTCCCGCGCGAGGTTGAAGTCACGGCTGTGCTTGAGCACGGCGCCGGCGACGAACTCTCCGACGCGGCGCTCGCCCGTCAGGCCGAAGCGCTCGATCAGCCCGTCGAGCGCGGCAGAGAGCATCTCCTGGTTCGAGCACGTCGCGTACGGGCCGTCCGAACGCGCGAAGGGGATGCGGCTGCCGCCGATGACGGCGACCCGGCGCGGGGGTTGGGAACTCATGAGGCCGCTGGAACTCATCCTCGACCAAACTCCTGACCTGAAAGTAACCTTACTCGGAAGTAAATTTACGCGAACCGGAGGGATCAGGGAATGGCCGACCGCTATCTGCATTGGACCAACACACGTCCGGGCCGTCTCCTCTCCCGCCGGCTCGGCCTCCCCCGTCCCGTACCGCTCCACCGCTGGTCGGCGGAGCGGCCCGTGCTCGAAGGCAGCCTGTTGCACCTGACGCCCGTGCCGCCGCGCGGCGGCGGTGCGCACGCGAAGGAACTGGCAGGGGTGCTCGACGGCATCGGCCTCCCGGTCCGCACGGACGCAGCCGACGCGGAGCCGGGAAGGCGGTACGCCGCCGTCGTGGTCGACGCTACGGGCATACGCGACGTACCGGAACTGCGGCGGGTGCACGAATGCCTCCACCCCGTGCTCCGGTCCGTCGCCACCTGCGGCCGCGTCGTGCTGCTCGGCTCCCGCCCCGACGGCGGCGACCACCATCAGGCCGCCGCGCAGCAGGCGTTGGAGGGCTTCGTACGCTCGCTCGCGAAGGAGACCGGCGGCGGGCGCACGGTGCAGCTCGTACGGCTCGCGCCCGGAGCCGCCGCCGGGGACGCCGAGTCCACGCTCCGCTTCCTGCTCTCACCCAAGTCGGCCTACGTCAGCGGCCAGGTCGTCGAGATCGGCGAACCCGTGACGGGCGGGGCCGCCGGGCCCGCCCGTACCACCGATTCCACCGATTCCACCGGTTCCGGGGTGGCGGCCGTCGACTGGCAGCGCCCGCTCCAGGGGCGTACGGCCCTGGTGACCGGCTCCGCGCGCGGCATCGGCGCGTCGGTCGCGGCGACGCTGGCGCGGGACGGCGCACACGTCGTCTGCCTCGACGTCCCGCAGGCGGAGGACGAACTGGCCGGCGTCGCCGAGTCGTTGGCCGGCACGGCCCTGCCGCTCGACATCACGGCGGACGACGCGGGCGCGCGCATCGCGGCGGCCCTTCCGGAGGGCGGCCTCGACGTCCTCGTCCACAACGCGGGCATCACGCGCGACCGCCGGCTCGTCAACATGAGCGCCGACCGGTGGGATTCGGTGCTGGAGGTCAATCTGGCCTCGGTGCTGCGCACGACCGACGAGTTGCTGGCCTCGGGCGCGCTGCGGCGAGGCACCGGCCGCGTCGTGGCCACCGCCTCCATCGCGGGCATCGCGGGCAACGTCGGCCAGACCAACTACGCCGCGAGCAAGGCCGGAATCATCGGTTTCGTACGTTCCCTCGCGCCGCGCGCCGCGGTGGAGCACGGTGTAACGGTCAACGGCGTGGCCCCCGGTTTCATCGAGACGCAGATGACGGCGGCCGTTCCCTTCTTCATCCGCGAGGCGGGCAGGCGCATGAACTCCCATTCCCAGGGCGGTCTTCCCGTCGACGTGGCCGAGACCACCGCCTGGCTGGCGGGGCCCGCGTCCTCCGCCGTCAACGGCCAGGTCGTACGGGTCTGCGGCCAGAGCCTGCTGGGAGCGTGAGCACCATGACCCTGCACCGTCTGACCGCACCGCCCCGGCTGCCGCTGGTCCTCGTGCGGGGCGCCCTCGCGTCGCGGTCCAAGCGCGGCCCGTACGAACAGGCCCGGCTGCCCGACGAGCGGCTGGTGCTGCCGGACGCGCGCATCGACGCCCGGCGGCTGCGCGCGTACAACCACGTCTGCGGGTTCGCGGACGCCGAACGGCCGGACGCCGAACGGCCGGACGCGCAGCAGACGGAGGGACCGGCGGCGAGCCCGCAGACGGGGCCGCCCGGCGCTCCCTCGGACAACTCCCTTGTCCCGCCCAGCTATCCGCACGTGCTGGGCTTCCCCCTCGCGATGCAGCTGATGGCGGCGCCGGACTTCCCCTTCCCGGTGCTCGGCCTCGTCCACACCGGCATCGAACTCACCCAGCACCGCGCGCTGCGGTCCGGCGACCGCCCCGAGATCTCCGTACACGCGGAGGGGCCCGGACCGCACCGGCGCGGCAGCCGCTTCGACGTGGTGACGGAGGCACGGCTGGAGGGGCGGCTCGTGTGGCACTCACGCAGCACCTATCTGTTCCGGCACCGCAGCGCGCACACCCCGGCGGCCGAGGCCGCGGGCCGCAACGGAAGAGCCGGCGAGAGCGACGCGGAGCCACCGGCGGCGCCGCTGCCGCTGCGCGAGCACTGGGATCTGCCGTCCGGCCTCGGCCGCCGCTACGGCCGGGCCTCAGGCGACCGCAACCCCATCCATCTGCACGCCCTCACCGCGAAGCCCTTCGGCTTCCCCCGCCACATCGCCCACGGCATGTGGACCTTCGCCCGCTGCCTCGCCGGCACGGGCGCCGCGGCGGGGAGCGAACAGCTCACCGCCCGCGCGGAGTTCAAGGCCCCGGTGCTGCTCCCCTCGACCGTCGCCTACCGCGTGGACGAGCCGACCGCCTCCGCGGGCGGCTACCGCGCCCCCGTGCGCGTGCACCGCTTCGAACTGCGCAGCGGCGGCGACGACGGCCCCGGCGGCGCGGGCGACGGCGCGGTGAACCACGACCCGGAGCGGGAACGGCTGCACCTCACCGGTGAGGTGACCAGCGAGCGCCCTTGATCATCTGTTCCAGGCCCGTCCAGCAGAAGTTCATGAGCGTGGCCGCCGTCTCCTTCGGCGAAGGGACCGCCTCCGTACGGGCGTTGGCCCACACCGCAAGCGACTCGGCGGCGCCCACCATGGCGTGTGCGAGCCCGGACACCTCGCGCTCGGCGAACTTCTCGTCGCACCCCGCGTCCACGGCGGCCCTGCTCAGCAGCAGCGTCACCAGCTCCGTGATCTCGGCCCGCATCGCGGCGATCTCACGGGCGAAGGGCTCGCCCTGCGTGTCGGCACGGTGCAGCACGGACCAGCCGTCGGGCCGTGCCGCGGTGTGCGCGAAGAAGGCGCACAGCCCTTTCCACAGCTGCTGTTCGGCGCAGGCCGCGCCGCCTTCGGCCTTCCCCGTGCCACCCCGCACGGCTTCGACGAGCGCCGCCCGCTCCCTCCGTATGCACGCCGTGAACAGGTCTTCCTTCGACTTCAGATACAGATAGACGAGCGGCTTGGAGACCCCCGCCTCCTCCGCTATGTCGTCCATCGACGCCGCCTGGTAGCCGTGCCGCGCGAAGCCCGCGACCGCCGCGTCCAGCATCTGCCGCTCGCGCACCTCACGCGGCATCCGCCGGCGCCCCCCAGTGCTTCTGCTCTTGGTCCCCACCTGTACGCCCCTCCGCGTCGTCTCCCCCGTCTCCCCACGGAATCCTCGGACGTAAGCGTACGCGGACCCTCCGTCAACGCACCTGGCGAGCGCCGCCCGCTCCGCTCCATGCCCGTCCATGCCCGCGTCCCCGGTTGCGTACGACTCCCGGCGCCACAAGCGCGTGATGAATCCGGCGATACCGGCACACCCGTACCATCCGGGACGTGGACCACGCACCGGCCGCACCCCGGCGAGGCGGAGGGCTCGAACGCCTGGAGAGCCTCTCGGACAACGTCTTCTCCATCGCCATGACGCTGCTGGTGCTCGACATCACCGTCCGGCGGGGGCTGAGCACCGAGGCCTTCCGCGAGGCGCTGCATCTGAACCTCCCCCACATCGCCGCGTACGCCCTGAGCTTCGCGGTCATCGCGGAGTTCTGGCTCGACCACCGGCGCATCCTGGCCTCGTTCCCCGCCGTGGACGGCAGGGTCACCGGCCTGACCCTGCTCGGCCTCGGCCTCACGGCGCTGGTGCCCTTCCCCACCGCGCTGCTCGCCGAGTACAGCAGCCAGCCGCAGGCCGTCGCCGTCTACGGCCTGAACGTCGCCGCGCTGAACGCGGTTCATCTGACGCTGCTGCTCGCCTCACACCGGCGGCTCGGCCCCGCTCCCGGCGAGAAGGCACGCCGGACCCGCCGTCTCGACGCCGCCGACCTGGCCTCGACGGTGCTCGTCTTCGGCACCACCGTGCCCCTCGCGTTCGCCTCACCGACGGCGGCCAAGTGGTTCTGGCTCGCGCTCTTCCCGGCCAAATTCCTGATCGGGCGCCTGCAACGGCGGGCCCGTACGCCATCGGGTGGACAAACGGGGTGACGCGCGCTCAGCCCCGCTGCCACGCAGGCCCCCCTGCTTACGGTTTCCGGGAGGGGCAGGCAGGGCTGTTCCGAGCGACGAAGGAGAGCCGATGGCTGAGCAGCACACGAAGAGCGGTCAACGCCGAATCGGTTACGGCGGGGGACTCAGCGGTGAACTGATCGCGGAATTCCTCGGCACCTTCGTCCTGATCCTGATCGGCTGCGGATCGGTCGCCGTCGCCGTCGTCGGACTCGTCGGCTCGGGCCGTCAGACCGGCGCCTTCGGCCCCTCGAACTGGCTCATCATCTCCTGGGGATGGGGTCTGGCCGTCGTCTTCGGCATCTACGTCGCGGGCGGGATCAGCGGCGCCCACATCAATCCGGCCGTGACGCTCGGCTTCGCGGTGCGCGGCCACTTCCCCTGGAGAAAGGTGCTTCCGTACTGGGGAGCACAGCTGGTCGGCGCCTTCGTCGCGGCCTCGCTCGTCTACGCCACGTACCACTGGGCGATCGACGCCTTCAACGCCAAGGAAGGGACGGGGCGCGAGAAATCGCTGCCCACCTTCTCGATCTTCGCGACCTTCCCCGCCGAGTACTTCGGGAATTCGTGGTGGGGGCCGTTGCTCGACCAGATCGTCGGCACCGCTTTCCTGCTCCTGCTCGTCTGCGCACTCATCGACATGCGGAACACGGCGCCGAAGTCGAACATGGGGCCCTTCCTCATCGGCCTCGTCGTCGTCGCGATCGGTCTGACGTACGGGTCGAACGCGGGCTACGCCATCAACCCGGCCCGCGACTTCGGCCCCCGGCTCCTCACCTTCTTCGAGGGATGGGGCGCGATCGCCTTCCCGGGGAATTTCGACTGGTTCAGCAGTTACTGGTGGATCCCCATCGTCGGCCCGCTCATCGGCGGCGTCATCGGGGCGCTGGTCTACGAGTACTTCATCAGCCGCGTCATCACGACCCGCGGCCAAATGCACCCCGAAGGGGAAGCGGGCGAGGCCGCGTAGAGCGGCAAGCACCCCTGAGCGACGGAGAGACAGAGAGAGCAGAGAGAACCGAGCGACTCGGAAGACCTCCGCGACCGGAAGCCCCGCAGGGCTCCGGAAGCGGGGGTCTTCGCCGTGTGACCGGCGTGCACCGCGCGGCACGGGAGCCGGATTTCGCGGCCCTTGCGCGAAGAAGCCCGCCGATACGTCCCGGCCAGGGCGCCCGATGGGCGTCCCGGACCGGCACGTACCGACGAGCTCAGCCGCCCCGGATCAGCTCGCCTGCTCCTGCGCGGAGAGCGGCTTGGCGATGTCCTCCAGCGAGCGGCCCTCGGCCGAAACCGCCAGGAACGCCGCCACCACGCCGGCCGCGCACATCAGGCCTGCGCCGATGTTGAAGGCGAGCGTCGTGTCGGCGAGTACGCCGTTCTCCGTGAGTTCGGCGAAGATCAGCGGCCCGGTGATGCCGCCGACGGCCGTGCCCAGCGCGTAGAAGAACGCGATGGCCATGGCCCGGGTCTCCATCGGGAAGATCTCGCTGACCGTGAGGTAGGCCGAACTGGCGCCCGCGGAGGCGAAGAACAGCACCACGCTCCAGCACATTGTCAGCGTCGTCGCCGAGAGCACCCCGCTGGAGAACAGCGCGGCGGTGCCGAACAGCAGCGCACCGGAACCTATGTAGGTGCCGGAGATCATAATCTTCCGCCCGACCGTGTCGAAGAGCGGGCCGAGGAGAATGGGACCGAGGAGATTGCCGATCGCGATCGCGACGAAGTAATAACCGGTCGAACCGGGAGGCACGTCGTAGAAGGCGGCGAGAATCGCCCCGAATCCGAAGGTTACGGCGTTGTACAGAAACGCCTGGCCGATGAAGAGCGAAAGCCCCAGAAAAGCGCGGGAACGGTACTTGGAGAAGACCGTGCGGGCGATCATGCCGAAACCGATCGCCTGACGCTGATTGATGGCGATCTCACCGGAGGGCTCGGGCAGGCAGCCCTCACCGTGCTGGGCGATGCAGCGGGCCTCCGCGTCCTTCACGATGGATTCGGCCTCGTCGCCGCGTCCGTGGATGAACAGCCACCGTGGACTCTCCGGCACGTTCCTGCGCACCACCAGGATGACCAGGCCGAGGACGACGCCGAAGGCGAAGGTCAGACGCCAGCCGACGTCCGCCGCGAAGATCTCCGTGTCGAGCATGGGGATCGAGAGCATGGCGCCGGCAGCGGCTCCCAGCCAGAAGCTGCCGTTGATCATGAGGTCGACGCGGCCCCGGTACTTCGAGGGGATCAGCTCGTCGATCGCCGAGTTGATGGCCGCGTACTCACCACCGATGCCGAAGCCCGTCACGAAGCGGCAGACGAAGAACCACCAGCTGTCGAACGACAGGGCGGTCAGCGCGGTCGCCGCCAGATAGACGGCGAGCGTGATGAGGAAGAGTTTCTTACGTCCGTAACGGTCCGTCAGCCACCCGAAGTAGAGTGCGCCGAGACATGCTCCCGCCACGTACAGCGCGGCTCCCAGCCCTGTGACCTGGGCCGAGCTGATATCGAGGCCACTACCGGGTTCGGACAGTCTGCCGGCGATGTTGCCGACGAGGGTGACCTCCATCCCGTCCAGGATCCAGACCGTCCCCAGTCCGATCACGATCATCCAGTGCCAGCGTGACCAGGGCAGCCTGTCGAGACGGGCCGGTACCGCTGTTCTGACTGTGCCTGATGAAAGCGTCCCGCTGCTTCCACCTTCAACTGCCATTGCATACTCCGTCTGAATTGTTCGCTGTTTTCAGGCCATGCCGCTCACCGCCTGGGGTCAGGTCGCGAGCTCAATCGGCAGGCCCGGCCGCACAGTTAACACGCATGTCGACTCGTGGAAGCACCGTATTGATTCAAAGGTCCGGCCAATTCCGCGCCGGTCGGCGGGCACCGGACGGCACTTCACCCATCACGGAACATCCCGGACTCGGCGCGAGTTCGGCGGATCGTGTACAACGCCGGGCGCTTTCCAGAAGGGCATATGCCAATTGACGATCGCCCCGGACTCCGCCGATTCCGGGGAGCGCGGGGCGAGTTGACGTACGGGCGGTCAACTGCCACGCGACCGGGGGCAGTCGGGCTCCGCGGGCACTCAAGCGTCGCCGGGCATCGGCCGGGCCGCATCGGACAAGCTTCTGCACATGGACTGGATGCCTCTGCTCTCCACACTCACCGGCGCCGTCATCGGCATCGCCGCCACCCTGATCGCCGACCGCAACCGCTGGCGGCGCGAAGAGGCCCGGCACTCGCTGGACATGCGGCGCGAGGTCTACACGGAGTACGTCTCCGCGCTCAAGTCGGCGGGCGAGGAGATACGTGCCGTGGCGCTGGGCGATCACATGTCGGACTCGGCGCGCGACGCCGCCGTGCGGGAGGCGTTCCGCAAAACCGGTCTCCATACGGCGAGCGAGCGCCTCTGGCTCGTGGGACCGCGGCGGGTCGTGGCGGCCGGAAACGAGGCGTTCCACAGCCTGAGCCGGATACGCGACGCGTACGCCGAGGGCGCGGCGGTCGGATCCGACGAGGACGCGCCTCTGATCGCGCAGCGCCGCGCGGCGATGGCCCGCATGCGCAGCGAGATGCGTGAGGACCTGGGCGTGGGCCCGCTCGGGATCGAATGAGCCCTCCACACGCCGGACTTGGGCCGCACGGCCGCCGCCGGGCCGTGTCCGTGCCCGCCGTGTACGGCGTGTACGCGGCGCGCCGTGACCACGGCGCACGCTGTCGTCAGTAGCCCCGCCAGATGTTGTCGAAGGCGTCCTTCTCGATGGTCCGCCGCTGGCGTACGGCCTCCAGCTCCACCGAGGCGTCGCCGACCGCGACGAGCACGGTCTCCACGGCGTCGTCGGCCACGCCAGGGGAGTCGCCCACTCCCCCGGCTTGGATGCCGACCGTCCTCGCGAGAGTCGCGAGGACGGGCTCGCCGGAGGCCCAGCGGTCCCTCGCCAGTTGCCGCTCGGGCACGTCGGCCGTGATCAACTGGCCGGTCCGGAGAGGCACCCAGCGGCGGCGCCGGCGTGTGAGCTGCCCGTCGGCCTCGAGAGCGGTCAGATATGCCGGGGCCAGGCCGCGCCCCCTGCGCCACAGCCAGTCGCCGACGGATTCGTACGGCGCGTCCCGGACGAGCGCCGCCGCGGCGTGGTCCAGCAGGCGGTCGGCGACGGCCCCGCGGGGGCGGGGCACGATCGTGTCCCCGTCCAGCGCGACCTCCCCGGCGGCCATGAGGTCGATCAGCTCGGCTCCCGCCAGCGCGAGCGACAGCTCGCCCGGCTCGACGGGGCGGCTGGGCTCCACGTCCATGGCCGTGATCATCAAATCCCGCGGTGTGGTCATAGAGGGCTCCCCATCAGGGGCATCGGCGGGCGCTGCGACGCCCGCTCTTCCGGCGCCCGTACGACGCCGAACGGCACTTCCGCCCGCCACGCTCGGTCGCCCCGCGACCACCCCCGGGAGACGGCGGCGAGCGGGCCGGAGCCGCCGGGCACCTTGTGCGGCTCGGGCCATGCCGGGCGCGGCCCGGGCCACCGGCGAGCACTCCCCCGACGGCGAGCACTCCCGTTATCCAGGCTAAGAAGCGGGCGCGTCCGCCGCACCCCGGCGGGTCAGAGGTAGCCGAAGAGCGGCGGAAAGAGCAGGGCCACGACCCAGGCCCACACGGCGTACACGGGCAGGTAGCCGGTCTGCCAGCGCTCCAGCGCCGCGAACGGAGTGCGCCGCCGTACGAAGCCCAGCAGCAGCCACGCCGACCACGCGAGGTTGGCCAGCAGGACGACGTTCTCGCCGAGCGCCGCGGCCTTGTTGGGTGTGGTGCCGTACTCGGTGATGCGGCCCGTGATCTCCAGCAGCACCAGCACGTCGATGGCGAGCGCGCTGACCACGAGGACGAGTTGCAGCGTGTCGAACAGGCCGGGCGGGGCCAGCGGATCGCGGGCCGAGAGCGAGTAGAGCAGCAGCCCCAGCACTACGACCAGCAGCAGGTCGAAGAGGATCAGCGCTTCCCGCTCGATGTCGTGGCCGGCGCTCCAGCCGAAGGCGACGAGGAAGGCCAGCAGCACCAGGGTGAACAGCGGCGTGAACAGCCGCGCGAGCACGGGCGCCATGTTCTCGACGACGCTCTGCTTGGCCTCGACGAGCCACCCGGCCACCACGACCGCGGCGACGCCGCCGCAGGGAAGCAGCCACTGCACGATGAAGGTCTCCGGGACGATGCCGATGGCCTCGAACGTCCCGAAGACGAACGCGATCAGCACCCCTCCGCCGGCGGCGATGAGGGCGAGGTAGACGAACCATTCGCCGGTGAAGCGGATGAAGTCCATGCGCCGGCGTGCGGACCGTATGTCGTCGGCGACGTAGGCCAGACCGACCGCGAACCACAGGGCGATGGGGAGATGGATGGCGGTCAGGACCACCGACTGCGAGCCGTCCGCGAGCGGATAGACGTTGGCCGCCACGGCGCCCAGCGCGAACAGCCCCAGCAGTATCCCGATCAGTGCCCGTCCGACCTGGCGGCGCCAGGCCAGGAAGGCCGCGAGCCAAGGCAGCGTGAACAGGCCGAGGTTGGGACGGTAGAACGCGACGTCGTGCTCGATGTTCATCCCGAACAGTTCCGGCACCTTGACCGAGATCGCCGCGCCCGCCGCGCAGACGACCATCGCGAGCAGGTCGCGCCGCGGCCGGGTGTCCGCCGCCGGGCTGCCGGTCTCGCCGGTCAGCACCAGCTGCTTCCACAGGCGTTCGGAGTGTTCCCGGGCGAACTCCCGCGACAGCTCGTCCAGTCCGCCCATGCGTTTGACCGCGACCAGGAACGCCTCGTCGGCGCGCAGGCCGATGGCGGTCAACTCCTCGACGGAGCCCCGGAGATGGTCCTCCAGCTCCTCGGCGTCGGACGTACGCAGCTCCGGGCGCCGCTCCACGTACTGGCGCCACTGGGCGAACTGGGCCTCCAGACCGTCCTGTTCGTCTGGCAACGTCATGCCGGGCCCTCCAGCGGTATCGCCGTGAACGTCTTCAGATCGCCGGGGCCGAGCCAGACCTTCTTGAGGGCGTCCACGACCGTGTCCCACTGGCGGCGCTGCTCGGCGAGTTCGGCCAGACCGCTGTCGGTGATGCGGTAGTACTTGCGCCGCCGCTCCCCCGCGACCGACTGCCAGCTCGACTCGACGTGCCCGAGCCGCTCAAGCCTGTGCAGCAGCGGGTAAAGCAGTCCCTCGGTCCACTCCAGCTCGCCACCGGACAGATCGTTGATCCGCCGGAGGATCGCGTAGCCGTAGCTCTCGCCCTCGGCCAGGATGCCCAGCACCATCGGCGTCGCCGAGGCGGCCACGAGATCCTTGGTGACCCTCACGAGACCTCCCTGCGTGCCCGTTCTCCCCATGCCTAGGGCTACGATGCATAGTAGTTCTAGGTATCAGGCCCGCACAAGAAGCAGGGATCGTGCGCGAATTGGGGCTCACCGCTCACCGGCAGCGCCCTCACGTGCAGGGGAGCGGGCCTCCGGCGAGCGGGATGCCGGTGCGGCGGGCCTGGGCGACGGACGCGGCGGAGTCCTCGCTGCGTGCCGCCTCCGTCGGAATCTCCGGGTCGGCCGGGACGGTCGGACGGCCCGGCGGCGGCGTGTACCCCTCCAGCCGGGCGGTGCCCCACACGTACGTGTCGGCCTGGGCGCTGCCGAACGGCGACCAAGCGAGCCGCGTCTGACCGGTCTTGTCCTTGGTGTCCGAGTCGTACACGAGGATGTTCGCCGCGAACCGCTCGGGATCGGCCGCGGCCGGCAGCTCCCCGAGCGGGATCTTCGCCTCGATCGTGTAGCCCCGGTACGGATCGCCGACCGCGGCGGCGACGCGCATGCCGGGCGCGGTCTCAGCGGCGGGACCCTGACGGTTGTCGGCGTCCCGCTCCGCGACCGGGCCGCCGCCTCCGTCCGTGTACGGGAAGATGCCGGTCTTGAACGTGACCGAGGTGTCGTCGCCGTCGCCGCGGGGGTCGAGCGCGATCTCGACGGAGTCGGTCCGCCAGTGCCTCTTGGCGTCGTCCGGGTCCAGGCCGGTCCCCTCGCGGTCGTCCGTGACCGTGACCAGCACGAAGAGGTCGTCGCCGTGCCGGGACATCTTCGCCGTCGCGGAACAGTCGGCGTCGCTCGCCTCGTCGCCCTCCCAGTGCCGCAGGCGCAACTCCGGCCCGGGGTACTCGCCTTCGCCCTCGACGCCGTTCAGCACGGGAGCCGCGGCCACCTCGGGAACGGTGGTGGACGGGGCGGCCGGGAAGCGGGGCTGTGCGCCGTTGGCAAGCCAGGGCATGCCCACGCGCCGCGTCCACTCGCGGAACTCGGCGTACAGCGGCCGGAGTTCGTCCTGCTCGCGCACGGGCGCCTCGACGACCTCGCCCCCGTGCACCAGCACGCTGAACCAGTCCGAACCCAGCTTCTCGGGGTCGGTGGGGACCTCGGGCGGCAGCGCGGCCCAGCCCTGGGTGCGGTACATGCGGCTCGCGTCCCGCTCCACCTGCGCCCAGGACTTCCCGTGCTCGCGCGACGTGTGCCCCGACCAGACGCCGACCACGGGCAGGCCCGTGTCCGGGTCTCTACGGCGCTCCCGGGGCGGTTCCGGCCCGAGGAGGTCCGCGAAGCTCTGGTTCTGGGACAGCAGCCTCCGGGGCCGCCACGGCCTCAGCCCCTCGCACGTCAACTGGCCGGGGAACGCCCGGCGGTCGCCGGCCAGGAAGAACGCCTCGATCGCCAGCCGCGCCGACATCTGGTGCCCGCCGTGCTGGTTGAACGGGCGCGGGTCCATGGTCACGACGGTGTGCGGCGTGGCCATGCGGAACAGCCGGACCATGCGGTCCAGGGTGTCGCGCTCGTGCCAGATCCGCTCGGTGAGCGGGGCGGAGAGCGTGTACCAGAAGTCCGGCTTGTCGAGGTAGAAGATGTTCTCGATGCCCGCGAGCGCGGTCGCGGAGCGCTCCTCGTCCTCGCGCAGCATGCCGAGCGGCGCGCCCTCCTCGGGGCCGACCGCGTTGCCGCCGCCCTCTCCCCGGGTGATGGTGACGACGCCGGTACGGAGCCCCAGGCGCTCGTGCCACAGGCCGAAGGTGGAGAGGTTTCCGGACTCGTCGTCCGGGTGCGCGCTCACGAACAGCACGTCGTGGTGGGCGGGTTGGTGCCTGCCGTGATGCCGCTCGCCGCCCGTACGCCGCTCCGCCGCCTGCGCGGCGGGCATCCCCGCCGTGTAGACGGCGCCCACCAGGCCGGAGGCCATGGCGGCGTTCACGCGCCGCCGCGAGAGCCCCGCCGTGCCTTCCCCGTTCGACTCGGTCACGATGCAAACCCCTCTGCTTCGCCGCTGCTTCGCCTCTGCATCACGTCGCCCGGCAACTCTTCGGCATCTGCCGTGCCGGGGCAAGCGTGTTGCGCGCAGCGAGAGGGCGCCGCACGGGTGTCGGGGCTCATCGGTCGGCGGGCGACGAGCCGATGGAGACCACGCGTGCCCACTCGGGCGGCGAGTCCGGCGCGCGATCGGGGTGGCCCTCGTGCCGCGACCGGCCCGGCCGCTCCCGGGGGAACAGCCCGACCACCGTCCGGCAGGGCGGTCGCGTGCCGGGCCAGGGCGTCTGCCCGTCGGTCAGGGCCACGACCACGTCGGGCCGGGGCTGCGCCCGAAGGGCCTTGGCGAAGCCCGTACGGAGATCCGTACCGCCCCCGCCGACCAGCGGGATTCCCTCGGCACTGCACAGCGGGTGCACCGTATCGGCCGCCGCGTCGCACGGCACCACGCTGATCAGGTCGCGACGGCCGCCCAGCGCACGGGAGATCGCGGCGACTTCGAGGAGCGCGCTGCCCAGCTCGGCGTCGCTGACGGACCCGGACGTGTCGATGACCACGGCGACCCGTGGCGGCCTGCGCCGGAGGCTCGGCAGGACCACGCCCGGCACACCCGCCGAGCGCCGCGACGGCCGCCCGTACGTGTAGTCCTCGCCGACGCCGGGCCCGGAGACCGCCGAGCGGACGGCCGCGCCCAGCAACTCCCGCCACGGCTGCGGCGGATGGAACGCCTCCTCCGCCCACCGCCGCCATCCCTTCGGGGTGTTCCCCGGGCGGGCGGTGATGCCCTGCGCCACCCGGAAGCGGACCGCGTCCCGCTCCTGGGCGCTGAGGCCGTGCGCGCCGTCCGGTCCCAGGTCCCACTCGCGTCCCAGCCCGTCGGCGCCGCTGCCGCAGTCCAGCCAGGCCATGCTCTGCGTGTACGGGCCGAGCCGGAACCGGCGCAGGTAGTCCTCCATCAGCTCTCCCTCGGGCAGCCCCAAGTCCCCCGGCTGGACGGCCCCTTCGGGGCGGACGAGCCCCTCTCCGTACACGTCGTCGTTGATCTCGCAGTCCGCGGCGATGTTCATCCGCAGCCGCTCACCCGCGCCGGCCGGCCCGCGCCGCCGTGCGATCCGGTCGCTGCGGCCGTGGTGGTCGCGCAGCAGGTGCGACACCTCGTGCACCCATACTCCGGCGAGCTCCTCCACCGGCGTACGGTCCACGAACGCGGGCGAGACGTAGCACCGCCAGTGGCGGTCGACGGCCATCGTCGGCGTCCGCCGCGACTCCACGACGTGCAGGGCGAACAGGGCGGTCGCCAGATACGGCCGCACCCGGACGGCGTGCAGCCGGGCGGCGAAGAGCTTGCCGAGGTCCAGCGCCCCCGGTGCCGGCGCCGTCATCGGCGCGCCTTCGCGGCGACGGCGGCGGTCCGTTCGGCCACGCGGTCCGCGCGCCGGGACAGCGACGCCACTCCGGTGAGCCGCTCGATCGACTCCGGAACGTCCCAGCCCTCCTGGCGCAGCGACCCGAGTGTGGCCGCGGGGACCACGACCACGTCCGGGGCGCCCGTCTCGGCGGCCCGTACGAGCAGCGTCCAGGCCGCGTCCCAGCGGGACTTCTCCGGGCGCGCCCTGATCGCCTCCACCACACCGTCGAGCACGGCCTGCCGCAGATCGCCGCGCTCGGGCAGGGCGGCGCCGTCCGGGTCGGCGAGGAGCACCTCGGGGTCAGGCAGGTCCATCCGGTCCAGGGCGGCCAGCAGCTCCAGCCCGGGGCCGTCCCCCACCGCGCCCCTGACCAGCAGGGAGAGCACGTCTCTGGACGAGCCGGCCGCCGTCGCGAAGGCGATCAGCCGCAGCGTCGTCTCCCAGCTCCGGGGCGACGGCCAAGGACCGCCCCGGCGGGCCTCGTTGCCGGGCAGACGGTGTACGAGGCCGGGGCGCGCGGCCAGGAGCCCGCACACCGCGCGGCGGGCGAAGGCCACGGACTCCGGCAGCCGTTCGGGGTCGAGCCGCGGCAGCGTCGCCCGGGGCCAGGTCCCGCC
Organism: Streptomyces winkii; assembly: GCF_032248595.1. Taxonomy (NCBI): domain Bacteria; kingdom Bacillati; phylum Actinomycetota; class Actinomycetes; order Kitasatosporales; family Streptomycetaceae; genus Streptomyces; species Streptomyces winkii. The sequence continues at coordinate 96,337 of NZ_JASTTH010000001.1, read as the reverse complement.
GAGGCCTCGTACGACGACCTCGTGGTCGTGGCTCCACTGAAGATGCACGAACCGGTTGGCGAGAGGCGGGCTCAGCTCCCAGCCCTCGGCGGCAGAGGACCGCGGATTGGCGGCGGCCACGATCCGTACTCCCGGCGGCAGTTGAAGGGCTCCGATCCGGCGCTCCAGGACGACGCGGAGCAGGGCGGACTGAACGGCCGGTGCAGCGGTGGAGAGCTCGTCCAGGAACAGCAGCCCGTGTCCGGCCCGTACGAGGCGTACCGCCCAGTCCGGTGGAGCCATCGGCACGCCCTGCTCCGCGGGATCGTCCCCGACGACGGGCAGTCCCGCGAAGTCGGACGGCTCGTGCACGCTGGCGATCACGGTGGTCAGCGGAAGGTCCAGGGCCCCGGCGAGCTGGGTCAGGGCCGCGGTCTTGCCGATGCCCGGCTCTCCCCAAAGGAGTACGGGCAGATCGGCGGCGACTGCCAGCGTCAGGGCCTCCAGCTGGACGTCGGGACGCGGTTCGGTGGTGAAGTCGCGCAGCAGAGCCAGCAGTTCGCCGGCGGTGTCGAGGCGGGAGGCGGGGGCGGAAGCGGGAGCGGCGGCAGTCGCGGAGGTGGCAGTGGTCTGTGCGGACGGGGTGCATGTGGGCATAAGTGATCACCTGTGAGCTCGTGGCGGGCGGAGTGGTGTCCGGTGACGTGCGAGGTGCGTTCGTGACGTGCGGGTGCGTTCGTGACGTGCGGGGTGAGTACGGTGCGTCGGGCCCCCGCGGGCCCCGGTCGGTCAGCGGGAGGTCGCGTGGCGTGGGAGGGCGCGGCGGTCACGGGAGCGCCGGTCACGGGTGCCGCGTCGCTCCGGGGCGTTGCGGGCGGGTCCGGGCTCGGCCAGGCCCGCCCTGAACAGCCCGTAGGAGACGCGGCGTTGAGCGGCCGCCGCCAGTTCGTCCCGCAGCGGACCGCTGCGCAGTGTCGCGTCGGAGCCCAGCAGGCCCTCGACAACGGCCAGGGCCCCGGCGGTGTCGCCGTGATCCAGGCGCTCGCGGACGCCGGTGAGGCAGTCCGGGCGGCGGTGTGCCTCGTCGATCGCCCGCAGGCAGGGCAGCGGGGTGCCGCCCAGGGCGGCCAGAAGCTCCTCGCGCCGGATCTCGGCCGGGTCGTGATCCAGAGGGGCCAGCACCCCGTCGACCAGGCCGATTTGGTGCTCGGCTCCCCGGCACCGCACGAGGCGTGGCCGTCCCGCTCCCCCGTCCCCGGACCTGGATCCGGCGCCCGCTGACACGGTCGTCGGACGATCCGGTACGAGCGCGGAGGAGACCAGCGGGTGCAGCCGGTCGGCCTCGATGAGACCGGCACGGATCAGTTCCAGGTCGGGCAGCACCCAGGTCGCCGCGTCGGGCAGAACCGGCAGCGCGGAGGCACCGCCGGGCGTGGAGGCGCCCCCGTCGGCGGCCCGCAACTCGCGCGTCCCGGGCCGGGTTCTGCTTGCCGCCAGGTCCAGGACCAGCCGCTGACGTGCCCCGAACCGTACGGTGAGGCCGCCGGTTGACCGTCCCTCGGCCTGAAGCAGAATCGCCGCCTCGGCGGCCCACCGGTCGACCGCGCAGCGGTGCCCCGGAGGCACGCTCACCGGCAGATCGGGATCCGTCGCCAAGCCGCCGTCCATGGGCGGGCGTCGGGCGCCGGACCGGCCCGCGAGCTCCTCGGCCCTGCGCGCGTCCCACAGGTGCCGGTGCAGATCGAGGCGGAATCGCCGGTTGGGACGGGGATGCGGATGGCCGCGCGTGCCGTCCTCGTCCCGCGATCCGTTCCACAGCGCGAGGCTCATCCGCTGGCCGCCGTCCGCCCAGGCAGGGGGAGTACGCACCACCAGGTGCACCGGGCCCTCGCCGTCACGCCCCGCGGTGCCGTACCGCGCGAGCGTGAGGGTCAGCCCCGGGCGCAGCAGCCCGTCGGGAGCGACCCTCGGCATGTGCCAGCGCAACAGATCGGGCGCGAGACGGCGAAGGTCCGCGCGGATCCGGGATGCGATCTCCCGGCCCGAACCACGCGCCAGGGAACGGAGATCGAGGTCGACGTCGATGCCTGCGGCGGCGCACGCCCCCGCCCAGTCGCCGACGCTTCGGCGGGCGGTCGCTGTCTCGATCATGGACGGCGGTACGGCGAACTCACGCACGCGCCGCCAGAGGGAAAGGCGGGAATCCCCGTTCGCGGTCTCAGTGAGCATCAGCGCTCACCTTGCGCGGACGGGACCCCCAATCTGTCAACAATGTGAGTCGTCATCGCCCGGGATGGTATCCCCCTCGTCTCGATCTGTCAGGTGCCGTGGGGACCGAGGGAGGCCGACTCCGCGCGGAGAGAGGTCAGTTGGCAGGCCGCAGGACGGATCGGTCGAAGAGCGCGACACGCCTCCAGGACTGGCGGGAGCCTTCGGCACCAACACACGCTCGGACCGCCCACGCCTCTCCCGGCGCGAACGGGACGTACTGATCGAGTGGTTCCAGTCCGAGTCGAAGGAGCTCGTCGCGAGGAAGCTCGGAATCCAGGCGCGCACGGTGAGCACCTATCTGGACCGCGTACGCATCAAGTACGCCAACGCCGGCCGCGTAGCGCGGACGAAGACCAACCTCGTGGCGCGGGCCATCGAGGACCGTCTGATCGGGCCCGAAGACCTGTAGCGGCGCAGGACTCCGGTCGCTGCGCCGCTGACTGCGCACCGCACGCGGCACGGACCCGCGGCCCCGGCATCGGCCGGATCAGGGCGTGGCCGCCTCCAGGAAGCGTTCGAGCTCGGCGCGGGTGTCGGGGCCGCACGGCTGGAACACGACCTCCGTGACGCCGCGCTCGGCGAAGTCGTCCAGGCGGCGCCGGATCTGGTCGGGGGTGCCGCTGACCGTCACGTCCTGGAGCATCCCGTGACCGCCCGCCTTCCACGCGGCCTGGTCGGCCTCGTTGAGCTCGACGCAGTGGCCCTCGTGGACGGCGAGGTGCCGCTGCCCCTCGGGGGCCCGCTCCACGACGTCCATCCACTCGTCGCCGCCCGGGAGTTCACGCACCGCGGCGGGACCGCCGAACTCGTAGGCCCCGTGGTAGGCCAGGGCCCAGCCCGGTCCGCCGCTCAGGCGGGCGTGCTCGGAGTCGGTGGCCTCCCCCTCGTCGAGCACCGTTCCCCATACGAGGTTCGGCACCCACGAGTACTCGCTCATGAACTCCGGCAGCTGGAGCGTCACATAGAGCCCGTCGGCGAGCTGCTTGGTCACCTCGTGCCCCTTGGGCCCGAGGGCGCTGATGAGCACGGGTACGTCGACGGGACGGGCGGGCGCGTGTCCGTCGGGATGCAGCATCTGCATCTGCGCGCCCTCCCATTCGACGATCTCTCCCCGCAGCAGCGCGCGGTAGGCGCGGATGTAGGAGTCCATGAAGGACCAGGTGATCGCGCGGTATCCCATGGCGCGGCGGCCCGTGAACCCGGTGCCGAAGGCCACCGCGACCCGGCCGGGCGCCAGTTCGGCGAGCGTGGCGGTCGCGGCGGCGTTGACCATCGGGTGGCGCAGGCTCGGGATGAGCACGCCGGGGCCGAGGCCGATCCTCTCGGTCCGCTCGGCGGCCAGCGCGAGGGTCATCCACACGTCCGGGCTCTGCTGAGGCGTGTCGTAGACCCACGCCCGCGCGTACCCCAGTCGTTCGGCCAGAGCTATGTTGTCCGGCGAGTCGAGGGCGGTCGGGAAAGCACAGGAGACATCCACGGCCCCTCCATTTCAGATGTCGGATCGGATGGACGGCTGGATCGGGCGGAGGCCCCGCGGCCCGCGCCGCAAGGCGTAAGGCCGGGCCCGGCCGGGCCGGGCCGGGCCGGGCCGCTCTAGGGCAGGCCCGCGTGCGGTATCTCGACGCGCACCGCGAGCAGTTGGGCTTCGCGTACGGGCCTGCGCTCGTGCTCGGGGAAGGAGGGCGCGGCACACAGGTACAGGGTGCGGCCGTCGTCGCCGCCGAGCATGCAGGCGAAGACGCCGGTGCCGGTGGGGATCTCGTCGATGATGTCGCCGCCCTCCTGGACGCGTATGACGCGGGCGTGGAGTGCGTCGGCCACCCATATCGCGCCGTCGGCGTCCGCGCAGATCCCGTCCGGGCCGACCTCTAGACGCTCCACGGCCTCGCCGACGTCCTCGGTCTGAGGCGTCTCGCCGAACTGCGCCCACACGCGCCGGTTGCTCAGTTCGCCGTCCTCGCCGATGTCGAAGGCGGTCAGCCTGCCGGCGAACGTCTCCGCGACGACGAGCACTCCGCCGGGCAGGATCACCATGCCGTTGGGGAAGCCGAGGTCCTTCGCCGCCGTCGACACCGTGCCGTCGGCGTCGACCCTCGTGAGGGTGGTGTAGCGCAGCGCGGCCCCGCCCATGAGGTCGAAGCCGAAGTTGCCCACGAAGGCGCGTCCGTGCTCGTCCACGACCATGTCGTTGAGCACCCCGGTGACGGCGCCGGACAGGTCGGCGTGCTGCGTCAGCTCTCCCGACTCCTCACGGACGAGGAGCCGGTGATCCCGCATGGAGACGATGAGCGCGCGCCCGTCGGGCAGGAAGCCCAGTCCGGACGGCTGGCCGGGCACGTCCGCCACGACCTCGACTCCGCCGCGGCCGTCGGTGGAGACGACCTTGTTCGTGTAGAAGTCCGAGACCCACAACCGGCCGTCGTGCCACCGCGGGCACTCCAGGTAGGAGTATCCGTCCAGCACGACCTCCAACTCCGGGGTCGGGGGCTGTCCTTCCTCCATCGTGACCTCGTTCCCGTACGTCGTTTCCGTACGTCGTCCCGTACGCCGTGGCCGGCAGGTCGGAGGGCTCGTCCGGGGGCGCTCCGGAGAGCGAGCACGTCGCACGACGGCCGCCTGCCGAAAGCCGTCGTGCCGTGCCGTGACTGACTAAGCGCATAGTCATTCCGTCTCAGTCCGGCGTCAAGAGCCCTGACAGACCGGTGTTGAAGAAGGCCGTCTGCGGTGGTCTCGTGGCCGCCCTGGGGGCTTGTCCGTGCCGGGAGTTGACTAAGCGCCCAGTCATGCGCCCGTGGTACACATTCCAAAGGCACTCGTCGCGCAGGGCGTCACCAGGCAGTCACCGCATCAGGCAGTCACCGCATGCGAGCCGTGACCGGGCCGGGGCCGGGCCGCAGCAGGGCCGGGGCGGAGTCGGCAGCGAAGCCCGAACCGGTACGGAAGCGCAGGAAAGGGCGTCTCGGCATGGCCAAACGGCAGGCCCGCTTCACACCGCAGGAGATGGACGACGATCCCCGCCTCCAGGACCAGTCCCCGGAGCTGTGGCGCGGGGAGTTCGGGGACGTCGCGAGCGGCCTGCTCGCCTCCGCGGTCCGCTGCTTCGCGGCCAACGGGTTCCACGCCACGACCACGCGCGACATATCCGCCGGGGTCGGGCTCAGTCCTGCCGCGCTCTACGTGCACTTCCCGTCCAAGGAACTCGTCCTCTACGAGATCACCCGGATCGGCCACGAGCGCGCCCTCGCGCACGTACAGGTGCCCGAGGTCGAGGCGGCAGCCGGCGCCGCGGAGCGGCTGCGCCTGATCATGAAGCGGTACACCGCCTGGCACGCGCGCCACCATGTGGCGGCGCGAGTCTGCCAGTACGAACTCAACGGGCTGACCCCGGAGCACTACGACGAGATCCGCGAACTGCGCCGCCGTACCAACGAGGTGTTCCGCGACGTCGTCGCCCGCGGCGTCGCGGACGGCGCTTTCGCGCAGGTCGACGTGAACAGGGTCGTGCGCGGCACGCTCTCACTCGGCATCGACCTGGTCCGCTGGTACCGGCTGGACGGGCCCGACTCCCCGGAGGAACTGGGCGAGTTCTACGCCGACCTCGCGCTGAAGATGGTGACGAGCGCCGCGCCGGGCGAGCAGCCCGCGGGGTCGTCGCGGCAGGGCAACGGCCGGAAGTCCGGCGGCGCGCACTGGCGTGGCGCGGTGCAGCCCCCGGTGGAACGCGCGACCGGGAACCCCATGCCGCGTCCGAGGCCGCCGGCCTGAAGCGGCGATGGCGTGCTCTGGCGCGGTCCCCGTGACGCAACAGCGAGGCCCCAGGTGTCGTACTCCCCGTCGATGCAAGGGACTTGCGCCGTCAGGACGGGCACGTGCGGCGACCGCTCTGGACTGGGGCCCGCGCGCGGGCACATGCTGAGTCATGCTGCTTCGCCAGTTGGAATACCTGGTCGCGCTCGCCCGGGAACGGCACTTCGCGCGCGCCGCCGCGGCGTGCTTCGTCTCCCAGCCCTCGCTGTCGGCAGGCATACGGAAGCTGGAGAGCGACCTGGACGTACCGCTCGTCCAGCACGGCGCCCGCTTCGAGGGGCTGACCCCGGAGGGCGAGCGCGTACTGCGCCGGGCCCGGATCATCCTCCACGAGCGCGACGCGCTCCAGCAGGAACTCGCCGAGATGCGCGGCCAGTTGACGGGGACTCTGCGGCTGGGGGCCATCCCGACCGCCATGACCGTCGCGTCCCTGCTGACGACGCCGCTGTGCGAGCGCCACCCTCAGGTGACCGTCGAGCTGGAGTCGCTGTCGTCACGCGACATCATGCGGCGGCTGGCCGAGTACGAGATCGACGCCGCCCTCACGTATCTGGACGACGACGCCTTGCAGGGCGTACGCAAGTTCCCGCTCTACGAGGAGCGATATCTGCTGCTCACGCCGGTGGACGGGCCGTACGCCACGCAGCCGGAGGTGAGTTGGGCCCAGGCGGCGCAGGTTCCGCTGGTGCTGCTCTCCCGGAGGATGCGCAACCGCCGGATCCTCGACGAACTCTTCGCCGCCGACAAGGCCACCGCCTCCCCCGCCGTCGAGACCGACACCGTCGACGGCCTCTACGCGCACCTCGCCTCCGGCCGCTGGTCGAGCGTCATCTCCCATGCCTGGCTGCATATGTTCGGCATCCCGGCCGGGATGCGCGTGGTCCGGCTGGCGCACGCCGCGGCCCACCGTTCCAGCGTCGGCCTCGTCGTCACGGCGCACGAGCGCGAGTCCGCGATGGTGCGCGCACTGCTGACGGTCGCGGGCGGGGCAGGCGTACGCGACGCGCTCGACACCCTGCTCAGGGCGCACCTGGAGTCATAGGGGGCCGCTATCCCCGCATAGAAGACATTCCTTTGACCGTCCCGGCGCCGCGCGAGGACCGTGAAGACCGTCCCGCACCCCGCCTCGACGACGAGGAGCCCGCGCCATGGCCAAGGTTCTCTGTGTGCTGTACGACGACCCCGTCGACGGATACCCGGCCTCGTACGCCCGCGACGACCTGCCCCGCATCGACCGCTACCCCGACGGGCAGACGACCCCCTCCCCGCACGACACCGACTTCACCCCGGGCAGCCTGCTGGGCAGCGTCTCCGGCGAACTCGGCCTGCGCGCCTTCCTGGAGAGCCGCGGCCACACCCTGGTCGTGACCTCCGACAAGGACGGTGACGGCTCGGAGTTCGACCGCGAACTCGCCGACGCGGACGTCGTGATCTCCCAGCCGTTCTGGCCCGCCTATCTGACGGCCGACCGCATCGCGAAGGCTCCGAACCTGAGGCTCGCCGTCACCGCGGGCATCGGCTCCGACCACGTCGACCTCGACGCGGCCATCGCACACGGCGTCACGGTCGCCGAGGTCACCTTCTCCAACAGCATCAGCGTCGCCGAGCACGTCGTGATGATGACGCTCTCCCTCGTACGCAACTATCTGCCGTCCCACCAAGTCGTCCTGGACGGCGGCTGGAACATCGCCGACTGCGTCCAGCGCGCCTACGACCTCGAAGGCATGCACGTCGGCACGGTCGCCGCCGGACGCATCGGCCTCGCGGTGCTCCGCCGCCTCGCCCCCTTCGACGTCAAGCTGCACTACGCCGACCGGCACCGCCTGCCGGCCGATGTGGAAGAAGAGCTCGGTCTGACGTTCCACGCCTCGGCGGCGGACATGGTGCCCCACTGCGACGTCGTGACCATCAACGCACCGCTGCACCCCGAGACCGAAGGGCTCTTCGGCGACGAGCTGCTCGGCACCATGAAGCGCGGCGCGTACCTCATCAACACCGCCCGCGCGAGGATCGCGGACCGCGACGCCGTCGACCGTGCCCTGCGCAGCGGCCAGTTGGCCGGATACGCGGGCGACGTGTGGTTCCCCCAGCCCGCACCGGCAGACCACCCCTGGCGCACCATGCCCCACCAGGGCATGACACCCCACGTCTCCGGCTCCACGCTCTCCGCGCAGGCCCGCTACGCGGCCGGTACCCGCGAGATCCTCGAAGCCTGGCTCGCCGGCACGCCCATCCGCGAGGAGTACCTCATCACCGACGGCGGTGGCCTGGCGGGCGCCGGAGCACACTCCTACTCGGTCACGGCCGGCGGCGGCGCCTGAGCCACGGCTCGGCTCCGGCAGACGCCCTCGGCCAGGCATGGACGGCGTGGTCGAGGGGTGTCGCCGAGGGAGCCGCCGAGTAGCCACGCGGAGCCCGGCGGAGCTCCGAATGCCGGGACCCTCAGCGCCTCGCGTGGCGGATCTTCAACCGCCCGAACCCCATGGCCCCGGAGACGCGAACCCTGAGCCCACCCGGGCCGGAGCTCCGCGGGGGCTTGTAACGCGGGTCCTTCCACACGGTGCTCAGACCCTCGACGTCGACGACCGCGTCCCGGGGCACCGTGATCTTCGCCCCGCCGGTGCCCAGTTGCAGCTCGATGTCGACGACCGGATGCTCGACGACCGCCCGCGACAGATCCAGACGCACATGTCCGAACGCGGACTCGACCTTGAGGGTCCGCGGCACCCGCCACGCACCGCGCCGCCGGGTCCGCCCGCTGGCGGCGCCGATCGTGGACGCGGTGCCCGCGTCCTTCTCGGGGAGCGACACGAGAGCCGACGCGAGCTCGCCGTGCGTCGAAGCGCTCAGCGCCCGGTGCAGCCGCTCGTCCATCTCCTCGTGGGAGATGCACCCTTCGGTGTACGCCTCCTGCACGCGCCGCACGGCGGTGTCGCGGTCGTCGTCACCGACCAGCGACGTCGGGTCTTCCGGCAGGGAGGTCACGGTCTCACCTTAGTGCCGCGCGGGCGCTGCGCCTCTGCCCAGTCCGCGACGGGCCCCCGCAACGGCCGACTCCCCCAACCGCTTCGAAGATCAGGGGAGTTGGCGAGCCACGCGTCCGTACCCGCGCCGCGCTGTCGCTGATTTCAGCTACGCGATTCAGCTCTGAGGACGCGTTGCCTGTACGAAGGTGACCCGGCCGAACCGGAGGTCGGCGTGCGCGACTTCCCGTGCGTCGCCGAACCCGGCCCCGGCCAGCAGCGCGACGATGCCGTCGCCGTGGTTGCGGGCCACGACCGGGTTGTGCGCGACCCGGGAACGCATGAGGCCGGGAACGTGCCGCAGGGCGTGGACCAGGCCGCGGGCATGGCCGTGGGTGGAGTGTCCGCCCTCCTCGCCTTCGGATGCCGGCCCGCCGAAGTCGACGATGGTGACCCTCCCGCCCGGCCGCAGGGCACGAAGCGCGTCGCGCGCGAACGCGACCCGGCCGTCGTCATCGACGTGGTGCAGGGCCAGCGACGAGATCACGTGGTCGAGCGAGGCGTCCTCGCCGGGGATCCGGTCCGCGTATCCCCGTACGAGGGTGAGGGAGACGCCGCGGCGGCGTGCCTTGCGCGCGGCCCGGCGCAGTGCCGCCCCGTCGGGGTCGAGCCCGGTCACCCGGGCCCCCGGCTGCGCCGCGAGCACGGTGAGCGACAGGTTGGCCGTTCCGCAGCCGACGTCGACCACCGCCTGGCCGGGCTCGACGGCGGCGAGTCCGGCGACCCGCTCGTGCAGGGCGCGCACTCCGACGGCTCGCGTGAAGACGTCGTAGAGCGGGAGAAGCCAGGGCTTCCCCATGCCCGGCAGGAACGGGCGGTCGCGCTCCTGCGGGGTGCGCTGGTCGAGGATCCGTACGTCGGCCGTCGTCGCCATGGGGCGCTCCCTCTGCTCTGTGCCGGGCCGGACAGACCCGGTCTCCTCACCTCCCAGTCTTGGACATCCTGCGGTCGCCGAGCAGGATGTACGTTGGTCGGCATGGGACATTCTTCGGTCGATGACTCAACGGAAGTCCCGTCGACGGGGGTCCTGTCGACGGGGGTCCCGTCGACGCTGCGCACGGTGCGCCCCGACGGCACGCCGGTCTACCGCTACCGGCAGCGGCCCGGCGTGCCTCCCGTGTGGGTGACCCGCTTCGACACCGCGGCCGCCCACGCACACCTTCCACCGGACCACCGGCACGCCCACGACTTCTTCGTCCTGGTCTACGTCGAGGAAGGCGCGGGCTCGTTCACCGTCGACGGCGCCGAACGGCCGCTGCGCGCGGGCGATGTCCACGCCGTGCCGCCCGGGCAGGTCATCGGCGTCGCCTCCGTCACCGGACTCGCCCACAGCCGCGCGTGGTCGGTCGCGTTCACGCCGGACGCGGTTCCCGCTCTGGCCTCCGTCTCGCCGCTGGCCTGGGCACACCATCCACTGCTCGCTCTGTTCGCGCCCGGAGCGGGGCCCTGCCGGGCGGCCGAGCCCGGCCGTGCGAGCTGGTCGGGTTGGATGGCGGAGCTGGCCGAGGAGCTCGCCGACCCGGACCGGCTCGGCGCCCACGAGGCCGTCGCCGCGCTCCTCACCCGGATCCTGGTCGCGGCCGCGCGGCTGGCGCCGCCCGCACCTGGCACGCCGGACCCGCTCGTCGACCGGGTCTTCGCCGAGATCGAGGAGAGGTTCCGCGAGCCGGTCTCCGCCGCGGACGTCGCCCGTGCGCTCGGCTATACCCCGGGGCACCTGACGACCGTGCTCCGCCGGCGCACCGGCCGCCCCCTGCTGGAATGGATCACCGAGCGGCGCATGACCGAGGTCCGGCGAATGCTGCGCGAGACCGACCTGCCGCTCGACGCCGTGGCCGCCCGGACCGGCCTGCGCGACGCCACCTATCTCGTCCGCCGCTTCCGGGCCCGCTACGGCACCACCCCGCAGCGATGGCGCCGGACCATGGCAAGCCCGGCGGAGTCCGTTCAGGTCGACCTCCGGCGCCGCACGCCGGATATGTATGTTGGCAGGCGGTCGGCCGGCTGAGGAGCGCCGCCTTCAATTCGCCGGCTGCCGGCACCAGTTCCCCGTACTGCACCAGTTCCCCGTACAGCGGCCCACCGGCAACCTCCAGACCAGGGAGAGAGCAGCATGATCTTCATTACGGCGAAGTTCCGGGTACTGCCCGAACACGCGGACCGCTGGCCCGACATCGCACGCGACTTCACCGAGGCGACCCGCGCGGAGCCGGGCTGCATGTGGTTCGACTGGTCCCGCAGCATCGACGACCCGACCGAGTACGTACTGGTCGAGGCGTTCCGCGACGACAAGGCCGGTGCCGCGCACGTCGGTTCCGAGCACTTCAAGACCGCTCAGCGCGAACTGCCCCCGCATCTCGCCGAGACTCCCCGGATCATCAACGCGAACATCGACCAGGACGACTGGTCGGAGCTCGGCGAGATGTCCGTCGAGCGCGCAGGTTCCTAGAGCCGGAGCTCAACACCGGCCCGCTCACCGCTAGTCGGCGGCGGGAAGCTGCTTGAACGCGAGGAGCTGCGCGGCGATGGCGCGTTCCGTGGGCAGCCGTTCCATCGACGAGGCACCGAAGAAGCCGGTGATGCCCCGCGTCCGGGACAGGACGTACCGCACGTCGTCCGGCTCCGCGAGCGGCCCCCCGTGACACAGCACATGGATGCGGGGCGACACGGCGACGGCAGCGTCGCGCATCTCCTGGATGCGGTCGACGGCCTCGTCGAGACTGATCGTCGTCCTGGCGCCGATACTGCCCTTCGCCGTCAGGCCGAGGTGCGGAACGATGATGTCGGCACCGGCCTGCGCCATGGCGACGGCCTGGTCCGCGTCGAACACGTAGGGAGCGGTGAGAAGTTCGCGCTCGGCGGCGAGCCTGATCATCTCGATCTCGAGATCGAAGCCCATGCCGGTTTCTTCCAGGTTGGCGCGGAAGACGCCGTCGATGAGCCCGACGGTCGGGAAGTTCTGCACGCCGGTGAACCCGATCGCGCGCACCTGGTCGAGGAACCACGGCATCCGGCGGAACGGGTCGGTGCCGCAGACACCCGCAAGGACGGGCGTGGATTCGACGACGGGCAGCACCTCGCCGGCCATTTCCATCACGATCGCGTTGGCGTCGCCGTACGGCAGCAGTCCGGCCAGCGAGCCGCGTCCGGCCATCCGGAAGCGCCCCGAGTTGTAGACGATGAGCAGGTCGACGCCGCCTGCCTCGGCCGCCTTCGCGGACAGCCCGGTGCCGGCGCCGGCACCGATGATCAGCCGACCCTCCTCCAGCTGGCTGCGGAAGGCGGCGAGTGCCTCATCACGGTTCATGGCGCTTCCTCTGAATGAGTCGGTGCAGATGGTCGGCGACCGATTCCGCGAACTCGGCGTCGTTGACGTGCCGTTCGGTGTCGACCACCTCGACGGCGCTGCCGTCGACCGCCGCGAGCGCGGCGCCGGCACACGCGGCGTCCGCCTCCGGATCCCAGAACGGCTTGCCCGGAGCGTCGAGGGCGGAGAATCCTCCTCGCGGTACGAACAGCGCGGCCGGGCCGGTCGACGCGGCGAGCTTCGTACCCACCACGCGGCCGATCTCGGCGCACTCGGCCGTGCTCGTCCGCATCAGCGTCACCGCCTCGTTGTGGGCCAGCAGCGTGCGGCCTTCGAACTGCTCCGGAACGGTGCTCCGCGGGCCGAAGTTCACCATGTCGAGCGCACCGAGGCTCACCACCTGCGGCACGCCGGCCGTGGCCGCCGCGGTGAGCCGGTCCGGGCCGGCGGACAGCACGCCGCCGCCGACCTCGTCGGCGATCTCGGTCGTGGTCAGATCGAGCACGCCCGCGAGGTGACCCTCGGCCGCGAGCGCCTCCATCGTGCGTCCGCCAGAGCCGGTCGCGTGGAACACCAGCACCTCGTAACCGAGTTCTTCGAGTCGTCGCCGCGCCGCCTCCACGGCGGTCGTGGTGACGCCGAACATGGTCGCCGCGACGAGCGGCTTGTCCTGCGGCGCGTCGCCGGCACGTCGCCGGTCGTCGTACGCGGAGGCCATCCCTGCGATCGCCGCCGCCGCGTTCGCGAGGACCTCACGGGAGATCGAGTTGACGCCGGCGATGTCGACGACGCTGTACATCAGCGTGACGTCGGACGTGCCGACGTAGGCGGAGACGTCACCGGCGGCCATCGTCGAGACGAGCAGCTTCGGCAGACCGACGGGCAGCGCCTTCATGACGGTCGCGGCGATCGAGGAGCCGCCGCTTCCGCCGAGGGCGAGCACACCGCTGAGCCTGCCGCGTGCGTGCAGATCCTCAGCAACGGCCTTGGCACCGGCGGCCATCGACGCCAGCGCGTGCGCTCGGTCGCGCCGGGCCCTCAGCGCCTCCAGGCTCGTTCCCGCGGCCTCGGCGACGGCGGCGGCCGTCACGTCCGCGGCGAGGTCCGATGTCCCCAGCACTCCCGTGTCGACGAGCACGACGTCGAGTCCCCGCTCGACGACGAGGTCGCGAACGAACGCGTACTCACGGTCCTTGGTGTCCAAGGACCCCAACAACATCACTGCCACGTCGGCGCTCCTCCTGCGGTTCGCTCATGAGGCCGGACGGTCGCCTCATACTGTGGCCGGACGGTCGCCCCCGCTCAAGAGGCCGGAGTCCAGCGCACCGGCAGGTGGGTGATGCCGTTGATGAAGTTGGAACGCAGCCGGACCGGCTGCCCGTCGAGTTCCAACTCCGGCAGGCGGGCGAGCAGTTGGGAGAAGAAGATCCGCATCTGCATGCGGCCGAAGTGCGCGCCGAGGCACATGTGGGGGCCCTGGCCGAAGGCCAGGTGGTCGTTGGGCGTGCGGGTGATGTCGAACCGGTACGGGTCGGGAAAGGCGCGCTCGTCGAAGTGCGCGGAGGCGTGGTAGACGACGACCTTGTCCCCCCGCGCGATCCGCTGCCCGGCGAGTTCGGTGTCCCGGGCGGCCGTGCGGCGGAAGCTGAGCACCGGCGGGTGCCAGCGCAGCATCTCCTCCACGGCCGACGGTACGAGGCCGGGGTCGGCGCGCAACCGCCGGTAGGCGCCGGGGTGTTCGAGGAGGGCCAGGACGCCGCCGGGCAGGGCGCTGCGCACGGTGTCGTTGCCGGCGATCACGACGAGGAAGAAGAACATGGCCAATTCCTCCCCGGTCAGCGGGCGGCCGTCCTCGACGGTGGCGGTGGCCAGCGCGGTCATCAGATCGTCGGCGGGGTGGCTGCGCTTGTGCCGTGCGAGTTCGTGCGCGTAGTCGAACATGTCGCGCAGCATCGCGGGTGAGCGCGGGTCGACGGGCCGCCCGTCGGCGTCGCGTACGACGTCGGCGTGCTCGGGGTCCTGGTAGCCGATGACCCTGTTCGTCCACTTCAGCAGCAGGCCGCGGTCGGACGCGGGTACGCCGAGCAGCTCGGCGAGGTTGGCGAGCGGGAAGTCGTCGGTGACCTCGACGGGCAGGTCGCAGCTCCCGCGCCCGGCGACCGCGTCCAGCAGTGCGGCGGCCCGTGCCGTGATCTGCTCGGTGAACCGCTCCAGGCGCCGCCGGGTGAAGACCGCGGCGGCCAGGCGGCGGATCCGGCTGTGCTCGGGCGGGTCCATGTTGAGGATCATCCGCCGGATGAAGTCGAGGTCGTCGGGGGCGGGGTCGCGGATCTGGGTGGCGCCGAGCCAGGACGAGTAGACGGCGGGGTCGCGCAGCACGTCACGGACGTCCTGGTAGCGGGTGACGGCCCAGTACCCCGGCCCGGCCGGCCAGTCGTCCACCTCGTGCTCGTCCTGCCGGCAGACGGGCGCCTCGTCGCGGAGGCGCCGGAAGCCGTCGTGCGGGATGCCGCGCGCGAACACGCGCGGGTCGAACACATCGGGTCCCGCGGCGGGTTCGGCCATCAGTGGCTCTTGAGGAAGCGCTCGACGCAGGTGGCGAGGGCCACCGGGGACTCGTCCATCGCGTAGTGCCCGGCGTCGGGGAAGATCTCAAGTTCGAGGTTCGGGTACCAGGCTCCGAAGGTCGCCCGCATGGTCTCCGCGCCGAGCGCGGGGTCGTGCCGCCCGGCGATCACCTGGACCGGTACGTCGCTGCCCTTGATCTCGGTGTGGAAGTCGGTGTCCGCCCACGCGGGCAGATAGGCAGCGAACGCGTCGCGGTCGGAGTGCTCCAGCGAGTGCCGCACCATGGCGTCCAGCCAGGTGCCGGTGAGCCGGTTCCCGGTGGTGAAGTCGATGATCGCCCGTCGGCTGCCGGCGCTGTCGGCGGCGCCGTCGAACAACTGCCGGCTCTGCTCGTCGAACGGCACACCGCTCGCGGGCACCGGCGACACACCGACGAGCGCCCTCACCCGCTCCGGCGCGTCGGCGTACACGCGCTGCATGACCGATCCGCCCATCGAGTGCCCGAGCAACGAGAAGCGGTCTGCGCCGAGTTCGTCGGCCGCGGCCAGGACGTCGCCCGCCGCCTCGGCGATCGAGTACCGGCCCGTCTCGCCGCGACGGTCGCCGTGGCCGCGGTAGTCCAGGAAGACGTAGCCGAACGCCTCCCGGTTCAGGTGCGGCAGCAGGGCCTGCCAGGACCGCGACGAGCCGAACCAGCCGTGCAGAACCAGCACGGTGTGCGCTCCGGTGCCGACACGCTCGATGCTCATGTTCCGCCCTCCGCCGCCGAGTTGGGACTCCGGCGATGCTAGGACGAAGGCCCGGGCCGGGGAACACGGCACCGTCGCGGCCAGCCCGCCGCTCGGGACGCGGGCAGGGTTCACTCCGAGGCGCGTACGGCCTCCGCGATCTCCTCGTCCGCCAGGGCGATGGCCGCGTCGGCCCGCCGGTACCAGACCTCCCGCCGGGCAGGGGCCAGGCTCGCCCAGGGGTGGCGCTCGGCGGAGAACCCGAGCGTCGCGTACAGCGCCATCGCGTACCGCTCCCGGCGGTCGGCATCGCCCTCAGCGGTCACTGGTTCCTCCGTACTGGTGGGTGAGCGCGGGCTTCGCAACGCTGCGCCCCGTCCTGCGGCGATGAGTTTCGCAGTCGTCCCGGTCTGTATCCCCATCGACCGACCGCACTCGAGGAGACCGACATGACCGCCACCTACACCTTCGACGTCTTCTCCAGCCTCGACGGCTACGGCGCCGCCGGCGGCGACTGGACCGGCTACTGGGGCAAGCAGGGACCCGAGCTGCTCGACCGCCGCCTCGCCCTCTACAGCGCGGAGCAGCGGATGGTCTTCGGGGCCGGCACGTACCGGCTGTTCACGCGGATGCTGGCCTCCAGCACCGAGGAGTCCGAGGTGCGCGACCCCTGGGTCACACGGATGAGGAACCTGCCGGCGACGGTGGTGTCGGCGACGCTCGAAGGACCTCTCGACTGGCCGGACGCGACCCTCGCCGGCGGCGACGCCGTCGAAGTCGTCGCCCGCCTCAAGGAGGAATCCGAGGTGCCGCTGCGCTCGCACGGCAGCCTGTCGCTGAACCGCGCCCTGATGGCCGCGGGCCTGGTCGACTTCGTGCAGGTAACGCTCTTCCCCGTCATCACCGGTCAGAGCGGCCTGGACCCGGTCTTCCAGGGTGCGGCCGACTTCGACCTGCGACTGCTCGAGAACCGCACGCTCGACGCCGACATCCAGGAGCTCATCTACCGGCCCACGCGCCACTGAGGCCGCCCCCGAACCTCCGGAGAAAGCACGGAAGTTGGCCGCCGCCACCGCCCCGGCGCCGCGCGCGGGGTGCCGGAACGCCCGTGGTCAGTCCGCGCCGCCCTGCATCGGCGCCCAGAACTCCTCGAACGACATCGTGCCGTCGCCATCCGTGTCGAGTACGTCGATGAACTGCTGCGCCTGCTCCTCGGTGAGGTGCTCGCCGCGCAGCTCGGCGACGACCTGCTGGTACTCCTTGGCAGTTATCTGCCCGTCACCGTCGAGGTCGTACGCATCGAAGACCTTGCGCGCAGCCGCTTTCATGTCCACCACGTGAGTTCGCCTTTCCTCGTTGGATGTTGTGCGATGTTACTGCGCAACGATCCCTGAGCAGCACGGGGAAGCGGGACGCCCGCTGAAGTCCGGGCCAGGCTTCGGCGGTCTCCAGGCAGCGGTTGATCCAGACTGTCGGCGGAGGCTGGTGCGGCCCGCGGTTTGACGACGTGTCGCAGGGCGAGGCCACGGCTCAAAGCCAGCTAGTCATCGGAGCCATCCAAGTAGAGGCAGAAGGGATGACCGGCCGGGTCGAGCAACACCCTGACGTCGTCCTGCGGCTGGTGACCGACTTCCCGGGCACCGAGTTCGAGCGCGTGCGCCACTGCTGTCGACAGATCGACGACTTCGAAGTCAAGGTGCATCGTGATCCGCTGGGCGTCCTGCTGGGCGGGCCAGACCGGAGGCACGTACTCCTCCGAGAACTGGAAGGCGATGTAGACGACGCCCTCCGGCGGTGCGATCGCCGCCCCCTCAGCGTCTTGCTTGGCGATCTCCCAGCCCAGCAGGTCTGAGTAGAACCGTGCCAGCGCATGCGGATCCGGCGCCTCCAGCACCACGCCCCACCAGTCGTGTCTCGACATGCGAGGAGTGCCGGGCTCGTGGCTGGGTCGTCCGCGCATGTCGTCGAGTATTCCAGGGGCGACTGTCGTCGTCGCGGGTGAAGTGGTGCGAGACGAGGGTCTGCTCGACCAGGTCGAAGGTGTCGAAGACGGCATGCCGCTCGGGGACGTCGAACGGCTGACCAACCTGGGAAACGCCGAAGCCGTACGGGATTCCGCTGAGCCCATTCGCGCAGCCCGTACAGCGCTAGCGTTTGGTCCCGTGATCGTATGGCTGAACGGCACCCACGGCGCAGGCAAGACGACGACCAGCGCACTCGTGCAACAACTGATCCCGGATTCACGGGTGTTCGACGCCGAGAAGGTCGGCGAGACACTCATGGACATCACGCCGGGCCTGCCCGAGACGGGCAACTTCCAGCACTGGCCGCCCTGGCGCCCGCTCGTGGTCGAGACCGCCCGCCACGTACTCGACTACACCGGCGGCACCCTGGTGATGCCCATGACCGTCCTGGTCGAGCAGTACTGGCGCGAGATCAGCACGGGCCTCGCCCGACATGCCATTCCGGTACGGCACTTCGTCCTCCACGCCGACCAGGACACCCTCCGCGCGCGCATCGCCGGAGACACAGTCATCGGCCCCGACTCACCGTTCCGTCTCGAGTATCTGGAGCCCTACGCCGAGGCGGCCCGCACGTGGCTGCACGGCGAGGCCGAGGTCATCGACACCACGCACCTCACGCCCGCCCAGGCCGCCCAGCAGATCGCTGAAGCCGTCAAGAGTTGATGGCCGTCGAACGCGTCCAGCCCCGCGCCCCGCGCGCTCCCCTACTTGTCGCGGTCCAGGATTCCCTCCCGCGCCGAGACCAGCGGCGGTATCACGGATTCCCCGGCGACGTTCGCCGCCGCACACCCAGCACGTATGTCGCCCCATGGCAACAGCTAAAAGTCACTCGGCCGACCTCAAGTGCGCCATGGGCGCGCCTATTTGAGCAGCCCGACCGGCCGCCGAAGCTTCATACGGGGCGCCACAATGAGGGCATGCGCAGGCCGTGTATTGAGCTGGGTTGAGATGGATGCAGTGACATGGGTGGCCGCTGCGGTGTCGCTGGCGAGTGCCGTGGCGACTGTGGTGCTGGGCGCCTTGTTCGAGCAGCGACGGCAGCGTGGCGTTCGCGAGGAAGCCCGTCGCGACACGGTCGGCCGTTACGCCGAGCCGCTGTTGCAGGCCGCCACGGCGCTCCGAACACGGCTCGCGCATGCGGTGGAGAGGGACCTGGGCGGCCGGCTGGACCGGCCCGCCGAAGGGGCTGCCAACCGGTACCGGCACCAACGGGACGTCGACTATTACCTCTACGACACCCTCTACCGCATCGGCTGCTACCTCGGATGGTCGCGGGTGCTGCACCAGGAGCCGCGCTATCTGGACGTGGGCAGCCGGGAGCACAACCGTGAACTCATGCGGCTCCTTGGGGCCGTGTCCGCAGCGATCACCGCGGAGACCGAGGACTGGACGTTCCAGCTGTGGACCGGGGAGACCTGGGTGCTGGGTGACCTGATGATCGACCCGCACACCTCACCAGGAGACCCCAACCGAGTCATCTCCGCCCTGCGCTTCCATCACGAGATCCGCGAGAACCCCGACTTCGGCCGATGGTTCGCGCCGCTGATCGAGGACTTCGGCCGCTTCGCCGCTGACCGGAACGCCGGCAGGCTCCGTTTGATCCAGATACACAACGCGCTCGGTGAGCTGATCTCGTTCTTGGACCCCTACGGGTCTGATACGAGGTCGTCGTTCGAGCCGTTGCCGCTCGACGACCCGTCTCCTGACACTCCCCCGACCTCCGGAGAGGCCAGGGGAGTCGGCGAGCCGTCCCAGTAGAACCGCGACTTACGCCGCCGCGGCAGCGGCCCGCGGCTCCGGTTCGAAAGCGTCCAGTCCCGCGCCCCGCGCGCTCCCGTACTTGTCACGGTCCAGGATTCCCTCCCGGGCCGAGACCAGCAGCGGTATCACCGATTGTCCGGCGACGTTTCTCGGCGGAGTACTTGATTCCAGTCGGGCCTGCCCAGAACGACGCTCAGCGGATCACCATGCACATTAACTTCGCGGAGTGGCCTCGTTCCGCGATCGGAACGAGGCCACTCCGCGCGCTGTAGAGCGGAGACGTACGGCAACCGTGGTGAATCCCAGAGGCTGCGCAGGGTCTAAGAAGTCGCTGGAGAGCCGTTTGGTCAGGTGCCGGCGGCGACCTTGGTTCCATCGGCTGTTTCCGATGATGCGGGCGTTTTCTTGGGATAGAGCATGGAGCGGGCTCGGGTGCTGTCGAAGTCGTTCTCCCACTTGCCGATCACGATGGTGGCGATGGCGTTGCCCAGAACGTTGATGAAGACACGGCCCTCGTTGAGGATGCGATCGATACCGACGATCAGTGCCAGGGCGGCCAGGGGGATGTGGCCGACTGCGGTGACGGTGCTGGCGAGAACGATGAACGCGCCGCCGGCGATGCCGGCAGTGCCCTTGCTGGTGAGCATCATGACGCCCACCATGACCAGCTGCTGTTGCCAGGACAGATCGATGCCGACGGCCTGGGCCATGAACATGGAGGCCATCGTCAGGTAGACCGCGGAGCCGTCAAGGTTGAACGAGAAGCCGGAGGGGATGACGATGCCGACCACCGGCCGACCGATCCCGAGGGTCTCCAATTTGCGTACGAGCTGCGGCAGGACGGCCTCGCTGGAGCAGGTGCTGAGCGCTACGAGCAGTTCGGCCTTGAGGAACCGCATGAGAGCGAACAGTCCGAGGCCGCAGACCCGCATGATGGCACCCAGCAGCACCAGGACGTAGACGATGCAGGTCGCGGTGAACAGGATGATGAGATAGGCGAGTTGCTTCAGGCTCTCGGCACCGTAGGTGGAGACCACCATGGCCAGGGCACCGAAGGTGCCCACAGGAGCCAGCCGCATCACCCAGCCGACGATCCGGAACACCACATCCGACAAGGCGCGGATGCCGTTGGTCAGTGGGGCCGCCTCCTCCCCGGCCATGTTCAGCGCTATGCCGAAGACGATCGAGACCAGAAGGGCAGCCAGGATCGCGTCCCCCGTGATCGCGCCGAACAGTGAGGTGGGGATCAGGGAAGAGATGAACCCGGTGAAGGTGGCGTGTTCTTCGCTGGTCTTGGGGACGTCGTCCGTGTTCAGCGTCGAGGGGTCTACGTTCAACCCGGCGCCGGGCTGGAAGACGTTCGCGACGACCAGCCCGATCAGCATCGATGCCAGCGACAGCACGAGGAAGTAGCCGATCGCCTTCACGCCGATCCGGCCCGCCTTGCGCAGGTTGTCCATGGAGGCGATGCCGGTGGTCACCACGCAGAACACGACGGGTATCACGATCATCTTGACCAGTGCGATGAACCAGTCGTTGAGCGGACTGAGGGCTTCTCCGAAGCCGGGTGCTGCGATGCCGACGGCGATCCCGAGGACTGCGGCCAGCACCACCTGGAACCACAGCTCACGGATGAGTCGGCTCAGCCGAGACCGCTGCGGGCGGTCGGAGGCGGTGGTGGATGTCATGGTTCGTGCTCCCTTGCGATGACGCTGAAGATCCCTGTCCTGTGAAGTGCAGGGGACGAGAGGCAGTCCCCGTCTCGGGTGATGTGTGCGGTGCGCAGATGCAATTGGGCGCTGGTGGCCTGAACCTCTGGGTCGTTCGGGCGGCTTGGGCTCGATTCGGTCAGCTGTGCAGCTCGCGCAGCACCCTGTAGAAGGCCGCCTTGCCTTCGAAGCCAACCCCCGGGATGTCGGTGAGCCCGACCTGGCTCTTCTCGACGACTGCGTCGTCGGCGAAGCCGCCGGTGGGCTGGAACTCGCCGGGATAGGACTCGTTGCCGCCGAGCTTGAGGGCGGCGGCGATGTGCAGGGAGAACTGGTGTCCGCCGTGCGGGATGCAGCGGCGTGAGGACCAACCGTGCTGACGCAGCATGTCCTGGATGCGCAGGTACTCCACCAGGCCGTAGCTGAGCGCGGGATCGACCTGGATGACGTCCCGGTCAGGGCGGAGGCCGCCGTAACGGATGAGGTTGCGGGCGTCCTGGAGGGAGAAGAGGTTCTCGCCGGTGGCGATCCGGCCGGAGTAGTTCTCGGCGACCACGGCGTTGAGGCGGTAGTCCAGTGGGTCGCCGATCTCCTCGTACCAGAAGAGGCCGTAGGGCTCGATAGCCCGTCCGTATTCCAGCGCGGTGGCCAGGTCGAAGCGGCCGTTGACATCGACGGCAAGGCGGGACCCGTCCCCGTCCAGGACGTCGATGACGGCCTCAATGCGCCGCAGGTCCTCCGCCAGGTCGGCGCCGCCGATCTTCATCTTGACGACGTCGTAGCCCAGGTCGAGGAAGCCGCGGATCTCGTCTTGCAGATCACTCAGGGACTTGCCCGGGGCGTAGTAGCCACCAGCGGCGTAGACGAAGACCGAGTCGTCGGGCTCGCCGTCGCCGTAGCGGTCCGACAGCCACCGGTACAGCGGTTTGTCCGCGATCTTGGAAGCGAGGTCGAACAGCGCCATGTCCACCACACCGACCGCGACCGAACGTTCCCCGTGTCCGCCGGGCTTCTCGTTACGCAGCATGATCTCCCAAGCCCTGGCGGGATCCAGCCCGCCCTGCTCGTCCAGCAGGCTGCGGGGCTCGGCGTCCATCAGCCGCGGCAGGATGCGCCGGCGCAGAATCTCCCCCGCGCTGTAGCGGCCGTTGGAGTTGAAGCCGTACCCCACGACGGGCCTTCCGTCACGGATGACGTCGCTGACGATCGCCACGATCGAGCAGTCCATCGCGCTGAAGTCGATCCATGCGTTCCGGATTGAGGAGCTGATCGGGATGGTGCCTTCGTAGACAGCAGTGATCTTCACTCGAGGCCTTTCTCATATCTTATAAGTTGCGAGGATGTTAGGGTGAGTTGACGGAACAGGCGCTGTCAAGGGCTACGACGTCCGGAAGGATTTGCAGGGGCGATGGAAGGCACGAACCTTTTCCTCAGCAAGAGCGATCTTGCCTACACGGAACTCCGTCGCCAGATCCTCTCCGGCGCTATCCCGGCCGGTTCACGGTTGGCCCAGTACGAGCTGGCCGGCTCTCTCAACATGAGCATCACGCCCCTACGCGAGGCCATCAGGCGGCTCAGCAGCGAGGGGCTGGTCGACGTCGAGACCCACCGCGACGTCCGGGTGTCATCCATGAACTCCGAGGAGGCCCGGCAACTGTTCGAGGTACGACTCTCGTTGGACCCCACAGCGGCTGAACTCGCCGCGACACGGCGCACTCCCGAGGACATCACCGCTATGCAAGCCGCGGTCGACAACCTGCTCCCCGTCACGCGCCAGTGGGGCGAGGATGCGCTCACCGCCCATCGCACCTTTCATCAGGCGCTGTACCGTGCCTCCCACAACGACGTTCTCATCCGCCTCCTGGACGACCTGTGGGACAAGTCCGACCGCTACCGCCGCCTCGGCCTCGAACTTCCGCCCGGCGACGAACCCCGTACGCGGGACCTCCAGGAGCATCACGACCTCGTTGAACTCATCAAGGCCGGCCAGGCTGCCGAGGCAGCCCAGCTCATGCGCGACCACATCATCCACAGCCTGACCGCCTCCGCCATCACCGCGCTCGAAGACCGCGAAGGTACCCAGGCCGACTGAGCCGCCATGGGTGAGCAGCCGCAGCGTTGGCGGGGTTCCGTGTCCGTCGGTGATCATGTGGTGCTTGGGGCCGGCGCTGCCCCGGTCGACCGATGACGGCCCGGTTCGGCCCCTCGTCACCGGAGTCGACCGGGGCCGCGACCGGTCGAGCCGGGCAGCCGCCGATGCCTCAGGGTGGCTACGCCGCCGCGGCTGGCTGCACCTCAGGCTCGAAAGCGTCCAACTCTGCCCCACGGGCGCTCCCGTACTTGTCGCGGTCCAGGATTCCCTCCCGGGCCGAGACCAGCAGCGGTATCACCGATTGTCCGGCGACGTTCGTCGCCGTCCGCATCATGTCCAGGATCGGGTCGATCGCCAGCAACAGGCCGACGCCCGCCAGGGGAAGTCCGAGCGTGGAGAGCGTGAGGGTCAGCATGACCGTCGCGCCCGTGAGGCCCGCCGTCGCGGCGGAGCCGATCACCGAGACGAAGACGATCAGCAAGTACTCGCGGACTCCCAGGGGGACGCCGTAGAACTCGCCGATGAAGATGGCCGCGATCGCCGGGTAGACCGAGGCGCAGCCGTCCATTTTCGTCGTCGAGCCGAAGGGCACCGCGAACGACGCGTACTCCTTCGGGACGCCGAGCCGTTCGGTGACCTTCTGCGTGAGCGGCATGGTGCCCACGGACGAGCGGGAGACGAAGGCGAGTTGGATCGCCGGCCAGGCGCCGCGGAAGAACTGGAGCGGGTTGACCTTCGCGACCGTCGTCAGCAGCAGCGGGTAGACGCCGAAGAGGACGAGGGCGCAGCCGATGTAGATGTCGGCGGTGAAGGTGGCGTACCTGCCGAGGAGATCCCAGCCGTAGTCCTTGATGGCGGTGCCGATGAGGCCGATGGTCCCGATCGGGGCGAGCCGGATGATCCACCACAGCGCCTTCTGGAGCAGCGCGAGTACGGACTCGCCCACGGCGAGCAGCGGGGCGGCCTTCTCACCGAGCTTGAGCGCGGCGACCCCGGCGACCGCGGCCATGAACACGATCTGGAGAACCTGGAGTTCGGTGAACGGCGTGATGACGTCCGTCGGAATGATCCCGGTCAGGAAGTCCAGCCACGACCCCGACTCCTCCGGCTTGGCGGCGTCCTTGGCCGAAAGCCCCGTGCCCGAACCGGGGTTGGTGAGCACGCCGATGAGAAGGCCGATGGCGACGGCGATCAGCGACGTGGCCATGAACCACAGCAGGGTCCGGGTGGCGAGCCGGGCGGCGTTGTGCACGTTCCGCAGGTTCGTGATCGAGACCATGATCGCGAAGAAGACGAGCGGGGCGACGGCCAGCTTCAGCAGCTGGACGAAGATCT
Organism: Streptomyces winkii; assembly: GCF_032248595.1. NCBI lineage: Bacteria > Bacillati > Actinomycetota > Actinomycetes > Kitasatosporales > Streptomycetaceae > Streptomyces > Streptomyces winkii. Next base: position 71,733 of record NZ_JASTTH010000001.1, on the reverse strand, counting down.
CGCCGGTCTTGGTCAACGCGGCCCCGAGCCCGGCGATGTCACCGCTGCGCGCGAGCCACCCCAGCAGTACGCCGAGGACCAGACCGAGCAGGATCTGCGCCCAGAACGGGACCTTGGGTATCCGTCCGCGCGAGCCCTCGGGCGCCCGCGGCGTCAAGTCGGCGGCGGGCTCTGGGGATTCGGAGACGTCTGAGGACGAGGACGACGAGGACACGGTCGGACTCCCGCTCGGCAGTGGGTCATCGGCTCCCCGGAAAGAGAATTCCACCGGGGATTACGACCACGCACAACGCCGGGCCGGGCAGCGGCCATTCCCGGCGGAACATGAAGAGCGTGTGACAAGTCCGGCCTGCGGCCGCCGCCCGCCGAGGAGTTCGGGACCGCGCAGTGATCGGCGAGGGCGGCCTAGGCGACGCCGTCCTCCTGGCTCTGGTTCGCCGTGAGCCGCTCCTTGGCGCGGCCCACCCCGTCGACGAGCTGCTCCGACATCGCGTCCCGCTGCCTGCGCAGCAGTACGAAGCTGATCGGCGCCGAGACCACGAGCGCCAGCAGCACGACCCACAGCGGGTTGGACTTGCCGATGCCCTCGGGGATGATCCCGGTGTACGCGAGGACCGCGACGACGACGAGGCAGCCGGCGAAGACGCCGGCCCGCATGGCGGTGTAGCGGAGCGTTGCGTGCGACTTGCTGCTCACGGGGGTCTTCTCCGGTTTTCTCGGGTGATACGGCGCGGCGGCCTCTCGTGCCGCCGCCGGCGCGGGTGCCGATGCGAAGGCCGTCGCCGGGAGGCGTGTGCCTGGTGGGGCCAGGCGGCACCGGCACGGCCTCCATCCAGTCAAGCACAGCGCCGCAGGCGATCACTCCGGCCCCTTCCCGCGGGCGCATCCCGGCCGGACAAGGCCGTCGGCGCTGTGATCCACGACGATCCGTGACGGCCGGCCGGCGGGCTACGTGAGCGGCAGCCAGAGCGTCACGTCGTCCCGCAGGTCGCCCTCGGCGACCTTGATCGCGTCCGGCAGCCGCCCGACCTCGCGGTAGCCGCAGCCGGCGTAGAACCGCTCCAGGCCGAGCCCGCCCCGGCACGTGAGCCGCAGCGCGGTGATGCCCTCCATGCCCCGCGCCGCCTTCTCGACCTCGCACATCAGCTCCCGCCCGTGGCCCTTGCCCTGGAGCGAGGGGTGCACCATCACCGTGTAGACGGAGCACCAGTGGCGCTTGAGCCGGTGCATGTTGTGTACGAGGAAGGCCGCGGCGGCGACCGCCCCGTGCTCGTCGCGTCCGATCAGCAGCCGCGTACGGCCCGCCTCGGCCGAGGCGAGGTGGGCCATCAGGTCCGGGCGCACGTCCTCCGGAGTCACCGGCGGGACGAAGCCGATCGCACCGTCCGCGTTGGTCACGTCCGCCCACAACGCGCTCAGGCCGTCCCGCAGTTGAGGAGTGATCGGCGGGTCGAGTTCGAAGGTGAGCGGCATGCGACCGACCTTAACCGAGCATTCGTCCGGTCCTTCCGATGCCCTGATCGGCCCCACCCGCACCATCGAGTGTCCGCTAGTCAGTGAAAAGGTAAAGATGACCGGCGTGCCGCCCGAATTTCAATGACGCCCTTTGTCAAGGTCTCTCTGTTTCGTGACGGGAGACGGAGTCATTCATGGTGGTCAAGAGGAAATCAGCGGTGCGTGGGCTGTGCTTCGCCGTGGTCTGCGCGGCTGCGACGGCGTCGCTGTCGGCGCCGGCGACGTCCGCGCCCAAGCCCGAGCCCAAGCCCGAGCAGCGGCAGGCGCTCAAGGAGCGGTACCACGCGACGCGCCACGGCGGGATCGCGACGGCCGCGAACGCGTCGATCACGTGCCGCAAGCCTCTCGCCGACGCGGCCTCGTGCAAGTCGGCCCAGAAGGGCGGGGAGGGGCGCAACAGCGGCTACGACATGTTCTACTCCGACGTCGACCGTGACCCCAACACGTACAACTCCACCCGGGCCACCCTGCGGCTGCCGAAGAACGCCCAGGTCAGCTACGCGCGCCTGTACTGGGGCGGCAACCTCCGCGTCGGCGAGGTCAAGCCCGCCAAGGACAACGGCCGCGTGCTGGTCGCCGAGCCCCGCGGCCGGTACCGCGGTGTGAAGGCGGACACGGTCCGCACGCACCGCCGCGCGGACGGAGCCGACGCGTACCAGGCGTCCGCGAACGTGACGCCCCTGGTGCGCAGCAGCGGTCCCGGCGCGTACACGGTGGCGCAGCTCAATGTCGCGAAGGGCCACTCCAAGGCCGGTGCGTGGGGCGGCTGGACGCTGGTCGTGGCGTACGAGAACCGCAAGTCGCCGCTGCGGCACGTGAGCGTGTGGGACGGATTCGCCGCGTCCGAGCGTCACCGCGGGGGCGTGCCCGTCGCGACGCGTCCGATGAGCTTCCCGGCGGGCGCCAAGGGGTACGTCGGCGCCGTCGGCTACGACGGCGACCGCGGCTCCGGTGGGGACTCCCTCAGCGTCGCCGCCGGCAAGCGCGCCGGAATGCCGCTGGCGAACTCGGCGAACCCGCGGAACGACACGTTCAACTCGACGATCACGAACCGCGGACGCGAGGTCGCGGGACGCGTTCCCGCGCACCGCAACACGCTCGGCTACGACTCCGACCTGTTCGACGCGAGCCAGGCGCTGCGGTCCGGCGGGAGCAACCTGCTCTTCCGCTTCACCTCCGGCGACGACGACTACCTGCTCGGCGCGCTCTTCGCGCAGGTCGACGCCCGCCGCTGAGTCCTGGAACCCACTCATTCCGCCAAAGCCTGTCCGGTAGTGACGTTGAGGAGACGTTCGGGTGCTTTCCCAGCGCAGAGAGCGAAGAGACCGGCTGACGGTTCTTCATCTGGCACAACCGGTCGAAGGCGGTGTGGCGAGGGTCGTGTCCGATCTGGTCGGGGCCCAGACGCGGGAGGGAGTACGCGCCGTCGTGGCCTGTCCCGAGGGCGGGAGCCTCTCCCGGCAGGCCGCGGCGGCGGGTGCAGAAGTGGAGCGCTGGGCGGCCGTACGAGAGCTCGGGCCGCACGTCGCGGACGAGACCCGGCGGGCGCACCGGCTGATCCGGCGCGTGGATCCCGACGTCGTACACGCGCACAGCGCGAAGGCAGGACTCGCCGCCCGGCTCGCGCTGCGCGGCAGGGTCCCCACCGTGTACCAGCCGCACGCCTGGTCGTTCGAGGCCGTCGAGGGCGGCACCGCGCGGCTCGCACGCGCCTGGGAGCGCCTGGCCGCGCGCTGGACGCACCGCGTGCTGTGCGTGAGCGAGGCCGAGCGCCGTACGGGAGAGCAGGCCGGAGTCGCGGCGCGATGGGCCGTCGTGCACAACGGGGTGGCGGAGGTCGAAGACCGTGGACGGGCCGCCGCCCGCGCGGAGTTGCCCCAGCTGGGCGCCGTACCGCGGGACGCACCGCTCGTCGTGTGCGTGGGGCGGCTCTGCCGGCAGAAGGGGCAGCGCACGCTGCTGAGCGCGTGGTCCCGCATCGCCGAGGACGTACCGGACGCGTGGCTCGTGCTCGTCGGCGACGGACCCGACCGCGCGGAGCTCGGCGAGGCGGCTCCCGGCCAAGTGCTCTTCGCCGGAGCCAGCGACGAGGTGGACCGCTGGTACGCGGCGGCCGATCTGGTCGTACTTCCCTCCCGCTGGGAGGGCATGGCGCTGACTCCGCTGGAGGCGATGGCCTGCGGGCGTCCCGTCGTCGTCACGGACGTGGGCGGCGCGCGCGAGTGCCTGCCGCCGGCGCAGCTGGATACGTGCCTCGTCCCTCCCGGAGACCCGCGGGCCCTCGCCGAGTCGGTCACGCATCTGCTGCGCGAACCGGAGCTGCGGGACTTCATGGGCGAGGCCGCGCGCAAGCACGTGCGGGCGGACTTCGACGTACGGCAGACCGCCGCCGCGGTGCTGTGCCTGTACCGCGAACTGCTCGGCGCACCGGCCCCCGACGCGGCGGTCAGTGAGCAGGGTGCACGATGACGACGGACAGCAAGGAAGAGCGCTCGCGCCGCGCGCGCGTGGTGACCCGGCCGGTCACCGGCGCGGACGGGAAGTCCGCGGTGGGCCCGGCGGCGGACGGAAGCGTCGCCGTACGGGCACCGCACCAGGCAGGCGACCGGACGGACATCCCGTCGCCCGTCGGTCCCCTGCGCAGACGCCGGAACCTGCTGCGCCTGAGGCACCGCGGCGCCGCCGCCCTGGCCGCCGCGGACGCGGCCGCGTCCGCATCGGTCGTCGCGGCCGTCGGCGGCGCCCACACCGACGCCCTGCTGCTGGGGCCCGTCGTCTGCGGCGCGCTCGCGCTCAACGCGCAGGCGGGGCTGTACCGGCCGGGCCTGCGGACGTACGCGCTCGAAGAGCTCCCCGCGCTGGCCGCCCGCGCCGCGGTCGTCTGGTGCGTGGCCGCCGCGCTCCTCGCGGCGTTCGACCGCCCGGCGGCGCTGACGTGGATCGTGCTGCTCGCCGCGATCGCGGCGAACGCCGTGCTGGCGGGCTCGGCACGCGCCCTTGTGCACGGCTTCCGACGTACGAGGGCTCGGCGCAGACCGCGTCCCGCGCTCATCGTCGGCAGCGGCCGGCTGGCCCGCACCGTCGCCGGGATCTTCGCCGAGCACCCCCGCTACGGGCTGCGGCCCGTGGGGTTCGTCGACCTCGTCGGCGACGGGGACGCGGACGACGACGCGGGCGGCGAGGACGACGTGCAACTGCCCGTGGTCGTCGTCCTGGAGGACGCGACGAGGGCGGCCATCCAGAACACGGTCCGCGACGTGGTGTTCCTGCGCTCCCCCTGGGAGGACGCCCAGAACGCCCTGCTGGCACGCGCGTTGGGCGAGCGCGGCGTGGCGGGCTGGCTCGTGCGGCCGGGCTGCGCGGTGGGGGTGCACGGGACACACGAGGGGGGCCCTTCGCATGTGTGGGGTTTCTCGTGCCGCCGGCTGTCCCTGGAGTGCCCGGGCTCGGGGTGGAGCTGGCGCAAGCGGCTGCTCGATCTGGTGCTGGTCGTACCCGCGCTGGTGCTCGCGGCCCCGCTGCTGGCCGCCTGCGCGCTGGCCGTACGGATCTCGGACGGGCCGGGGGTGATCTTCCGTCAGGAGCGAGTGGGCCTGGGGGGCGGCCCGTTCACGCTCCTGAAGTTCCGCACCCTGCGCCCCGCGGACGAGCGCGAGTCGGCCACGCTGTGGAGCGTCGCCGACGACGACCGCATGAGCGCGGTCGGCCGGACGCTGCGCCGTACGTCGCTGGACGAGCTGCCGCAGCTGTGGAACGTGCTGCGGGGCGACATGAGCCTCGTGGGGCCGCGGCCCGAACGCCCGTACTTCGTGCAGCAGTTCAGCGAGGAGTTCCCCGGCTACGCCGAGCGGCACCGCTCGCCCGTCGGCATCACGGGCCTCGCGCAGGTGCACGGGCTGCGCGGCAACACCTCCATCGAGGACCGGGCGCGCTTCGACAACCACTACATCGAGACGTGGTCGCTCTGGCAGGACGTACGGATCATGTTCCGCACAGTGACCTCGTTCTTCCGCCTCGAAGGACGGTGATCGAGGTGACGGTCGCACTGCCGGAGAGCCGCCGCCCGCCGCTGGGCGACGGCGGCCGGGACGGGCCCGGGCAGGGCCGGGACGCGGGCGGCGGAACCGCCCGTACCGGCGGCGGGCCCGCGCCGCGGCCGTCTCTGACGAGCGCGGCGTTCTGGCGCCGCTGGGGCCCGATGGTGCCCACGGTCGCGACGGTGCTCGTCCTCTGCGTGCCGGTGCGGACCGGCGACGTGACCCAGTCCAAGATCACTGCCGCAGACGCGGCCTCCCTGGTGCTGGTGGTGTGGTGCCTGGTGAGGCTGCTGCGCGGACGCGGCGGTCGGTTGACACCCAGGGCGGCGGCGGTGCTCGGGGCACCGGCCGCCGCCTTCGCGGTGGCGACCGCCGCGTCCGCCGACCCCTGGGCGAGCCTCCCCGGCTTCGTCCGGTACCTCCAGATCTTCGTGCTGGTCCCCGGTGCGGTGCTGCTACTGCTGCGAGGGACAAGGGACTTCCGGCTGCTGTGCCGGGCCGTGATCCTGCTCGCTCTGGTGCAGGGGGCGGTCGGCGTGGTGCAGAACCTCACCGGGACCGGTGCGTCGTACATGGGGCAGGACATCCGCGCCGTGGGGACGTTCGGACCGCTGGACATCATGGGGATGTCGACGGTCGTCTCGCTCGGGCTGGTGGCGGCCTTCGCGCTCTGCCTGGCGGAGCCGGGCGACAGCTCACGGCGGCAGCGGATCACGGCGGGGTGCTGCGCCGCGGCGCTGGTGCCTCCGCTGATCCTCTCCTTCAGCCGCGGCGCGTGGATCGCCACCGCGGTCGCCTGCACGGTGGTGCTGCTGCTCGCGGGCGTACGCAGGGCGGTGGCCGTGCTCCTCGCGCTGGCCGCCGCGTCGGTGGTGCTGGTGGCCGGCTTCGGGGTCGGCTCGGCGATGGTCGAGGAGCGTCTGACGAGCATCGTCGACATCGGCTCGGCGCCGGACCGTTCGGTCACCGACCGCTACAGCCTCTGGTCGGCCGCCGAGGGCATGTGGCAGGACGCACCCGTGACGGGCGTCGGCCCCAAGAACTTCCCCGCGCACCGCGACGGGCACGCCTCGCTCGGGCTCTCCTCCGGAAGCGACACCGCGGGCGCGGGCCTTCAGTTCCAGAAGGAGCCGCTGCTCTCGCCGCACAACATGTATCTGCTCGTCCTCAGCGAGCAGGGCCTGATCGGCATCGTCGCGCTCGCGGGCGGCGGGAGCGTGCTCCTCGTCCAGGGGCTGCGGCGCCTGCGGTCGGCTCGCGTGACGTACCGGCACGGCGGCGCCGCGGACGCCCCGGGCGCCCCGGACTGCGGGCTGGTCGCCGCGGGGCTGCTGACCTGGCAGGCCGTCGACTTCCTCTACGCGGACATCGGGGGTCCCTCGACCGTGCTGACGGCCGTCGTGCTCGGCGCGGTCAGCTGGTGGGCCCTCGCACCCTCACCCCTCGCACCGTCCACCCGGCGAAGCCAGGGGGAAGAAGAGGCACCCGCCCGATGACGGACACGCAAGCCTCCCGCACCACCACTCAGGACGCACCGCCGTCCACGGAGCCCGGCGGCGGGAGCGCCGGGGCGGCTCCCCTGCTGGGCAGATTCCTCGCACGGGCGGCCGTCATCACTGCGGCGCTCACGGCGGCCGGTGCGTTCTGCGGGCTCCTGCGCGACCAGGCCATCGCGAGCTTCTTCGGCGCCGACGCCGACACCGACGCATTCCTCGTCGCCTGGACCGTCCCGGAGCTTGCCGCGACGCTGCTGATCGAGGACGCGATGGCGCTGATCCTCGTGCCCGCCTTCAGCCTCGCCCTCTCCCGTCGGAGCGCCGGCGGCTCCCGTACCGAGGACGGCGGCGCACCGGCGCAGCACGGTGCCGACGGGCCCGATCCGGTACGGGCCGTGGTACGGCGGACACTGCCCCGGCTGCTGCTGGGGCTCTCCGCGATCGCCGCCCTGATGATGCTCTCCGCGCCGCTGCTGGTGGAGGCACTGGCGCCGGGACTGCGCGACGCGCGTACGGCCGTCGACTGCATGCGCCTGACGTCGCTGACCGTGGTGACCTTCGGGCTCGCCGGATACTTCAGCGCCGCGCTGCGCGCGCACCGCCGCTTCGTCGCACCGGCCTCGATCTACGTCGCGTACAACGTGGCGATCATCGGCGTCATGGTCACCGCGCACGCCGCGTGGGGGGTGCGGGCCGCGGCCGTGGGGGTCGCGGCGGGCGGAGCGCTGATGGTGCTCGTCCAACTGCCGTCGTTCATCCGGCAGTTGCCGCGGGAGAGGCGCGGCAGGGGCGCGCGTACGGGTGGCAAGCCGGCGGTCAAGGAGGCGGTGCGGGCACCGGGCGTCGCCCCCGTCCCCTCGTACGCCGCGGACGCGCAGCCCGTGCCGGACGCGCGCTCCGCTCCCGCTTCCGCTGCCCCAGCCGCGTCCGCCCCGGCCCCGGCCCCGGTCGCGAGCGCGACCTCCGCACCGGTGCCGTCGCCGGGCCGGGCCGCGTACAGCGGGCGCGTGGCGCTGCTCGGCTTCGGGATGCTGGCGCCGGTCGTGACCTTCGCCGTCAGCCGCCAAGCGCAGGTGCTCTTCGAGCGCTATCTGGCGGCTCCGCTGCCCGCGGGCGCCATCTCGCACCTCAACTACGCGCAGAAGGTCGCGCAGATGCCGATGGTGCTCTCGCTCATGGTGTGCACCGTCACGTTCCCCGTCGTCGCCCGGGCGATGGCCGACGGCGACAAGGAGCGGGCGCGCCTGCGCGTGGAGCGCGACCTCGCGCTGGTCGGCATCGTCGTGCTGCTGGGCGCGGCGTACGTCACCGCCTGCGCGCCGCAGCTCATCCAACTCCTCTTCCAGCGGGGCGCGTTCGACGCGCACGACACCGCCGACACGGCGTCGGTGATGCGGGTCTACAGCTGCGGCCTGCTGGGACACAGCCTGGTGGGCGCCCTGGTGCGTCCGTTCTTCTCCGGTACGCGGCCCACCTGGTATCCCGCCGCGGCGATGGCCGTCGGGCTGCTCGTCACCGTGGTCGCCGGGGTGCTCGCGGTGCACCGGTGGGGCGTGCACGGCATCGCCGCGGCCAACGCCGCCGGAATCCTCACCGCCGCGCTGCTCCTGATGCACGGCCTGGGTGCGCGCGTGGTGGCCATCGACGTACGCCGGGTCGCGGCCGGGCTGGCGCGGCTGCTGCTGGCAGCCGCCGTCGCCGCCGCGGCGGCCTGGGGTGCGGCGCTGCGCGTCGCCGATCCGCTGGCCGGTGCCGCGGTGGGCGGGGTGACAGTCCTCGTCGTCTTCGCGTCCGTGGCTCATCTCGTACGGGCCCCGGAGGTCTCTCAGCTGTTCGCCACCGTCAAACGAAGGTTCGCTCATGTCCGCTGAGTCCGCTGAGTCCGCTCAAGCCGCTGAGTTCCGTGCCCGCATCCCCGCTCTGCCGCTGCCGGCGCCGCAGCGGCGCGTGCCCGTACCGGCGTCCGTGCGCGAGCCGGCGACCGCCACGGGCACGGCACGTGCCGGTATCCGCCGGAGACGTCCCCCCTGGGTGCTGATGTACCACTCGGTCTCGGGCTGCACCGAAGACCCGTACCGGATCACGGTCTCCCCGTACCGCCTCGACCGGCAGCTGCGCTGGCTGCGCGACCGCGGCCTGACCGGAGTCGGCGTCGGCGAACTGATGCGGGCGCGGGCCGCCGGGCGCGGAGCGGGGCTGGTCGGGCTGACGTTCGACGACGGCTACGCCGACTTCGTGGACAGCGCCCTTCCGCTGCTGCACCGGCACGGCTGCACGGCCACCGTCTTCGTACTCCCCGGACGGCTCGGCGGCGACAACGCCTGGGACGAACTCGGCCCGCGCAAGCCGCTGTTGAGCGCCGAAGGCATCCGCGCCGCCGCGGCGGCCGGCATGGAGATCGGCTCGCACGGCCTCATGCACACGGATCTCACGACCGCCGACGACGCCACCCTCGAACGGGAGACCCGGCACAGCCGCGCGCTCCTCGCCGACATCACCGGAACCGGCCCGGAGGGCTTCTGCTACCCGTACGGGACCGTCGACGCCCGCGCGATCGAGGCCGTGCGCACCGCCGGTTACGGCTACGCGTGCGCCATCGACCCGGGCGCGCTCACGTGCATGCACGCGCTGCCCAGGGTGCACATCGACGCGTCCGACTCCTCCGTGCGGCTGTTCCTGAAGAGGGCGCTGAACCCGCTGCGCCGCAAGCCGCTGCCCGAGGACGAGGCGGCGCCGGTCTCGGCGCCGGTGACGCCCGAGGAGGCCGCGGACTCCCGTACGGCCCCGGACGCGGACAAGGACTCGGCCGGGAACGGAGCCCGGAACGGAAGCGTGGAAGCAAGCGGGGACGAGGGCGCCGTCGGGAGCAGCCAGGCGGGCGGCAGTCGATGAAAGTCGCACACATCATCACGGGGCTCGGCGTGGGCGGCGCCGAGCAGCAACTGCGGCTGATGCTCCGCCATCTCCCCGCCCGCTGCGACGTGTTCACCCTCACCGCGCCCGGCTCCGTCGCCGAGGGCATCCTCTCCGACGGCCACCGCGTCACCCATCTCGGCATGTCCGGCAACCTCGACGCGACGGTCATGCCGCTGCTGGTGCATCTGCTGCGCGGGGGCCGCTACGACCTCGTCCACACCCACCTCTACCGGGCCTGCCTCTACGGCCGTCTCGCGGCACGGCTCGCGGGAGTACGCGCCGTGGTCGCCACCGAGCACTCCCTCGGCGACGACACGATCGAGGGCAGGCCGCTGAGTCCCGGGGTCCGCGCGCTGTATCTGGCCTCCGAGCGGCTGGGCAGCGCCACGGTCGCCGTCTCCGAAACCGTCGCGCAGCGCCTGCGGCGATGGGGCGTGCCCGCGGCGCGGGTGCACACCGTGCCCAACGGCATCGAGGCGGACCGCTTCCGCTTCGATCCGGCGGCCCGCGCGGCGACGCGGGAGCGACTCGGCATTCCCGAGGGAACCTTCGTCGTGGGCGGGGTCGGCAGGCTGGTGCCGGGCAAGCACTTCGAGACGCTGGTACGGGCCGTCGCCGTACTGCCCGACGCACAGCTGCTGCTGGCGGGCGACGGCCCGGAGCGGGAGACGCTCCACGGCATCGCCTCGGCCCTCGGCGCGCTCGACCGCATCCATCTGCTCGGCGAGTGCGACGGTACGGTCGCCTCCGCCGGGGGCGGCACCTGGCAGATCCCCGATCTGCTGGCCGCGACGGACGTCTTCGTCTCGCCCTCGTCCGACGAGGCGTTCGGGCTCGCTGTGCTCGAAGCACTCGCGTCCGGTCTGCCGGCGCTGCACGTCACATGCCCGGCCATCGACGACCTGCCGCCCGAGGAGGCGCCCGGCGCGCGCCGCATCGGCACGGGCGTGCCCGAACTCACCGCGCTCCTCTGCGAGTACCAGAAGGCCGGTCCCGTACGGCTGCCCGTACCGCCCGTCGTGGACCGCTACGACATCGTCCGCAGCGCGGAGCGGCTGATGGCCGTCTACCGCGCCGCGACGGGTGCACCGCAACTGCCCGCACCGGCGCCGACAGCGGCGACTCCCGTACCGGCGCCGACATCCCTACCCCTGACATCGAGGTGAGTCCTGCCATGTCCAAAGCCGCACAGGGATCGGCCAAGTCCCCCACCGCGGGCGGCTCGGCGCGCACGAAGCAGTCCCGGCGCGAGGCCCGCTCAGCGAACTCCGGCGCCGGCGACGGCGGCGGCTCCTCCGCGGCCCCCGAGGTGACGAAGAGCGCCGAACAGGCCACGACGACGAGGACGGAGGCGGTGAAGACCGGCACCGGTCCCAGAGATGACTCCGGCAAGACCGACACGACCGGCACGACGAGCACGACCGGCACGACCGGCGACGCGACGGGCGCGAAGACGGCGTCCACGTCGGACGACGCGACCGGCCCGGCCGAGAGCGGAACCGCCGGCCCGCCCCAAGGCGCCAACGCACCGAAGAACACGGGCACTTCGCAGGGCGCCGGCCCGCCGCAGGGCACCGACGCACCGCGGGGCGGCACAGGTACGCCGAAGAGCGGCACCGGCACCAAGACCTCCGCCCTCACCAGGACCACGCCGCTGCGCGCCAACGCCCTCGCCGCCGGCGCGCGCCCCCGCGCCCCCCGCCCGGAGCCCGCGCCCGCCACCACGAGGGGCTCGGCCCGGCGGAGGCTCAGGGCATGGCTGCGCCGCGTGCCGTCGTGGTGGCCGGTGCCGCTGTGCCTGGTCCTGGGAGCCGGAGCCGGAGCCGCGTACTCCGAGGCGACGCCGGCGCAGTACGCCGCCATCAGCTACGTCGTCGTCTCGCCCTCCGGCGGGTCGGAGGCGGCGGGGGCGCTGGGCTACGCACAGGCCTACGGCAAGATCGCGACGGACCCGGTGATCCTCGCCGACGCTGAGAGGCGGGCCCATCTGCGCCCCGGCACCATCCGCGACGGAATCCAGGCGAGCACCTCGCCCGACGCACCGATGGTGCAGATCACCGCGACCTCGTCCAACGCGTCGCAGGCGGCGAAGAACGCCGACGCCGTCGCGAAGGCCCTCACGCACACGGCCAAGACGTCGGTGAAACGGACGGGCGCACGGCTGACCGTCCTCTCCGACGCCATGGCGCCCGCGACCCCCGTCTCGCCGTCGGCGACGGTCGCGGTCTCCGTGGGCGCGTGCGCGGGCGGGCTGATCGGCGGCCTGGTGCTGCTCGCGCTCCCGCAGTCGCGCCGCCGCACGGCCTCGGCCGGAGCGGCGCCCGCCACGCACGGCGCACCCACCACGGCCGCGGCCACCGCGCCGACCGCAACCGCCGCCGACCACGTGCGGACCGCGTCCGCGAACACCGACTCACGGACGGAGCAGGAACGATGACCACCGCCACCGTCTGCCGCGACCCGTCGCACTTCGGTTCGCTGTCCCGCGAGTGGGACGAGCTGCGCCGCCGCAGCCCGGGGGCGACCACGTTCCAGTCGCACGCGTGGCTGCACTCCTGGTGGCAGTCGTACGGAAGGGCGGGCCGGCTCCGCGTCGTACTCGTACGCAGCGGCGGCCGGCTCGTCGCCGCGGCACCGATGATGCTCACTCACCGGCCGCTGCCCGCGCTGGTCGCGCTCGGCGGCGGCATCACCGACTTCTGCGACGTGCTGCTGGACGGCGACTGCCCCGGCGCGGCCGGACACCTCGCAAGGGCCCTGCACCGGGCGTCGCGCGGCGCGCTCATCGACATCCGCGAGGTGCGCCCCGGTGCCGCGGCCGAGCAGGTCTACGGCGCCTGGCCCGGCATCCGCCGGAGGCTGACGGACTCCGTGTGCCTCGAACTGCCCGGCGTCCCCATGGAGGAGCTGCTGGGACGTCTGCCCTCGGCCAGCGCCAAGCGCACCCGGCAGAAGCTCCGCAAGATCGACAAGATGGGGATCAAGGAGCACGACGTGCTGCCGTCCGAGGCGGCCGACGCCGTGCGTACGCTGCTCCGCCTGCACGAGATGCAGTGGGAGGGCCGCGGTGTGACGCCCGAGCACCTGCGTCCCCGCTTCCGCGCGCATCTTGAACGTACGGTCGAGCAGCTGGCGGAGAGCGGCGACGCGACGCTCACCGAATACCGCATCGACGACGAGCCCATCGCCTCGGACATCACCTTCACCAGCCGGGACATGGTCTGCGGCTACCTCTACGGCGCGCACCCGCGGCTGCGCTCGCAGCGCGTGGACATCACCACGATGCTGCTGCGGAACGCCGCCACGCACGCGGACGTCGAGGGGTGCGGCACGCTCAACCTGCTGCGCGGAGCGGAGCCGCACAAGGCCCGCTGGCAGGCCGATCCGGTAGCCAACCAGCGGCTGCTGATGGCCCGTCGGGAGATGGCGCCCGCGCTGGGCCTGCACTCCGCGCAGATCGCGGGACGGGAGCTCGCCGCCGAGGCCGTACGCCGGAGCCGGGCCGCGGATCTGCTGCGGCGCATCCGTCCGGGCGGCCGCGGTCCGACGGGGGCGGAAAGAGAGCGCACGGAGCGAGACCGGACCTAGGCGTCCATCTCCTCCGCCCCAGCGCGCGGGCGCCCGCTCCGGGCGCCCGCGCCTTTCTCATGAGCCATCACCGACCGCGTACGAGCGGCCGGTTCCCCATCCCCCCTGCTAGTCCTCGGACTTGCGCCAGTTCTTCCACCAGTCGGTCAGCCCCTTGCCGAACCGCACGCAGTAGTCGCCGACGACGTAGCAGTCCTCGTGCCGCGGCACGCGCGCGCCCGGCTCCGTCGGCACGGGGATCGCGGTGCCGGAGGGCGAGGGCGCGGACGGACCGGGCGAGGGCTTCCTCGTCGCTCCCGGCGCTCCCGGCGCTCCCGGCGCTCCCGGCGCGCTCGGCCCCGGCGACGGCGCCGGCATGCCGCCGGATCGCGCGAAGAGCGCCGAGCGGAACGTCTCGGCGGAGTCGGGGTTGTCGGGGCACTGCCACACGCCGTGCGGGCAGTAGTCCGTGAGCGTCTGGTACAGCGGCTTGTGCAGGTCGAACCAGTCGAGCATCCGCCGGACGTACTCGGGGTTGTCGCCGTTGCGGAAGAGCCCCCACTCCGGATACGAGATCGCCTTGCCGTGCTCCCTGGCGAAGTCGACCTGGTCCTGGAGGCCGAGCGGCTCGTCGACCTGTCTGTCGAAGGGCTGGCCCGCGGGCTGGTCGTAGGTGTCCATCCCGATGATGTCGACGGCGTCGTCGCCCGGGTAGCACTCCGTCCACGGGACGGCGTCCCGGCCGCGGGCGGGCGCGTAGTCGAAGCGGAACCGCTGCCCCGGCACGGAGCGCATCGTGTCGACGATGCGGCGCCAGTACGTCTTCCACGCCTTCGGGTCCGGGCCGCAACGGTGCGAGTACGTCAGGCCGTTCATCTCCCAGCCGAGGACGATCACCGTGTCCGGCGACTTCTGGCCGACGAGGCGTTCGGCGAGGGTGCGGTAGTGGGCGTCGAAGCGTCCGGCGGCTCCGTCGCGCAGCAGCGCGCGCACCTCGTGGTCGGGGAGGCCGTCCTCGTTGCGCTCCAGCATCGGCACGTTGAGGACGAACAGCCGGTCCTGCTGAGCGCTCCGCCACCGCGTCCAGGGTTCGAGGAAGTCCGGCTTGCCCTCGATGTTGGACCACAGGTCGCCCGGCAGATACGTGTGACCGACCTTCAGTTCCGTACCGCCGAGCCAGCTTTGGAACCGGTCGATCCGGCTCACGCCGTCCGCTCCGGAGCGGAGGAACGCGCCGAGCGGAGCCAGCGGCGCGGCGGCGGAGAGCGTCGAGGCGTCCGCCTCCGGCCGTCCGGCACCGGGGCCGGGTGTGGGGGTGCTGTCGCTCGAAGCAACGCGCCGGATGAACGATTCCGTCCGGAAATCCGGCAGATCGACCGGCAGGACGCTGCAGGAGGCCAGGAGACCGGCGGCCACGACGACGCCGCAGACCCCTTTGTATCCACGGCGGTTGGGGCTCCGCATCGTTCCTCCTGATCTGCCGTCGGCCTTCGCGGCCGCGAAACACGCATTTCAGACCTCACCGTCCAGGACGGCGCGGTGCGGTCTGATAGCCCAATGGGGATATTTTCTCCCTGTTCGTCCCGTTCATGACGCAAGGACATACCCATGCCGCCGTTCGACACGGAAGTCCCCGTCCTCCTGCTCCGGCTCGACCCGAATCCGTTCCACCACGGAACGCTCGGCGCGATCCGGTCCCTCGGGCGTACGGGGATCGAGGTGCACGTCGCCGTGGCGGCAGCAGGACCGGTGGACCGCTCCCGGTTCGTACACCGCACGCATTCGCTTCCGGCGGGCGCCACTTCGGACGCGGAGTTCGAAGAGGCGCTGTGCCGGGTGTCGGACGTCATCGGCAGACCGGCCGTTCTCATCGCGCTCGACGACCGCGGAGCCATCGCGGTCGCGGCGCTCTCCGAGCGGCTCCGGGGGCGCTATCTGCTCCCGGACGCGGATCCCGGCATGCCGGGGCGCGTCGCCGACAAGGCCGAACTCGCCGCTCTGTGCGGGGAGGCCGGCGTCGCACACCCCCGTACCGTCTCACCGGACAGCGCCGCGGACGCGGCCCGCGAGGCGGCGCTCCTCGGCCTGCCCGTCGTGGCGAAGTGGAGCCGGCCGTGGCTTCTCCCGAAGGGCATGCGCAGCACCACGCTCCTGCGAACCCCGGCCGACGCCTGCGAACTGTACGAGCGCAGCGCGCAGGCCGGGAGCCCGCTCCTGCTCCAGCAGCGGCTGACGGGCGGCCGCGGCACCGACTGGTTCTTCCACGGCTACGCGGACGGGGACGGGAACTTCCTCGTGGGCGGCGCGGGACGCAAGGAGCGCTCCTGGCCACCGCGTACGGGTCTTACGGCCGTCGGCACCTGGCTCACCAACCACGAGGTCACGGACGCCGCGGCCCGCCTCGCCACGCACGTCGGCTACCGCGGCATCCTCGACCTCGACTTCCGGCTCGACCCGGCCACCGGCACCTACCACCTGCTCGACTTCAACCCCCGCCCCGGCGCGCAGTTCCGGCTCTTCACCGACGAGCGCGGACTGGACGTCGTACGGGCACAGCACCTGCATCTGACGGGGCGCGCGGTGCCCGCGCAGTGCGGCGGGCCGGGGCGGGTCTTCGTCGCGGAGAACTACGCCCTGCTCTCGGCGATCGTGGCCGGGCCGTCGAGCGCGCTGGCAGTGCGGGAGCGCTCCGAGCGGCGGCGGGAGCGGCGGGCCGAGCACGGTGGGCGGCCGCGCGAGCGGGGCTTCCGCGCGGTCGAGCGTGCCTGGTTCGCGGCCGACGACCTGCGGCCCTTCTTCGCCATGGCCGGCGCCTGGTTCGTCCGGGGCGCGTTCAAGATCTGGCGGCGCGTCAGGTCCCTCAGTTCGGCCGGGTCCTTCCGGTCCGTCAGGGCAGCGCAGCCGGCCGCGGCGCCGGTGCTGCCGTCCGCACCGCATTTCCGCACCACTCGTGATGAGCGATCAGTGAAAGATCAGAGAGAAGGAAACGCATGTACGACCTCGTAGTGGTGGGCGCAGGCCCCTACGGCCTCTCCATCGCCTCGCACGCCGCGGCCGCCGGACTCAACCTGCGCGTGCTGGGCCGCCCGATGGCCTCCTGGCGGGACAACATGCCCAAGGGCATGTTCCTCAAGTCCGAGCCGTGGTCCTCCAACCTCTCCGACCCGGCCGGCACGCACACGCTGGCCGCGTACTGCGCCGCGCGCGGCATCACCGTCGAGCACGGACGGCCGCTGCCGATCGGCACGTTCACCGAGTACGGGCAGTGGTTCGGCAGCCGGGCCGCGCCCGCGGCGGACGAGCAGACGGTGACGTCCGTCGTCCCGTGCGCACGCGGATTCCGCGTCGAGACGGCCGAGGGCGAGGTGCTGGTGACGCGCACCGTCGTCCTCGCCGTCGGCGTGATGCCGTTCGTGCACAAGCCCGGACCGCTGCGGAAGCTCCCCGCCGGGGTCATCTCGCACAGCAGCCACCACCGGGAGCTGAGCCGCTTCAGGAACAAGGACGTGACGGTGGTCGGCGCCGGACAGGCCGCGCTGGAGTCGGCGGCGCTGCTCGCCGAGGAGGGCGCGCACGTACGGGTCGTCGCTCGCGCCGACCGCATCAACTGGAACTCGCCGCCGCAGCCCCTCCAGCGCTCCCTGCTCAAGGCGCTGCGCGACCCGCACTGCGGGCTGGGCACGGGCTGGCCGAGCTGGGTCTACTCCGAGATGCCGTGGGCGGTGCGGAAGTTGCCCGCGGGACTGCGGCAGCACATCGCGCGTACGGCGCTGGGGCCGGCCGGCGCCTGGTGGCTGCGCGACCGGTTCGAGTTCGCCGTGCCGGTGCTGCTCAGCAGCCGGCTCAGCGCGGCGGAGCTGGTGGGCGACCAGGTGCGGCTGCGCCTGGAGTCCACCGACGGCGTCGTGCGCACGGTCGAGACGGACCATGTCGTGGCCGCGACGGGCTTCGCGCCGCGGCTCGCACGGCTGTCGATGCTGGACGAATCGGTGCGCGGCATCCTGCACCGCGTCGGCACGAGCGACGCTCCCGAACTGAACGCCAGGTTCGAGTCGTCACACCCGGGGCTCTTCTTCGCCGGGCTGCTCGCGACGCCGTCGTTCGGGCCCTCGATGCGCTTCGTGTACGGGGCGACCTTCGCCGCGAACCGTGTCGTGCAGGGTGTGCAGCGGCGGCTGGCCGAGCCGCGGCTCGCGACGGTGCCGCACGCCGCGCGCTCCCGTACCGTCGAACAGCACCGTCTGGACGGGCAGTTGGCGGGGCACGGCCCCGGGCAGGGCGGCGGCCGGGCGACCGGGCAGGGTCACGGGCGTGGAACCGGGCAGGGGCCGGGCCGGGGGCGTGCGCCCGTGCGGCGCTGACCCCGCATCACGAGCGCGACTCAACAATCGCGACTCACAAACCAGCGACTCACAAACCGACGACTCACAACCCGGCGACCCACAACCCGCACCTACGAACCGCGCAGCGCGCCGGCGGCCACCCGCAGATCGGAGACGAGGCCCTCACGTACGGCCTCCCGGTCCCGGTCGTCGGCGCGCAGCACCGCGGAGGGGTGGATCGTCGCCACCACTCGCTCGCTGCGTCCGTGCACGTCCTGCTCGATCAGGGCGCCGCGCTGCTTCGTCACGCGGAACGACGATCCGAACAACGCCTTGCCCGCCGTCGCACCGAGCACGACGATCACCTCCGGTGCGACCAGGGCGAGTTCGGCCGCGAGCCACGGGCCGCAGGCCGTCATCTCGCGCAGGTTCGGCGCCTTGTGGATGCGCCTCTTGCCGCGCCCGCCGGAGGCGTACTCCCACTTGAAGTGCTTGACCGCGTTGGTCACGTACGACTGCGCCGGATCGATCCCGGCCTCCTCAAGCGCCCGGTCGAGGACTCTGCCGGCCGGTCCGACGAAGGGCTCGCCGCGCCTGTCCTCCTGGTCGCCGGGCTGCTCGCCGAGGAGCAGCACTCGGGCTCCGGAGTCGCCCTCGCCGAACACGGTCTGCGTCGCGTCCCGGTGCAGGGGGCAGCCGCGGCACCGCGCGGCCGCCCTGCGCAGATCGTCGAGGCCCGCCTTGCCGCGCCTCCCCTCGGCGGGCAGGAACGGCTCGGCGGTGTAGTCGTCCTCGGGGCCGGTGCGCTCGGGGCGCTTGCGGGGTGGTGGGGGCATGCGGCCGCGGGTACCCGTCGGCGAACACCCCAGACGGGGCCGATGGGCCGACGGGGCACCGCAGGCCTCCACCGCGCGACGGGCCTCAGATGCGCATCGGCTGGGGCGACTCGCGCCGCTCCGGGTCCGGACCGTCGTACTCGCGAATGATCTCGTAGCGGGTGTTGCGCTCGACCGGCCTGAACCCGGCGTCGCGGATCAGGTCGAGCAGATCCTCGCGGGTGAGCTTGTCGGGGGTGCCGTAGTTGTCCGCGTCGTGAGTGATCTTGTATTCGACGACGGAGCCGTCCATGTCGTCCGCTCCGTGCTGGAGCGCGAGCTGAGCGGTCTGGACGCCGTGCATGACCCAGAAGACCTTCACGTGCGGCACGTTGTCGAACAGCAGGCGCGAGACCGCGAACGTCTTCAGCGCCTCCGCTCCCGAGGCCATCGTGGTGCGCGCCTGGAGCGTGTTGCGGACCTTGCCGTCCTGCATGTCGACGAAGTCGTGCTGGTAGCGCAGCGGGATGAAGACCTGGAACCCGCCGGTCTCGTCCTGGAGTTCACGCAGCCGCAGCACGTGGTCGACCCGGTGCCGGCGCTCCTCGATGTGCCCGTACAGCATCGTGCAGGGCGTCTTGAGGCCCTTCTGGTGGGCGAGGCGGTGGATGCGCGACCAGTCCTCCCAGTGAGTGGCGTGGTCGACGATGTGCTGCCGGACCTCCCAGTCGAAGATCTCGGCGCCGCCGCCGGTCAGCGACTCCAGACCGGACTCGATGAGGATGTCGAGGATCTCGCTCGCGTCCATCCCGGAGATCGTCTCGAAGTGATGGATCTCGGTGGCGGTGAACGCCTTGAGCGAGACGGTCTCGGGCAGCGCCTCCTTGAGGGCGCTGAGCGAACGCGGGTAGTAGCGCCAAGGGAGCGTCGGATGGAGGCCGTTGACGATGTGCAGCTCGGTGAGGTTCTCGCCCTCCATCGCCTTGGCGAGCTTCACGGCCTCCTCGATGCGCATCGTGTAGGCGTCCTTCTCCCCCGGCTTGCGCTGGAAGGAGCAGTACGCGCACGAGGCGGTGCACACGTTCGTCATGTTGAGATGGCGGTTGACGTTGAAGTGAACGACGTCGCCGTTCTTGCGAGTTCGCACCTCGTGGGCGAGGCCGCCGAGCCAGGCCAGATCGTCGCAGTCGTAGAGGGCGATGCCGTCCTCGCGCGTCAGCCGTACACCTGCGCGGACCTTCTCCTCCAGCTCGCGCTTGAGCCCAGAGTCCATGCCTCGCCCTCCTAAGATTTCTGCTTCGAGCGCCTTTCGGAGCCTACTCCCCGCATCCGGGACCCTCGGGACCGGTCGCGGGCGGACCTGCGGGACGGCTACCCGTCAGGCCTCGTGCGGCAGTTCGCCGACCCGGTTCTCCCACTTGGTGGAGAGCACGACCGTCGTACGCGTACGGGAGACGCCCTTGGTGCCGGAGAGCCGGCGGATGAGGGTCTCCAGCGCGTCCACGTCCGAGGCGCGGGCCTTGAGCATGAACGAGTCGTCGCCTGCGATGAACCAGCAGTCCTCGACCTCGCTCAGCTCGCTCAGCCGCCCCGCCACGTCCTCGTGGTCGGTGGCGTCGGTGAGCTGGATGCCGATGAGGGCGGTGACGCCCAGGCCCAGCGAGGGCGCGTCGACCGTCGCGCGGTAGCCGGTGATCACTCCGGCGGTCTCGAGGCGGTTGATGCGGTCGGTGACGCTCGGCCCGGAGAGGCCGACGAGCCGGCCCAGCTCGGCGTAGGAGGCCCTGCCGTTCTCACGCAGCGCCTGAATGAGCTGCCTGTCCACCGCGTCCATGGCTCCTGGTGCCTCCGTTGCCGATCTTGGGGTCTCCCCGCCGTAGGCAGGGGAAGGGTCCCTGCCCGGAGGCAGGGCTGAGTCTCCCGCCGAGACAGGGGAACCGTGGGCTCCGCGAATCTCCGGTAACGAATCTAAGGCATGGGGGCGGCTCGCCCTCAGACACCTCTCCTCAAGGGCGCCCGGTCACCGACGGGTCGGCCGCGCGAGGCCACGCGTAGGCTCGGTGGCGTGAGCGCTACGACCGGAACCAGCACGCCGCGCAGGCCCTGGATCGTCGGCGTCTCCGGCGCCTCGGGCACGCCGTACGCTGCCGCGGTGCTGCGTGCGCTGCTGCACGCCGGGGAGGCTGTCGACCTCGTCGTGAGCCGTGCCGCGCGGCTGACGATCCTCGACGAGACCGGGCACCCGTTCCGCGACGCGCACGCGCAGGAGGATCTGCACCGCTGGCTCTCCTCCGGAGCCGACGGCACTCCCGACGCCTTCGACCCGGACGTCTCGGCCGTGCGGCACTGGCCCGCCGGGGACCTCGCCGCGGGGCCGTCCTCCGGCTCGTATCCGGCGCGGGGGATGATCGTCGTCCCGGCGAGCACCGCGTGCGTGGCCGGGGTCGCGCTCGGCCTCTCCAAGGACCTGCTGCAACGGGCCGCGTCGGTGACGCTCAAGGAGCGGCGGCCGCTCGTCGTCGCCGTACGGGAGACACCGCTGCACGGGCAGACGCTCAGGCATCTCGTCACGCTCGACGACGCCGGCGCGGTGGTGCTCCCCGCGTCGCCCGCCTTCTACGCGGGCGGCAGCAGTGTGCAGCATCTCGTCGACTTCGTGGCGGGCCGTGCGCTGGACGCGGCGGGCGTGCCGCACAAGCTCTACCGGCGCTGGGAGGGCGAGTTGGGGGGCATGACCGCCGGGCCGTAGGTAAGCGGGGCGCGCGGGACGGGAGTTCCGGGTTCGCGGGAGATTCGCGAAAGGGTGTTCCGGCTCGCGGTTCTTGTGCCGCTTCGGCCGGTCCCGCGCCTTCGACTGGCGTCGTAGGCCCGTTGTGCGATTGGGTCGGCCCATGCGTTTCTTCCGTCGGCCGTCTGACTTCTGGCAGCCCGTGCCCCCGAGGGCGGTGCGGATCGCCGTCTCCGCCGTGACGTGTGCCGCGGTGCTCGCCGCCGCCGTGTCCGCGTGCAGTTCGACGGAGCGCCTCACGACCGGAATGAAGGTGCGCAACGCGGTAGTGAAGCTCGGCGACCAGCCCGCCGCCACCGTCATCGCGTCCGTGGACGGATCGCCGCGCCAGGCCCGCGAGTTCCTCAAGCAGGCCGAGCGGGACGGGAAGAAGCACGAGGCCTCGAAGCAGGCCGCGGAGAGGCTCGCGCGCGCCGAGCTGACCTTGTCGGCCGGGACGGGCGACGAGGAGGAGGAGACACCGCTGAAGGAGATGCCGGAGTCCGACGCCGCGAACGTCGCGGCCGCGCTGAACTTCGGCGGCAAGGACGTCGCGGCTGTCAAGTCCGTCGACGACAAGCTGTATCTGCGCGTCAGCCTGAAGGCCCTGGTCGAGCACACCTTGGGCAAGGGGGACGCGCACGAGAAGGCGTCGGAAATCGTCGGCCTCGCGGACGAACTCCCGGACACGCTGGGAGCGGCCACGGACGCGCTCGACGGCGAGTGGGTGCAGGCCGACCCGGACGCCTTCGACGACTTCGCGCGGGCGGCCGAGACGCTCGCGGAACGGCAGCTCGAAGAGGACCGCGAGAAGCGCGAAGAGAAGGAAGCGAAGAAGGACGAGCAGAAGAAGTCCGAGAAGTCGGGGAAGTCGGGGAAGGACGAGAAAGACAAGAAGGGCGAGGGCGGCAAGGACGACAAGGACGACGGAAAGTCCTCGAAGTCCGCAGACCGGAACGTATCGAATACATCGGGCGAAATGGCCCGGCAGGCCCGCGAGATCCGGGACGCGGTCACCATCGGCTCCGCCCTCGACGGCCAGTCGCAGCGCGAGTTCCTCAGCGAGGTGCAGGAGCTGCTGCGCGAGCACGCCGAGTTCGACGCGAAGGGCGAGCACGGCGGCGCGGAGCACGTACGCATGACACTGCCCGGACACGACGCGGCGAAGGACCTGGTCGCCGCGCTGCGGACGCTGGGCGCGGAGATCGACCCCTCGCGCGTGCCCGACGGCGACATCGCGGCCGATCTCTCGATCCGGCGCGGCCAGCTCACCTCGCTCACGCTCGACCTGGGCCAGTTCACCCGGGGCGACGCCCACCTGCCGCTGCGCCTGGAGTTCAGCGGCGGCGACGCCGTCGCCGTGACGGCGCCCGGCGGTACGAAGAAGATCGAGCCGCAGGACCTGATGGCCACGTGGGTCTATGGCGCTCTGGGCACGGAGAAGTTCTGACGCCATCCTGGAGATCCTGGCGTGCGGAACCAGGTGTGCCCTCTGCCGCGTTGTCAAGGTCGGAGGAGGCATCGGTTCCACTCACTGTCTCTCAGGGGGAGACTCGATGGCGTACGGATCAGGCTCTGACATCAACAGCACGAGCAGCGACAGGGCTCCACGGCGCGCGGGCGCCTGGCCCGCCGCCAAGCTGATCCTGCTCTGGACGGCTCTGCTGTGGGTGCTGGAGTTCTTCGACCAGGCGACGAACAACTCGCTGGACACCTTCGGCATCGTGCCCCGCAAGCAGGGCGAGCTCGTCGACGTGATCCCCGCGGCGTTCATGCACTTCGGCTTCGGCCACCTCATCGCGAATACGCTGCCGCTGCTGGTCCTGGGCTTCCTCGCGGCGCTGCGCGGCACCGGGCGCTTCCTGGTCGTCGCGTTCACGATCATCGTCGTCAGCGGGGTCGGTGTGTGGCTCGTCGCACCCGACGGCAGCAATACGGCGGGCGCGTCCGGCCTGATCTTCGGGCTCTTCGGATATCTCCTGGTGCGCGGCTTCGTGGACCGGCGCATCACGGATGTGGCGCTCGGCGGAGTCGTCGCCGTGCTCTACGGCTCGATCCTGTGGGGCGTGCTGCCCACCGCGAGCGGCATCTCGTGGCAGGGCCACCTCTTCGGGCTGATCGGCGGCGTGATGGCGGCCTTCATGACCTCCCCCGCCCGTACGGCGGGAGGCGGCAAGCCCGCCTGGCACTGAGCGCTCAGGCGTCTCAGACGCTCAGCCCGCGCACCGACAGGTCCAGCAGCGCGCACACGAACAGCGCGATGCCGATGAACCCGTTGACCGTGAAGAAGGCGCGGTTGAGCCGGGACAGATCGCCTGGCCTGACGATCGAGTGCTCGTAGACGAATGCGCCCGCGACGATCAGCAGGCCCAGCCAGTAGAAGACGCCCGCGCCGGTGAGCAGCCCGAACCACGCCAGCAGCGCCACCGTGACGACGTGGCTGCCGCGCGACCCGTACAGGGCCGCCGCGATGCCGAACCGCGCCGGCACGGAGCGCACCCCGTGCGCACGGTCCGCCGCGACGTCCTGGCAGCCGAAGATCAGGTCGAACCCGCCGATCCACACGCCGACGGCCAGCCCCAGCACCACCGCCTCCCACGACCAGGCGCCCGTCACCGCGATCCAGGCGCCGATGGGGCCGATCGCCTGGGCGACGCCGAGGATGGCGTGCGGAAAGTCCGTGAAGCGCTTCCCGTACGGATAGACCACCATCGGCACGACGGCGGCCGGCGCGAGCGCGAGACACAGCGGATTGAGCAGGGCGCACGCCCCGAGGAAGACCGCGACCGCGACGAGAGCGCCCGCCCAGGCCGAGCGCACGGAGAGCGCACCGGTGACGAGTTCGCGTCCGGCCGTGCGCGGATTGCGGGCGTCGATCTCGCGGTCGATGATCCGGTTTGCCGCCATGGCGAAGGTGCGCATCCCGACCATCGCGACGGTGACGAGCAGCAACTCCCGCCACCGGACGGCGCCGCCCTCGCGGAACATCGCCGTCAGCGCCGCGATGTAGGCGAACGGCAGCGCGAAGACGGAGTGCTCGATCATCACCAGGCGCAGGAACGCCCGTACGCCGCCGCGCGTGCCCGGCAGATCCCCCTCGGCGGCCTCGCCCGTCGCGGCGCCGCCGCTCACAGGCCGTACTCCTTCCAGCGCTCCGTGACGAGCCGTGCCACGTCGGGGTCGGACTCGATCTCGTGCGGCCATCCGCCGTCGCGGGTGTAGCCCTCCTCGGGCAGCTTCGCGGTCGCGTCGACGCCGGCCTTGCCGCCCCAGAACTGCTGGTACGAGGCGTGGTCGAGGTGGTCGACCGGCCCCTCGACGACCGTCAGGTCGCGGGAGTAGTCGACGTTCCCCAGCGCCCGCCACGCCACCTCGTGCAGATCGCGCACGTCGCACCCGGCGTCCACGACGACGATCAGCTTCTCCAGCGAGAGCATGTGCGCGCCCCAGATCGCATGCATGACCTTCTGCGCGTGCTTGGGGTACTTCTTCTCGATCGAGACGATCATGCAGTTGTGGAAGCCGCCGGACTCGGGCAGGTGGTAGTCCACGATGTCCGGCACGATGATCTTCAGCAGCGGCAGGAAGAAGCGCTCCGTGGCGCGCCCCAGCGGCCCGTCCTCCGTCGGCGGCCGGCCCACGACGATCGACTGGAACACGGGCCGCTTGCGCATCGTCACGCAGTCGATCGTCAGCGCCGGGAACTCCTCCTGCGGCGTGTAGAAGCCCGTGTGGTCGCCGAACGGGCCCTCGGGAAGCGTCTTTCCGGGCTCCAGCCGGCCCTCCAGCACCACCTCCGCGTTCGCGGGCACTTGCAGCGGCACCGTCTTGCAGTCGGTCATCTCCACGCGCTTGCCCTGCGTGAAGCCCGCGAAGAGGTACTCGTCGATGTCGCCGGGAAGCGGCGCCGTCGAGGCGTACGTCACAGCGGGCGGGCAGCCGAAGGCGATGGCGACGGGCAGTTCCTCGCCGCGCCTCGCGGCCACCTGGTAGTGGTTCCGGCTGTCCTTGTGGATCTGCCAGTGCATTCCGATCGTCCGCCGGTCGTGCCGCTGGAGCCGGTAGAGGCCGAGATTGCGGACGCCCGTCTCGGGGTGCTTCGTGTGCGTCAGACCGAGGTTGAAGAAGGAGCCGCCGTCCTCGGGCCAGGTGAACAGCGCGGGCAGCGTCTCCAGGTCGACGTCGTCGCCGTGCAGCACCACTTCCTGTACGGGCGCGTCCTTCACCTTCTTCGGCGGTACGTGCGCCATCGCGCCGAGCTTCCCGAACGCCTCCCGCATCCCGACGAAGCCCTGCGGCAGTTCGGGCTTGAGCAGGCCGCCGATCTTCTCGCTGATCTCGTCGTACGACGTGAGGCCGAGCGCCTTGAGCAGCCGGCGGTCCGTACCGAAGACGTTCATGGCGAGGGGCAGGGAGGAGCCCTTGACGTTCTCGAAGAGCAGCGCGGGGCCGCCGGACTTCTGCACCCGGTCGACGATCTCCCCGATCTCGAGGTACGGATCGACTTCGGCCTTGATCCGTTTCAGGTCCCGGTCGCGCTCCAGCGCCCGCAACAGCGAGCGGAGATCGTCGTATGCCATGCGCCCCAGTATCGGCCATGGGTCCCCGCGCTTCACGGGCCGCCCCCGGGGCCTCCCGGACACCGTTACGCTGGCTTACGTACGTACGGCGGAAGCACCGCGGTACGTACGGCGATACGCACACGAACGAAGCCGAACACGAACCGCGGCACCAGCCGCAACAGCAACCGCACGACTGCACCGAACCGCACTTCCGGCCCGCCGTGCCGAGTCAGCTCGCCTAGGGGGCGTCCCACATGCTCAGGTATCTGCCGTTCCTTCTCGTCCTGGCGGTGTGGATCTACGCCTTCATCGACTGTCTCAACACCCCTGAACAGGAAGTGCGGAAGCTGCCGAAGGTGGTGTGGGTGATCATCATCCTGCTCTTCGGGCAGGTGCTGCTCGGCCCGGTCGCATGGTTCGCCGTCGGACGGCCGCGCAGGAACGCCCCGTACGGCGCGACGCGTCCCGACGAGCGCCGCTGGGTCGCCCCGGACGACAACCCGGATTTCCTCAAGTCCCTCAACGGCAATGCGCAGCCCGGCGGTTCGCGTGCCGACGAGGTGACGGCCGAGGAGCAGAACGGCGCGGGCTCCGGCGACCTCCGCTCCGAGGGCACCGCATCGGGATCGGCCCCGGGCACGGAGAGCGCCGCGGACGCCGAGCCGGAGCCGCGCCCCGGTGCCGAGCCGCAGGAGGCCGAACTGCGCCGCCGCGAGGAGGAGTCGAGGCAGCGCGACGACGGCGCGGGCGGCCCGGACGAGACCCCGCCGAAGGGCTGAGCCACCCCGGCGGGGCGAGAAGGCCCTGGGCGGCAGCCCCGCGAGGGGTCGCTCAGCTCGACGGGCCCGGCGGCGCGGCTCAGCCGACGCCGGCGTACGAGTGCTTGCCGTTGAAGAAGATGTTCACGCCGTAGTAGTTGAACAGGAAGCACGCGAAGGCGATCAGCGCCAGATAGGCGGCCTTGCGGCCCTTCCAGCCCGCGGTCGCGCGCGCGTGCAGATAGCACGCGTAGGCGACCCACGTGATGAACGACCAGACCTCCTTGGGGTCCCAGCCCCAGTAGCGTCCCCATGCGTCGCCCGCCCAGATGGCGCCCGCGACGATGGTGAACGTCCAGAAGGGGAAGACGGCGGCGTTGATGCGGTAGGCGAACTTGTCGAGAGACGAGGACGACGGCAGCCGCTCCATCACGGACGTGGCGAAGCCGCCCGGGGTGCCGCCGCCCAGCAGCTTGGTCTCGTACCGGTCGCGGAAGAGGTAGAGCGCCGTCGAGACGAACCCGAGGTAGAACAGCGCACCGCAGGTGATCGCCAGCGACACATGGATCCACAGCCAGTACGAGTGCAGCGCCGGCACGAGCTGCTGGCTCTCGGTGTAGAGCACCGTCACGGCGAGCCCGAGGTCGAGCAGCACCGTGGTCACGAGCGGCAGCCCGATCCAGCGGACGTTCTTCTTCGCGACGAGGAAGGCGAGATAGGCGCCGACGGCGACCATGGAGAACGCCGTCGAGAACTCGTACATGTTGCCCCAGGGGGCGCGCTGCACGGACAGCGAGCGGGCGAGCACTCCGGCGACGTGCAGCAGGAACGCGAGCGTCGTGAGCGAGACCGCGATCCGGCCGTACAGATCGCCCTGCTCGTCGCCGGCCGCTGCCCCGGGGCCGTCCGGCAGTTCGCCGCGGCGGCCCGCGGACGAGCGCACGACGACCTTCGGGCGCGGACGGTCCAGCACGGACGTCGAGCCGCCGGCCGCGGCGGACTTGGCGGGCGCGGCCCCGGCGGACGCCGCGGGCTCGGGGGCCTCGCCGTCCTCCGCGCGTCCGGGGCTGAGCGCGGCGGCCGTGCGGGCCACCTTGCTGCGGCTGCCGAAGACCCACTCGGCGATGTGCGCGACGAACGCGAGTGCGTAGACGGCCATGGCCGAATAGATCAGGTAGTTGCTGATCTCGGCGAGATTCTCGTTCGTTCCGGCGGCGGCGATGTTCACTTGCGTTCTCCTCGTGGCGAGGTTCCGGCGCTGGCCCCGCTGTCCTCGGTGTCGTCGGTGTCCTGGCTGTCCTGGCCGTCCTGACTGTCCTGGCCCTTGTCGTCGGTCCGGAGCGCGTTCCCGCGCTCACCGGGCCCGTCGTCGTCCTCGGCGCGGTCCCCGTCCCCGTCCTCGTCCCGGTTCTCGTCCTCGACGGGCGGCGCCTCGCTCTGCACGGCGTACGCCAAGTCGCCCAGCTCCTCCGGGAGCCGGGCCGACTCGCTGCGCCCAAGCCCCGCCATCTCCACGACCGTTCGGCCGTCCGGGCCCGCGACCGCGCGCACCCACACGCGGCGCCGCTGGATGAACAGCGATCCCGCGAGACCCCCGATCGCGGCGAGCGCGCCGCCGAGTGCCCAGCCGCTGCCCACCTGGTGGACGACCTGGAACTGGGCCCACTGCCGCACGCCTTCGAACTTCAGCTCACCGCCGCCGTTCGGCAGTCTCATCGTCTCGCCGGGAAGGATCTTCTTCGCCAGCGGGCCGCCACCCGGCTTCTTGAACTGCTTCATGCGCTTGGTGTCGAGCTGGTACACGCTCTGCGCCGCGCCGTAGTCCAGCCCGAGGTCGCCGTGGTAGGCGGTGAGGAAGAGCACGGGGTACTTCAGGGACGGCGACTGCGAGAACATCGTGCGCGCGCCCGAGCCGCCGAAGGTCGGCACGAAGAAGCCCTGGAAGCCGAGTTGGTCCTTGCGGCCCTTCGCGTCCCGGTAGTCGGTGACCTTCACGACTCCGGACGAGGTGAGGTTGCCGTCCTGCGGCAGGAAGGCGACGGGGCCGCGGTAGGCGGTCCGGCCCTCGCCGTCCTTGACGGAGACGACGGGCGCGTAGCCGTTGCCGTTCAGGAAGATCTTCGAGTCGCCGATCTCCAGCGGGTGGTTGACCTTGATCGAGCCCTGCTTCTCGGTGCCGTCCGCGCCCTGCCAGTACGAGACGTCCGCCCGGTAGTCGCGTGCGGTGCCCTTCTGCGGGCCCGACTCCTCGTAAGTGGCGTGGAAGTCCTTCAGGTTGAAGCCGAAGGAGTCGAGGTCGTCCGGCTCGAAGAGGGAGCCCGACTTGAAGTCGTCGTACTGGGTGAGGGTGTTGGAGAACCCGTCGCCCTTGATGATCAGCTTGCCGCCGTCGGACTTCCACAGCTGCCCCGCGGCGAAGGCCAGCAGCAGCACGATCAGCGCGATGTGGAAGAGGAGGTTTCCGGCCTCCCGCAGATAGCCCTTCTCGGAGGCGACGGCGTCGCCGTGGCGGTCCGCACGGAAGCGCCGGCCGCGCAGCAACCTGTGGGCGCCGCCCAGCACTTGGTCCGGGGAGGCGTCGGTGTGCCAGGTCGTGTACGCGGGCATCCGGTCCAGGCGGCGCGGGGCGCGCGGCGGCCTGCCGCGCAGCTGGCCCACGAACTGCCAGGTGCGCGGGACGATGCAGCCGACCAGCGAGACGAAGAGCAGGATGTAGATCGCCGAGAACCACACCGACGTGTAGACGTCGAAGAGCTGAAGCTTCTCGTAGACGGGCGAGAGCACGTCGTGCTTCTTCTGGAACTCCTCGACCTTGACGCTGTCGACGTTGCTCTGCGGGATCACCGACCCCGGGATCGCCGCGAGCGAGAGCAGGAAGAGCAGGATCAGCGCGACCCGCATCGAGGTCAGCTGCCGCCAGAACCAGCGCGCCCAGCCGAGGACGCCGATCGACGGGACGTTGAGCTTCTCCTCGCCGGGCGCGGTGGAGAGCGAGGAGAGCTGGGACTCGGCCTCGCGCGCGAGGTGAGCCTCCTCGCGGGCGCCGCCCGGGGCCGCCTGGGCACCCACCGTCTCCTGGGCCTCCCGGCTCTGGCCGTCGGCGCCCCCGCCGGAGGAGCCGCCGCCGCGGGCCGTGCCCGCCCCGGGGCCGGTCTCGGTGCCGGTCTCGGTGCCGGTGTCCGTCGTACGCATCTCAGATTCCCACGGTGTAGTCGGACGACCAGACTTGAAGGTCGTACACGATCCGGTCCCAGACCCCGGTCACGAGCAGAAGGCCGACCGCGACGAGCATCACGCCGCCGATCCGCATCACCCACGCATAGTGCCGCTTCACCCAGCCGAAGGCACCCAGCGTGCGGCGGAAGGCGATCGCCGCGACGACGAACGGGACGCCGAGGCCCAGGCAGTAGGCGACGGTCAGCAGCGCGCCGCGTCCAGCGCTCGCCTCGCTGAAGGCGAGGGTCTGCACGGCGGCGAGGGTCGGCCCGATGCACGGCGTCCAGCCGATGCCGAAGAGCACGCCGAGCATCGGCGCGCCCGCGAGGCCCACCGACGGCCGCCGCTGGATGCGCAGTTCGCGCGAGGTGATGCGCGACAGCGGGCCGAGCGCCCCCATGAAGGCGAGCCCCAGCACGATCGTCAGGACGCCCAGCACCTTGGAGATGACCGCCCGGTGCTCCTGGAGCGTCGCGCCGAACCCCCCGAACAGGGCGCCACCGGAGACGAACACAGCCGTGAAGCCGAGCACGAACAGCCCTGCGCCCAGGAACATCCGGCCGCGCCGGGCCTGCGCCAGATCCGTACCGCTGACGCCCGTGACGTAGCTGAGGTAGCCGGGCACGAGCGGCAGCACGCACGGGGAGAAGAAGGAGACGAGGCCGCCCAGTACGGCCACGGGCACGGCCAGCAGCAGCGCTCCGCTGAGGACCGTGTGGTTCACCTCCGCCTGGCCCGCCGCGAGAGCGGTGCCGGCGGCGGAGGCCGCGGAAGAGGAGGCGGCGGCGAGCGCGCTCATGGGGGCGTCACTTCTCCGCCGTCAACGGGTCGAGCACGGAGCGCAGTTCCTTCTCGCTGAGCTCCTTCAGCGCCCGCACGGCGATCTTCCCGTCGCGGTCGAGGATGAGCGTGGAGGGGATGGCCTGCGGGGAGAGCGTGCCCTTGGGGAAGCGGAGGACGAGCTTGCCGCTCGGGTCGAAGAAGCTCGGGTAGCCGACGCCGTAGTTGCGCTCGAAGGCCTTGGCGTTGGCGCGGTCGAGGTCGCGCGTGTTGATCCCGACGAACTGCACGCCCTTGTCCTCGGTCTCCTGGGCGACCTTGGCGAGGTTCGGCGCCTCGGCGCGGCACGGGGCGCACCAGGAGCCCCAGACGTTGAGGACGACGATCTTCCCCTTGTAGTCGGAGAGTTCCAGGCGCTTGCCGTCGACACCTTTGCCCGAAATGTCGGGAGCCTTCTGCCGCTCCCCGCTCTTCACCTCGGTGATCTTCCCGGTGCCGCGGACGAACTTCGTGTCCCCCGACGACGATCCGCTCTCGTCGTCGCCGCACCCGGACAGCACCGACGCCCCCAGCGCGAGCAGAGCGATCAGCAGCGCGGGGCGGCGTCGGAAGGCGCGGGTCTCACTCATGTGAAAAGTTTCGCATGGGCTCCGGACCGATCTTCCACGCCCCCCTTGTGCCCGTTGCGTACAGGCCGTCCGCACTTGGCCGTCCGCACTTGTGGGCACCCGGCGGTCCGTACGTACAGGCACCGTGCGGGTACGGCCCGGGCGGAGCCGGGCGCGGCCGGTCTCAGGCTCCGCGTCCTCCCCCGCCCCTGGCGCCCTTGGCGCCCGCACGCAGGTGCGGCGGCACGAGGTCGCGCGCCGGTTCCGTATACCCGACGGAGACGATCTTCTCGCCGTTGAAGGTGAAGGTCGTGAGCGAGGCCAGGGTGCACTGCCGGCGGCGCGGGTCGTGCCACAGCCGACGGCGCTCGACGAAGCTGCGCAGCGTCCAGATCGGCAGCTGGTGCGAGACGCAGACGGCCTCGTGACCGCGAGCGGCGTCGCGCGCGGAGTCGAGGGCCGCCCGCATCCGCTGCACCTGGTGCACGTACGACTCGCCCCACGACGGCCGGAACGGGTTGAAGAGGTGTCGCCAGTTCGCGGGCCTGCGCAGCGCGCCGTCCCCCACCCCGACCGTCTTGCCCTGGAAGACGTTGTCGGCCTCGATCAGGCCCGCGTCGCTGGCGACGTCCAGGCCGTGCGCCTTGGCGATGGGCGCCGCCGTCTCCTGCGCGCGCTCCAGCGGCGAGGCGACGACGTAGGTGATGTCGCGCCCCGCGAGGTGCTCGGCGACCCGGTCGGCCATCCGGCGGCCCAGCTCGGAGAGGTGGTAGCCGGGAAGCCGCCCGTACAGGACGCCGCCCGGGTTCTCGACCTCGCCGTGGCGCATGACGTGCACGACCGTGACGGTGCCGTCGTCGGACTCCGGTCTCGCGGCCTGGGCGGCGGACTCCGCGCGGGGGCCGGACCCCGCTCCGTTCGCACCCGCGCCGTTCGCGCCCGTACGGTCCACGCCCGTACGGTCCGCCGCGCTCACGCGGTCGCCTCGGCGGCGGCGCGCGCGGCCGCCGGAAGCGCGTCCGCGACGCGTTCCAGCGCGCCGTCGTCGTGCGCGGTGGAGACGAACCACACCTCGAAGGCGGACGGCGGCAGATAGACACCCTGCTCCAGCATCGAGTGGAAGAGCGCCTTGAAGCGGAACGCCTCCTGGGCCTTCGCGCCCTGGTAGTCGGTGACCGGCTCGTCGGTGAAGAACACGGAGAACATGCTGCCCGCCGCCTGGACCCGGTGCGCGACGCCGGCCTTGCTCAGCGCCTCGGTGACCGCGCCGCGCAGCTGCTCGGACGCGGAGTCCACCGCCGCGTACGCCGCGTCGTCCAGCAGGCGCAGCTGCGCGACACCGGCCGCCGTGGCGACCGGGTTCCCGGAGAGCGTTCCGGCCTGGTAGACGGGCCCGGCCGGAGCGAGGTACTCCATCACCTCGCGCCTGCCGCCGAAGGCCGCGGCCGGAAAGCCGCCGCCCATGACCTTGCCGAACGTCATGAGATCGGGGGCGACTTGGTCGATCCCGTACCAGCCCTGCCTGCTGACGCGGAAGCCCGTCATCACCTCGTCGGAGACGAACAGCGCGCCGTACTCCCGGCAGATCTCCTTGAGTTGCGCGTTGAAGCCGGGCTCCGGCGGCACGACGCCCATGTTGCCCGGCGACGCCTCGGTGATGACGCATGCGATCTCGTCCGGCTGCGCGGCGAACGCGGCCCGCACGGCGTCGACATCGTTGTACGGCAGCACGATCGTCTCGGCGGCCTGCGCGCCCGTCACGCCCGGGGTGTCCGGCAGGCCGAACGTCGCGACGCCCGAACCGGCCGACGCGAGCAGCGCGTCCACGTGGCCGTGGTAACAGCCCGCGAACTTCACGACCTTGGCGCGGCCCGTGAAGCCGCGCGCCAGCCGGATCGCGGACATCGTCGCCTCCGTGCCGGAGGAGACCAGCCTCACCTGCTCGACCGGCGCGACGCGGTCCACGATCTCCTCGGCCAGGGCCACTTCGTCCTCGCCGGGGGTTCCGAACGACGTGCCGCGGCCCACCGCGTCCTGAACGGCCGCGATCACCTCTGGATGGGAATGGCCCAGAATCATCGGTCCCCACGAGCAGACGAGATCGACGTACTCCCGTCCGTCCGCGTCGATGAGGTACGGACCGGCACCGGAGACCATGAAACGGGGCGTACCGCCCACGGCTTGGAACGCACGGACCGGAGAGTTCACGCCTCCCGGCGTCACGGCGGCGGCACGGTCGAAGAGCGACTGCGATACTGGGGCCTCGTACGAGTAAGTCACAAGGCCATGGTGTCAGAGCGTTCCGGTCGCGCTGCGTCGTCGTCACGCAGGTGGGTATGCGACACGTGGGAGCCCGCGAGGTACCGGACCGGTAACGCGGGAATTACCCCGGTGCTGCGGGCGTTTCACGCTCCGCAGGACGGGGAGGTCTCTGAACACGGTGATCGGGTTGCGCGGCGGCGGCCGCGAGTGGTCGGGTGGTGACATGCAGCGCGGTGGTGGACTGGGAGAGGGTACCGGGGACCTCGGTCCGGAGCGCGCGAGGGGACGCCACCGTAGAGACGCGGCGGAAAGAGACATGGGGAGCAGCAAGGGTGGCGGCCGAGTGGGGGTGACCTACAAGTACTTCGGCGCCCCGGACGGCGCGACGGCGGCCCGGGTCCCTGTCTCCATGCGCCCCGAGGAGCTCGGCGGGGACGAGCTGGGCCACGGCATGTTCAGCAAGATCAAGCCGGAGACGATGGCCGCGATGGTCCTCACGGGCATCGAGGGCATACCGCTGCACCGGGTCCCGCCGCTCGAACTCGTGGTGCTGCACCCGGATTACGCCGTCGTGAAGCTGCCGATGACGGTCGTCGACCCGCTGCGCGGGATCGGTGAGGAGTCGGTCGGCGCGGCGGCCTTCATCTGGTCCACGGTCCCCGACAGGGCGGGCCCGCAGGACGCGTTCAACGTGTACCAACTCCTGCACGAATGGCAGGACTTCTCCGATCGCCTGCACATGGCGGGCCACCAGCCGTACTGCCTGGTGTGGCCCTGAGTCTCAGGGCCACAGGCCGTTCCTGAGCGCGATTCCCCCGGCCCCCGGGCCTCAGGGCTCCCTGGCCGTGAGATAGCGCTGCACCGTCGGCCCGAGCCAGCCCACGATCTCGTCGTGCGTCAGCTCCGCCGCGGGCGGCAGCTTCAGTACGTACCGGCTCACGGCCATTCCGAGGATCTGCGACGCGAGCAACGCGGCCCGCACCGGGGCCTGTCGGGGGTCGGGGCACACGGCGGCGACCGTGGGCAGGACCTGGTCGCGGAAGACGGAGTGCACCCGCTCGGCGCCCGCGGGGTTGGTGACGCCGACGCGCACCATGGCGTTGAGCGTCCCGTCCCCCTCCCAGCGGGCCAGGAAGTGGCGCACGAGCCGGGTGCCGATCTCGTCGGCGGGGACGGACGTCAACTCCGGCAGCCGCAGGTCGATTTCGGAGGCGGCGGCGAACAGGCCCTCCTTGTTGCCGTAGTAGCGCATGACCATCGACGGGTCGATCCCGGCGTCGCGCGCTATGGCGCGGATCGTCGCCCGCTCGTATCCGTCCGTGGCGAAGCGCTCGCGAGCGGCGCGCAGGATCGCGGCGCGCGTCGAATCGGAGCGGCGCGGCGGCCGCCCGGCCGTGGCCAGTCGGGCCGAGACGGCGAGGTTCGTCGCCGCACCGGCGTCGGCCTCGGCCTTGGCGGCCTCGTCTCTCGTGGGCCGTTCTCCCGTGGCCCCGTCTCCCGCGGCCTCGTCTCCCGTGGGGCCGGCCGCCCGATCGTTTCCCATGCCAACGACTGTATGCCAACGCCCGTTGACGCACCAGGTCCTGGCCGGAAGGCCGCCGGACGGCACGGCTCAAGTGACGGGCGACAGCGAGGGGATGACGATGTCCCGGTGTACGGAGCGGATGTGCGCCTCGACCGCCTCCCCGGCGCGCTGGACCTCGCCCGCCGCGACGGCGTCGTAGATCGCGTGGTGCTCCGAGCGCAGCCGGGCCGCGAGGATCTCCCAGTCCTCGACGCGGTTGAAGACGGTGAGCAGCGTCTGCCGCACCGCGTTGCGTACGGCCGCGGTCAGGTCGGCCACCAGACGGTTGCCCGCCGCCTCCGCGATCGCCACATGGAAGTCGGTGTCGCGGTCGTTGAACACCTCGCGCGGGAGGCCCGGCGCGTCCATGCGGTCGAGCTGTTCGCGCATCCGCGCCAGGCCCTCCGTCTCCGCGCGCTCGGCGGCGAGCCTCGCGCTGGAGCGTTCCAGGACGGCACGCGCCTCGACAACGTCGTCAAGCTGGAAGTGGGCGAGCGCGATATGCAGCCGCAGGAACTGGGTGAGCCCGGCACCGGGCATCGCCGCGATCACGTTCCCCGAGTCCGGCCCCGTGCCGACCCGGGGCCGCAGCGCCCCCTGGGCCTCCAGCACCCGGAGCGCCTCGCGGATCGCCGCCCTGCTCACTCCGAGCATCTCGCTCAACTCGCGCTCCGGCGGTAACCGGTCGCCCACCCTGAGCCGTCCGTCCAGGATCAGCTGCTCGATCCTGGTGAGCACGAGTTCGTACGTACGTGAACGGGCCACGGGTTCCCAGTCGTCAGGCCCGGCCATGAAACCCCTCCGATGTCGGCGACGCAGGTCCGCTCGCCCAAGCTGCGCAGCCGGGAACGGCACGGTCGCGGCGAGCGTAACCCAACCACCTGTGCCTTGGTCGGACCAAGCCGTTTGAGTCATGTGCACGCACTGGACAGGGAGTTGGGCTCTTCATAGTGTGTGGCAGCTTCTGTGCATGGTCTGACCAAATCCGTACGGGGATGCCCTTGTATCAGCCCGCTATATCTCCGCTCTCCGGCGGCCTGGCGCTGTCGGCCCTCGTGGCCGCCGTACCGCTGCTCACCCTGTTCCTGCTGCTCGGCGGGGCCCGGGTCAAGGCGCACTGGGCAGGCCTCGCCTCTCTGGCCGTCGCGGTGGGCGTGGCCGTCGCCGTGTACGGAATGCCCTTGAAACTGGCGGCACTTGCGGCCAGTGAGGGCGCCGTCTTCGGCCTCTTCCCCATCGGCTGGATCCTGGTCACGGCCATCTGGCTGTACCAACTGACCGTCGTCAGCGGCACGTTCGAGGATCTGCGGCAGTCGCTGCGGCTGATCAGCGACGACCCCCGCGTCCTTGCCGTGGTGCTCGCGTTCTGCTTCGGCGCCCTGCTGGAGGCGCTCGCCGGCTTCGGCGCGCCCGTGGCCATCACCGGGATCATGCTCATAGCGCTGGGCTTCCCGCCGTTCCGCGCGGCGGTCACGGTGCTCGTCGCCAACACGGCCCCCGTCGCCTTCGGCGCCATGGCCATCCCCGTCATCACCGCGGGCGAGCTCACCAAGATCCCGTACACCGAGATCGGCTCGTACGTCGGGCGTCAGGTGCCGGTGCTGGCGCTGATCGTGCCGCTGCTGCTGACGGTGCTGGTGGACGGGTTCCGCGGGCTGCGCCAGATATGGCCGGTCGCGCTCGTGTGCGGGGTGACCTTCGCGCTGGTCCAGTTCCTCAGCTCCAACTACATATCCGTGGAGCTGACCGACATCATCACCTCCCTCGCGAGCCTGGTGGCGGCCGTCGTCTTCATGCGGTTCTGGCAGCCGCGCGGCAGCGAGGAGGCGCGGGCCGAACTCCTCCGCGAGGGCGGCGCGTCGGGTGCCGCGGGGCCCGGCGGGCGGCAGCACGGCGGCCACGGCCCGGGCGGCCAGCGGGTGCACGCGGCCGGCGGACAGCACGGACACGGACAGCACGGGCAGCACGGCCAGCACGGCCGCCTCGGGCAACACGGCCCGCACGGGCATCACTCGGCGCGGCCGGAGATCGGAGGCAGGCGCCTGGCCGGGGCCTTCGCCCCGTACGTCATCGTCATCTCGGTGTTCTCCGTGGCCCAACTGTGGACGCCGGTCAAGCAGTTCCTGGGCAGCACGGACATCGCCGTCCCCTGGCCCGGCCTGGACGGAAAGCTGCTCACGGTCAGCGGCAACGAGGTCGACGCCACCGTCTACAACCTGGCCTGGCTCTCGTCGCCCGGCACGCTACTGCTGCTCTCCGGTCTGCTGACCGCGCTCGTCCTGCGTATCGAACCGCAGGTGGCGCTGCGGGAGCTCGGGGCGACGCTGTTCAAGCTGCGCACGGCGCTCTTCACCGTCGCCACGGTGCTCGCGCTCGCCTACGCCATGAACCTGTCGGGACAGACCATCACCATCGGCACCTGGATAGCCGGGAGCGGGAGCGCGCTCGCGCTGCTCTCGCCGGTGCTCGGCTGGTTCGGAACGGCGGTCACGGGGTCGGACACGTCGTCGACGTCGCTGTTCGCCACCTTGCAGTTCACCGCCGCCAAGGGGGCGGGCATCGATCCGTCGCTGCTCGTCGCGGGCAACACCTCGGGCGGCGTCGTCGGCAAGATGATCAGCCCTCAGAACCTCACCATCGCGGCCACCGCCGTCGGTTGCGCCAGCCAGGAGTCCGAACTGCTCCGCGCGACGCTCAAGTGGAGCCTCGGACTGCTGCTGGTTCTCTGCGTGTTGATCTATGCACAGTCCGGAATCCTGGCCTGGACGCTGCCCTAGACCCTTTGACATCCTTTGACCCCCATGACCTTTGGCCCGTGGCCGCGCCGTGAGGAAGACGACCGAAGAAGTGGACCGCTTGTCCCAGCACACGTCATCCGATCCCAGCAGGCCCGCGTTCAACCGTGAGGCGGCGCGCAGCACGCGCCAGGCCCTGGGGATGCGGGCCGAGGACGTGGCGGCCACCATGCTCAGCGCGTACGGGGTACAGGTCACCCCGCTGACCGTGCTCAGCTGGGAGTCCGGCGACCAGACCCCGGGAGAACGGGAGTTGACGGCCCTGGCGGGCGTTCTGTGGTGCTCGGTCGGCGACCTGATGGGCTCCCTCAGCAGCGTGCACCAGCACCGGCTCGCCCGCGGCGTCTCGACGTTCGACATGGCGCTGCGGCTGGGTCTCGCGCCGAACGAGTACGAGCAGATGGAGCGCAGCGGCCGCTGGCGGCTGACCGGCCTCCAGGCCGAACTCCTCGGCGACGCCCTGGCGTTGCCGCTCCGCGCGCGTCTCGACATCACCGGCGAGGCCCCCGAGCTGAACGAGCTGCTTCTGCGCGCGGTGACGACCCGCTGGCAGCCGTACGTCCAGCCCGTGTGCAAGCTGCTCGACCTGCCCAGGGCGCGGGTCAGCGGAATCCTGCACCACCTGCACTCCGAGTATCAGGACATGGTCGGCACCGTGGACTGGGGCGGCGGGACGATCTCCATGGAGCCCGGCGAGGAGGGCCGCGCCTTCCTCGAGCGCCTGGTGGACGTGTTCTGCGCGCGGTTGGACGACTGAGCAGTACGCCGCCGCTCCCCTTCAGCGCCTCGGCCGGTTGCCGGGGCGGTTGCCTGATCGGCTCAACGGACTTGTTCTCTCGGCGACTTGACGCGTCGGCCCAGCCCTGGGCACCGGTCGGCAAGGGGCGGGTTCACCGCCGCTGACGGACCGTCCGGCACGTGCCAACACCCGTAGGCCAACAGGCGTTGACACCGCCTCAGAGCCCTCCTACCGTTGTGCCAACGGGCGTTGACCAACGTGCGTTGGCATCCGCAATCCGGGGAGGATCCCATGGCACGCAGCGGCACTCACGGCACGGCATCCACCGGCGCGGGCGTCTCCCACGCCTCGTACTCCACGGACGTGATCGTCGTCGGCGCCGGGCCCACCGGTCTGATGACCGCGGGGGATCTCGCCGAGGCCGGGCACGGCGTCACCCTCGTCGAGCGGCGCGACGAGACGATCAGCAACCTCACCCGGGCTCTCGTCGTGCACGCCCGCACGCTGGAGCAGCTGGACGCCCGGGGGCTCGCCGAAGAGCTGATCGGCACCGGCGCCCGGATGGAGTCGCTCGGGCTCTTCAGGCGCGCGGTGCTCCACCCTTCGACACTGCCGAGCCGCTTCCCGTATGTGCTGGTCACGGGCCAGTTCGAGGTCGAGCGGCTGCTGGAGCGGCGTGCCCGCAAGGCGGGCGTGACGTTCCGGTACGGCACGGAGGTCCTCGAACTGAGGCAGGACGGCTCCGGCGTGGAGGTGGACGTCACCGCGGCGCAGAGGCCCGGCCAGCCGGACGGTGGCGGCGCCGACGGCGGTGGCGCGGAGGGGAGTTCGGGCGCGACGTCGGGAGAGATCAGTACGCTGCGCGCCTCCTATCTCGTCGGCACCGACGGCGTGCGCAGCACCATCCGTGACCTTCTCGGGCTGCCCTTCCCGGGCAAGTCCGTCATCCGCTCGATCGTGCTGGCGGACGTACGGCTGTCCGATCCGCCCGCCGCGCCCTTCCAAGTCAACGCGCAGGACGACGCGTTCGCGCTGGTCGCGAGCTTCGGCGACGGCTGGTACAGGGTGATGGGCTGGAACCGCCACCGGCAGCTGCCCGACAGCCGGCCCGCCGGGCTCGAAGAGGTCAGGGAGTTCACGGTCCAGGCGCTCGGCTCGGACTTCGGCATGCACGATCCCCGCTGGATCTCCCGCTTCCACAGCGACGAACGGCAGGCGCCGCGCTACCGGGTGGGCCGCGTCTTCCTCGCGGGCGACGCCGCCCACGTCCACTCGCCCGCGGGCGGGATGGGCATGAACACCGGCCTCCAGGACGCCGCCAACCTCACCTGGAAGCTCTCCGCGGTGCTGCGCGGCCGCTCCCCCGCGTCCCTGCTGGAGACATACGAGAGCGAGCGGCATCGCGTGGGGAAGCTCGTACTGCGCATGAGCGGCACGATCATCCGGCTCGCCCTCGCCCGCTCCACGGCGGGCCGCGCGCTGCGCGCCGTGATCACCGAAGTCGTCAATCGCGTACGCCCGTTGGGGCGCCGTGCCATACGGATGGTCTCCGGGGTCGGCATCTCCTACCCGGCGCCGCGCGGCTCCCATCCCCTCACCGGGAAGCGGGCGCCCGATCTGCCGCTGGCCTCGGGGCGGCTCTACGAGGCCCTGCGCGAGGGCGCGTTCGTCCTCGTCTCCCCCGTCGGCACACCGGCCCCGGACACGGGCGAGGAGGCCGACGACCGTACGGTTCACGCTCGTTCGGATGCCGTCGGCAGCCGCACCTTGCTGATACGTCCCGACGGCTATATCGCCTGGGCGAGCGACGGGCCCGACCCGCAGGGCCTCCGCCAGGCGCTCGCCGAGTGGACGGGGTCGCCCGCGGTGCGGGCGCCGGCCGCGGCATAGCCGAGCCGCCCGCCGCCCGCCCGACGACGAGCATCCGCGGGCCCCTGCCCGGCCAGGGCGCCTGCGGCGGCTGTCCGTGCCGCTCTCGCGTAGCCTGCGGACATGCTCGTCGCGCGCTCGATCGCCCTCTTCGCCCTCGCGGCCCTGATGGAGATCGGCGGAGCGTGGCTCGTCTGGCAGGGGGTGCGGGAGCACCGCGGCTGGGCCTGGATCGGCGCGGGCGTGATCGCTCTGGGGACCTACGGCTTCGTCGCCACGCTCCAGCCCGACGCCCACTTCGGCCGCATCCTCGCCGCGTACGGGGGCGTATTCGTCGCGGGCTCCCTGGCCTGGGGCATGGTGATGGACGGCTTCCGCCCCGACCGGTGGGACGTCACGGGGGCGTTGATCTGCCTCACCGGCGTCGCGGTGATCATGTACGCACCGCGCGGCGGGTGACCGGCCGAAGCCGGTAGGGGCCCCAACTCGACGTGCCTCCCGGGGAGTCCACTCCGAGGCGGTCCGGTCCGGGGCGGTCCGGTCCGGGGCGGCCGGTTCTCCGAACCCGGCGCTCCCCGGCCACCTGACGCCCCTCCGATACGACGTAGCCTTTGGGCCATGAGCAACCGCACTGCCGTCATCAGCGGCGCCAGCAGTGGCATCGGCGCCGCCACCGCTCGCCGGCTCGCCGCCGCCGGCTACCGGGTCGTGCTCGCAGCCCGGCGCCAGGACCGAATCGACGCTCTGGCACAGGAGTTGACCGGCGAGGGCCACGACGCGGTGGCCTACCCGCTCGACGTCACGGACCGTGCCGCGGTCGACGCCTTCGCCGCCGGTCTGGAGCGCTGCGACATCCTCGTCAACAACGCGGGCGGCGCCCTCGGCACCGACCCCGTCGCCACCGCCGACCCGGCCGACTGGCGCCGCATGTACGAGGTCAACGTCATCGGCGTACTGCACCTCACCCAGGCCCTGTTGCCCGCCCTGGCACAGTCTCCGTCCGGAGAGGGCACCGTCGTGGTCGTCTCCTCGACCGCGGGTCACGCGACATACGAGGGCGGGGGAGGCTACGTCGCCGCCAAGCACGGTTCCCACGTGCTGGCAGAGACCCTGCGCCTGGAGCTGTGCGGGGAGCCCGTCCGCATCATCGAGATCGCCCCGGGCATGGTGAAGACCGAGGAGTTCGCCCTCACGCGCTTCCGCGGCGACGCCGAGCGCGCCGCCAAGGTCTACGAAGGCGTGGCCGAGCCGCTGACGGCGGAGGACGTGGCGGACACCATCGCCTGGACGGTGACCCGTCCCCCGCACGTCAACGTGGATCTGCTGGTCCTACGTCCGCGCGCCCAGGCCTCCAACACCAAGGTCCACCGCGAACGCTGACGTCACCGGCCGCCGTGGACGCGGGACGGCCGGTGACCGTCGAGCCCGGCGCGGGCCGCCCGCCGCCCGAGCCGGGTGCCCGGTGCGCGGCGGCCCGACGCCGGAGCCGGGTGCCCGGTGCCCCGTCAGCCCTTCACGCAGACGACCTGCTTCAGCTTCGCCACGACCTCGACGAGATCCCGCTGCTGGTCGATGACCTGCTCGATCGGCTTGTAGGCCCCGGGAATCTCGTCCACGACCCCCGAGTCCTTGCGGCACTCCACGCCCCGCGTCTGCTCCTCCAGGTCCCGCGCGGAGAACCGCTTGCGCGCCGCGTTCCGGCTCATCCTCCGCCCGGCGCCGTGCGAAGCCGACTGGAACGAGGCCGAGTTGCCCAGGCCCCGCACGATGTACGAGCCCGTCCCCATCGAGCCGGGGATGATCCCGTAGTCCCCTTCACCGGCGCGGATGGCGCCCTTCCGCGTCACCAGCAGGTCCACGCCCTCGTACCGCTCCTCTGCCACGTAGTTGTGGTGGCAGGAGATCACCGGATCGAAGCGGGGCTTCGCCTTCTTGAACTCCTTGCGGACGACGTCCGTGAGCAGCGCCATCATCACGGCACGGTTGTGCTGCGCGTACTCCTGCGCCCAGAACAGATCGTGCCGGTACGCCGCCATCTGCGGGGTGTCCGCGACGAAGACGGCGAGATCGCGGTCGACGAGGCCCTGGTTGTGCGGGAGCTTCTGCGCCACACCGATGTGGAAGTCGGCCAGTTCCTTGCCGATGTTCCGCGAGCCGGAGTGCAGCATCAGCCACACCGCGCCGTCCGTATCGGTGCACAGTTCGACGAAGTGGTTGCCGGATCCGAGCGTCCCCATCTGCTTGGTGGCCCGTTCCTGACGGAACTTGACCGCTTCGGCGATCCCGTCGAAACGCTCCCAGAAGTGGGACCATCCCGCGGCCGGGTAGCCGTGCAGCCTGCCCGGATCGACCGGGTCGTCGTGCATCCCGCGCCCCACCGGAATGGCCTGCTCGATCTTGGAACGGAGCCTGGAGAGATCACCCGGCAGATCGCCGGCCGTCAGCGACGTCTTCACGGCGGACATGCCGCAGCCGATGTCGACGCCGACGGCCGCCGGACACACGGCGCCGTTCATCGCGATCACCGACCCGACCGTGGCGCCCTTGCCGTAGTGCACGTCCGGCATGACCGCGAGCCCCTCGATCCACGGCAGCGTCGAGACGTTGCGCAGCTGCTGCATGGCGGCGTCCTCGACGGTGGCAGGGTCGGCCCACATGCGGATCGGAACCCGGGCGCCCGGCACCTCGGTGTAGGGCATCTCACTCAACTCCCCCATGGACAGAACAGAAAAAGGCGCACCAAATCCGCGAAACAAAAAAGCTGGACTTCGCGCAACATAACCACCCCACGGCCGGACGGCCCCGCCGTGCGTGCGGTAGACATTGTCTTCCGTGGCCCCGTCACGGCGGCAACACGTTTTCGACCGCACCACAGCAGTACCGAGCAGGAGGCAGATCAGTGCAGCGGAGGGCAAGGACGTACGTCACCGGCGCAGCGCTGGCCGGCCTGCTCTCCGTTGGGCTCACCGCCTGTACCGGGACGTCCGATGAGGGCGCCGGCCAGGACACGAAGCCCGGCGCCTCCTCCTCCGCGGCGCCTCCCGCCGAGCCCGGCAAGTACCGCACGCTCCCCGAGCCCTGCGGAGCGGTCGGCGTGGAGACCCTCAAGAAGCTGCTCCCCGGGGCCGAGGCGGCCGAGAGCGCCGGTACGAGCGGCGAGACCGGCAAGGACGCCGGCTCCGATCCGGACGCCTCCCCGTACAAGGGCGACGCCATCGCCACCTACGACACCGACCGCCGCGCCGGCTGCCGCTGGAAGAGCGCGACCAGCCTCGCCACCCGCCACCTCGCCGTCGACCTGGAACGTGTCGTCTCGTACGACCCGGCCGTGAGCGACGACAAGCAGGCACAACTGCTGTACGACGAGCGCGCCGGCCAGGCCGAGATCCCGACCGAGGACGACAGCAGCCCGCCGCCCGAAGACGAAGGCGCCGACGGCGACGACGGCGACGACGGCTCCGCGAGCGGCAGCGACAAGGGCGCCGGCGACGGCGGCGACTCCAAGGGCGGGGAGGACCAGGGCGGCGACCCCGGGAGTGAGAAATCCGACAGCGGCTCCAAGTCGCCCGGTGATTCGGGCAATGAGCCCGAATCGTCCCCTTCTCCGTCCGCGGACGAGGACTTGTCCCCTCGTATGCTCGACGACATCGGCGACAACGCCTACATCGACGACCAACTGGACACCGCGGACTCGGGTGTCCACCGCGACATCACGCTCGTCTTCCGCAGCGCGAACGTGATCGCGACCGTCAAGTACGACCAGTGGCTCACCGACAAGCGGCGCACTCCCGACAGCGCCGAGTTGCAGGAGTTGGCCCGCAGCGTGGCCGAGGAGCTCGCAGCGGACTTCGACGACAACTGACGCAGACAGACTGGAAGCGAAGGAATCATGCCCCGTAAAGCTCAGCGAACCCCACAGCGACGCTCACCGCGTCTCGCCCGGACGCTCGCCTGCGCGGCAGTCGCAGTTCCCGCACTGCTGGTGGCGGGCTGCTCCTCCGACTCCGGTGGCGGGGAGGGCGCTTCGGCCTCCTCCGACAAGGGCGGAGGCGAACAGAGCGCGGCTCCCGTGAAGTTCAAGGAGCTGCCGGACGCCTGCAAGGCCCTCTCCCGGGACACGGTCAAGAAGCTGACCCCGAAGACGGAGAACCCCTCGGGCAAGCGGATCGGCTCCGGCAACACGCAGGACTCCGG
This sequence comes from Streptomyces winkii, assembly GCF_032248595.1. Lineage (NCBI taxonomy): Bacteria > Bacillati > Actinomycetota > Actinomycetes > Kitasatosporales > Streptomycetaceae > Streptomyces > Streptomyces winkii. The sequence goes on along the minus strand of NZ_JASTTH010000001.1, from coordinate 26,951 downwards.
CAGCTGCCTGTGGAGCGGCCTGGACAAGTTCGACTACCGGCAGCTGACGGTCTCCCTCAAGCGCTTCGAGTCCGACACCTCGCGCGGCTCCGGCGACAAGCTGGCGGGCGCGTTCCTGAAGCAGCAGGCGGACGCGATCAAGTCCGACAAGGCCAACAAGGAGCTCAAGTCGGCCTCGGCCGGCGGGATCGGCGAGGAAGCGACCTCCCTCGGCTACAAGGTGGAGAAGAAGGACGGCAAGAAGTCGGAGGACTTCCGCGAGCACCGTCTCGTCGCGCGCAGCGCCAACGTCGTCGTGACCGTGGACTATGCCGGCGCCGGCTTCGAGAGCGGCAAGACGCCCAGTGCGGACGACCTGAGGAAGAACGCCGAGACGGCGGCCAAGGAAGCGGTCGCGTCCCTCAAGTGACGCCGCGCCCCGTCGCACACCCGTGCGGCGGGGACTTGACGCATGTGCCAGTCTGGTGCGCCGCGCCGGTTTCCAAGGGTGGGGGACAACTCCAGTGCAGGCCGTACAACTGACTCGTACACACCGCATATTGGTCGCGGTGGTCGTCATCGGTGCCGTGACGATCGCGGCCATCGGGTTCGCCGGTTCCTTCGCCGCCGTGCGCGACCTCGCCGAACGCAAGGGCTTCGGCGCCTTCGCGCCGTTCTTCCCGATCGGCATCGACGCCGGCATCGTCGTGCTGCTCGCGCTGGATCTGCTGCTCACCTGGATCCGCATCCCGTTCCCGCTGCTGCGCCAGACGGCATGGCTGCTGACCGCGGCCACCATCGCCTTCAACGGCGCGGCCGCGTGGCCGGACGCGCTGGGCGTCGGGATGCACGCGGTGATCCCCGTCCTCTTCGTCGTCTCGGTCGAGGCCGCGCGGCACGCGATCGGACGCATCGCGGACATCACCGCCGACAAGCACATGGAGGGCGTACGCGTCTCGCGCTGGCTGCTCGCCTTCCCCTCCACCTTCAAGCTGTGGCGGCGCATGAAGCTGTGGGAGCTGCGCAGCTACGACGAGGTCATCCGCATGGAACAGGAGCGGCTCGTCTACGAGGCCAGGCTGCACGCCCACTACGGCCGCGGCTGGCGGCGCAAGGCTCCCGTGGAGTCGCTGATGCCGCTCAAGCTCGCGCGGTACGGCGTGCCGCTCGCGGAGACCGGGCCCTCAGGCCTCGCGGCGGCCGGCATCGAGGCGCCCGCCACGCTCACGCGCACGAAGGGCCCGGCGGCCGCGGCCGGGGAGCGGCGGCAGCGCCCCGCGCTCACGGCCGGCGCACAGGAGCCGGAGTCCGCGGGCACGCCCGGAGAGCACCAACAGCGGGCCGGTGAGGGCGAGTTCGAGCAGTACGGCGAGCAGGGGGAGCACCCCCGGTACGAGGAGTACGGCGCTTACGGGGAGTACGCGGCAAACGGGGAACAGGCGCAGTACGGGCAGCAGCCCGGAGCGCCCGGACAGCCGTCCCAGTACGGGCAGTTCGGCGCTCCCGAACCGCAGCGGACCGAGCCTCGGCAGCCCCGGACGCAGCCCCAGCCCCAGCCCGGGTCGCCGGGTCAGGCGGAGCCGGGCGCCGACGGCGCCGCCCCCGTACAGCCCCGGCGAACCGCCCAGTCCCCGCAGGCCGATACGGTCTCCGCCTCCGCCCGTACGCCCGAACCCGCGGCCCGTGGCTCCGAGCCTCCCCCCGAATACAGCTACGCCGCCGAGACCCAGCCGTCCGGCCCCCAGGTGACCGTTCCGGTCGGGCCCGGCCGCCGCCGCGCCCTCGGCAACTCCAACGCGCCCGGCGGCGGAACCGGCCCGGCCTACCTCCCGCCCCAACGGGCCCAGGAACAGCAGCTGTTCATGGAGCCCGAGGCGCCGGGCGGCGGGGCGAACGGCGAGGAGTACGACTTCGCGCCCGAGCGGGAGCCCGCCCCTCCGGTCCGTCCCCCTGGGCCTGACGGCCCGGGTGGTGCCTCCGGCTCCGGTGACGCGGAGCCCGTGGGCATACCGGACGGCGTCGCCCGCGAGGAGTTCTACTTCTCCGTCTACCGCCAGTTCGCCGCCTCACAGGCCAGCTTCCCGAACGCGCGCCAGCTCTCCCGCGCCCTCCACGAACTGCACGGTGTGACCGACGCGGACGGCTCCCTGCTCAGCGAGGCGTATCTGCGCAACTACATCCGGGAGTTCAGGGAGCGCTACAACACCGAGATGGGGCTCGCGGGCTAGCGCCGGGCCACCGGGCACGAGCAGCGCCCGCAACCTGCCCGGCGCCATGAACCGGCCTCAGCGCGCGTTCACGCACCCAGCAGCTTGCGCACCCTGTCCGTCCCCACCGCCAGCAGCAGCGTCGGCAGCCTCGGACCCGTCTCGCTGCCCACGAGCAGCTTGTAGACCAGCGCGAAGAACGACCGCTGGGCCACTTTCAGTTCGGGCGTCGGCTTGGCGTCCGGCGCGATTCCGGCCTGCACCTTCGGCACGCCGTACACGAGCTGCGTCAGGCCTTCCAGGGACCAGTGGTCGTCCAGCCCGTTCAGCAGCAGGCGCAGCGACTCGCGCTGCTCGTCGTCCAGCGACTCCAGCAGCGCCGTGTCCGGCTCGTCCCGTACGCGCGTGCGCTGCTCCGCGGGGACCTGCGTGGTGATCCAGCGCTGGGCACGGTCCAGGCGCGGGCGCACCTCGTCGAGGGCGCGCACCGGGCGCTCCGGGTCGAGCTCGCTGAGGATGCGCAGCGTCTGCTCGTCGTTGCCCGCGGTCACGTCGACCACGGACGCGAGCGTGCGGTACGGCAGCGGACGCGGCGTCGAGGGCAGCGGCCCGGCGGCCGTCGAGGAGGCCCGCATGTGCGCGGCGGCGTCCGCGGGCTGTGCGTCGCCCGCGGCGAGCTTGCGCTCCAGCGCGTCCCACTCGTCGTAGGTGCGCTGGATCTCCTGGTCGAAGGCGACCTTGAAGGACTGGTTCGGCCGGCGCCGTGCGTACAGCCAGCGCAGCAGCGGAGCCTCCATGATCTCCAGCGCGTCGGCGGGCGTGGGCACGCCGCCCTTCGAGGACGACATCTTGGCCATGCCGCTGATCCCGACGAACGCGTACATCGGCCCGATGGGCTGCTCGGCGCCGAAGATCTCCTTCACGAGCCGGCCGCCGACGACGAAGGACGAGCCTGGCGACTGGTGGTCGACGCCGCTCGGCTCGAAGACCACGCCCTCGTAGGCCCAGCGCATCGGCCAGTCGACCTTCCACACGAGCTTGCCGTGGTCGAACTCGCGCAGCGCCACCGTCTCGGTGTGCCCACAGCTGCCGCAGACGTAGGTGAGTTCGGTGGTCTGGTCGTCGTAGGCCGTCACCTTGGTCGTATCGCGCTCGCAGGCCGTGCAGTACGGCTTGTACGGGTAGTACGCGCCCGTCCCCGCACCCGAGCCGTCGTCCTCGGCGGCGGCGCCCGAGCCCTCCTCGGCCTCGATCTCGGCGGCGTCCGGCTCGCCCTGCTTCTGCTTCTGCTGCTTCTTGCCGCCGGGCTGCGACGCCTTGCCCTTGTCCTTGTCGAGCGTCCGGTAGCGGTCCAGCACGGCGTCGATGCGCTCGCGTTCGCGCATCGCGAAAAGGATCTGCTCGCGGTACGCACCGGAGGTGTACATCTCCGTCTGGCTGATGCCGCGGTACTCGACGCCCAGCTCCGCGAGGGAGGCCTCCATCGCCGACCTGAAGTGCTCGCCCCAGCTGCCGTACGGGCTGCCGGGAGGCGCGGGCACCGAGGTCAGCGGCTTGCCGATGTGCTCGTCCCACGACGAGTCCACGCCCGCGACGCCCACGGGCACCTTGCGGAACCGGTCGTAGTCGTCCCAGGAGATGATGTGCTCGCACGGGACACCGCGCCGCTTGATCTCGTCCGCGACCAGGTGCGGCACCATCACCTCGCGCAGATTGCCGAGGTGGATCGGCCCGGAGGGCGAGAGGCCGGAGGCGCAGACCACTGGTTTCCCCGGCGCGCGACGCTCCGCCTCGGCGACGACGTCATCGGCGATACGGGAGACCCAGTCGGTCTCGGTGGTGGTCTGACCCACGTCCGGCACTTCCTTCTCTCTGCTCCGGCATGCCTGCGCGGCCCATTCTCCCACTGCGCGACGGCCCGTTTCCGCGTGGGATACTCGGGGTTGCCCCCGGCCACCCACGTACGGAACGGCTCGCACTCATGCCCTCGGTCCCGTCGCTCGCCGCCACGCTCCACAAGCGCCTCGCGGAGGCTCTCTCGGCAGCCCTGCCGGAGAACACTCCCGCGGAGTGGATCGACCCCATGCTGCGTCCCAGCGACAGGGCGGACTTCCAGGCCAACGGAATGCTGGCGCTCGCCAAGCGCCTGAAGACGAACCCGCGCGAGCTGGCCTCCCAGATCGTGGAGAGCCTGCCGCCCAACGAGGAGATCGGCTCCGTCGAGGTCTCGGGCCCCGGCTTCATCAACATCGGCGTCTCCGACGCGGCGGTCCTGCGCAATCTCGCGGCCCGCGCCGACGACGAGCGGCTGGGCGTGCCGTACGCCGAGCAGCCGGGCACCACGGTGATCGACTACTCGCAGCCGAACGTGGCGAAGGAGATGCACGTCGGCCACCTGCGCTCGACGGTCATCGGCGACGCCGTGACCCAGATCCTGGAGTACCGGGGCGAGAAGGTGATCCGGCGCCACCACATCGGCGACTGGGGAACCCAGTTCGGCATGCTCATCCAGTATCTGGTCGAGCATCCGCACGAGTTGGACCACGAGTCGGACGCCGCCGACGCGAAGGACCAGGGAGAGGCCGCCATGGCGCGCCTCAACCGCCTCTACAAGTCCGCCTATTCGGTCTTCGAGTCGGACGAGGAGTTCAAGGCGCGCGCACGCGACCGGGTCGTGGCGCTCCAGTCGGGCGACGAGGAGTCCCTCGACCTGTGGCACAAGATCGTCGACGAGTCGAAGACGTACTTCCACGGTGTCTACGAGGTGCTCGACGTCGAGATCCGGGACGAGGACATCGTCGGCGAGAGCGCCTACAACGACGCTCTCCAGGCCGTGGTGAAGGACCTGGAGTCCTCCGGTGTGGCCGTGCGCTCCGAGGGCGCCCTGTGCGTCTTCTTCGACGACGTCAAGGGCCCCGACGGCACCCCGACGCCCCTGATCGTGCAGAAGTCCAACGGCGGCTTCGGCTACGCCGCCACCGACCTCGCCGCCATCCGCGACCGCATCGGCAACCTCGGCGCCGACACGATCCTCTATGTCGTGGACGCCCGCCAGGCCCTGCACTTCCGCATGGTCTTCGAGACCGCCGGGCGCGCCGGCTGGCTCCCCGACGGGGCGGCCCGGCAGCTCGCGTTCGGCACGGTCCTGGGCAAGGACGGCAAGCCGTTCAAGACCCGCGAGGGCGGGTCGGTGCGGCTGGTGGACCTGCTGGAGGAGGCGCAGCAGCGCGCGGCCGTCGTCGTACGGGAGAAGGCGCAGGACCTCACGGAGGACGAGATCCGGGAGCGGGCCGCCCAGGTCGGCGTCGGCGCGGTCAAGTACGCGGACCTGTCCAACTCCATGACACGCGACTACGTCTTCGACCTCGACCGGATGGTCTCGCTCCAGGGCGACACCAGCGTCTACCTCCAGTACGCCTACGCGCGCATCCAGTCGATCTTCCGCAAGGCGGGCGACCTGAAGCCGCAGGTGCACCCGACGCTGGAGCTGGAGCCCGCGGAGCGTGCGCTCGCCCTGCACCTGGACGAGTTCGGCGACACCCTCGCCGGTGTGGCCGAGACCTACGAGCCGCACAAACTGGCCGCGTACCTGTACGAACTGGCCACGCTCTACAGCCCGTTCTATGAGAACTGCCCGGTGCTGAAGGCGGAGACGCCCCAACTCGTCCAGAACAGGCTGTTCTTGTGCGACCTCACGGCCCGCACGCTCCGCCAGGGCATGACGCTCCTCGGCATCCGTACACCCGAGCGTCTCTGACACCCGGCGCGCGGGCGCGGGCGCGGGTCAGGAGAGCCAGTCCGCGTACCGGGTGGGGGCGAGGCGGGCGTCCTGGTCAGTGAGGACGTCGTTCTTGACGGCGGCGAACATGCCGGCGGTGGGGTCGGTGACGACGGTGCGCCGGTCGCCCTTGCTGGACAGGGTGATCCGGCCCAGCTCGTCCAGCGGGAAGACCTCGGGGCCGGCGACGTTGCGGATGCCGTTCAGCGGCGATCCCGAGGCGACCTCCGCCACGGCGTCGGCCACGTCCTCCGAGGCGATCGGCTGGATCGGCGTCGCGGGCAGCCGGACGGTGTCGCCGTCGGCGGTCCAGGACAGCACGGCGTTCATGAACTCCATGAACTGCGTCACCCGGACGATCGAGTACGGGATCGGACCGGCCGCGAGGATCTCCTCCTGGCGCACCTTGGCCCGGTAGTAGTCCAGCTCCGGCACCATGTCCGCGCCGACGATCGAGAGGATGACGAAGTGGCCGACGCCGTGCCCGCGGGCGGCGGCCAGCAGGTTGTCCATCGAGGTCTGGAAGAAGGCCAGGGAGGCCTCGTCGAAGGTCGGGGAGTTCGCCAGGTTGACGGCGACGTCGGCTCCCTCCATCGCCTCGTCCAGCCCCTGGCCGCTGATGATGTCGACCCCGGTGGACTGCGAGTGCGGCACCGCCTCGTGCCCGGCGGCGTTCAGCTTCGTCACGACCTGCGACCCGATCAGCCCGGTACCGCCGATGACTGCGAACTTCATGACGCGCCTTTCGTAGGGGGGTTGTGCGCAATAGGGCACATAGAACACTATTCGGGCATACCTCGGCGTGTGCCGAGGGCGCCGCTCGCGTCAGAGCGCGAACTCCGTGCCGCGCGGGGGCGCCGTCCCCCACACGGGTAAAGACCGGCGGGCCCGTCAGCCCGCAAGTAGCATCCAGCGCCGGGGGACATCCGCTGACGCCGCATCAGGAGGACGACCATGCGCTCGGAACCGACCAGACGGACCGCCGCCCTGTACGGCCTGGCCACCACTGCCGCTGTCGTCGGATTCGACCCCTCGGCCCGCGCCTGGGCCACGGAACGCACCGCGCCGCGCACCCCGGCCGACGGCGGCTTCGACCATGTGCCGCCGCTCGACGGTGAGTTGCTCACCGACGACGCCGCCCTCGACGCCGCCTCCGAGGACTTCGGTCACATGGTTCACCGGCGCCCCGCTGCGGTCCTGCGGCCCGGCTCCGTCGACGACGTCGTGGTGATGGTCCGCTTCTGCCGCAAGCACCGCATCCCCGTGGCACCGCGCGGCCAGGGCCACGCGACGTACGGGCAGGCGCAGACCGAGGGCGGCCTGGTGATCGAGACGGCGCCGCTGAAGCACATCGGCCCGGTCAGCAGGGGCACGGTGACGGTCGGCGCGGGCGCCCGCTGGAGCGTTGTCGCCAAGTCCACGCTGCGGCACGGCCTCACGCCGCCGGTCTTCACCGACTACCTCGAACTCTCCGTCGGCGGCACGCTGTCCGTCGGCGGTCTCGGCGGCCAGACCCACCAGCAGGGCGCCCAGACCGACACCGTCACCGAGCTCCAAGTGGTCACCGGCGCGGGCGAGTTGGTCCGCTGCTCGGCCACGCGGCACGCCGACCTCTTCGACGCCGTACGGGCGGGCCTGGGCCAGTGCGCCATCGTCGTGGGCGCCACGCTCCGCCTGGTGCGCGCGCCCAGGACCGTGCGCCACTTCCAACTCCCGTACACGCGGCTGTCGGTGTTCCTGGAGGACGAGCGGCGGCTGACGGCCGAGCGCCGCTTCGACTACGTCGAGGGCCTCGTCCTCCCCGACGACTCCGGGAACTTCGACGTCCACGTGCTGGAGGCCGTCGCCTACGGCCCGCCTTCGGGTCCCGAGCCGGACGACGAGGAGCTGCTGGCCGGGCTGCGCTTCGAGAGCGCCGGGATGACGGCCGACACCCTCGACTACTTCACCTTCCTCGACCGCCTCGCGCCCTCCGTGGCCGACCAGAAGGAGCAGGGCCTGTGGGACGACCCGCATCCCTGGCTCAACCTGCTCCTTCCCTCCGCGTCCGTCGAGCGCCTGGCCTCCGGCATCCTCGACGCCCTCAGGCCGGAGGACGTCGGCACGAGCGGCGTGGTGCTGCTCTACCCGCTGCGCCGCGACGTGCTGCACACTCCGCTGCTGCGGATGCCGGACGACCCGGTTCCGTATCTGCTGGCCGTGCTGCGGACCGGCCCGCCCGACGACCCGGCGACCGTCGACCGGCTGCTCGCCGCCAACCGCGCGGCGTACGAGACGGTGCGGGACGCGGGCGGCAAGCAGTATCCGGTGGGCTCCATCCCCTTCCGGCGCTCCGACTGGCGGGACCACTTCGGCCGCGCCTTCCCGGCCCTGGCGGCGGCCCGCCGGCGCTACGACCCGGCGGGCATCCTCGCCCCGGGCCAGGGCATCTTCTGAACGCGGGCCGGGAGCGGCCCCGGCCCCTCCCGGTGAAACAGGGGCGGGCCGCTGCGCCCGCCCCTCCCCTGTTACCGGCAGTCGCAGGGACCTTCAATACGCAACCATCGCTCTGATAACTTCAACCCGCCTGCAACGAAAGGCTGTTGACGAACGGATAGCGTCGCGGTCAGGGACCCGCGCGCACCGGCAGCCGTCCAGGCAGCGGCAGAAGAGGAAGCACAGCGATGACCGGATCCGGCGGACGGCCCACCCAGATCGACACCAGCAGGGCGCACTCGGCCCGTATGTACGACTACTACCTCGGCGGCAAGGACTGGTATCCCGTCGATCAGGAGGCGGCGGAGAAGGTGAAGGAGGTCTTCCCCTTCATCGTGACCGGCGCGCGCGCCAACCGTGACTTCATGCACCGCGCGACGCGCACCCTCGCCTCCGAGTACGGCGTCCGGCAGTTCATCGACATAGGCACCGGCATCCCCACCGAGCCCAACCTCCACCAGGTCGCGCAGGGAATCGCACCGGACGCGCGCGTGGTCTACGCGGACAACGACCCGACGGTGCTGGAGTACACCGACGCCCTGACGCTCAGCAGCCCGCAGGGCCGTACCGCCTACGTACACGCGGACCTGCGCCACGACTCCGTGCTGGACGACCCCAAGCTCCGCGCGACGGTCGACCTGGAGAAGCCCGTCGCGCTGTCGATGCTCGCGGTGACGCACTTCCTCCCGGACGAGGACAGGCCGTTCGAGATCGTGCGGGGAATGGTCGAGCGCCTCGCCTCCGGCAGCTTCCTGGTGCTCTCCCACGCGACCCCCGACTTCAACCCGGCGGCCGAGAAGGCCGTCGAGGTCTACCGGAAGAGCGGCACCCCGGCGCAGATACGCACCAAGTCGGTGATCGAGGGCTTCTTCGAGGGCACGGAACTGATCGAGCCCGGCCTGACGACCACCCACCGCTGGCGCCCCGACGGGGAGTCGGGCATCACCGACGAGGACGCCTTCTTCTACGCGGGCATCGGACGGAAGCCCTGAGCGCCTGAGACGCCGCACCCGCCGCGGCGGGTGCGGCCTGTCACGGGCGCCGTGCGGGCCCGTACGGGCGCCCTACAGCCGCCCCGCGACCTCCGTCGCCCAGTACGTGAGGATCAGGTTCGCGCCCGCCCGCTTGAAGCTCGTCAGCGTCTCCATGATCGCGCGGTCCCGGTCGATCCAGCCGTGCTGCGCGGCGGCCTCGACCATCGCGTACTCACCGGAGATCTGGTAGACGCCGACGGGCACTTCGGCCCGCTCGGCGAAGTCGCGGAGGATGTCCAGATACGGCAGCCCCGGCTTGACCATCACCATGTCCGCGCCCTCGGCGACGTCGAGGGAGAGCTCGCGCAGCGCCTCACGCGCGTTGGCCGGGTTCACCTGGTACGTGTTGCGGTCGCCCTTGAGCGAGGAGCCGACGGCCTCGCGGAACGGCCCGTAGAACGCCGACGCGTACTTCACGGTGTAGGCGAAGAGGGACACGTCCTGGTGGCCCGACTCGTCGAGTACGCGGCGCACATGGCCGATCTGGCCGTCCATCATCCCGCTGGGGCCCAGCACATGGGAGCCGGCCTCGGCCTGGACGCGGGCCATCTCCGCGTACCGCTCCAGCGTCGCGTCGTTGTCGACCCGGCCCTGCGCGTCCAGGACGCCGCAGTGGCCGTGGTCCGTCGTCTCGTCCAGGCACAGGTCCGACATGATCACGATGTCGTCGCCGACCTCTGCCCGTACGTCCCGCAGCGCGACCTGGAGGATGCCTTCGGGATCGGTCCCGGCGCTGCCGACGGCGTCCTTGTCCGACTCCTTCGGCACGCCGAAGATCATGATTCCGCCGACGCCCGCGCGCACGGCCTCGTGCGCCGCCTTCTTCAGCGTCTCCCGGGTGTGCTGCACGACTCCCGGCATGGACGAGACGGGCACGGGCTCGCTGATGCCGTCGCGTACGAAGACGGGAAGGATCAGATCCGACGGGTGCAGCCGCTGCTCGGTGACCATCCGCCGCATGGCCGGAGTCGTACGGAGCCGGCGCGGCCGCACTGTGGGGAAGCCGCCCGGGACGGCCCCGGAACCGGCACCACCGGAAACATGCGCACTCACGACGATCGAGCCCTCCTCCTGGCCGGGCGCTTCTCGCTCGGCCTCTTCACGACGTCACCGGCGGCGACGGCCTCCGCGCGGCGCTCCGCTCCGAAGTCCGCGAGCGCCTCGGCGAGTTTGTGCACCGACGGCTCCGGCGACATGACGTCCACCCGCAGCCCGTGCTCCTCCGCGGTCTTCGCCGTGGCGGGGCCGATGCAGGCGATGACGGTGACGTTGTGCGGCTTGCCGGCGATGCCGACGAGGTTCCGCACCGTGGACGACGAGGTGAACAGCACCGCGTCGAAGCCGCCGCCCTTGATGGCCTCCCGGGTCTCGGCCGGGGGCGGCGAGGCGCGCACCGTGCGGTAGGCCGTCACGTCGTCGACCTCCCAGCCCAGCTCGATGAGCCCCGCCACGAGCGTCTCGGTGGCGATGTCGGCCCGCGGCAGGAACACGCGGTCGATGGGGTCGAAGACCGGGTCGTAGGGCGGCCAGTCGTCCAGCAGCCCGGCGGCCGACTGCTCTCCGCTGGGCACGAGGTCGGGCTTCACACCGAACTCGACGAGCGCCTTCGCGGTCTGCTCGCCCACCGCCGCGACCTTGATGCCCGCGAACGCGCGCGCGTCCAGCCCGTACTCCTCGAACTTCTCGCGGACGGCCTTCACGGCGTTCACCGAGGTGAAGGCGATCCACTCGTACCGCCCGGTGACCAGGCCCTTGACGGCCCGCTCCATCTGCTGCGGCGTGCGCGGCGGTTCGACGGCGATGGTCGGCACCTCGGCCGGCACGGCGCCGTAGCTGCGCAGCTGGTCGGAGAGCGACTCCGCCTGTTCCTTCGTACGCGGCACCAGCACCTGCCAGCCGAAGAGCGGCTTGGACTCGAACCACGCGAGGCGATGGCGTTCCGCGGCGCCGCTGCGCTCCCCGACCACGGCTATCACCGGCTGTCCGGCCTCCGGCGACGGCAGCACCTTCGCCGACTTGAGGACCTGGCCGATGGTGCCGAGCGTGGCGCTCCAGGTGCGCTGCCGGGTGGTGGTGCCGGCGGCGGTGACCGTCAGCGGCGTCTCCGGCTTGCGACCGCCCGCGACGAGCTCACCCGCGACGGAGACGACGGAGTCCAGCTTCGTGGAGACGACGACGGTCGCGTCGCTCGCGCCGACCTCCGTCCAGCATCTGTCGTCGGCCGTCGCCGCGTCGATGAACCGGACGTCGGTGCCCGCCGCGTCGCGCAGCGGGATCCCGGCGTACGCGGGCACGCCCACGGCGGTGGCGATACCGGGCACGACCTCGAACGGGATGCCCTCGCCGGCGCACGCGAGCATCTCGCGCGCCGCGTCCGCGTCGAGGCCGGGATCGCCCGTCACCGCTCTGACGACCCGCTTGCCCGACCGTGCGGCCGCCATGGCAAGATCTGCTGCACCGCTCGCGGTCGCGGCAGCTGATGCCCCGTCAGCTTTCGTGTCCTGCTGCGCCCCGTCTTCCACCCGAAGCGGAGTGTCCACTCCTGCCCGCGCGTGCCCGCGGACGACGTCGTACACCTGCGGGTCGGCCACGAGCACGTCGGCCTGCGCGAGCGCCTCGACGGCGCGCAGCGTCAGCAGACCCGGGTCCCCGGGCCCGGCACCGAGGAAGGTGACGTGTCCGTGCGCACCGTAGAGGTGCTGAGTTGTCGAGTTGTGGGCAGTGGTGGGGCTCAAAGTGCTCGCTCCCCCATCAGACCGGCCGCGCCCTTGGCGAGCATCTCGTCGGCTAGCTCACGACCCATGTTCTCCGGGGTCGCCGTGCTCTCCGCGGACGCCGGTACGGGACCGGTGGTGGACAGCTGCACCAGCGTCTCGCCGTCGATGGTTCCGACGACGCCGCGCAGGCGCATTTCGGTGACAACCTGCCCGTCGCCAAGCAGGTCGGCGAGCGCACCCACGGGTGCGCTACAGCCGGCCTCCAAAGCGGCGAGCAGGGTTCGCTCGGCGGTCACGGCGGCCCGCGTGTGCGGGTCGTCGAGCTCGGCGAGCTGGGTGGCCAGGTGTACGTCGGCCGACGCGCACTCGACGGCGAGGGCCCCCTGGCCGGGAGCGGGCAGCACGGCGTCGGGACTGAGCAGTTCGGTGACCTCGTCGAGGCGTCCGGTGCGTTCCATCCCGGCTGCTGCGAGCACCACGGCGTCGAGTTCGCCTGAGCGCACATACCCGATGCGCGTGTCGATATTCCCCCGGATCGGCACCGTGTCTACCTGCGTGCCGAGACTGCGGGCCCAGGCGGCGAGTTGAGACATGCGGCGCGGAGAGCCCGTACCGATGCGGGCCGGCCTGCCGGTGCTCCGCACGCTCGCCGCGAGCGCTTCGAAGCGGAGCCCGTCGCGGGCGATCAGCACGTCGCGCGGGTCGGCGCGGCGGGGCACGGCCGCCAGGGTCAGCTCCCCGGGCTGCGCGGTGGGCAGGTCCTTCAGCGAGTGGACGGCGAAGTCGATCCGGCCGTCCAGCAGCGCGTCGCGGAGCGCCGTGACGAAGACGCCGGTGCCGCCGATCTGCGCGAGGTGCTCCCGGCTGGTGTCCCCGTACGTCGTGATCTCGACCAGCTCCACGGGCCGGCCGGTCACCCGGCGCACCTGCTCCGCCACGAGCCCCGACTGGGCCATGGCGAGCTTGCTGCGCCGGGTGCCCAACCGGAGGGCGTTCGCTGGGCTGTTGCTCATGTGCTCACCTCGTCGCGCCCGGCCGCGCTCGCGCCCGGGACGCCTGCTTCGTCGGTCTGCTCGCTCCTTGGGGGCGCCTCCCAGGCCGAAGGCTCCGGGGGAGGGCCTCCGCCGGGGCGTTCCGGGGACTGGGCGGGCTCCGGGACGCCTGTGGGCACGGGGCTGCTGACGGCGGCGACCGTCTGGGGGTCGAGGTCGAAGAGTTCACGCAGGGCGTCGGCGTATCCCGCGCCGCCCGGCTCACCGGCCAGCTCCTTCACCCGTACCGTCGGCGCGTGCAGCAGCTTCTCCACGACGCGCCGCACGGTCTGCGTGATCTCCGCGCGCTGCTTGTCGTCCAGGCCCTGGAGCCGGCCCTCCAGCCGGGCCATCTCGGAGGCCACGACGTCGGCCGCCATCGTGCGCAGGGCGACGACGGTCGGGGTGATCGTCGCGGCGCGCTGCGCCGCACCGAACGCGGAGACCTCTTCGCTGACGATGCCCCGTACGGCGTCGACGTCCGCGGCGAGCGGCGCGTCCGCGGCCACTTCGGCCAGCGACTCGATGTCCACGAGACGGGCGCGCTCGACGGTGTGCACGGCGGCGTCGATGTCGCGGGGCATGGCCAGGTCGAGCAGCGCCATCCCGTCGTCCGCGGCGGCGGAGGCGCCTGCGGACGCTTCGGCACGCCTCTCCAGCGCCTCGCGCACGGCTTCGGCCGTGAGTACGAGCCCGGTGGCGCCGGTGCAGGAGACCACGATGTCCGCGCGGGGCAGCTCCGCTGCCAGCCCGTCGATCGGCAGCGCGTGCGCGCGCGGCCCGTGCCCGGCGCTCAGCGCGGCGGCCGGTGCCGCGCCCGCGGCGAGCCCGGGAGCGAGCCCGGAGGCCAGCCGCTCGGCACGGTCCAAGGTCCTGTTGGCGATCACCAGTTCGGCCACACCGGCCCGCGCGAGGGTCGTCGCGGCCAGGGACGACATCGATCCCGCCCCGATGACCAGCGCACGCTTGCCACGCACCCACTGCCCGACGGGCGCGGGCCGCGCGAGCTGTTCGAGGCCGAAGGTGACCAGCGACTGCCCGGCCTTGTCGATGCCCGTCTCGCTGTGCGCGCGCTTGCCGGTGCGCAGCGCCTGCTGGAAGAGGTCGTTCAGCAGCCGCCCGGCCGTGTGCTGCTCCTGGGCGACCGCGAGCGCGTCCTTGATCTGGCCGAGGATCTGCCCCTCGCCGACGACCATCGAGTCGAGGCCGCACGCCACCGAGAAGAGGTGGTGCACGGCGCGGTCCTCGTAGTGCACGTACAGGTGCGGAGTCAGCTCGTCCAGGCCGACGCCGCTGTGCTGCGCGAGCAGCGTCGACAGCTCGCCGACGCCGGCGTGGAACTTGTCCACGTCGGCGTACAGCTCGATGCGGTTGCAGGTGGAGAGCACGGCCGCCTCCGCCGCGGGCTCGGCGCTCACGGCGTCCTGAAGCAGCTTGCCGCGCACACCGGGTGCGAGCACGGCCCGCTCCAGCACGCTGACCGGTGCGCTGCGGTGGCTCAGACCGACGACCAGCAGGCTCATGCGGGCATCACGGCGGGGCGGTCCCCGTCAGATCCGGGCTCGGGGCGCTTGGCGACGGCGGCGGCGGGCGGAGCCGCCGGCGGGGCGGTCTCCTCTTCCTCGGGGGCCTCCTCGCCCGCCTTGCGCTGCTCGTGGAAGGCCAGGATCTGAAGCTCGATGGAGAGGTCGACCTTGCGTACGTCCACTCCCTCGGGAACGGAGAGCACGGTCGGTGCGAAGTTGAGGATCGAGGTGATCCCGGCGGCGACGAGCCTGTCGCACACCTGCTGCGCGGAGCCCGCGGGGGTGGCGATCACGCCGATCGAGACGCCGCTCTCGTCGACGATCTGCTCGAGATCGTCCGTGTGCTGGACCTCTATGCCCGCGACGGGCTTCCCGGTCAGCGAGGGATCGGCGTCTATCAGGGCGGCCACGCGGAATCCGCGGGAGGCGAAGCCTCCGTAGTTGGCGAGCGCGGCGCCGAGGTTACCGATACCGACGATCACGACGGGCCAGTCCTGCGTCAGACCCAGCTCGCGCGAGATCTGGTAGACGAGGTATTCGACGTCGTAGCCGACGCCGCGGGTGCCGTAGGAGCCGAGGTAGGAGAAGTCCTTACGCAGCTTCGCAGAATTGACCCCGGCCGCCGCGGCCAGTTCCTCGGAGGAGACCGTGGGCACGGAGCGCTCCGAGAGCGCGGTCAGGGCCCGCAGATACAGCGGAAGCCGGGCGACGGTGGCCTCGGGGATCCCTCGGCTCCGGGTCGTCGCCGGTCGGTGATTTCGGCCAGTTGCCACGGTGCTCCTGCCGGTTGCGCGAAGCGGTGAGCGATCCCGCGCGAACTGCTCGTCGTGAACGCTCCATCTCGACCAGGCTATGCCTTTGTGAACGCGTGCACAAAGATGGAGTCCGATTTGTCCGGTCAACGTGACCGGTGCCACATGCGACAGCCCCGACACACGTCACTCCTCACGTCCCGGCGCCCGGGACAGACTCTCCAACGGCACGGCCCAACTGCCGTACCGCGCACGGCGACCCGCACTCCGGGCGGTCATCCGCGGGCCCCACCGGGCACCGCACGGGCACCGCGGGACTCCGCCGCCCTCCCGGCGTCCGGCTAGCTCTTCAGCGCCTTGCGCAGCCGGTCAGGGTCCACGCGCCAGAAGTCGTGCTGCGCGCCGTCCACCAGTACAACCGGGATCTGCTCCCAGTACTTCCGGTACAGCTCCTGGTCCTCGTTGATGCTCTTCTCCTCCCAGGCCGCTCCGGTCTCGGCGCACACCCGCACGATCACGTCCCGTGCGATGTCGCACAGATGGCATCCGGGCTTCCCGATCAGGGTGACAGTGCTCATCCCGCCATTGTCACGCTTCTCCGCCACCACACGTCACCTCCGTGACGCTTCACATCCGGGACGGGGGCCGCCGGTTGCGCACCGCGGCGGCCGTCCGTGCAGGCCGGAGGGCATGACGGGGGCCCGGAGCGTGAGGCCGTCGCGCGTGGTTGCGCTTAGCAGCCGTACGCAACCGGCCCGTCCCGAATATGTCCCGTAGGGCCCACAGTTGGACATCGCGGCGTAACAGGCATGCCGCGCCGAGTGGCTATCCTCGGTGCCATGCCCTCCCGTCCCTCCGCCCGTCACGCCTGGTCCTGGATCGCACGCCGCGGCCGTTCCGCGACGGCGCGCAGCGTGCTCGCCGGCGAGGCGTCCGCCGACGCCGCCCGCAAGCAGGAGCTGGAGCAGCGCCGCGAGGAAGAGCTCCAGCAGGGCGTCTCCGACATCGCACGGGCACAGGACCGCCAAGACCAGCAGGACCAGCAGGACCGACGAGGGGAACAAGAGGAGGCGGAGGCCGAGTTCCCGGTCGCGGGCGACGTCCGCGCCGCCGCGTTCTTCGACCTCGACAACACGGTCATGCAGGGCGCCGCGCTCTTCCACTTCGGCCGGGGCCTGTACAAGCGCGACTTCTTCGAGAAGCGCGAACTGGCCCGTTTCGCCTGGCAGCAGGCCTGGTTCCGGATGGCGGGCAACGAGAACGCGGGCCACATGGCGGACGTACGGTCCAGCGCCCTGTCGATCGTCCAGGGCCACCGCGTCTCCGAACTCACCGCCATCGGCGAGGAGATCTACGACGAGTACATGGCCGGCCGCATCTGGCCCGGCACCCGTGCGCTCGCCCAGGCCCACCTCGACGCGGGCCAGAAGGTCTGGCTCGTCACAGCGGCGCCCGTGGAGACGGCCACGATCATCGCCAGACGCCTCGGGCTGACCGGCGCGCTCGGCACCGTCGCGGAGTCCGTCGACGGCGTCTACACGGGGCGGCTGGTGGGCGAGCCGCTGCACGGCCCCGCCAAGGCCGAGGCCGTACGGGCGCTCGCCGTCGCGGAGGACCTGGAGCTGGAGAGGTGCGCCGCGTACAGCGACTCGGCCAACGACATTCCGATGCTCTCGCTCGTCGGATATCCGTATGCGATCAATCCTGACAGCCGGCTCCGCGAGCACGCCCGCGAAATGGGCTGGCGGCTGCGCGACTACCGGACGGGCCGGAAGGCCGCCAAGGTCGGCATCCCGGCGGCTGCGGGCGTCGGCGCGGTGGCCGGCGGAGCCGCCGCGGCCGTCGCTCTGCAACGCCGCCGCCGATAGCCCCCGGCCCGCGCGGACGCATGCCCGCACACCCCGACACGCCGGACCGGCGCACTGTGCGCGGTAGTTGAACGCGGCATTTTCGCCGGCCCCGGCAGCGTCCCTCCGGCCAGTGACGCTTCGGACGAGCGAGCACAAGTCGTAACTCTAACGACAAGTTGTGACCAGCAAACGACCGTTGAGCCGATCACGCTCCGTGCAAATCCTGACATCATCGCGTAACAGATCAGACCGAATCGGCGATTTCAGCAACTACGCGTAGCCCTGTCTGTACGAAGCGTTATTCTCCTCAGACGCAATCGGTACCCACACGTCCCTTCCGGGTCGAACGGTCCCGTACTGCACGTGATGGAAGCTCTGCCTCTGGGAGTCCCGTGTACCCACACGTCGGGGTTGACGCCTCGGGCCTGGCTACGCTGCGCAGCACGGTCGTTGCGGCACTCGGCCGGCTACGCGCTCTTGTCCCCCGCGCGTACGCCCCCGCCCTCGCATCAGCCGTGCCCGTCCCCGCCGGCCACCGCTACGCCATGGCGCACCGCGCCGCGACCAGCACCGCCCTCGGCGCCGCGGCGGCCGTCCCGGCCGCCACCGCCTCGTCCTCCGGCAACGTCGGCAGACGCACCCGCAGCCCGTCCTCCGGGAGTTCGGGGGCGTCCGCTACGGGCACCGCCGCGACGGGCACGTCCGCCGCCCGGCGCGCACGTCCCGCCGCGTCGGACACCGACAGCCGCCGGATGATGGATCTCGTCGAGCGGGCGCAGTCCGGCGACGCGGAGGCCTTCGGCCGCCTCTACGACCAGTACAGCGACACGGTGTACCGGTACATCTACTACCGCGTGGGCGGCAAGGCGACGGCCGAGGACCTCACAAGTGAGACGTTCCTGCGGGCACTTCGGCGCATCGGCACCTTCACCTGGCAGGGCCGGGACTTCGGGGCGTGGCTCGTCACCATCGCGCGCAACCTCGTCGCCGACCACTTCAAGTCGAGCCGCTTCCGCCTGGAGGTGACCACCGGGGAGATGCTCGACGCCAACGAGGTCGAGCGCAGCCCCGAGGAGTCGGTCCTGGAGTCGCTCTCCAACGCCGCCCTTCTCGAAGCCGTACGCAGGCTCAACCCCCAGCAGCAGGAGTGCGTGACGCTCCGCTTCCTCCAGGGCCTCTCCGTCGCCGAGACGGCCCGCGCCATGGGCAAGAACGAGGGCGCCATCAAGACCCTCCAGTACAGAGCGGTCCGCACACTCGCGAGGCTCCTCCCCCAGGACGCTCGCTGAACTGCCCCCACAGCGGCCCTAGTTCACCGGCTTTGCCGGGTCTGTCCTTCACCGCAGCGTGATGCTGCGCATGCATGCGGTCACATCATCGTGAGTCCGTAACCCGAGTGGCTTGCCGCTCGTTGTCGGGGTGCAGTCTCCCCGCACCTGGCACGCAAGGGTTCACTCACACGTAAGAGTGAACATGAGCGTTGTGCCGTACAGCCTTCCATCCGTGGTGGGGAGTGGACCGTGCTGACGAGAGGAGGTGCCGCCCGTGATCGGTTCCGTGACCGCGAGCAAGCGGGCTGCCGCCTTCGCCCAGGCCCTGGACGAGCACGAGCTCGACGAGGCGGCGGCGACCGACCGGACGGCGGAGAGCGGACGCCGCGGCGCCGCTCCACCCGCCCCCGTACGTCCGTCCGCGGCCGGTGACGGCGAGGCGACCGCCCCGGGCGGGGCACAGAGCTCGTCCGAGGAGGAGGGGGAGACCGAGCCGGCGTTGATGCTCGGCCTGGCGGAGAGACTCCGCTCGGTCCCCAGACCCGCGGTGGCGCCCGACGTCAAGATCGTCCAACGGGCGCAGCTGATCGCCGCCATGGAGGCGGAGTTCGCCTCGCCCGAGGCCCGCGCCCGCCAGGTCCCCGCGCAGCGCGACAGGCGACGGGAGGGGCGGGCCGCGCCGGACGGACAGCGGGACGGGCGAGGCGCGAGGAAAGGCGCCCATCGCGCCCCCGCCATGGGGCCGTTGAGCAGGCTCCGTCCCAACTCCCGCCTCGGCAAGGGACTTGCGGCAGGCGGGCTCGGCGTGGGCGTCGCCGCATCCGCGCTCGGCGGGGTCGCCGCCGCGAGCAGCGAGGCCCTTCCGGGCGACTCGCTCTACGGCCTCAAGCGGGGCATGGAAGACCTGCGCCTCGACTTCGCCGACGACGAGACGGACCGCGGCCAGGTGTATCTGGACCGCGCCTCGACGCGGCTGCGAGAGGCCCGCCGCCTGATGGAACGGGCCCGCGGCGGCGCCGAGTTGGACGACGAGTCGGTCGGCGAGGTCCGCCGTGCCCTCGCCGGAATGCGCTACGACGCCAACGAGGGCCACCGCCTGCTGAGCGCGGCGTACGAGAGGGACGGCAGCATCGCACCGATGCGCTCGCTCTCCTCCTTCAGCTCCGGCCACCGCGAGAGCTGGGCGAAGCTGCGGGAGCACCTTCCGGAGCAGCTCTCCGACGTCCGCGACGACGTGAGTTCCGTCTTCGACTCGATGGACAGCGACATCACCCCGATCGCGGGCCTCATCTCCGAGTCGGGCAAGGACTCCTCGCGCGAGCACCGGTCAGGCGACGAGAGCCGCCACGGGCAGGACCGTACGTCTCCCCGGCCCCCGTCCTCCTCCGCCTCGGCGGACACGGACGACCGTGAGGGCGGCGACAGCGGCGAGCCCTCGCCGTCCGGTTCGGATTCGCGTACGGGCGAACTCATCGGCGGCGGCGGCCTTCTGGACCCGTCCCGCGATCCGCACGGGAATCCCTCGCACCCCGGCGCCGGCGGAGACGGTCAGTCGCAGCCGGAGTCGGATGTCACACTGCCGCCCATCGTGCCGGACGTGCTTCCGGGGCTGAAGAAGCTCTCGGAAGAGGGGAAGTAGCCGGCGGGCGAAGCAGCGGGCGCCGCCCCTCGCCGGTCACCGGGCCATGCGAAGTCCGGGAGCCGGGAGGGGCGTTGCGCTGTGCCGTGGCAAGTACGACATGCCCCGCGGCCGGCGCCGGAGCCGAACACGCCCTGAACGGCGCCCAGTTGAAGAGTCCCACCGACGCCACGACCCGGACGGGAACGCCTAGAAGAACACCGACCGCCGCCGCACCAGCAGCTTGTAGAGCGTGTGCTGGATGGTCTCCCGTATCTGGTCCGTCAGGTTGAACATCAGCATGGGGTCGTCGGCCGACCCTTCCGGATAGCCGTCCGTCGGAATGGGCTCACCGAACTGGATCGTCCACTTCGTCGGCAGCGGCACGGCACCGAGCGGCCCGAGCCACGGGAACGTCGGCGTCACCGGGAAGTACGGAAAGCCCAGCAGCCGCGCGAGAGTCTTGGCGTTGCCCACCATCGGGTAGATCTCCTCGGCGCCGACGATCGAGCACGGCACGATCGGCGCTCCCGCGCGCAGCGCGGTCGACACGAAACCGCCGCGCCCGAACCGCTGAAGCCTGTAGCGCTCCGAGAACGGCTTGCCCAGCCCCTTGAACCCCTCGGGCATGACGCCGACCGCCTCGCCCCTGGCCAGCAGCTCGGCCGCGTCCTCCGAACATGCAAGCGTGTGGCCCGCCTTGCGGGCGAGCGCGTTGACGACCGGCAGCATGAACACGAGATCCGCCGCGAGCAGCCGCAGATGCCGGTTGGCCGGATGGTTGTCGTGCACCGCGACCTGCATCATCAGCCCGTCGAGCGGCAGGGTGCCCGAGTGGTTGGAGACGATGAGCGCCGAGCCCTCGTCGGGGATGTTCTCGACGCCCCGCACCTCGACCCGGAAGTACTTCTCGTACACGGGGCGCAGCAGCGACATCAGCACCTGGTCGGTCAACTCGGCGTCGTAGCCGAAGTCGTCGACCTCGTACTCACCGGTGACGCGCCTGCGGAGGAACGCCAGCGCCTGTGCGGCCCTGCGCTCCCAGCTGCCGTCAGCCGCTCCGGCGCCGGCTCCCTCGGTACCGGAGCCGGTACCTCCGCCTCCGGTCCCGGCGTCGCCTCCGGCAGTCGATCCGCCGCCGCCCGCCTGTGCCCCGGGTTGCTGCCGAGCCCCGCGGCGCGCGTGCCTCTCGTGCGCACCGCGCCGCTCGGGCCCGTCGTCGGGAGACCCGAACGGGATGACCTTCGCATCAGCCACGCCGGCCGACCTCCTCGTCCTGTCCCTCGTCCTCATGCGGAGGCACGACCACCGCGGCCACTCTGTCGACCGTACGGGCCAGCGCCTCCGGTGGAAGCAGCCCCGGACCTCGGCTCCGCGCGAACGCGGCCAGGGTCTCGCCCGTGGTGAACCGCGGCTCGAACCCGAGGACTTCGCGCATCTGGGACGTCCGCACGACGCGTCCGTGCGTCAGCAGCCGCACCTGCTCAGGCGAGAAGTCCGTGGCGCCGACCGACTGAAGGAGCGACCTGCCCCAGCGGATCGCGGGCAGCAGCATCGGAACGGTCGGCCGGCCGAGCCGGCGTGCGCACTGTGACAGCAGCAGGGTGCCGTCCCCCGCGATGTTGAACGTGCCCGCGTTGAGCGTCCCCCGGCGGGGCTCACGTGCGGCGAGGCGCAGCACCTCGACGGCGTCGTCCTCGTGCACGAACTGGAGCCGCGGATCGTAGCCGAGCACCGTCGGCAGCACGGGCAGCGCGAAGTACCCGGCGAGCGGCGAGTCCACGGACGGACCCAGCACATGCGCGAACCGCAGCACGGTGACCGAGACATCGGGACGGCGCCGGGCGAAGCCCCGTACGTATCCCTCGACTTCGACCGCGTCCTTCGCGAAGCCGCCGCCGGGCAGCGACTTGGCGGGCGTCGACTCGTCGAAGACCGCCGGGTCGCGGGGCGCTCCGCCGTACACGCTCGTCGTCGACTTCACCACCAGCCGGCGCACCGACGGAGCCTTCTGGCACGCGCCCAACAGCTGCATCGTGCCTATGACGTTGACTTCCTTGACGGAGCTGCGGCTGCCGCTCCCCGGCACCGCGGGCGGAGATCCGTGCACATCCATGTGGACGACGGTGTCCACGCCGTGCTGCGCCAGCACCCCGGCGATGTCCGGCTGCCGGATGTCCGCCAGGACGAACTCGGCGCCGCCCAGGTGGTGCACGGGGTCCACGATGTCGACGCCCACGACGCGGTCCACGTCGGGTTCGCGCTGGACACGGCGCACGAAGCGGCCACCGAGCTGCCGGGCGACCCCGGTGACGAGCACGACCCTGCCCAAGATCCCTCCCCTGGCGCCTGCTTGCGGTCTGTGCCGCACGTAGCGAGGTTCCGCGGACCCCGCGGCTCAGCTTGCCGCAGATTCCGTTCCTCGCCTGTCCGCGCACGCGCGCGCGAAACGCCGACGCCCATACCGAAACGAAACCGCCGCCCCGCCGCACCGCACACGTGGTGCGGGCAGCAGAACGGCGGTCACCGGCGAACCCGGCGCTCGCTCACTTCTTGTTACGACGCTGAACTCGCGTCCTCTTGAGGAGCTTGCGGTGCTTCTTCTTGGCCATCCGCTTGCGCCGCTTCTTGATTACTGAGCCCACGACAACCCTCGCTCACAAATCATCTCCGCCGACGCGGAGAGAACTGTCTTCACTCGGCGCGGGGCGTCCGAGCCCACACGACCTACATGGGGTTCAGCCTACCCGCCACCGCGCGCGGCTCGTAATCCGAGGGTCGCCGCGGAACGCCGTCAGGCCGTTTCCACCCCCACATAGGATTCCTGGAGGTATTCATGGACGGCTTGCTCTGGGACCCGGAAGGACCTGCCCACCCGGATCGCCGGCAGATGACCGCTGTGCACCAGCCGGTACACGGTCATCTTGGACACTCGCATCACCGAGGCGACTTCCGCCACGGTCAGAAAGTTGACCTCGTTGAGAGGTCCCTTGCCAGCAGCCATGTCACACCTGAACCTTCCGCACATGTCGGTCACCGGCTTCCCCTTCCGGCGACTCCCGCTCGCATGCGCGCTCCTCCCCAGATTAGGGGCGGGTGATGCAAGTGGGGAAGAGGAGTAGCGTTCGGCCTCCTACTGTGACAGACACGCTCGATTGAGTACATAGTGCGCCAGCGGACGGTAGCTGTCGGACCGCGCAGCGTCATCGACCGGCACGGCGACCGACACCCTCCCCTCGGCCTGACCCACGAACGGCGCCGGATCATCCGTATCTGCGGGCCCGATGGCCTCAATACCCAACTGACCTGCCGCGCAGACCCATCCGTGGTCCCCGATGACGAGGCCGGGCAGGGGTCCGCCGTCCGTCATCGCCCCGGCGAGAACGGTCCGCAGCGGCAATGGCGAGTGCGTGTGCACGCCCGGCGCATCGACCGCCGGGTGCACGCCGGGTTCATGTATCAGTGCAACCCCGCGTGCGTAGCCGAGGGTGAGAGTGCGTACGCCGAACCGGGTCGTTATGTCGACACGTCGGCCCTCCGCTGATGTGAGAAGAGTGCATCCCGCCGACGAGAGAGCTGAGGCCAATGATGCGTAGAAGCCCAGCAGCCTCCCCGGGTGTCCCGTCCCCAGCAGAACGGGAACTCGCCGCTCAGCCGCGCTGCGCAGCCGGTCGGCGAACGCGTCGAGCGCCGCGACAGTACGATCCGGATCGATGGTGTCGCGTCCCGAGACGGTAGTGGGGTCACCCGACACCCCGCAGGATTTGGCCATAAGTGCGAGCAACGCCGGTACGGGCCAGTCGTGTTCGGGTTCGAGTCCGATCAGCGCGCGCGGGTCGCGTGCCGCGAAGAGCCGGTAGCGCCGGAGGCTCTTCTCACGGCTGGTGGCGATCGTGCCGGCGAGCCCGGAGGCGATCAGATGCTCGCGCAACGCACGCGGGCCGGGCGGTCCTTCGCCCGACCCGGACCCGGGTAACTGGCCCTCTCCGCCGCCGGGTTCGGCTCCGGCGGCGGGTTCCGCTCGATCGCTGCTCAGCACACCGCCCATGCTCGCGGCTGCGTGCCGTACCGGACCGTCCGACGCCTCGCGACCACCTGACGAATCCTTGTACGAGTTGTACGAGGGAAGGGTGCGCGCGGCCTGGTCCTACATCCCGCCGCGACCGGCTGTCACGGCATCAGCCCGTGCGCCGGGAAGACAGCCTTCCTCGTGGCATGCACCGCGCGGTCGAGCGCGTCGGCAGGGTCGTAACCCGTCTCCGACCAGACGCGGCACGCCGGTTCGCGGCCGTCCGTCATCCGCTGCGGCGCCGCCGGGCTGCCCGTACGAGCGAACACCAACTGCCGCCAGGAGTCGGGCACTTCGGTCTCGGGCGGCACGGGCGCGCCCGCGGCGATCGCCACGAGATGTGTCCACGTGCGCGGCACGACGTCGAAGACCGCGTATCCGCCGCCGCCGAGCGCCACCCAACGTCCGTCCGCGTACTCGTGCGCCCAGCCGTGGAGCGCCTCCGCTGCCGCCCGCTGCGCGTCGACGCTCACGGCGAGATGGGCCAGGGGGTCCTCGAAGTGCGTGTCGGCGCCGTGCTGGGTGACGAGCGCCTGCGGCCGGAACTCGGCGAGGAGTTCGGGCACCACTCCGTGAAGAGCCCGCAGCCAACCCTCGTCTCCGGTGCCGGCGGGCAACGCGACGTTGACCGCTCCGCCCTCGGCGTCGGGGCCGCCGTTCTCCTCGGCCCAGCCGGTGCCGGGGAAGAGCATCCGCGGATGCTCGTGCAGCGAAATCGTGAGCACGCGCGGGTCGTTCCAGAACGCGTCCTGGACGCCGTCGCCGTGGTGCACGTCCACGTCGACGTACGCGACGCGCTCCGCCCCCTGCTCCAGGAGACGCGCGACGGCGAGCGCCGCGTCGTTGTAGATGCAGAAACCTGAGGCGGACGCGTGCATCGCATGGTGCAGGCCGCCGGCGAAGTTGATCCCGTGCTTCACGTCGCCGCGCCAGACCGCGTCGGCGGCCGCCACCGACTGCCCGGCGATCAACGCCGAAGCCTCGTGCATGCCCGCGAACGCCGGATCGTCCGGCGTCCCCAGCCCGAACTCGCCCGTCGCGGACCCCGGGTCCGCGGAGACGCGGCGCACGGCATCGATGTAGTCCTGTCTGTGTACGAGCCGCAGCGTCGAATCCCCGGCCGGCTTCGCGGCGGCGACCTTGAGGCCGCTCTCGGAATCCAGCCCGAGCGCCTCGACCAGCCGCATCGTCAGCGCCAGCCGGACCGGATCCATCGGGTGCCCCGGGCCGAAGTCATAGCCTGTGACTGCCTCGTCCCACATCAACTGTGCGCCGCCACTCATCCCGCCACCGTACCGGCAGGGTCGTCGGCCGGTTCGCAGAGGCCACCCGATGACGTCACGCGAGCAGCGCGGGCAGCTCCTCCATGCGGGAGAAGTGTGCGGTGGCACCGGCGAGCCTCTCGCGAGGAGTCATCGCCGCGAATCCATAGACGTCCATGCCCGCGGCGAGCGCGGCTCGCACCCCCAGCGGGCTGTCCTCGACGACCACACAACGCTCAGCCGGCACGCCCGCCTTCTCCGCCGCGAGCAGGAAGAGATCGGGCTCGGGCTTGCCCTGCCGGACATCGTCCGCGCTGAAGATGCTCTCCTCACCGAAGTGTCCGTACAGAGCCGTCTTACGAAGGGCCACGCGGATCCGCTCATGACTTCCGGAGGAAGCGACGCAGTACGGCATCCCGTCCGCATCCAGCTTCGACAGCACTTCGTGCACACCCTCGACGGCCCTCAACTCGCTCCG
Organism: Streptomyces winkii; assembly: GCF_032248595.1. Lineage (NCBI taxonomy): Bacteria > Bacillati > Actinomycetota > Actinomycetes > Kitasatosporales > Streptomycetaceae > Streptomyces > Streptomyces winkii. Next base: position 904 of record NZ_JASTTH010000001.1, on the reverse strand, counting down.
GAACGCGGCGAATACGCGCCCGTGGAACGTCTCGTCGAAGTCATCGGGCAGCCGCCGCCCCGAACGCTCCAGCACGAGATCGTGAATCCGGTGCACAGCCGCACCCATGTAATCCCGGATCGACTCCTCGTACGTGGTCGGGTGCCCCAACTCGGTCAAGTAGTCGGCGAGGACGCGATTGGAAATCGGCTCACTGTCCACCAGCACACCGTCGTTGTCGAAGACGACCAAGTCGTAGCTGCCCATGCGGCAACTGTACGGGCACATGAAGAGGCCCCGTGGGTGTGGGGTGTTGAACCTCCCACATTCCCAACGGGGCCTCTCCTAATGATTGTTCGGCGGTGTCCTACTCTCCCACACGCTCCCGCATGCAGTACCATCGGCGCAGTAAGGCTTAGCTTCCGGGTTCGGAAAGTAACCGGGCGTTTCCCTCACGCTATGACCACCGAAACACACCCCCACACCGGGGGGAAACTTGTGTGTGCTGTTGTGTCAGCGCTCTATCCACTTATCAGCCGGCCGGGCGGCTGGTTGTGGCCGGGGTTGTTGTTTCAGATACCGGACAGTGGACGCGAAACAAATACGTGTGTGGTCAAGCCCTCGGCTTATTAGTACCAGTCAACTCCAACCCTCACGGGTCTTCCATATCTGGCCTATCAACCCGGTCATCTCCCGGGAGCCTTAACCCCACACAGGGGGTGGGAGTCCTCATCTCGAAGCAGGCTTCCCGCTTAGATGCTTTCAGCGGTTATCCCTCCCGAACGTAGCCAACCAGCGATGCTCTTGGCAGAACAACTGGCACACCAGAGGTCCGTCCGTCCCGGTCCTCTCGTACTAGGGACAGCCCTTCTCAAGACTCCTACGCGCGCAGCGGATAGGGACCGAACTGTCTCACGACGTTCTA